>JARIAQ010000020.1 GCA_029257775.1 Blautia sp. | reverse complement strand
AACGAGTCCAATCTTGAAATCTATATACCTCTAATAGCTCATGCATATTATATGTATAAAAATTCATTATGACATCATTTTTTTACGAAGATTCAGATTGGAACTTTGACGAAGATTTTACGAAAATTGGTACAATAACATATGCCAATTTGCAATAGCTTACAAGAAGTGCCTTAGACGTGAAAAACCCCAGAAACACTAGGTTTTCTGGGGTTTTAATAAGCTCTATTAAGTTATGATAACTTGTTAAAATCAGGAATTAGTTTCCCATCTGTGCAGCAACTTCAGCAGCAAAATCTTCCTGTTTCTTTTCAATTCCTTCGCCTGTTTCAAAACGAATAAATCCTTTAACAGTGATTTTAGCGCCATTTGCTTTTGCAACTTCTTCTACGTATTTTGCTACATTCTGTTTTCCGTCTTCAGCTTTTACATATACCTGATCTAACAGACAGATTTCTTTTAATTCTTTATTGATACGTCCACTAATCATACCCTGAATAACTTTTTCTGGTTTCTGGGATTCTTTTGGATCGTTCATAATCTGAGCAAGAAGAATTTCTTTTTCATGTGCAATGTATTCTTCGCTTACTTCAGAGCTATTTGTGTACTGTGGTTTTAAAGCAGCAATCTGCATTGCTACGTTTCTAGCCATTTCTCTTACTTCATCATTTACAACATCTGTTTCAACATCAACTAAAACACCGATTTTTCCACCCATATGTGTGTAAGAAGCGATAAAACCATTTTCTTCAGATAATTTTGCAAATCTTCTGATGTTCATGTTTTCACCAATAACAGCGATCTGTGCTGCTAAAGCTTCGTTTACTGTTTTTGTTGTATCGAATTTCCATGGAGAAGCAAGGAAATCTTCTGTTGTAGTTGTTTCTGTTTCCATAGCAGCTTCTGCAACCTGAGCTACATATCCCTGGAATACATCATTTTTAGCAACGAAGTCTGTTTCTGCATTTACTTCAACAACAACTGCATGTTTTTCATCTGCAGCAACTAAAGTCTGGCAAAGACCTTCTGCTGCAACACGTCCAGCTTTTTTCTGAGCTGTTGCAAGACCTTTTTCTCTTAAAAATTCAACTGCTTTATCCATATCGCCTTCTGTTGCTGTAAGAGCTTTCTTACAGTCCATCATACCAGCGCCTGTCATTTCTCTTAATTCTTTTACCATTCCTGCTGTAATAGCCATTTTAAATTCCTCCTGTATAATATGCTTTTATACGGAATGAGGCTGTCATATAAAAACAAATTTCATATGACAGCTTCATCTATTCCATTTTGAATAAGATTATTCTTCTACAACTTCTTCTGTTTCTTCTGCGAAAATTTCTTCAGCATCAGCAGCTTCGCCCTGATTTGCTTCAATAACAGCATCAGCCATTTTAGAAACGATTAATTTTACAGCTCTGATAGCATCATCGTTTCCTGGAATTACGTAATCTAATTCTTCTGGATCACAGTTTGTATCAGCGATACCAATTAACGGAATACCTAATGTATGAGCTTCCTGTACACAGATTCTTTCTTTCTTAGGATCTACGATAAAGATTGCATCTGGAATTTTTTTCATTTCTTTAATTCCGCCAAGGTTTTTCTGTAATTTTTCCAGTTCTTTTTTCAGGTTGATTACTTCTTTCTTAGGCAGAACATCAAATGTTCCATCAGCTTCCATAGCTTCGATTTCTTTTAATCTTGCAATTCTGCTCTGGATTGTCTTGAAGTTAGTAAGCATACCGCCTAACCATCTTTCATTTACATAGAACATTCCACATCTTTCAGCTTCTGTTTTGATAGCATCCTGAGCCTGTTTTTTTGTTCCTACGAACAGGATTGTGCCACCTTCTGCAGCGATATCAGCGATTGCTTTATATGCATCGTCAACCATTCCTACAGATTTCTGTAAGTCAATGATGTAGATACCATTTCTTTCTGTGTAGATGTATGGTGCCATTTTAGGGTTCCATCTTCTTGTCTGATGTCCGAAATGAACACCTGCTTCAAGTAACTGTTTCATTGAAATAACGCTCATTTTTTTCTCTCCTTTGGTTTTCTCTTCCACCTGTTTCTGCTCCTCCGGGACTTTCTAAGCACCCCCCGTTGAAATTCACAGGCGTGGTTATTTTCTACATTGCATTTAGCAACGCGAATATTATATCATATCATTTTCTATAATTGCAAGGCTTTTTTAAGAATAAAGTCCGAAATTATAAAACATCCAATCCTGAAGTAGCGCAAACCAACTCTGACATCCTTTTTCCACGCCTCTACCATCTACTCCTGCAGTCTGTTCCTTTGCAAGAGAAAGTCCATGCCCGCCTTTTGGATATAAATGATACTCCACAGGAATTCCTTCTTTTCCCAGTGCCTCTACAAACCGAAAGGAGTTCCAAAAAGGAACAACTTCATCTGTAAAAGTATGCCACAGAAAAGTTTTTGGTGTCTGTTTTCCAACTCTATCTTCTAAAGACATTTGCTCTTTCAATTCCTCATAAGATTCCCCCAGCAAATTTTTAATACTGCCTTGATGAGCAATCTCATCCTTTGAACTAATAACCGGATAACATAAAACCAAACCATTGGGTTCTAAAAAGGAAGTCTCACATTGTATTTTTTCTGCCAGCCATGGTTCATTCCAAAACACACCATAACTAGCTGCCAAATGCCCTCCTGCCGAAAATCCCATAACGATGATTTTCTCGGTGTCTACATTCCACTCTTCTGCATGTTCTCTGATAATCTTTACACTTTGTGCTACTTCACAAAGAGAAGTCGGATAAGTTGCCGGAGCACAAGAATATCGCAAAACAGCCGCCTGATAGCCCATACTGGTAAATTGTAATGCAATAGGTTCTGCTTCTCTGTTAGAAGTCATAGCATAAGCTCCCCCTGGACATATTAGTACCAACGGTGTCTTTCTATTTCTTACTCCATCCAACACATCTCCTAAAATATAAGTTTCCAAGCGGCATTCTTTGGCGGAACCTTTTACTTGAATTTTTAGCTGTTCATTTCTCATAGTTTTTCTATCAGCAGTCCGTTTCTATAAGCCTCTAAAAGTTCTTTTAGCTCTGCTATCCTTTCTTTTAATTTTATCCCTGTATCAGTTGCTCCTACACTTTTTCTTTCTGTTACTCTTTTTACCAGAATACTATCCGAAAGAATATCACTTTCTTTTGTAATTGCATCCTGCGTGGAAGTAAAAGACTCATGGGCAGCCAAAATCATCCCCCATGAATTATAAATTAAAGTGTAGCCGGCAATACCTGTTTCTTTTTGATACGATCTTGAAAAACCTCCATCAATTACAAGAATTTTCCCTTTGCATTTAATAGGACTTTCTCCAGATGCATGATGCACCGGAACATGTCCATTTACAATGTGTCTTTCCTCCCCTTTTACCTTAAATTCCTTAAAAATTTTTTCTGCCACTTCATCGCTTTCCAGAAAACTATAATAAGGATTTTTTATTTCTTGATGAGTTTCCTTCTCCTCTAGAAAATAACGTTCAAATGTTGCCATTTTACTTTTTCCAAACAAAGGTGAATTTGGACTGGTCCAGATATACCATAACATATCTTTTCCTCTCTCTTTCTCTTCCTCATCTCTTGCCATAAAAGCTTTACGAACATAACTTTCTAATACATCGTACAAACCTTTTCCTTTATAAGATTTTTCATAAATTTGCACCTCTTTAAAACTACCATCTTCATTCATAGGAATACAACCATGATAAAGCAAGTTACCATTAAAAATTTTATACAGACTTCCACGCTTTAAAAGAAACTGCATATGTCTTTGTAATTTCTCGCAACTTACAAATGCCGATGTCAGCCTCTCCATAACTTCTTTTTCTTCTTTTGATAAATCATAAGGATTTTCCCCATCAATTGTTGGGAAATAAGTATCCAACAGTCTATACTCTTTCCCTTTTAAGCGGATTGTACCTTCCGCATAATCAATATCGTCTAAAAGTGCTCTGTCTGCCATACCAAATTCCCGTCTCCGCATAAGAAGCTGTCCCTCTAGTTTAAATTGAATAATGGAAATTGCCTTGTGCATTTTCATATTTAATTCCTGTTCTATGGGATTCAGAATATGATTTCCCTTTGTTTTAAAGCATTGACAAGGATCCTCTTTATAATATGTCAAAGCAAAAGTTGCTAGCGGTAATAAATTTATGCCATATCCATCTTCCAATATATCTAGATTCCCATATCGAGCACAGATTCGAATCACTGTTGCAATACAACATTCCTGACCAACAGCAGCTCCCATCCATAGAACATCATGATTTCCCCACTGAATATCTAACGAATGATATGATTCCAATTTATCCATAATCTGATGAGGTGCAGGTCCTCTGTCATAAATGTCTCCCAGAATGTGAAGATGATCTACCACCAATCTTTGTATAAGTTCTGATAAAGCAATAATAAACTCCTCTGCACGACCAATATCAATAATCGTACATATAATTTGCTCATAATAAGACTCTTTGTCCGTAATATCCCATTTTTCTGTAATTAATTCTTCAATAACATATGCGAAATCTTTCGGAAGTGCTTTTCTTACTTTCGAGCGTGTATACTTTGATGCAGCTTTTTTGCATACCTCAATCAAACGGTAAAGTGTAATTTTATACCATTCCTCCATATCTATTTCCTGTTTCTTAATCAATTCCATTTTTTCTTTTGGATAATAGATTAATGTAGCAAGGCTTTTTTTCTCCTGTTTGTTCATCGTATGTCCAAAAACCGTATCAATTTTTCTTCTTATGGATCCTGAACCATTTTTTAATACATGAGAAAATGCCTCGTATTCCCCATGTATATCTGTAATAAAATGTTCCGTTCCCTTTGGCAAATTTAAAATTGCCTGTAAGTTGATAATCTCCGTAGACGCTTCCGCCATTGTTGGATACAACTCTGCCATTCTTTCCAGATACTTTAATTTCGTTTTTTCCATTCTTTGTCCCCCATACACTTTTTTGCCCCAATTCGTTTCTATTATATTCATTCTAACACAAAATGTAAAAAAAGAAAGCTGTTGCTTCCACGATTTTTATCGTCGAAGCAACAGCTCCTTTTAGCTAAAATTTAATACTTATTAAATTTTTTACTATATTTTATTCCATTTTTCCAGATGCACCTACATAGTATCCGCCAATCCACTGATTGGTTGCCATTGTTCCATCTGCATTCATATAATACCAACTACCATCTACAGATACCCAACCAGTCTGCATTACTCCAGATGTATTCATATAATACCACTGTTTACCTACAGATACCCAGCCAGTTTCCATTGCTCCAGATGTATTCATGTAATACCACTGTCCTCCTACGGATACCCAGCCAGTCTGCATTACTCCGTCTGCATTCATGTAATACCACTGTTCTCCTACAGATACCCAGCCAGTCTGCATTGCTCCAGATGTATTCATGTAATACCACTGTTTACCTACAGATACCCAGCCAGTCTGCATTGCTCCAGATGCATTCATGTAATACCACTGTTCTCCTACAGATACCCAACCAGTTGTCATAATTCCGTTTGCACTAAAGTAATACCAACGTTTAGAGATTTCTTTCCAGCCAGTTGCTTTTTTACCAGCTTCATAGTATTCCCAGCCATCTGTTGTTTCATTCCAGCCGTCTTTTTCTACTAAGTTCTTCTGTGCTGTCTCTAAATCTGCAACTGCTTTTGCAATTTCTTCTGCTGTTGCAGCTGCTTTATCGTAAACTGCCTGTGCTTTTTGAAGAGCATTTGAGAATTCTTTCCAACTATCTGCTGTATACTCTTCTTTCTTCATTTCTTTCGCTGCTTTAATAGCTTTTTCTAACGCATCTTTAGATGGTTTTGGAGCTTCCAATCCTTCTGATGCTTCCAACAGAGCATTTACAGCATCCTGTACCATTTCTTCTGT
Organism: Blautia sp.; assembly: GCA_029257775.1. Lineage (GTDB taxonomy): Bacteria > Bacillota > Clostridia > Lachnospirales > Lachnospiraceae > Blautia. Next base: position 5,928 of record JARIAQ010000020.1, on the reverse strand, counting down.
TGCTTCCGGATTTGCATAAACTTCTTCTGCTGCTGCTAATGCTTTCGCAAATGGTGCCCATGTTTCCGGTGTATAATCAGCTTCTTTTTTCTCTTTTGCTGCATCAACCGCTGCTTTCAAACCATCTTTTTCAGGAATTTTTTCCAGAACATTCATAGCCTGTGTCAATTTTGCTTCTGCATCATTTACCTGATTAAATGTAGCTTTTGCATCTGCTGCTACGGCTTTTGCTTCCTGTAATGCAGTTTCAAATTCAGCCCATCCAATGCTCAGATAATCTGCTTTATCTTTGCTTGCTGCCATTGTGATTGCCGCATTTAAGTTTGTCTTATCAACACCTGGTGCTTCTGCTCCAAAACGAATTTCTGGAACTACAATATAGTCTTCTGTTGCTACTACTGCAACATCTACAGATTTCGTTTCTTTACCCTTTGTTACTGTTACTGTGTAATTTCCTAAAGGAATATTTTTAAACTTGTAGTTTCCAAAGGCGTCTGTCTTAGCTGTTTTATCAACTGCTTCTGCCGCACCTTCTGCACTCTTGATATTTACAGAAACACCTTCTAATGCTTGTCCTTTTTTATCAGCTACATGACCAGAAATAGTTTCAACTTCACCTTCTGGTAAATCATAAGAAGTTACTTTTACGTTATCCACTGTAACATTATTAGAATTTCTAGTGTTCATACCAATTGCACCTGCTTTTGTTGGCATTCCACCCATATTCAGTTTATTAATTACTAACTTATCATTTACCCATAAAGAAACAGTTGTATCAATAATTTCTGCTTTCAAATGCACTGTTTTGCCTGCTGATGCTTTTGGACCAGGATACATATTGGACCATGAATTTCCGCCATTGCCCCAGTATTCTGCAAACCACTGGTTTTCACTATCTCCTACACCTACATAAATACGATCATTCATACTATTTGCACGTAAGAGAAGGCCTAAACGAACACCACTCTTTTCTGGTGTAACATCCATTTCAACCACACCATTTTTGAAGGTTGGTGCTGCTGTTTCATAAACATTTGCATGTCCACCGCCTGGGAATTTAATCTTAGTTGCTTCATTTTCCACACTGATAGTTGTACTTGATGTATTTCCTCCAAGATTATCCCATGTCTTTTTACCATTACTGTAATCATTTTCATAATCTACAGTAGAAACTGGCTGTAACATAATATTCTGAACAAGACCTTTTTCTTTTGTTACAGTAATTTCTTGTGTAAATGTATCATATCCTTCTTTTTCTACTCTTAAAGTATAAGTTCCTGCCAAAAGCTTATCAAATTTGTATGCACCATTTGCATCTGTCTTAATTTCTTTTGGTTTGCTCTTTCCTGTAAGAGATACTGTTGCACCTTCTACATTTTTACCAACTGCAGTTACATGTCCTTCCACAGAAGACTGTGTATCTTTCAACTGAAAATCCTGTGTAAATTCAAGGTTATCTTTTGTAACCTTAACATCAACTGTAGATTTTGCCCAGACAGAATTGTCTGCTGTTACTGTCCAATCACCGAATAATACTCCTGGAAGAATATACTGTCCACGGCTATTTGTAACAGTTTTGATTGTTTTATCCTTCATTTTAACGCTTACAGTGATGTTTTCAATCGGTCTTCCTTCTGTATCTGTAACTGTACCGGACATTGTTGCACCGATTACTTCCAGTCCTTTGATTGCCTTGTCTAAGTTTTCGTATGCCTTATCTACAGTTGCCTGTTCTGCATCAAAGTTATCTAATGCTTCATTCGCTACTTTCATAGCTTTTGTAAATGTTTTCCATGTTTTGGCACTATAATTTACTTCATAACGACCTTTATTGTCAGATACCAAAGTTTCCAAATTTGCTTTCTGTGCTTTTGATTTTTCAATAACAAGATTGTCTAAAACAAAATCCTTATATCCACCAAAGTCAGCATCTCCTCCGGCTGTTCCTTGGAGATCAGGGCCTGTGGATGTAGACTGAATACCGAACCAGCTCTGTCCGCCTTTTGCGCCAGTAATACGGAATTTATAATGTTTTGTTTCTGCTTTCTTTCCACCAGGAATAGAAGATTCTAATGGTGTATAGCTTACATTTCCAGCTTCTACATCTCCATTACCTACTGCCAATGCATAAGTTCCTTCTGAACCACACTGATAGTCAAAACTTACATTATATGTAACGCCTTCTTCAAATCGGAAGTTCTGTGGAATTGTCTGATAAATCAGATTTCCTCTCTGTGTCAGACCATTTGTCTTTAAGGACCAGTCACCTTCTAATACATCATCCAGTTTCTTTGTAAACCATCCTGCTGAAGTATATTTTGGATCTTTTTTATTCTTTTCTGATAAGTGAGTACGGTTATCTGTAACACCTTCTGCACCACCTACTACGAATGGCCATAATCCCTGTGGAACTTTTTCGAAGTTCTGTACAAATTTACTATCGGATGGGAAATTCTCAGAATCATTCTGAACAATTCTTAAATCATCAAAGTAAACTTCTCCTTCTCCTTTATCACGTTTCAGCTTAATTGTAGCTTTTCCATCTTCACCTGCTGTAAAGAATACATACATATTCTGGAAATAACTTCCCTGATCTTTTATTGTTGCATTGCTTCCATTTGTATTATGAGCATCTGCCTGACTGTAATTCTTTGCAATAGATCTTGTTGTATAATTAGATGTTGTTTTATCACCGGATGTTACTTCCAGATATGCTTTTGCATCACTTCTATTATCTACTGCAACCATTGCTACATACTGTTTTCCTTTTTCAAGCTCTGTAGCTGTCTGTTCCAGAACAACTTCATCAGACTGATTGTTTAAACGAAGCATCGGGTTAAATCCTGCACTATGAACAATCTGTGCCGCATCTTTTTCACCTGTGATTTTCCACTGCTCTAAAGAAGCACTATTAAATCCTGTATCTACAAGGTGTGTTCCTTCACTCCATTTCAACTCTGCATTTGTTGGATTCTTAGCTTCTGTCTGGTAAAGAACGTAAGGTGTACTAGCTTCAGCATTAATAGTAATCTCACCATTTGCTACTGTTGCATTTGTCACTTCTTTCTTACCATTTTCTGTAAGCTCGTATATTTTTGCATTAGACCAACCTGATGGCAATGTCCATGTAGAGGTTCCACCTTTCTGATTCCAATGATATAACTTGTAGTTATCTCCTAAAGATTTTCCATTTGCATCCCAGTACCATGGAAGTAAGTATCTTTCACCATCCATGATTACTCTTTCACCATTTCCGTCATTATACTTCATGGTTCTTAAACTATATCCAGCTTCGCCTCCATTATTGGACTGTCTCTCAACAGTAATGGTTTGCTTTCTTTCTTTATCCTGAAGCACAACCTTCATTTCAGGAGTCCACTGTGCGCCTGCCACTGTAGTAGGTTCTCCATCTACCCACTGCATAACCTCGTAATGCTGAAGGAATTTTGTAGCTACATCATCATCAAAGAGATTTTGAATATATCCCTTATAATCATTTCTTCCTTGCCAGCCTTCGAAGTCTTTCATATCATATCCCCCGAGAAGAGGATTCACTGCTGCTCCACCATAGCTTGGATAATCACCAACCCAAGAATCTTTCTGATGGTTACGAATAAATCTTGTAATGGCACTGTTAATACCTTTATTACCTGCTCCTCCGTAGGTAAGGTCTGCTGCCCAGTGCTGGAATGTAGAATCATACTCATTAGCATGTCCCCATTCACCAGCTAATCGCCAATCACATGTTTCTGTGATTTCTTTTGCAAGCTGACGGCTAGCCCATGTACCATTATCACCAGACTGACCATTACCCCATACGTCTACATAGATAAAATCGAGATCATTTTTTCCATCTGGGTCTGCTTTATCCAACTTGTTTTTTAAATCCAAGAAACGCTGTTCACGACCATTTCTTAAATCATAATCTGCATTGATATTGATACCCTGATCCAACCAGTTCCAACCATAGGAATATTTTCCATTGGAACCTTTCATCAATCTGTCTTCTTCAAAGTAAATGGATTCTGGATAAGTTTCACTGGCATTTACATGGATACCAAAAGTAGCTCCGTATTTTGCACCCTCTTTCATAAGAGTTGTCATATCCTCTGCTCCACCAATACGAGTACCGATATCTGCATAATTTAAATGTCCAGAGTCATGTCCTTCACTTCCATAACCTTTTAACAGAACACTCTGTCCCAAACCATCTGTATTTAAGTATACTTTTTTAACATTATCCAATGTCATCAAGAATGGATTCTGTGCCTGACTGGAGAAGTTCATCGCAATACGGAGTGCAGTTCTGTCAGGTACTAATTCACTTCCCTTTGGATTATTCATAATATCACGATATACAATAGCTCCATCCTGCCAGTCTACTGTACTATCACCATTCTCATCTGCTGTAATTGCAACTTTAGTAGATGGAAGTTCATATTCTTTACTTTCTTCTCTATATCCTTCTCCCTTTTGCCATGTCCAGTAATTACTGCTTAATCCAGTTTCGTGATATCCATCTTTTTCTGCTGCATTAGCCACAACTCTCTGCCAGTCAGCAGTTACGTTGTTTTCCGAATTACTCCAAAGACCTGCACTTAAATCTGATGAAGAAACAAAAGCATACATATAACCAGATTTACCTGCTTTCATAGAAGCAACATCCTGATGCGTATCTCCACTTCTCTTTGTATCATTAGACATATTCGCACCATCAAATTTTGCACCTGCCTGTGTTGTTCTTACAGATACTAAATTATGATTTGGAATATTAATGGTTTTTACTAATTCAGAACCTTTTTCTCTTTCTACAGACTTAATATTGAAAGCAAGTGTATTTTTTTCTACTACCAGTTCTGCCTTGATAGTTGCATGAATGTTATTTTTATCATCATTTACCTTCATGGTATAAACCATCTTGTTTCCGCCTTCTTTTTTAGACGTCACTTCTGGTTTTACTGCAATGCCAGTCTTATCGTCAGCGCTTTTCTGATTGAGCACGATTGTGTCCAATTTTTCTATCTGACCATACATTTTTTTGCCTGCTCCATTGCCTTTTAAGATTTCATATCCTGCAACTCTTGGAAACTTGCTATCTACTGATACTTTCATTTCTTCAGAAGAAATTGTTTCATCTGCCGCATTTTCAAAATCTACCACTTCTCCAGAGGATAAAACAATCTCTTCAACTGCTATATCTTCTTTTTCTACTTTTACAGTTGTTGTTGTATTTTTATATCCATCCTTACTTACTACAATTTCTACGTCTCCTGCTTCAATTCCTTCGATTGACCAGGTACCATCTTCGCCTGTTGTTGTACTCTTATCTGCAACAGTAACCGTAGCACCTACAACTGGTTTTTTTTCTTTATCTACAACTTTACCTGTTAAAGATACTGTTGTAACTTCTTTACCCTGTTCAAAAACTTCATCATGTCCAGTAGAAACTTCCCATGTATCAGCGCCTTTTTCTACAACAACTTCACCTTTGCTGTTCTTAATTTGAACATCTTTAAAATAGACATCTGTTACATCTTGATTCCAAGTACCTGCTTTAATGGCAAAGCTACCTTCCTTTAATGCTTCTAACATTTCTTTTGGAACAGTCTGCTCTGCACACTTCTGACCATTAATTGTAATAGTATATACGTTTTCTTTCCATGAAATCACAATAGGAACTTCCTCATTTGTCTTCCACTCAGAAACGCCAAGCCCCGGATAACTTCCCTGTAATCCTGTTGCCTTATATTCAAAAAACCATTTGCTACTTGCATCAAATCCCGCTGCGTTAATGAAGTTTTCTCCATCTACCCAGTATGGGCAAATTTGAATTCTGTTTAATTTAGCATCCTGTGAAGTTTTTAATGTAAGACTGATTTCTCCTCCAGTAGGATCAATTGCATTTTCATTAGTATTTTTTAATACTGC
>JARIAQ010000007.1 GCA_029257775.1 Blautia sp. | reverse complement strand
CTCCATCTACCCAGTATGGGCAAATTTGAATTCTGTTTAATTTAGCATCCTGTGAAGTTTTTAATGTAAGACTGATTTCTCCTCCAGTAGGATCAATTGCATTTTCATTAGTATTTTTTAATACTGCTGGATTTTTGGCATTATCATTTGTTGCACCTGCTTTAAAATGACGCCAAACTTCAGTTACTGCTTTTTCAGAAACCTGATCATTGACTGCTGCATGTACTACAGTAAGTCCAGAAAGCTGTGAATAATCTGCTAACTGTGGAACTGTCATACTAGCTGCCAAAAGCAAACTGAACACTTTCATATTTCTTTTTTTCATGATCTTCTCCTCTCTTTTTCGATATTCGTACATTCTGCACAAATATTTTTCTCAATAATACTATATCGTACATCATTTTGCAATTATCCATTTGCATATTTCCCCTTATGTATACATTTTTTGAACAATTATACAAATGACTATTGTTTGCTTAGTAAAAATTACAAAAAGACTCCCTGCAAAGTTTCAATAAAATCCTTTGCAGGGAGTCTTTTTACATTCTATCCGGGGCATCAAATCCCAATAAATCAATGCAAGTTTCTAATACTCTTTCTGTTAAAGTCAGTAGACAAATCCAAGAAGCTTTCTTTTCTTCATCTTCTTCTGATAAAATCTTTGTTTCATGGTAAAAACTATTAAAAGCATTTGCTAAATCATAGATGTAGGAACAAATTCTATGAGGTGCTTTTTCTTCAAATGCTGGTGCAATAATAGAATTAAACCGAGATAATTCTAGCATTAATGCTTTTTCACTATCGTTAACTGCTCCTTTGATTTCTTTTATATTGACATTTTTTCCGCTTTCTGCATAACGACTTAAAATAGATTTAATACGAACAATCGTATACAAAATATACGGACCTGTATTTCCTTCAAAAGAAGTAAAACGTTCAATATCAAAGATATAATCTTTGGATGCCTGATTTGATAAATCTCCATATTTAATTGCAGATAAACCAACCATTTGAGCAGTCTTTTCTGCATTTTCATCTTTTACACTACGGTTTTCTGTGATTTTCTTGAACATTTCTTCATTGATTTCTGCAATCAGACGTTCTAATCGCATAACACCGCCTTCTCTTGTCTTAAATGGCTTTCCATCTTTTCCATTCATAGTACCAAATCCAACAAAAGATAACTGTGTATTTTCATCTACCAATTTTGCTTTCTTCGCACAACGGAATACCTGAACAAAGTGTAATTCCTGACGTTTATCTACTACATAGATAATTTCATCTGGATTATAATCTTCCACACGCTGTACAATCGTTGCTAAATCCGTTGTGTTATACAAAGAAGCCCCATCTGATTTCAAAATCATACAAGGTGGGATTTCCTTTGTATCTGTTTCTTCTTTTACATCCACCACAAGAGCACCTTGATCCAAATATGCATATCCATTTTCCTTTAAATAATCTACCATGGCAGGAATATAGGCGTCTGCATCAGCCTCACCTTTCCAAAGATCAAAATCTACTTTCAGCTTAGCATAATTCTTCTTTAAATCTGTTACAGAAACTTCCATAATATGTTGCCATAAAGCTCTGTAACCTCTTCGACCTTGCTGAAGTTGAAGAGTCGCCTCCAATGCTTCATTTTTGTATGCTTCATCTTCTTTGGATTTTCCACTTGCTGTAGGATAAATTTCTTCCAGTTCACTTACAGTAAATGGTGCTTCCTTTGGGTATTCTCCATCGTAATTTTCATCAAAATAAACCAATTCTGGCTGTCTTTTGGAAAGTTCTGTAATAATTAATCCCATCTGAAGTCCCCAGTCACCTAAATGGACATCACCAATCACTTTATGACCTAAAAATCGTCCCATTCTTTTAATGCTTTCCCCAATAATAGCGGAACGCAAATGACCTACGTGAAGAGGTTTTGCAACGTTAGGTCCACCATAGTCAATTACTATGGTCTTAGGATTTTTAGCTTCTTCTACAGAAAGCTTTTCATCTGCCAACATATTCGTTAAATAATTTGCCAAAAATTCTTTATTTAACTTAATATTAATAAATCCAGGATTTACTGCCTCTACACTTTCAAATATATGGTTTTCTTTTAATTTTTCCACTACACTACCAGCAATCATAATCGGTGCTTTTTTGTAAGTTTTTGCCGCTGCCATCGCACCATTACACTGATATTCACATAAATCCGGACGATTGGATACGGTTACTTTGGCAAATTTTTCATCATATTCTGACGCTGAAAACGCCTCTTTTACTACTTCCTCAATTTTTTCTATGATTTTCTTCATCTGTCTATTACTCCACTTCCACTTTTTTTGATACTGCTACTGCTAAAGCTCCTTGTCCAATGTGACATGCTACACTAAGAGACAATGGTGCCATATACACCAACATACCTGGAAATTGACTTTCCAGTTCTTTCTTCCACTCCATAGCTTCTTCTTCATTACCTGTATATGCAGCCTCAAGGCAAAGCAAATCTTTCTGCGCATATTCTTTAAATCTGCCTTCCAAATCATCCTTCATTGCCTGAAGCATAATGCGTTTTGCCTGTTTTTTTCCTCTTGCTTTAGAAAAAGCATCCAATTTATCGCCTTGAATTTGAAGAACTGGTTTTAAGTTTAATACAGTTCCTAAAGCCGCCGCTGCTGGTGTAATTCTTCCACCCTTTTTTAAAAATTTTAAAGTTTCCAGTGTAATATAAATACTGGATTCTCCTGCTTCTTTTTCTAAAATTTCTTTTATTTCAGATGCATCTTTCCCGGCATTTGCCAATTCTATGGCATCTAGTACAGACTGCCTTTGTGTAACCGAAATACGCTGATTATCTACCACCTGCACTCTATTATGGAATTCCTTCGCCAATACAAAAGCTGTCTGGCAAGAATTACTCAACCCACTGGACATAGGAATATGTACAATTTCATCATACTCTTCTAAAAGCTTTTCCCACGCTTCCATTATATCCGCAGGTGAGGGCTGAGAAGTTGAAATATTTGCATCTTCTGCCAACTGTTTATAAAATTCTTCCTGCGTTAAGGTAATATCCTCTAAAAATAGCTGTTCATTAATATAAAATGGCATTGCTAAAACTGTAATTCCAAGCTGCTGTGCTTCTTTCTGAGTAATACCGCTATTGCTATCCGTAATAATTGCGATTTTCTTTTTCCCCATCATTCTCAGCTCCTTTTCCTAATTTTAGGTCATTGTTTTTAATGATACCATACAGTACGTTCAAATACAATATTTTTTTACTTAAAAATGGAGCTATCGCATAAGCAATAACTCCATTTCATCTTACATCCTTCTTAATGCTTCAATCGGGCTTAAATTTGCTGCTTTTATAGATGGCAACAATCCGAAAATTAATCCAATCACTGTGGAAAAAATAACTGCTAATGCAGCCGCTGGTACACTAATTACCATAGGTGCACCTGACATTTTAGCAATCACTGCTGCTAAAATAACTCCTGCAAAAACACCTAAAATACCACCTATGCTAGTAAGTACTGCCGCTTCCGTAAGAAATTGTCCTAAAATTCTCCTCTTATTGGCACCAATTGCTTTCTTTAAACCGATCTCTCCTGTTCTTTCTGTCACAGATACCAGCATAATATTCATAACGCCAATACCACCTACTAAAAGAGAAATACTGGCAATCCATAACAACTGACGGTTGGTACTCTCACTAATCTGTTGCAATCCCTTTGCCTTTTCCATCATATCTCTTGCTTTATATTTTATATCTCCATTTGTAGAAACAATACCTTCATTTAAAATTTCCGCTGTCTTTTTTCCTGCTGCACTCATGCTTTCGGGCGAAGTTGTTTTAATGGACACAAGCTGAGGTTCATCATATTGATAAACAGTGGGCCATACACTATCCGGTATAAGCACCATTCCGCTACTCTCATTGTAATAAGTATAATATTCTTCTCTACTGTTAATGACTGGCTGAAATTCTTCTATTTTTTTAATAATACCAACTACAGTAAAAGGTTCCCCTTTAATTTCGATAACCTTTCCTATCTCCTGTCCTTTTTCAAAGAAGTTACTGGACGCAGTCTCATCAATTATGGCAACTTTCTGAAACTTTCCATAATCACTTTTTGAAAATCCTCTTCCCCTGATAATCTGATATCCACAAGTATTTAGATAATCAGAATCAATACCAAGTACACTACCTCCATTCATGGTTTTATCTTGATAATAAACACTGTCTGCATATTTTCTAGATTGATAACAAGTAATATTCATTACTTCGTCTAATTCCATGATTTTCTCTTTCTGCACTTCTGTAATCACAGGTACACCATCTGGCACACCTTGATATTCCATCTCGTATTCATTTCCCCCTTGACTAAGATAAATATCAACTACGTTATCTCCTTCTCCAATGAGATTTTTTTTAATCTGTTCATTTGTTCCCTTGATTGTAGACACTATAGATATTAAAGATGCGATACCGATAATAATTCCCAACATAGTTAAAAAGGAACGCATTTTATGTGCCCAGATCCCCTGAAAAGACAATCTAATATTTTCAATCATTCTACTGCTTTCCTTTCTTAAAACATATTTTCTTCTGCGAAAGATGCCTGTTTTACCTTGGCTCCTTCTTTTACTTTTTTCCCGTAAGGAAATGCTATATAATCTTCCCTCGTCAGGCCACTTTTAATTTCCACTATAGAACCATAAAAAGTCTGGCCTGTGCGTACTGGCTGTTTTTCCAGTTTCCCATGCTTTCCTTCTTTATAAACAAAATCTTCTCCATCTTCACTTCGGATATATTCTTTTCCAAGAAAAATTCCTGATACTTCTCCTTCTTCTGCTGGAAGTTCCATACTTGCCATCTCATGATCTTTTAATCCTGTTCCATCTGCAATATAGGCAGTAAATGGATAATAAGTAAGTTCCCTGCCATCATAATTTTGATAACCATTAACAGGATACGGAGATACTTCCTTTATCTCTGCATCAAAAAACGTATTAGACTCATAAGCTGTGCCAATTATAATCTGTCCTGGCTTCACTTTTTCCAACAAAACTTCACTTACCACTCCTTTAATATACACACCTTCATTGCTTTCTACGATAATAAAAGGTTCTCCGTCTATTTCTCCCTTTTTAGGATCTCCCACTTTTTTCACAACGCCATTTACAGTGCTAAACACTGTTTCACCTTGAAGTTCCTGTTCTACTTTTTTTATTTTCAGATCTGCTTCTTTAAGATCTAATTCTGTAGTTTTAATTTCTTTTTCCTTTTCTTTAATCGCTTTTTCTAAATCTTCTTTAGAATAACTATCAATAATTTCATCCTCAGAAACTTCATCTCCTGTTCCATCTGGTAACTCAGGAAGCACTTCTCCTTGTGGCACATCTTCCTCAGGAAGCATTTCTTCCCATTCATTTTTTCCTAACCTAGTCCGAAACCATGCACTGGCTTCTACTGCACGATCCATAGTACTTCCATCTAATATCATAGCTGCTTGCAAAGTTCCATCAAAACTGTTTTCACTATGCACTTCTAATTTACAATAATACGGATCACGCACTCTGTTTCCAGAAGCATCAAATCCTGCTAATTGATTTAAAAATTCACCTTGTATAAGAACACCTTTCTGACATATATACACATACGGATCATCTTTTGTTCCTTTTCCCGAATATGGAATAGCATTCTCTATAATGGCATCATCATTGGGAAATTCCGTCTTATCTATGGTAATATCACGATATAATCTTTTATACACCCCTGATGGTCTTACCTGTTCCTGTCCTGAAGGTGCTTCTGGTTTTTGTTGTTCTTCTGGTTTTTGTTGTTCTCCTATATTACTCAGAAACTGAATTTTGTATTGTTTCTTTCCTGCAGCCATATTCTTTTTGTCATTCTTTAAATTTTTCAGCTCATTTTCCAGCCCTTTTTTCTTCACTGTCAACTGCTCTTTGTTTAGTTTTTCCATTTCTAAATCAATACTCACCAAGGTCATATCATAGGTCAATAAAGGATCTCCTTGCTTCACTTCTTGTCCTTCTTGTACATGGACTTGAGAAACTAACTGTTTATCCATTAATCGCACTTCCTGAGATACGTTAGAGGAAACAGAACCTTCTAAATTATTTGTTTCTCCCCACATTTGCTGGGAAAGTTCTTCCATAGAATAAACTTTAATCTCTGCCTTCTTTAATTTTCCCACAGTAAACCAAATACCTCCACCAAGAAGAAGAATTCCTGCTGTGCTAATTACGGCAGTTTTTATTACTTTTTTATTTATTCCCATTCTTCCGCCTCCTTTACTCTACAGCTCCTTCACTTTCCAATTCTTCCCCTTCCTCTGGCATCATATCTTCTTGAGGGATTTCCATGTCTTCTTCAGGAATTACTGTATCTTCTGGTGTTTCCATCATTTCTTCTGTCATTTCATGAGTAGTTTTTATCCCTTCTTTAAAAAACTCCTGTGGAAATGCCACATAATCAGAAGACTTTAATCCACTCTCAATTCTATATTGCATCATATTTTCATCATGAGTTCCCAATACCACCGTTCTTTTTTCCAGTTCCCCTTTCTTGGATTCTACCCATACATAAGGCTTTTTATCTACATCTGCAATAAACGCTTCATCCAACCAAATTCCCGCTTCTCTTTCTTCTACACCGGTATCCTGTTCAATATATACATGCTGGCCTAAAAGTAAGCCTTCTGAAGACTCTAGCTCCACATAAAAAGGATAAGATGTAGATGTCATCTGTTGTTCCTGTCCACCACCAAACATCATACTATTGTTATTGTTATTATTAGGATTCTTCGTATCCACTGCTGTATAAGTACCTCTCCAAATAGCATCTTTATCAACTCTGGAACGAATAATTGCCGGATTTCCTTCTACAATCTGCGCAATGTTCTGTTCGTTAACTTTTCCTTTGATGCGATACTCTCCTGTAGCTAAAATTGTCATAAATGCCTGCTGAGATCCTTCATAAGGATTAAAATTCTCCCCACCTTCAGAATTATTAATGGATTTTACCACACCTTTCATTTCACTGGTAACAGTAGAATTTTCAATTTGAGTTTTTAAACGATTCATTTCTACTTCTTTTGCCTTTTTCTCATATTCACTTTTCTTTAAATCCATCTGTGCAGATTGAATCTGTGTAGTATAAGAAAGCTTTTCTTTTTCCGGCGCATTTTTCTTCTCTTTCTCTAATTGGGCAATTTGCGCTTTTTGATTTTCCATATCATTTTCTGCCCTTTCCAAATCTAAGTTGGATTGCTGCAAATCCGCTTCTAACTTTGTTGTATCATAAATAAATAAAGAAGTTCCTGCTTCTACTTCGTCGCCTACTTTAACTAGAATCTCTTTAATTTCCCTCTCCGCATCCTTTTGAATATCCAGTGTTTTTTGAGACTCTACAACACCAGCTAACTTCTGTATACCCGCCATGTCATTCATGGAAGAAACGCTCATAACATAAGCAAGCTCTTCTTTCTTCCCTTTATCCTTATGTCCAACAAAGAAAATCCCTGCTCCCACTACTCCTACACATAGTACGGTACAGACTCCGATTATTATTTTTTGTTTTTTCTGCATACGCCATTCTTTCCCTTCTTCAAATTTTATTCTATAGATACCCTCTTATCATATTCTATGACATCAGTATATCAAAAAACTCACCTGGTGTCCCTGAATTTTTTCTTAAATTTTACTATTTTCTTTACATTTTTCTTGCAATTTTATTGCAACATATTACAGATTATATTGCAACTTTTCTCTTACTTTGTTAAACTGTTTTTTGTATATAAAATAAGATTTGGAGAACAAAATGAATAAAAACTCAAAAAAATTTTTTTTAACACTTTCCCTATGTCTTTTTTCTATTCTTCTTTCCGGTTGCTTAAGCAAAGAAGAAAAGGCAGCACAGCATGCCCTTGAAGAAGAACTCAATCAACTAAAAAGTACAGATATACAAACTATTCAAAATTTCATCACAACTAAGGAACTTCTTCCTTATGATGCTGATACAAAAGAACTAAAAGAAGATATTGCCTCTATCTTCACTTTATTTTATAAAGATTTTCATTACAAAATAGAAAAAATCTCCGTAGAAAAAAATAAAGCATCTGCAAACGTGAATTTTTCTATTATTGATACCAAAAAACTGGCAAAGGATTTCAGCAAGGCTTCTCTTACAAAGCATATTGAGCAAGATGCAACTCCTGTTGCTGTAGAGTTTTCCATCCACGACTCTTATTTGCTGTTAGAAAAACTTTTAAAAGAAAACACTTATAAGACTATAGATATTAGCACTGAAATATCACTTACCAAAGAAAAAGACCAATGGAACGTGATTCAAACATCAGATCTTCATAAACTTTTAACCGGAAATTTTCTATCCTATATGACAGATTGCAATTTACTAAGTCCAAGGGAAATAGTAAAAACACATTTTAATAGTATTAAAGAATTTGATGCAGAACAAATGAAAATTTATCTTTCTTTAGATTCTCTTCTAAACACAGAAAATGAATATAACAATTCTGTTGCACACGCTATTGCGGAGCAAATAAATACCTACTTTGATTTCAAAATTTTGGAAGAAATAAAAGAAGATAAAACTAGTGCTGTGGTAAAAGCATCTATTGTAAGTACAGATTTTTACGGCATTATGGAAACTTATAAAGAAGAATTATCAAAATGGCTAAAAACGTCAGAATCTTTATCTGCGGGTTCTGAGGGCAGAAGAAAAAAAGAACAAGAAATGCTTCTGTTCTGTATTGAAGAAAACCAGAAGACTGTTTCACATGATATTGATATTCATCTAATAAACGATGGCATCAACTGGAAAATACAAATGAATGAAGAACTCACTCAAGCCATATTTGGAGATGTAAAAGAGGCTGTTACAGGTTTTCCTGTATCAGCCTCTTAACTTTTATTCTTCTGATTTTTCTTCTGTTTTCAAGACAGCAATTCCAAGTTCTTCTAACTGTTTTTGATCTACAATATCTGGTGCTTCTGACATCAAACATGACGCATCTTTTACCTTTGGAAAAGCAATAACATCACGAATGGAATCTACCTTTGCCATAAGCATAACCAAGCGATCCAATCCATAAGCTAAACCAGCGTGAGGTGGTACACCATATTTAAAAGCATCTAAGAGGAAGCCAAACTGTTTCTGCGCTTCTTCTTTAGTAAATCCTAAAGCTTCAAACATTTTTTCCTGAATATCATCCTGGAAAATTCGAACAGAACCTCCACCAATTTCATTTCCATTTAATACAATGTCATAAGCTTTTGCACGAACTCTACCTGGATCTGTATCAATATACTGTAGATCTTCTTCCATTGGCATAGTAAAAGGATGGTGCATTGCTGTAAATCTCTCATCTTCTTCTGACCATTCTAAAAGAGGGAATTCTGTAATCCATACAAAACGGTACTCATTTTTATCTAATAACTCCATCTGTTTTGCCAGCTCTAAACGCAGTGCTCCCAATACATCCCAAACAAGCTTTGTTTTATCTGCTGCAAAAAGTAATAAGTCTCCATTTTCACCTTTCATGGCCTGAATTAAAGCCTGCATTTCTTCTTCTTTCATAAATTTAGCAAAAGAAGATTTTACTGTTCCATCTTCACCAATAGCAATATAAGCAAGTCCTTTTGCACCATAACCTTTTGCAAATTCTACTAACTTATCAATTTTCTTACGAGGCATAGCTCCCTGTCCTTTGGCATTAATACCACGTACGCTACCACCATTTTCCAAAGCACCTTTGAATACTACAAATTCACAATCTTTTACCACTTCAGAAACATCTGTCAATTCCATTCCAAAACGTAAATCTGGCTTGTCAGAACCAAAACGATTCATAGCATCAATCCATGTCATTCTCTCAATTGGAAGCTGAACTTCTATTCCTAACACTTCCTTAAATAAGAATGCCAGCATTCTTTCGTTAACATCCAAAACGTCTTCCACATCTACGAAAGATAATTCCATATCAATCTGTGTAAACTCTGGCTGACGATCTGCACGTAAATCTTCATCTCTGTAACATCTTGCAATCTGAAAATAACGATCATATCCAGAACACATTAAAAGCTGTTTAAAAATCTGTGGTGATTGAGGAAGGGCATAAAAACTTCCCGGATGCACACGGCTTGGTACAAGATAATCTCTTGCTCCTTCTGGTGTGCTCTTAATCAAAGTCGGTGTCTCAATTTCGAGAAATCCCTCGTGTGCAAGGAATTGACGCACCAATGTAGAAACCTGAGAACGAAGCATCATATTCTTCTGTAAGTCTGGTCTTCTTAAATCTAAATAACGATATTTCAAACGAACTTCATCTCTTGTTTTGCTGTTTTCTTCAATTGGGAATGGAGGAGTCTCTGCTTCAGATAAAATACGAAGTTCTGTTGCTCTTACTTCAATTTCACCTGTAGAAAGATTTGGATTTACTGCACCGGAACGTGGTTCTACACAACCTTTTACAGCAATTACAAACTCACTTCTTAAACGACCTGCCTTTTCAAATCCCTTCTCATCAATGTCGCTATTTTCAAAAATAATCTGCATAATACCGGAACGATCACGTAAATCTACGAATACAATTCCACCTTTATTACGACTTTTCTGTACCCATCCCATTAAAGTTACGGTACTTCCAATCTCTGCCTTTGTCACTTCTGCACATCTGTGGCTTCTCTTAAGCCCCTTCATTGATTCTGCCATGATATAATTTCTCCTTTTTATAAAACAGTGTCATTATAAACTTCTTTAATAATTGCATATCCTTCTTTTTCCAACTGATCTTTTTGGAATTTTTTATTTTTCTTTGCATAAGCAATATTAATATTCTGACCTGCTTTACGTTCTTCTGCTGCTTTTTTCATAACTTCCAAAAGTTTTTCATTAGAAAGCTTCTTATCCAAAAGATATACTTTCTTTTCTTTTGCCCCTGGAACTTGGAATCCTCTTTCCATGAGCAACATTACAATACGCTCAAATCCAATGGAAAATCCTGTTGCCGGTGTAGGTGTTCCTGTAAATTTACCAATCATTTCATCATAACGTCCACCACCGCCAACGCTTCCTGCAAATCCATCAATGGAAATCTCAAAAATTGGTCCTGTATAATAAGACATTCCACGAACCAGTGTAGGATCAAATTCCAAATTAAAATTAGCTGTTTTTGCTTGCATAACACTTTCGATAATGGTTGTTAAGTCATCTGCCACCTTCGCATCCAGAAAACCTTCCAGTTTTTCTTTACAATATGCAACACCTTCAATGCCATTCTCCATAGCTTTGAATAAGTCCATATATTTTTCTACACTTTCTTTTGCAAAACCAGATTCTTCTAGTTCTTTTGCAACACCATCCATTCCAATTTTATCCATTTTATCTAAAATAATAAATACCTGTGTAAAGGATTCTTCTGGAAATCCACTGTATGCTGCCATTGCTTTTAAAATTCTTCTATCATTAATACGAATGGTAAAACTATCAAAATCTAATTTTCCTACTAAAGTAGATGTAGCCAAAATTACATCAATTTCCGCTAAAAATGTAGGATCACCTAAAATATCAATATCACACTGCATAAATTGACGGAAACGGCCTCTTTGAGGACGATCTGCACGAAATACATTTCCAATATGAAGCGCCTTAAATGGCTGAGGCAGCTCATTTGCATGATTAGAATAAAAGCGACAAAGAGGCACTGTCAAATCATAACGCAAACCGCTATCCACTAAATCATTTTCTTCCTTTGCCTCATCAATTTTTAACTTTTCCCCTCTTTTTAAAATACGAAAAATCAATTTTTCGTTATCTCCACCTTGCTTACTTGTTAAATTTTCAATATGTTCTACACAAGGTGCCTCCATAGATGTAAATCCAAATTGTTTGTACGTATCCTTAATTAATCCAATGACATAATCACGGATTTCCATTTCCTGAGGTAAAATATCTTTCATACCAGTTACTGGTTTTTTCTTTAAGCTCATACTTACTTCTCCTATCTTTTTACAATACAATTCCATCTCTTTTTCTTGCAATCATTTCATCAATACGACTTATATAGTTGGTAACATCTTTTACATTTTCTATACGCTCAATACGCTGTCCTTTTTCTGAAACCAGCTTTGTAGATGCTCCTGCCCCTGCAGCTATAATTGTTTGCTTTTCTTCCATTATAAGTATATTGTAAATTCCTGCTTTGTCAACTTTTGCATAACCTACATTTTCTAAATTTCCGCACATATTTTTCTGTCGATACAAATAATATGGCCCCATCTCACATTCTCTGGCATATTTCATGGCCATTTCCATAATTTCTTGATTATTCTCAAATCCCATTTCCTCATACTGATCTTTAAACATCCGAAGCCTTGCCGCTCTTTTCACAGCTAATGAATGTATCGTAAGACTATCTGGGTCAAGTACCTGAATTTCTTTTAATGTATGTTCCACATCTTCTTTATGTTCTCCCGGCAGACCTACAATTAAATCCATATTAATATTATTAAATCCACATTCCCTCGCCAATGCGAAGGCGTGTCGGGTATCCTCCACAGTATGATTCCTTCCAATAATCTTCAAAGTCTCCTCATTCATTGTCTGAGGATTTACAGAAATTCTTGTAACAGGATATTTTCGAATTGCTTCTAGTTTGTCTTTCGTAATACTATCTGGTCTTCCTGCTTCTATGGTATATTCCTTTACCTGATCTACAGGAAACCTTTTCTGTATATATCCCAATAAACGATGAATTTGTTGTGGCTCTAAAGTAGTTGGTGTTCCTCCGCCTATATATATGGTATCTAAAGTTTTATCCTTCATAATTTCTGCAATAAAGTCCAACTCTTTTAATAAGGCATCTAAATAACTATCAACTTTATCACGCCATCTTTCTAAAGGTGAGGAACTAAAAGAACAATACAGGCATATACTTGGACAAAAAGGAATCCCCACATATAAGCTGTATCCGTTCTCATAATCAATATTCTTTAAAATTTCTCTTTCTCTGTTCGCTATCGTAATAGAAAGTGCTGTCTTTTCATTACTGGTGTAATAAGTTTTTCTCATATATTCTGCCACTTCCACATTACTCATACCAGACTCTATTAGTCCCATGGCAATCTTCGTAGGACGAATTCCTGTTAAATTTCCCCAAGGTAATGTGTGTCCTGTTTCTTCCACCAGAAGCTGATATAACACCTGTTTTAATTTATTCTTTCTGATTTTTCTATCTTCTGCTTTATCAAATGCCTGTTCACCCTGACGCACTCTACCCTCAAAGCACAGTCGAATCACTACCTTTTCACTATAATGAATAGAAATCAGCTTATCATAACTTCTTTCTTCTTTGGTTTCCTCTGTATTATACATTTCAATATCCTCTTTAGGATAAAAAGCCTTCACCAGAGTATAGGCATCATATTCAAATTCTTTTTTATTAAAGGAAATTCCTATCATGGGTTCTTCCTCTTTCTATATTTTTCTTATAAATAAGGATTGTTTTTCTTTTCAAACTCTACATCTGTTTCCTCACCATGTCCAGGATAAATCACCGTTTTTTCCGGCAACATGGTGAAAATTTTATTTAGACTCTTTCTCATCTGGCTCATATTTCCTGTAGGAAGATCACATCTACCACAATTTCCATAAAATACGGTGTCTCCACTAAAACAAACCTCTTCTTCCTTAAGCCAATAACAGCAAGAACCTATTGTGTGCCCTGGTGTAAAAATAGTGGTTATTTCAAAACCTGCCACCTGGATTTCTTCTCCATCTTCTAATAAAACATCTGCTTTCACTTTATAAGGAACGCCAGACCATGCCGCAGAAAGATTTTGGTTGGCATCTGCTAACAGTACTTCCTCTGTCTTTGCTGCATACACCGGAATTTGATAATACTCTTTTAATTCATTTACCGCACACACATGATCATAATGCCCATGTGTTAATAAAATACCAACCGGTTTCCCCTGTAATTGCTTCAAGGCGGAAATAATCTTTTCCTCCTCTGCACCAGGATCTACAATTATAGTTTCCTGCGTCTGCTTATTTTTTAAGAAATAACAATTTGTACAAACAGGACCTACCACAATCCCTCTTAGCATTAACTTCTTCATTTTTTCTCCTTAACCGGCAGTACGTTCAATATCTTTCACACTGTCAATTTGTCTAATTTTTTCAATCATACCATTTAATTCTTCTTTACTTCTTACTTCAAAACAGATATTAATTGTTGCTGTTCCCTGTTTGCTAATTCTTGTATTTAAAGCAAGAATATCTATTTTTTTCTCTGTAAAAATTTTCGAAATATCAACAATTAAACCAGTACGATTATAAGCAAACACATTGATGTTTGCCATATAGTGCTCGCAACTCTCGTGGGCAGGTACCTGCCATTCCGCATCAATAAGGCGATTTCTATCTTCTGCAGACATATTCATTACGTTAATACAATCTGTACGATGAATAGTAACACCTCTGCCTCGGGTTACATATCCTACAATTTCATCACCTGGAATTGGATTACAACACTTAGAAAAACGAACTGCTACATCATGAATTCCTTTTACTACAATGCCGCCCTTGCTCTTTCCAATATGAAGTTTTTCCTTATGCTCCGCTGTTGCCTCTAATACCTTTTCGTCCGTCAGCTCAGCTTTATGATCCTTATTATAAACTTCCAATAGTTTATTAATAATTTGGCCCTCTTTTAAGCCTCCATGTCCCAGTGCAGCCAAAACAGAATCCCAGTCTCGGAAACCATATTTTTTCATAACTGCTTCCTGATATTTTGGTTTTTGGATCTCTCCCAAAGAAATAGCCTTTACTTTGGCATATTGGATAAGCATTTCCTTACCTTTTAAAATATTATCCTCTTTTAATTCCTGCTTAAACCACTGATTAATCTTATTTTTTGCCTGCGTGCTCTTAACCACTTTTAACCAATCACGGCTAGGTCCCTTTGAGTTCTGAGAAGTAATAATCTCTACACGGTCACCATTTTTAATCACGTACTCAATAGGAACCAACTTTCCGTTTACTCTGGCACCTACCATTTTATTTCCCACTGCACTATGCACGTTATAAGCAAAATCGATTGGTGTAGATCCATTTGGTAAAGTTTTTACATCTCCTGCCGGTGTAAAACAATACACACTCTCTGAAAATAAATCTAAGTCACTTTTTAAAAGGCTCAAAAACTCCTTGTTGTCAGACATATCTCGTTGCCATTCCAAAATTTGGCGCAACCAACTCATCTTTTCTTCTTCTGACTGTGTAACACTCACTTTTCCATTATTAGAAACCTCTTTATATTTCCAATGGGCAGCAATACCATATTCCGCTGTTCTGTGCATTTCAAATGTTCTGATTTGAATTTCAAAAGGCTGTCCATTTGGTCCTATAAGAGTTGTGTGCAGAGATTGATACATATTAGGTTTTGGCATAGCAATGTAATCTTTGAACCTTCCAGGAATTGGCTTATACATTTCATGGATAATACCAAGTGCTGCATAACAATCACGTACCGTATCCACAATAATTCGCACAGCAAATAAATCATAAATCTGATCTAAAGTTTTATCCTGATTAACCATTTTCTTATAAATACTAAAGAAATGTTTAATTCTTCCATCTATCTGAGCATTAATTGATGCTTTTTCAATATGATTTCGTACATCTCCTACAATCTGATCAATAAAAGCCTGGCGTTCACTCTTTTTCAAATTTATTTTTTCTACTAAATCATAGTAGACTTCCGGCTCTAAATATTTAAGAGATAAATCGTCCAGTTCAATCTTCACCTTAGAAATACCCAGGCGCTGAGCAATAGGCGCATAGATATCCATCGTTTCTCTTGCTTTTTCTTTTTGTTTATGCGGTGGCATATATTTTAGTGTGCGCATATTGTGCAAACGGTCTGCCAGCTTAATTAAAATAACTCGAATATCTTTTGCCATGGCTAAAAACATTTTTCTTAAATTTTCTGCTTGCACCTCTACCTTATCCGCAGAATAACTAAGCTGTCCTAATTTTGTCACACCATCTACTAAAAGTTCTACTTCTCCACTGAACTCCTGACGAATTTGTTCTGAAGTCATAACCGTATCTTCTACTACATCATGGAGTAATCCTGCTACAATTGTTTCTTTATCAAGTTCTAGATCAGCTAATATAATTGCCACACAGAGAGGATGAATAATATATGGCTCGCCAGATTTTCTAACCTGTCCTTTATGTGCATTATTAGCAATTTGAAATGCCTTATCAATCATAGAAATATCAGTAGATGGATGGTATTTCCGAACACTCTTAATCAACTCCTGATAGAGTACCTCCGGACTGGTGAAATCCTCCATGGTCTTCACACTGGCATCTGCCTCTTTAATTTTTTCAATTTCATCTGCTTTTAAGGCAGCTTCTATTTTTTCCTCCATAAAAAACATCACCTCTTATCCATCATCTGATTTTATTTTCCTTCATAACATATTACAGATTCAACATCATACTTCTTTAATCTTTCTCTTCCTTTTAATCCTGCAAGTTCCATAAGAAATACCATTTTCACTACTTCACCTCCAAGACTTTCAATCAGCTTTGCAGCAGCTTCTACTGTACCGCCTGTAGCAATTAAATCATCAATAATCACTACCTTTTGTCCTGGTTTAATGGATTCTTTATGCATTTCAATAACTGCACTTCCATATTCCAAATCATAACTCTGCTCCACTGTTTCACAAGGCAATTTCCCTTTTTTTCGTACTAATACAAGAGGTTTATGTAAATTATACGCAATTGGAGCTCCAAAAATAAATCCTCTGGACTCAGTTCCTACAATAACATCAACATCCATGTCTTCTAAAATTTTCTGCATAGCGTCAATTGCCATAGCAAATCCATCTGCATCCTCTAAAATACTGGTAACATCTCGAAAGATAATTCCCTCCTGCGGAAAATCAGGAATACTTCTAATATATTCTTCAATTTTTTTCTTTTTACCGTTTTCCATTGCATCCCCCTGCCCTTTATATCAAATTATGTCATTTTTGTGATTTTCTTGTAATTTTTATGTGGTTTAGTATATCATCTTTTTTCTACAGACGCAAATTTTATTTTTTCTCAACGGATATTTTGCACAATCATTTCAATATTCTCTCTACCTTGAAAAGAATTAACAGACGGATAATAAATCACATCCCACTTTTCTTTTTCTTTCATCCGTTCTAAAAATTCATCTCCATCACCAAACCAAACACACTCTATTGAAAATCCTGATGTATCCTGAGCTACCATTTTTACCACATTTCTATTTTTACCTAAAACCCTATATCTTAAAAATCGAATATCCTTTTGCGCAAAAACTGGCTTTGTATTTCCTTTCCCAAAGGGCTCCAGTTGCCCTAACTGACGAATAAGAGGAATGGTAACGTATGACATGGGCATAGGCACATCAATAACTACTTTTTCCACCATATCTTCCTCAGTCAATGTACAATTTTCATTTAACTTTCTTCTGAATTTTTCAATATTTTCTTCTTCCATAGAAAGCCCTGCCGCCATAGGATGTCCTCCAAACTTTGTAAGATATTCCTTACATTTTACCATTTCTTGAAACATATGATATGCTTCAATAGATCGTCCCGATCCTTTAACACTCTCTTCTCCCTTTGTAAGCACAAAAACCGGCTTTGTATATTTTTCTCGGATACGTCCTGCAATAATCCCAGCTAAACTTTCATGGCAATCAGGAAGATAAATTACTAGCACTCTGTCTTCTTTTATTTCTGTATTTTCAATAATTTCAACTGCCTGTTCTACGCCTTTTACTGTCATATCCTTTCGACTATCATTTAATTCTTTTAAATCTTCTGCTAAAACAGAAGCTTCTTTTGTATCTTTAGAAAGCAAAAGATCCAACGCTCTTTTTGCAGTACTTAACCTTCCGCTTGCATTAATACATGGTCCCAATACGAACCCTATATGATATGCTGTAATTTCTTTATTCTCCAAATTATTGACACGAATAAGGGCTTTTAAACCTTCATTGTTGGTATTTTGAATCCGCTTTAAGCCTTCCTTCACTAAAATTCTATTTTCCTCAACCAAATCCATCACATCCCCTACTGTAGCAATGGCAGCAAAAGGAATTAATTCCTCAATTTGTGAAAAAGGAATATTCAACTTCTCGAACAAACCACATACCACTTTAAATGCAACCATTGCTCCACAAATTTCCTTAAACGGATAGGAACATCCCTCCTGCTTAGGATTTACAATTGCATCCGCACAGGGCAAAAACCTTTGAATACTACCATCTGCTTTTTCTTCATATGGTATTTCATGATGATCTGTAACCAATACTGTCATATTTTTTTCCTTCGCAAAGGCAATCTGTTCAATAGCGCTAATCCCATTATCACAAGTAATAATCGTATCAATTTGTTTCTCATATGCCCGTTCAATTAATTCCTTACTAATACCATATCCATCTTTCATACGATCTGGTATATCTACATCTACCAAAGCATTGGCTTTTTTCAATCCCTGAAGAAGAATGTATGTAGAGCACACGCCATCAATATCATAATCTCCTATAATTCTGATTTTTTTCTGCTGCTGTATTTTCTCTACTAAAATATTTAATAACTCTTCAATTCCTTTTAATTTTTTCCATGAATGTAAATCCCCTATTTTCCCATGAAGATATTTATCAATTTCTTCATCTGTAATATGCTCTCGATTTCTAATTAACCTTGCAATTACAGGATCTACACCAAAATGATTGCTAATTCTCTGAAAATCTGCTTTTTTAGCAGAAACTACCCATTTTTCCATATCTCTCACCTTATTATTTAGAAAGAAAAAGGAGCTGTTTTAAGACAGCTCCTTTTTCTTTCTAATGCTGTTTTTTCAATTTTTTCTTCATAACATACCAAAGTGCACCTGTAATACATACAGAAGAATATCCACCACATAAAATACCTACCATAAGAGGTAAGGCAAATTCACGAATAGCTGAAACTCCCATAATAAACAACAGGAATACCATAATAAAGGTTGTTAAAGAAGTATAAATACTTCTTGTAAGTGTCTGTGTAATACTAGCATTAACTAATGTTTCTAAATCTTCCTTCTTACCTGCATTTGCAAGATTTTCCCTAATACGGTCAAAGATAACAATTGTAGCATTAATAGAATAACCTACAATCGTCAGCATACATGCAATAAAGGTATTTCCCACAGAAACCCTTGCAACTGCATAAAATGCCAAAACAACCAGTACATCGTGCAAAAGAGCAATAACTGCACTACTTGCAAAACGAATATCTTTAAATCTAAACCAGATATATAAAAGCATCAATATCGTAGCCACAATTACCGCTTTTACTGCATCTGCACGCATTTCACTGCTGACAGTAGAAGAAATACTTTCAGATGTAATATCTTCCTGTTCTACGCCAAAATGATCCATTAACGCATTTTCCAGATTTTCTCTCTGCTCTACATTTAATGTTCTTGTTTTAATCACAACCTGATTATTTCCTACAACTTTTGTTGTCTGAACATTTTTATCACCTGTAACTTCTTCTACTAACGGTTTCAGTTCTGCATCAATTTCTGCAATACTCATATCCTTATCAAATTCTACATTTGTAGAAGTACCACCCTTAAATTCCAGACTATATTTCAAAGATTCACCTGTTGATCCTTTAAAAATCAACATAGAAACAGGAGCACATAAAATAAGAATCAGTGATAAAGCAAAAAATACTTTTCTTTTCTGTAAAAAAGGAATCGGCTTTCTCTCTTTTATCTTTCCATAGAATTTCTCGTTTTTAACGCCAACTGCATATACCGCATACATCAAATATTTAGAAATTACTAATGCAGTAAACATAGATAATACAATACCAAGTGCCAGAGTCTGTGCAAATCCTTTTACAGTTCCTGAACCTAACCAGTTCAATACAAATGCTGCAATCAATGTTGTAATATTTCCATCAAAAATTGCAGAAAATGCTTTTTTAAATCCATTCTGTAAGGAAGTTCTTACACTCTTACCAGAAGCAATTTCTTCTTGAATACGAGCATAAATAATAACATTTGCATCAACTGCCATACCAATTGACAAAATAATACCTGCAATCCCCTGTAAGGTCAATGTCAAATCAAAAGCATTTAAGGCAATCAAGTCAAGGCATACATAAATAATCAATGCGATACTAGACACCAACCCAGGAATTCGATATACAAGAATCATAAATAAAATAATTAACACAAGTCCAATAGCTGCTGCTACTAAACTGGTGGAAATTGCCTTTTCACCTAATTGCGCTGCAACTACACTGGAGCGAAGTTCATTTAATTCCAACTTCAAACCACCGATACGAATAGTAGATGCCAGATTTTCTGCTTCTGCTGCATCTTTCATACCATCAATTTGTGCCTGTCCATCTTTAATTTCCTGTTTTACACTTGGAACACTAACAAAAGTGCCATCATAGTAAATACCAATGGTATCATTCCCTGCCTCTACGGCTTCTTTTGTGGCAGTAGCAAATTTATCTGTTCCTTCCTTTGTAAAAGATAAACTTACTACATTTACGTTATTCTTTAAATCATCTTGTGCCACTGCAGCTTTTGCATCTTTAATATCAGTTCCTGTCAGAACAATACCGCCATCTGCTTCAATTTCTTCAATGGTTTTTGTAAGTTCATATTCTCTTGTTTCTACATTTAACGCATAATTTTCTTGACCAGCAGAATCTTTGTGCTTAATAAAGTACAAAGAACCTGGTTTTCCCAGTTCTTCTAAAATTTTATTTGCGTCTTTTGCACCAGGAATCTCTACAATAATTCGATTTTCCCCTTCTTTATAAACCTGTGCTTCTGTACTGTAATTTTCCACACGCTTTTGAAGCTTATAAATGGTATCTGCCATCTCATCTTCTGTAGGTGACTCTTTTGATGCTTCATATGTAATACTTACACCACCAGACAAGTCCAAACCTGTCTTAATATTTTTTGCAGCCCCTGTACCGGTAGGACCAAATCCTACTGCTGAGGTAAAAATCAGAAATCCTGTAATGATTGCTGTCAAAACCAGTACAAGTATCCCTCTGTTTTTCTTCATTATTTTTCCCTTCTTTACTTAATTTTCTTATTCTTCTGCCGCCTCTGCTGCTTTTAACATAATAGCACACTCTACACGCTTTCTCTGAAGTTCACATCCTAATTCGTAAACATCATTGATAGAACCATGGAAATTGTAAGAATTTGCTGCACAACCTCCACTACAATAGAATTTTGCAAAACAATTTTGACATTTTTCTTTTGCATATACATTACAATCTTTAAATTCCTTGCATAAATCTGTACGTTTTACACCATCCCACACATTTCCCATAAGGTATTTTTCCTCACCAACAAATTGATGGCATGGATATAAATCACCCCATGGAGTTACAGCTAGATACTCCGTACCTGAACCGCAACCAGACAAACGCTTATACACACAAGGGCCACCTGTTAAGTCAATCATGAAATGGAAAAAGTTAAATCCTTTTCCTTCCTTTTTACGACGGATCATTTCTTTTGCAAGCTTGTCGTATTCCTCACAGATTTTTGGAACGTCTTCCCACTTCAATGCATATTCTTCTTTTTCATCTGCTACTACAGGCTCTACAGAAATCTGATCAAATCCCAAATCAGCCAAATGCAGTACATCTTCAGAAAAATCTAAGTTATGACGGGTAAAGGTTCCTCTTGCGTAGTAACTTTTCTCTCCTCTGCTTTTTGCAAACTTCTGAAATTTAGGAACTACTAAATCATAACTTCCTGCCCCTTTTCTAAAAGGACGCATAAAATCATGCACTTCTTTTCTTCCATCAATACTTAATACTACATTTGCCATTTCTTTGTTGGCAAATTCCATAATCTCGTCATCTAAAAGGACTCCATTTGTAGTTAAAGTAAAGCGGAAATTTTTATTGTAAATTTTTTCCTGTTCTCTTCCATAGGCAACTAAATCTTTAACTACTTTCCAGTTCATTAAAGGCTCTCCGCCAAAGAAATCCACTTCTAAATTCTTTCTATTTCCAGAATTTGCAATCAAAAAATCCAAAGCCTGTTTTCCTACTTCATAGGACATTAAAGCTCTTCTTCCGTGATATTCTCCTTCTTCTGCAAAGCAATATCTGCATGCCAGATTACAATCATGGGCAATATGCAGACACAATGCCTTTACGACAGTCTCTCTTTCTTTAAAATGCTCAATAGCATTTCGATAAATATCCTCCGTAAACAACATTCCGGCTTCTTTTAATTCTTGAATTTCCTTTAATGCTGTCTGAATATCTTCATTTTTATATGTATCTTTTAACTTCTCATAAATAACAGCTTCTTCCTGCCCTTCATCCAGAAGTCCGATTACATCATAAACCAATTCATCTACTACATGTACCGAACCACTATTTACATCCAGTACAATATTATAGCCATTATTTTTATAACGATGTATCACCAAGTTTCTCCTTTCCTTATCTGCCTGTTCACACCATAAATTAAGCAGCGGCTTTTACACCGCTGCTATTCAGCCATGTGCCCAGAAAAAAACGCACTGTGTTATTTTATTTATGTTCGCAGCTCTGGTTTCCTACTGTGCAAGATGTTTTACATGCAGACTGACAAGATGTCTGACATTCCCCACATCCACCTTTTTTTACTGTATTCTGCAAGCTTTTTGTATTTAATGTTTTGATATGTTCCATAACATAATCCTCCCATGTATGATAATTTTAAGATATAACATCTAGCGGTATTATAGCATAGCTGTAACCGCCTAGCAAGTAGAAATTCAGGATATCATTCCTCCTAGGGTTCCTCCAAAAAAACATAGGAAAAACATCATAAGCATTTCTTTAAAATCTCCGCTTATCTGATGTTCTGCAAAAAAAGTGACCAAAATAAGAAGAATGGCATATCCCGTACCTACTCCCATTCCCCATACAAATCGTCTAACTTTTATCTTCTTTCCTATATAAAAGCCACCTAAAAGACAAGATACAATGTATGTAACCATAATCCCTATGTTTATCTGGCTTTCTCCAAGCCCCATCTTATACAGCAAAAAGGCTAGAATCAGAAGTAAAATTCCAGTAGCCGTATAAGCCAATAGGAGCGCTTTTATCATTAGCATTGGTTTTGCGCCTTTTAAAATTTTTTCTTCCATAGAAAAATCCCTCCTATATATCAATATATGGGAGGGATCTGTCACTCATAACTTCTTTTCTATTTTTTCTTTTTTCCAAAAAAAACAGCAATTCCTGCAATAATTAATGCGCCTAAACCAACAAACACATAAATCATTGTTTTTGCTTCATCACCAGTTTTAACGGTCTGAATAACTGGTGTGATGCGATTTTGTGTTGGTTTTTTCTGTGTTTGATTTTTATCGGACTTTCCTGTGTTTTGTGTAACTACATTCTGTGTAGAAGTAGTAGGCTTTTTCTGTGAAGAAGTTTGAGATGTTCCTGTTGATGGTTTGTAATTACCGCTATTTACACCAGGTCCTACAATCTGATGTCCACCTACATTAAACGGACTAAAAGAAGCCGTTTCAAATGTTAAATATTCTGCCCCATCCTTTTCTTCCACTGTCATATTTCCAGTCTTTCCATCTTTAGAAAACACAAAATATTCATACTGATTATTCCCCAAATAATGGGCAATGGATAATTCAGAAAAACAATTTGCATTTTCCGGTAAAGGAATCATAACCTTTACTTTCTTTCCTTCTGGGACTTGGTATTCTTTATTCTCTTTCAAATCCCAAAGTTCTAATTCATATGCAGAAAGAATCTCACCAATTCCTGCATCAGGCAGTTCATTTACTGCTTCATTATAAGTAACCTGCAAATCTACATAATAAGGAATGAAATCCCCAAATACCTGTACACCTGTCTCATCAATCAAGCTTCCTACTGGAAGTGCCTCAGGAATCTCTTGAGCAATTTCTCCATTTTGTCCTTCTTCTGCCTGATAAGTAACTTCTTGTTGTACTTCTGATTCCACCTGTGTTATCTCATCAGGATTTACATATTCAATCTGAACACCATTATTCTCTGGTGTTTCAGAGGTTTCCGGTGTTTTAGAATTGTCCAAACTCTCTGGATTTTCCGAATGTTCTGTTTGAGATTCTGTAGGAGACGTCTCTTCTGGTATTTCTGGTTCTGGTATTTCTGGTTCTGGTATTTCTGGATTTGATATTTCTGGAATTCTATTGTTCTCTTTGAACTCTTCAATCAATACGCTTACTTCCCGAACAACTTTCTGACTTTGTCCATCCCAACCAGCTGTTTGTGTATAATCATATTTTTCTAAATCAGAAGGAGTAAACACTACATTCAACTTTGTTTCATAAGAAACTGGATCGATCTGTGTTTCCCAAGCAAAAGTCCCCTCACCAGTGAATCCAGAATTTAAAAAATTGTAATTTTTAAATTCTTCTTTTGTAGCAAATTGTAATTCGGAAGGAATTTGAACTTCTGCCATTAATTTCTGCGGCTTCTCCTCCTGAGGTTTTAATGCTTCAATATATACTTTTATATTTCTAGTCACTGTTTTACTCTGACTATCCCAGCCTGAAACCAGTGAATATTCATAATTTGCTGTGTCCTTTGGTGTAAATATCACTTTCACTTCTGTCTCATAGGAAGACGGTGGTGTCTGTGTTCCCCATGCAAAGGTTCCCTCACCAACAAATCCTAAAAGAGCAAAATTATAAGTATTCCATTCTGCCAAATTATTCAGTGTAATCTGCGTTGGTATAACTACTTGTGGGACTTTGGCCATAATAAATGCTTCTGTTCCACCTTCTGCTGTAGAAACATCCACATCTTGTGCTGTAATCCCTCCACCTGTTACTGTAAGTTTCCCTTTACCTGCAACCTTTACTAATGGTCCTGTAAAGCCAGCATTTTTCTTTATCTTAATCCCAGCAGGAATATGCAACTTCTTTTCTGTGCTAATATTTACTGTGCCGCATACTATAACGGTTCCCTGTCCGCCCACAAGACTGAATGCCTTTTCAAAAGAATCTACCGCCTGTGCTTGACTGGTTCCATCTGCCGTCTCTGCTGCCTGAACACTTCCATTTAAATAGATGATTTTCTCTTGTGTCTGCGTTTCCTGCTGTGCGGCAAATACTGCAACAGGTGCTACTGTCTCTGCCATCGCTCCTGTTACCAATGCAGAAGCAAGGGTTATGCTCAGCACATGAGCTGCCGCTTTATGTGAAATTTTTTTATTTCTATTCATTCCCCTTATTCCTTCCTAAACCAAATGTGAACAAGTTTTATTTCTGTTATTCTGATTAAGTATAACACAATTTTCTTTTTCTGACACCCCTAAAAATCAACTTTTTTCGTAGGGATTTCATACAGATTTCTTGCAATCTAAATAAAAATCATGTATATTAGACTTTAATAGCCAAAGCTATAATTTAATATTAAAGGAGTTGAACATATTGGATTCCAGTGACGCCATACAGTTTCTGATTTTGATTATTCTTATTTGCCTTTCAGCATTTTTTTCATCAGCAGAAACCTCTATGACAACAGTGAACAAAATTCGTATTCAGGCTTTAGCCGACCAAGGTGACAAAAAAGCTTTGACACTTTTAAATGTAATTGAAGATTCCGGCAAGCTTTTAAGTACCATTCTCATCGGTAACAACATTGTAAATATCAGTGCATCTTCCCTTGCCACTACACTTACTATGCGCCTATTCGGCAATGCTGCTGTAAGTATCAGCACGGGTGTTATTACCCTTCTGGTCTTAATCTTTGGAGAAATTACCCCCAAAACTCTGGCAACCGTACATGCTGAAAAAATGGCACTATCTTATGCAAAAATCATTCGTATTTTAATGTTTATTTTAACACCAGTTATCTTTATTATTAATAAGTTAGCTCAATGTGTTCTGACACTAATGCGCATTGATTCCAACGCAAAAGGCAATACCATCACAGAGCATGAACTTCGCACTCTTGTAAATGTAGGACATGAAGAAGGCGTCATTGAAAGCGAAGAACGCCAAATGATTTACAACGTCTTTGATTTTGGAGATTCCCAGGCAGAAGATGTTATGATTCCACGTATTGATGTAACTTTTGCTGATGTAAACAGTTCTTACGAAGATCTAATTGCTCTGTTTCGTGATGAAAAATATACTCGTTTCCCGGTTTTTGAAGATACTACCGACAATATCATTGGTATTGTCAATGTAAAAGATCTTCTTCTTACAGATAAAGCCGATTTTTCCGTCCGAAAAATTTTAAGAGAAGCTTACTTTACCTACGAATATAAAAAAACATCAGAACTTTTGATGGAAATGAAAGAAAATTCAGTAACTTTTGCAGTGGTATTGGATGAATATGGAGCAACTTCCGGTATTATAACTTTGGAGGATTTAATTGAAGAAATTGTTGGTGATATTCATGATGAATACGATTCAGAAGAAGATGAACTTCGCGAAATCATACCAAACCAGGAGTATATAGCACTTGGTTCTGCCAGACTAGATGATTTAGATGAAATACTTCATTTAAACATTGCCTCTGATGACTATGACTCCATCGGCGGTTACATTATTGAACAACTGGACAGATTTCCAAGTACTGGTGAGTCTGTCACTACAGATGGTGGTGTACGGCTTGTTGTAGATAAGGCTGAACGAAATCGTATTGAAACCGTTCATATTTATCTTCCTGAAGAAAACAACGATCATTTTAAAGAATAACAAAAACAGGAAAGGGTTTTATTATGAGTAGCTTGTTTAATATGGACAGTCCCGTTATGCGTTTTCTGTCCCGTGTATGTGATATTATGATTTTAAATATTTTGTGTATTATATGTTGTATCCCTATCATTACAGCTGGAGCTTCTATCACCGCACTGTATAGCATTACTTTGAAAATGGTGCGTGGTGAAGAATCTTATATTTTTAAAGGTTTTTTTAAAGCTTTTAAAGAAAATTTTAAACAATCCACCATTATTTGGATAATTATGGCAGTACTTGGAATTTTCATTTATATGGATTATCGTGCCACTGCCTTTCTTCCTGGAAAAATGAGTTCTATTTTTCAAATATTAATAGGGGCATTAAGTATTCTTTACTTTATGGTTCTTGTATATATCTTTCCATACACGGCACGATTTATCAATGATATTAAAAATATTTTTAAAAATTCATTATTAATCGCTATCTTAAATCTTCCATGGACCATTCTTTTAGTTGTTATTCCTTTAGGATTGGGATTTCTCACATTATTAACAACTACAACACTTATATATGGCAGTATGATATGGTTACTTTTAGGATTTGCCAGTGTCGCTTATCTATGTTCTATTATTTTAAGAAAAGTGTTTGAAAAATATGAACCTCATGAAGAAACAGAAAATGAAATACCTGAAATTTCCGAAAAATAAACTTTTTATATGCTCAATCAGAAAAAGCAGATGGTAAAAAATTCCATCTGCTTTTTCTGATTAATCTACCACATTACTATTTTACCTCTATTGTATTAAATTATAAACACAATATCAGCTTGACTTTCTTAGTCCAATATTATAAAATCCACCTATATAAGAATAGTTATATGTAACTAACCACAATATATAGGAGGACTCAAATTCATGAGAGAAGAATGGATTTCCTTTAACAAAGGAAAGTGGACAAAAGAAATAGATGTAAGAGACTTTATTCAAAAAAACTATACTCCTTACGATGGTGATGATGCCTTTCTTGCAGGTCCTACAAAAGCAACAGAAACACTCTGGAATCAAGTTATGGATCTTACAAAACAGGAACAAGAAAAAGGTGGTGTACTGGATATGGACACAAAAATCATTTCCACCATCACTTCCCATGGTCCAGGATATTTAAATAAAGATTTAGAAACTATCGTAGGTTTTCAGACAGACAAACCATTTAAACGTTCTCTGCAACCTTACGGCGGAATTCGTATGGCAGTAAAAGCTTGCGAGGACAATGGATATCATGTAGATCCTGAAGTTGTTGAATTCTTTACAAAACACCGCAAGACACATAATGCAGGAGTATTCGATGCTTACACACCAGAGATGCGTGCATGTCGTTCTAGTCATATTATTACAGGACTTCCTGATGCTTATGGAAGAGGCCGTATTATTGGTGACTATCGTCGTGTAGCCCTTTACGGTGTAGATCGTCTGATTGAAGATAAAGAAAATGAAAAAAATACAACTCGTACTACTATGTATTCAGATGTTACAAGAGAACGTGAAGAATTATCTGAACAAATTCGTGCTTTAAAAGAATTAAAAGAATTGGGAAAAATTTACGGATTTGATATTTCTCGTCCTGCTTCCAATGTACAGGAAGCCATCCAATGGTTATACCTGGGATATCTGGCTGCCATCAAAGAACAAAATGGTGCTGCCATGTCTCTTGGTCGTACTTCTACTTTCCTTGATATCTATGCAGAACGAGACTTAAAGAACAACACCTTTACAGAAGAACAAATCCAGGAATTCATTGACCACTTTATTATGAAACTACGCCTTGTTAAGTTCGCAAGAACACCAGAGTACAATGCGCTATTTTCCGGAGACCCTACTTGGGTAACAGAATCCATTGCTGGTATAGGTATTGATGGACGTCATCTTGTAACAAAAATGTCCTTCCGTTATTTGCACACATTGGAAAATCTAGGTACTTCTCCTGAACCAAACTTAACTGTATTATGGTCTACAAAATTACCTGTAAACTTTAAACGTTTTTGTGCAAAAACTTCTATTGCATCATCTTCTATTCAGTACGAAAATGACGATTTAATGCGTGTAACCCATGGTGATGACTATGCTATTGCCTGCTGTGTATCTTCCATGCGTGTCGGAAAAGAAATGCAGTTTTTCGGTGCACGTGCAAACCTTGCAAAATGTTTATTGTACGCTATCAACGGCGGTGTTGACGAGGTATCTAAAAAGCAGGTTGGTCCGAAATTCCGTCCAATCACTTCTGAATATTTGGAATATGACGAAGTCATTGACAGATTTCAGGATATGATGAAATGGCTTGCCGGTGTATATGTAAATACTTTAAATATCATTCATTATATGCATGACAAATATTCTTATGAAAGATTACAGATGGCACTCCATGATAAAAAAGTAACACGCTGGTTTGCAACTGGTATTGCTGGACTTTCCGTTGTTGCTGACTCTCTATCCGCAATTAAATATGCAAAAGTAAAAACTATTCGAGATGAAAATGGTATTGCTGTAGATTATGAAATTGAAGGAGATTTTCCAAAATACGGAAATGATGATGACAGAGTAGATGATATTGCCTACAATATTGTCCACACTTTTATGGAATATATTAAAGGAAATCATACTTACCGCGGAGGAATCCCTACTACTTCCATTCTTACAATTACTTCCAATGTTGTTTATGGAAAAGCAACAGGATCAACACCTGATGGAAGAAAAGCCGGACAAGCTTTTGCTCCCGGAGCAAACCCAATGCATCACAGAGACAGCCATGGCGCTGTTGCATCATTAAATTCTGTTTCTAAACTTCCATTTAATGATGCTCAAGATGGTATTTCTAATACTTTCTCCATTATTCCTGGTGCTCTTGGCAAAGATGATGCTGTATTTTTCGATGATATCACCTTTGAATTAGAACCAGATTGCGCTTGCTGTGAACCAAACATTGACTTACAATAACACTTTTTAAGGAGGAAATTCAAATGAACATTAGTAATACTCAAATTGATAACTTAGTAAACTTATTAGATGGATATGCAGAAAAAGGTGGACATCACTTAAATGTCAACGTGTTTACAAAAGAAACCCTTTTGGATGCACAAAAACACCCTGAAAAATATCCTCAGCTTACTGTTCGTGTGTCCGGATATGCAGTAAACTTCCACAAACTGACAAAAGAACAACAGGATGAAGTTATCTCAAGAACATTCCATGACGGAATGTAAAACAGGATTTATACACTCCATTGAAACTTTTGGCACAGTAGATGGCCCTGGAATTAGACTTGTTGTCTTTCTTCAGGGCTGTCCTATGCGATGCCTCTATTGTCATAATCCGGACACTTGGGCTCCCCAAAGAGGACAATCTATGACTGTAGAAGAAATTTTGAAAATCTATGAAAAAAACAAAAGTTTTTATCAAAACGGAGGCATTACCGTTACCGGAGGAGAACCTCTTATGCAGCTGGATTTTATTATTGAATTATTTCAGGCTGCAAGAGCCCAAAACATACACACTTGTCTTGACACCTCTGGGATTTTATATAAAGAAAAACAATCTTCTTCTTATGAAAAATTATTTTCTTATACTAATTTGATTTTATTAGATATTAAACACAGTATTGCAGAAGAGCATAAAAAATTAACCGGACAACCTCTTTCACCTGTTTTAGACTTTCTAAAAGCCACTGAAACAGCAAAAGTTCCTGTAATTATTCGGCATGTTATTGTAAAAGATTTTACAACGTCAAAAAAGGAATTGGAAGGTATTGGGAAAATTCTTGCCTCTTATAGCAATATTAAAGGTTTAGATGTTTTACCCTATCACAATATGGGAGAACAAAAATATTTAGAATTGAATATAGAATACCCTTTAAAAGGCATGGAAAACCTTCCAAAAGAAGACGCAGAAAAAGCACGTTCTTACATTTTGGAAAGCTTTAGAAAATATCGGACAAAAAAATAGTAATCTTATAAGCTAATCTTTCACAGTAATTTTATATTTGACAGATTAGCTTATATTTTTATCATCTCTTTTGTAAGGTCTACAAATTGTTCACCAATTTTTTGTATTTCCCCAAACACCAAACCTATCCCTTTTTCCGTGAAATACCAATTTTCTCTTTTTACATCACTATCCTGTATCGGATACATATAAAACACTGTCTTCGGATATAATAATTGATAATACAATAAACTTCTTCTGGCATGATAAGGTTTGCAACATATAATTGCCTTTTCTATATCCATATTTAGATAATCCGTAACTTTTCTGGAATAAATAGCATTTTCATAGGTATAAGTAGCCTGATCTTCTCTTAAAATTCGTTCCTCTGGAACTTGATTTTTCTTTAAAACTTCTTTTAAAAACTCCCATTCTGTTGCATATTTCCCGTCATAAAGTTTCTGCTTTTGTTGTACCCCCGAAAACTCCCCTTTTAAAATACTATATTTTCCCGAAGGTAACACATAAGGTGCCATACCCTGATGGTATAATTTTGCGGCTTCTTCTGCTAACTGAGGAAAACCGCTTCCCGGTATAAAAATTATATCTGATTTGTCTAATTTATTTTCTACAAAAATAAATTCTGTAATCTGATTTATAAATTTATCGTTCATCATTCATTCCCTTTACTTCCAATGGACATACTTGAAACATTTCCTCTATTACTGCCTGATATTCTTTCAAATTCTGAGATTTCTTTATTTTCTTCAAATATTTCTGGTTATCTATAAACAAATTTCCCATATAAAACCATAATTCTTTCATCTTAAATAAAACATTTTTATCCCCTGACATAACTTCTGTATATACCTCACACAACCTGTCATGAAAAGCTTTTACTGTTTCCTTTTCTAATAACGCTCCTGTTTTCACCTGCTCAACCAACGCTGGATTTATCAAAAGTCCCCGTCCTAACATTACTTTTTCTATAGTTGAATATTTCTCAAAAAATTCCTCACATCTTGCCTTTGTAAATAAATCTCCATTGTAGCATAAAGAATTTTTGCTCCGTTCCACCGCTTCTTCAAATTGCTCCATTCTAGGTTCATTTTTATAATAATCTCTTTGAATTCGAGGGTGCACAATCAATTCTTCCAAAGGAAACTGGTTATAAATTTTAAGCAATTCTGTAAATTCTTCTGGTTCATCTTTTCCAATTCTTGTTTTAATAGAAATTTTCATGTCTAAATTTTCGAAAATTTCTGTCAAAAATTTCTGAAGTTGTGTAGGAAATTCTAAAAATCCTGATCCTTTCTTTTTTGCTGTTACAGTTCCAGAAGGACAACCCAAATTTAAATTAATTTCTTCATAACCATATTCTCTTAATTCTTTTGCCAGGCGAATAAAATCCTGTGCCTGATTTGTTAAAATCTGAGGTACAAGATTATACCCTTTATTATTCTCTGGCAAAATATCACGCAATTCTTTGGGTGTCATTAATTTTTTTGTTCCTGGTGTTAAAAATGGGGTAAAATATTTATCGATTCCCGGAAAAAACTCATGATGCACATTTCTGTAAGTATATCCTGTAATTCCCTCCATAGGGGCAAAATAGTATTTCATCGATTTCTCCTATATTTTTTATTTTTTATAGCATACCATAAAAGAACTACGATTCCAACATCAGTACAAAGAAAGCCCAATATTTTTCCCGGAGCTTGATAAGAAATTTCAATAGTACTTTTTCCCTTCGGTACTTTTGTTCCTAAAAATGCAGTATTCACCTTTTCCAGAGAAGATTTTACTCCATTAATACAAATTTTAAAACCATTTTCATAGGGAATACTTGTAATCAAATATCCTGCTTCTTTACTATCCACACTACATATTAAAGTATCACCTTCTATTTTTTTTAACTTCAAAGGTGTCTCATATAAGTTCTCATTCCTTAATTTTTTCATATTTCCTACAAATGCTTCCATATTAGAAATTTCATATTCCCCTGGGCCGAAAATAAAGTCTACATTCTGCTTTGCTTGATTCAATGTAACAGTATAGGCAAAAGACTTATTATCATTTGCATACTCATGAGACTTTGCTGTAAGGCGATTTGTCTGGCCACCAAGTCTTATATAAATATCTTCATCCCTTTTATTTTTTACCTGAAATCGAACAGATAAAAGCTCTTCTGTTACCGGTATATCTTTCAAAGGAATACAGATTTTTTCCTCTTCTGAGAGTGAGAAATCCCAACCAGCTCCACTCTTTTTAATCTGATTTTTCCCATTGCTAACTTCTGGTATTTCTAACAAATAAGTATCCATAGTAGGCAGTTTTTCTTCATTTTTTTCATCTTCTATAACTGCTTTCCACATAAATGCAGTCTGATTTTCCGGAAAATTCAATTTCTCATACTGCTTTTGTGACATAACTTCATTGGTCACATAGGCAATTGGCGCTACAGAAGGATTTTCATACACTTCTCCCCTATCCCTCTCTTTTAGAAGTTCATATCCTGCCACTGGATGATTACTAATAATATACTTCACTCCCATAAGATTTAAAAACAATGGATTATCTGACACAGCCTGCATCATATTATTTCGAAAATGTTCATTTAAGTCAAAGGTTTCCTTACGAAAACCATTGTATTCTTCGTTATATGCTGAAGAATACATAGAAGTAATAAGCTGTCTGCTATCTTGTATTCTATTTAAATCTTGTAATTCCTGTTTTCCCCCTTGCTGTTCTTCTATGCGATACCAGCTTCTATCTGTATCTAAGATTTCCTTTATTTCCTCCTTGGTATCTTGATCCAGAACTTTTTCATACTCCTCCTTCGGAATGATATGATTACTACCTTTATTGATTACCCACCCTGAGCAAAACAAAATCACACAGGAAATCCATACTGCCACTGGATAACTCGAAAATTTTTTCCTTGTAAGAAAGAAAATAAACATCAATCCACACTCTAAAAGTGTCCAGAAAAAATATGGTGTAAATTCTTTTTCTCCTCTCCCTACAAAAAGAAAAATAATTGTTATAAAATATGGAAGAATGGAACGAAAATTATTTTCTTTATCTTTTATACGCTCCATATACTTTGCAGTCTCCATGCAGAAAAGAGGAAGAAAGGGAATAAAAACTTTTCCTTTATCATAAAGCCCACCATTTAATACATATCCCACAAAGGGAATCGTCAAAATCAAAAAAAGACTGATCGGTATGATTTTTTCCTTCCATTGTGTTTTACATACCATTCCATCAAATAAAGCAATCAATGCCAACACAGACAGTCCCACACCATAGGGCGTATACAAAAAATGTGTCGCACGAACAGAAAAAAGTGAAACAATAATCTCTTTTTCAGATCCGCTTTGACCTCTTCCAAACAATACACAAGCAGTAGGTATCAGCAAAATACCACACAAAAGTACCCCATGAAACAACACTCCCATCAGCCCAATACTGTTTTTAAAAAAATCTTTTATTCCTTTTTGCGTAAATTTTGAAACACCATATATTCCCAATGCTAAGAGTCCGCCTATACTAAAATAAAAGCTGGTGAGTATCATTCCACATACACCACATAATAACCACGCTTTTTTGTGTTCTTTTGCATATTGATCCACACCCACAAAAGCAGAACAAAGAAAAGGCATATAATTTACAAACATAATCTGATTATAAGAATGATAAACCAACGGTGCTGCCAACATAAACATACAAGTACATGCAAAAGTGATTCTATCATCCCATTTCTTTTCTTTTAACCAACAGAAAAAAATCACAACAGCTGCTCCATAAGATAAAACTGCTGTAATCTGAATATATAGTCCCATAGGTATAAAAGGAAGGAGATACGAAATCCAGATAACGGGATTAAACAGACCATAATAAGAAAAATTATAGATATTTTGACCTGCACCTAAATTCCATGCAATATCAGGAAAAAGCTGTCCTGTTTCATAAAATCTTTGTCTAAAGTAATCTGGTAGTACACTGTGCTGGTTTATCCAATCCAAGTCTGAGCCGAAAACTCCATACTGCAATACAAAAATCCAACATACAGCTAAGCACAACCCAAACAGGATCAATGGTATTTTAATTTTCTCTATTTTTTTCATCTTGATATTCCTTCTGCTCGTGAGATTCCTTTAAAATATAAAGAGGTCTGTGTTTCGTTTCCAAATAAGTCTTTGATAAATACTGTCCTACAATTCCTGTACAAAATAACTGAATTCCACTTACAAAAAATAAAATACACACTAATGAAGGCCAACCAGGAACAGGATCCCCAAAAGCTAACGTACGAATAATAATAAAAATAATTAGAAGAAAAGAAATTCCGCAAAAAACAATGCCTGCAACCGATGCCAAGGATAAGGGTGCTACGGAAAAACCTGTAATGCCTTCCAACGAATAGGCTACTAACTTGCGTAAAGACCATTTTGTAGTTCCTGCACAGCGATTGGTATTTGGAAATTCTATCCACGTGGTACGAAAACCAACCCACTGAAAAATCCCTTTTGAAAAACGATTGTATTCGCTCATAGAAAGCACAGCATCTACCATAGTTCTTTTCATCATACGAAAATCCCTTGCACCATTTACAATCTCTGTTTTTGACATTTTATTAATTACTTTATAAAAGCTATCCGATAAAAAAGAACGTATTTTAGGTTCTCCTTTCCTGTCACCTCTTTTTGTTGCTACGCAATCCCAGTCATTGCTTTGCAACAATTTATACATTGTAGCCAATAGAGCCGGTGGATCCTGCAAATCTACATCCATTACAACCCCATAATTTCCTGTTATATGAGAAAGCCCTGCATAAATTGCTGCCTCTTTCCCAAAATTTCTTGAGAAAGAAAGATAATTACATCTCTCATCCTTGTTAGATAAATTTCTCAATTCCTGTAGAGTCTTGTCTGAAGATCCATCATCTATAAAAAATAATTCAAAGTCTACATAAGACATCTCTTCCATAACTTTCTTCATTTCTTCATAATATACTGGAATTGCTTCCTCTTCATTAAAACAAGGAATTACAATTGATATTTTGTCCATTTTCACACCTCATTTTCTTTTGTACAGAACCATGCATGCTCATCTTGAATCCACTTTATTATAACAATTAAATCCTATATTTCTTTTATAAAATTCTAACTTTTTTCTTAAGATTTTGAAAAAAAACAAAAAAATCCCCCTTAAAATAACTATGAAATGCTATTTTAAGGGGATTTTACAATGTTAATTACTTTTTACTATTTAAAATATTCCACACCAGATTCAAAAAGTTTAATGTCTTGTTCACCATAAATATTCATAGCAACACCATCACCACGTCTTTCAGAATGTGCCATTTTACCAAGTACACGTCCATCAGGACTTGTAATACCTTCAATTGCACAATAAGAACCATTTACATTCCATTCTTCATCCATAGTAACATTTCCATGGATGTCACAGTACTGGGTGGCTACCTGACCATTTGCAAACAATTTCTGAAGCCATTCATCATTTGCTACAAAACGTCCTTCCCCATGAGAAGCTGGATTTGCATAAACTTTACCAAGTTCTGCTTTTAACAACCATGGAGATTTATTTGTTACAACTTTTGTATATACAATCTTAGAAATATGACGTCCAATTGTGTTAAATGTAAGAGTAGGAGAATTCTCTGTCTGCCCTACAATTTCACCATACGGTACCAAGCCAAGTTTAATCAATGCCTGAAATCCGTTACAAATACCAAGAGCCAAACCATCTCTTTCATTTAATAAGCGCATAACAGCTTCTTTCATCTTCTCATTTCTAAATGCTGTCGCAAAGAATTTTGCTGAACCG
Organism: Blautia sp.; assembly: GCA_029257775.1. Lineage (GTDB taxonomy): Bacteria > Bacillota > Clostridia > Lachnospirales > Lachnospiraceae > Blautia. The sequence continues at coordinate 32,974 of JARIAQ010000007.1, read as the reverse complement.
TCTGGTTCATCACCAGCAGAAAATCCACCTGGGAACATAATCATCTGAGACTGATCAATGGCTTTTTCAAAAGCTTCAACAGAATCACGAATATCCGCTGCATCTAAATTTTTAAACACTTTTGTGATAACTTTTGCGCCTGCTCGTTCAAAAGCTTTGGTGCTATCATATTCACAGTTTGTTCCTGGGAATACAGGGATAAATACCGTTGGTTGTGCAATTTTATGAGAGCAAATATGCACTTCTTTCGTATTATACAATCCCTTATCCATATTCTTTGTTGCATCATCTGTTTCAGATCCAGAACGTGTCTTAAATACATTCTCTAATGGTGCTTTCCATGTTTCCATTGCTTCCGCCATAGAAATTGTCATATCTTTGTATTCAAAAGTTGCTCGATCCGTTACTTCACCGATTACTACACAATCCATCTTCAATTCATTTACTTTATCATGGGCTACTTCACAGATAATATCGCCAAATCCTGCTCCAAATAAAGCAGCTTCGTCTACAGTATCCAAAAGTTTTACACCCATTTGGTTTCCGAATGCCATTTTTGATACTGCTGCTGCAATACCCTGACGATCTAATGCATATGCAGAAACAACTCTACCTGCCTGAATATCTTCATGTAGATTATTATACTGTTCTTTTAAAGCTTCAAAATCTGGTAAATCATAAGTAGCTTTTGGTGCACGAAGCCATACCATTTTATTTCCCGCATTCTTTAATTCCGGTGTAATAATATCTTTCTGTTTTGCTACATCTACTGCGAAAGATACTAATGTAGGTGGTACATCAATTTCATTAAAACTTCCAGACATAGAATCTTTTCCACCAATTGATGGAAGTCCAAATCCAATCTGTGCTGCATAAGCACCTAAAAGTGCTGCAAAAGGCTGACTCCAACGATGGGGATCTTCTGTCATTCTTCGGAAATATTCCTGGAAAGTAAAACGAATTTTACTGTAGTCTCCACCTGTTGCTACAATACGTGCAACAGACTCTGTAACTGCATAAATGGCACCATGGTATGGACTCCAGCTTGATACATAAGGATCAAATCCGTAACTCATCATTGTAACTGTTTCGGTCTTACCATTTAATACAGGAACTTTCGCTACCATTGTTTGTGTTTCTGTAAGCTGATATTTACCGCCATAAGGCATAAATACACTACCAGCTCCAATAGAACCATCAAACATTTCTACAAGTCCCTTTTGAGAACATGTATTTAAATCAGCCAAAGTAGAAAGCCATGTTTCTTTTACGTTTGTTACTTCTTTTGTTTTTGTTAAAACATTATCTTCTCTACTAGGAATTTCTACAAATACATCAGTTTCCTGATGCGCTCCATTTGTATCAAGAAAAGCTCTGGATAAATCAACAATTGTTTTTCCTCTCCAGTTCATAACTAATCTTGGCTCTTCTGTTACCGTAGCTACAGGAATTGCTTCCAGATTCTCTTCTTTCGCAAATCCAAGGAAAGTATCTACATCTTTCGGATCAATGACAACTGCCATTCTTTCCTGTGACTCAGAAATTGCGATTTCTGTACCATCAAGTCCTGCATATTTCTTAGGAACTTTATCTAAATCAATTTGCAATCCTGCTGCTAATTCACCAATGGCAACAGAAACACCACCTGCACCAAAGTCATTACATTTTTTAATAATTTTACTAACTTCTTCTCTTCTGAACAATCTCTGAATCTTTCTCTCTGTAGGTGCATTACCTTTCTGTACTTCTGCACCACATGTTTCAATAGACTCTTCTGTATGTACTTTAGAAGAACCTGTAGCACCGCCACAGCCATCACGTCCTGTACGACCACCTAATAAAATAATAATATCTCCTGGATCAGAATTTTCTCGAATAACGCCACGTCTTGGAGCAGCTCCTAAAACTGCACCGATTTCCATACGTTTTGCAACATAATCTGGATGATAAATTTCTTTCACATACCCTGTTGCAAGACCAATCTGATTACCATAAGAAGAATATCCATGAGCAGCACCACGAACCAATTTCTTCTGAGGCAATTTGCCTTTCATAGTTTCTTTTACAGAAACAGTAGGATCTGCTGCACCTGTAACACGCATAGCCTGATATACATAAGTACGTCCTGAAAGTGGATCACGAATGGCTCCACCTAAACAGGTTGCTGCACCACCAAAAGGCTCAATTTCTGTAGGATGGTTATGTGTCTCATTCTTAAAGTTAATCAACCATTCTTCTTCTTTTCCATCTACATCTACAGGTACAACAATGGAACACGCATTAATTTCATCAGATTCTTCCTGATCCTGCAGTTTTCCTTCTGCTTTCAGTTTTTTCATAGCCATTAAAGCTAAATCCATAAGACAAACAAATTTATCATCTCTGTCTTTATAAATCACTTGTCGATCTTCTAAATATTTTTCATAAGTTTTTTCAATCGGCTCTTTGTAATCGCCTTCACCAAATGTAACATTTTTTAATTCTGTGGAGAAAGTTGTATGACGACAATGATCAGACCAATAAGTATCCAATACACGAATTTCTGTCATGGAAGGATTGCGTTTTTCTTCATTTTTATAATAACCCTGAATGTGAAGAAAATCTTTAAATGTCATAGCCAAATTTAAAGAATTATATAATTCTTTTAATGCTGTTTCTTCCATTTCTACAAAGCCATCAAAAATCTTAACATCTTCTGGTTCTTCAAACTTTGTTACCAAAGTTTCCGGCTTTACAGCCTCTGCTTCTCTGGAATCCACTGGATTAATGCAATGATTTTTAATTGCTTCCAGTTCCTCATCAGATATATTTCCTTCGATTACATACGTTGTTGCAGAACGAATAATCGGAGTCTCATCTTCCTTTAAAAATTGCACGCACTGCACAGCAGAATCTGCTCTCTGATCAAACTGTCCTGGAAGGTATTCTACTGAAAATGCCTTTGCACCTTCTTCCATTTCAAAAGTTTCTCTAAATAAATCATCTACTGGAGGTTCTGAAAATACACAAGTACATGCTTTTTCAAATACCTCATCAGAAATGTTTTCAACGTCATAGCGAATCAGCACACGCACGCCTGTTACATCTTTAATCCCTAAATATCCTTCAATCTCACTTCTTAATTCTTTTGCTTGAACTGCAAAATCCTTTTTTTTCTCAACATAGACGCGTTTTACACTGCTCATGTGGGCTCCTTTCTACCTATAAGGCAATGGCTTTTGTATGTTCTTTTTGTGCCACTTCTTTGTATAGTTTATCACATTTCTCTTTATTAGTAAAATTAATATAACTTATATTATTTATTACTAATACTTATTGACATTTTTATATTCTTTTTCTATATTATAATTAAACAAACCTACTAGAAAAGCAATGGAAAGGAACAACTATGGATATTAGTTTTGAATTATATAAAGTTTTTTATTATGTTGCCACCACTTTAAATTTTTCAGAGGCTTCCCGTCAACTTTACATCTCTCAGTCTGCAGTAAGTCAGGCTATTAAATCTTTAGAAAGCAAGTTAGGACACTCCCTGTTTTTAAGAAACACCAAAAAAGTAACACTTACACCCGAAGGAGAATCTCTACTTCGCTATGTAGAACCAGCTGTCAATCTTTTATACAATGCAGAACGGCAAATTTCTCATACACAGCCATCAGAATTACCTTTGCGTATGGGAGCTTCTGATACCATCTGTCGTTATTTTCTTATTCCTTACTTTAAACGTTTTCATAAAGAATTTCCAAATATTCCTATTAAAGTTACTAATTCTACTTCTGGAGGATGTGTTTCTTTGCTTCATAATAATAAAGTAGACTTTATTATTACTAATGCTCCGAATCCTCATCTTAGCAACAAGGATATGTGCTGTACCATACAGGAATTTCAAGATGTTTTTGTAGCAGGAAAAAAATATTTTAACCTTCAAGAAAAATTTCTTTCTTTAAAACAGCTTACACAATACCCCATCCTGATGCTGGATAAAACCAGTACCACCAGTGAATTTATCCATCAGTTTTTTATTAAAAATGGAGTATCTTTAGCACCAGAAGCAGAACTTTCTAGCAATGATTTACTCCTTGATTTTGCCCGAATTGGTTTAGGCATTACTGTTGTTCCAGACTATGTTTTGCAATCTCAGAAAAAAGATTTTTATCCCTTAAAATTAAAAGAAAATCTTCCAAAACGCCAGCTTGTACTTGCTTATAATCCCAAACTCTTAACCTCTCCTGCTGCAAAAAAATTTTTAGATTATCTGCACTGTGATAATCTTATGCTTTAAATGTGGTATCCCAGAAATTTTTGATTTTATGTTCTACATTTTGTATCGTACATCTTTCATACTCTTGCCATTCCTGTGGAAATAAATCTAAGTATTCTCTTTGCAAAAAACGTTCATCCAAAAGAAGTACGATACCCCTGTCTTCTTTTGTACGAATCACTCTTCCTGCTGCCTGTAGTACCTTATTCATCCCCGGATATCTGTATGCATATGCAAAACCATTTTCCTTTTTTTCATCATAATAATTTTTTAAAATTTCTCGTTCGCACCCCACCTGTGGCAGTCCTGTTCCTACGATTGCTGCGCCAATAAGGCGCTCTCCTGTCAAATCAATTCCTTCTGAAAAAATCCCCCCCATAACACAAAACCCAAGAAGTGTTCCTATGATATTTTCTTGAAAAGCTTCTAAAAATTTTTCTCTTTCTTCTTCTGTCATATGGCTACTTTGTAAAATACAAGTTCCTTCAAACTGCCTTTCTTCCATTTTCTTTTGAAAAACTTCGTAAACGTCCTCCAACATACGATAAGATGGAAAAAACACCATATAATTTCCCTGCTTTCCTGCTGCCATTTGATAAATATATTCTGCCATTTTTTCATATTCCGAAACGCCACGCCTTGTATATTTACTACTCACATCACAGGCAACTAAAAGTTTTAAATTTTCTCGAAGGAATGGAGAACTGGCACAAATTGCATAATCATCCCTACGCTCACTAAATAAAGAACGATAATACGCAAGAGGCAAAAAAGTTCCTGAAAAAAAGACTGTTCCTTTTCCTTTATTCAAACATTCTTGGAGATTTCTTTTGGGATTAACACAATAAAGCGTAATTAAAAATCTCTGTTTATCATCGTAATGACTGTAAATAACATAATTTTCATCTGCTATATCATACATATTCAAAAAATGTCGGACTAAAAATGAAAACTCCAAAACTGCTTTTTGTACTTTTTCCTCATGTTCTTTTTCCAGAAAGTTTTCTAATTCACCTAATAAATTCATAAGTTGCAAAGAAAATCCAGCAAGATTATCTAATACCCTATATTCATCACATTCTCGTTTATATTCCAACATAAAACCATTGCATTTCTTCAAAATCTTATATAATTTAGCACTCTGTCCTTTCACAATCTTTGCCATTTCCAGAAAATCTTCTTTACATAAATCAGCACTATACATCTTCCTGCCTCGTTCTACCAAATTATGAGCCTCATCAATTAAAAATAGATAGTCCCCTTTTACCCCATCTCCAAAAAAACGCCTTAGATGTACATTTGGATCAAATACATAGTTATAATCACAAATAATAGCATCTACCCAGGAAGACATATCAAGACACATTTCATACGGGCACACTCTATGCTTTTTGGCATGATTCAGTATATCATCCCTCAAATATGTATCCTTTTCATTTAAAATTTCAAATACTGCCGCATTAACCCTATCATAATGCCCCTCTGCATATGGACATTTTTCAGGATTACACATGGTTTCCTCGCAAAGGCACAGTTTCTCTTTAGCTGTAATGCTAATTGTTTTATAAGACAATCCCCTTTGTTTTAAAATATCAAAGGCCTCCTCTGCCACAGTTCTGGTAATGGTTTTTGCCGTAAGATAAAAAATTTTGTCTCCATATCCTTTTCCTACTGCACGAACCGCTGGAAATATAGTTGCCATTGTCTTTCCAATACCAGTAGGCGCCTGAATAAATAACTGCTTTTCTGTATAGATCGTGTGATATACACCTACTACAAGTTCCTTTTGTCCATTTCTATAGGGATAAGGAAATTCCAATTCTTGCATGGACTGACATCTTTCCTTCCCTCTTTGATACTGAAAATTTGCCCATTTATAAAACTCGCTGATAATCTCCTCAAACCATTTTTTTAAATACGAAAAAGAAAATTCTTCCCGAAACCTCTTAATTTCTTCCGTCTCCAGATGACAGTACGTCATCTGGACCTCTATTTTTGATACGTTTTTCTTACTGGCATAAAAATAGGCATAACACATAGCCTGTGCTTTATGAACTGGCACAGGCTCCTCCAGATAAGACAAATCTCTGTATACTCCTTTAATTTCATCGATGACATATTTTTCTTTTTCATCAATAATTCCATCTGCTCTGCCTTCTATCTCAATGATGAAATCTGAATATTCTTCTTCCCATTTTAAAGGAACTTCTGCTTTATAAGAAGCCTTCATCTGCTTTTGAATTTTTCTATGTATTTTACTTCCCTTCTGCATTGCCTCTCGATCAGCTACACTCGTTCTTCGATTATCCAGATTTCCCCTTCGTAAAATAAATTCTACTAGATTTCGGACAGAAATTTTTATTCTCTCTTTTTCCATTTTCTTATCTTACCATAATTCTTTTTTCTATGCAAAAAAGCTGCCGCAACTCCTGCGACAGCTTTCTGTTTCTACGCTACTGCAAATTTATTCAAAAATTGATCAAATTGTTCATCATGACCATTACATCTTACTGTTAAGACATTTGTCAAATCCATACTTAAAACTCCCAGTATTGATTTTGCATCAATTACAACTCTATTATAAAAAACATCAATATCAAAATCACATTTACTTGCTTGATTTACAAATTCTTTTACATCTTCTTTTGCAGTAAGCTTAATTTGACGCTCTAACATAAACCTTCATTCCTTTCTGTGCCTAGGTATTATTACATTAAAAGTTATCTTTGTCAACAAAACTCGACTATTTTTTACACTTCTAACAATATTTTTTGCAAAATTTTAAACAGTCGGTCTTTACAAAGCAAGACCGACTGTTTTTATACAAAAATATCCTATTTTTTTCTATATAAAACTCATGGAAAAATTAAACTTCCGGTAAATATTTACCTGCACCGGAAAGATATGTGTTTACAACACCAGAAAACTGTCCTGCGTCTACAGACGCTGCAATCTCTCTGTCTAACGGCATTTTGCCTATTACAGGAACATTTACTTCCTCTGCTGCTGCATCTACTTTACTTTCTCCAAAAATATGAATTTCTTTTCCACAATCTGGACATTTTACATAACTATAATTCTCTACTAATCCCAAAACAGGTACATTCATCATTTTTGCCATATTGTATGCTTTCTTTACAATCATTTGTACTAAATCCTGTGGAGAAGATACAATCACAATTCCATCAATAGGAAGAGACTGAAATACAGTAAGAGGTACATCCCCTGTTCCTGGTGGCATATCTACGAAAAGATAATCTAGTTCTCCCCACACTACATCTGTCCAAAACTGTTTTACCATATTAGCCAAAATCGGTCCTCTCCAAATAACAGGTGCATCTTCTTGAGGCAATAACAAATTTACAGACATTACTTTTACATCATTACCTGTTTCCATTGGATAAATTCCCTTGTCATTTGCTACAGCAGATCCTTTTAATCCATACATTCTAGGAATAGAAGGTCCTGTAATATCTGCATCCATAATACCTACATGATATCCTTGAAATGCCATTTCATTTGCTAAAGATGCAGTAACCAAAGATTTTCCTACTCCACCTTTTCCGCTAACAACACCAATTACCTTTTTAATTTTAGAATATGTATTTAAGTTCTCTTTTGGAACACCTGCATTTTTTGCATGGCTACATCCAGCACAATCTTCTTTTGTACAGCTCTTGCTGTCACATTGTTTTTCTTCACTCATGATTTTTCCTTCCTTCCTTTATTTCATAAAACGGTCAATAGCCTTATTTAACTCATCTAAAGCTTGATTATCACCGCTTTCAACGGCATCTACAATACAATGCTCAATATGATCCTGTAAAATAACTTTACCTGTATTATTAATGGCTGATTTCACTGCTGAAAGCTGTATCAGAACTTCACTGCAATCTCTTCCATCTTCCACCATACGGCGAATAGACTCTAAATGGCCGATTGCGCGGGAAAGTCGATTTAGAACTGCTTTCGTATGCGCATGGCTATGGGTATGCCCATGAGAATGTCCATGGGTATGTGTAACAACAGTTCCATCTTCCATGACATGAGTATGTTCACAATTATGATCCATAGTTCCCTCCTTTCTCGCACTTCTTCCATTATAACAAACCTGTTCAAAAAAGCAATGTAAAATCCCGATTAAAATTCTGAGAATGTATATCTTTGATGAATGGCTGCTGTCATTACATCAAATACTACACTCCCATCTTCTTTATCAATGCGTTCAATTTTAAGTTCTGCTTCATTTTCAAATTTTTCTCTTATATAATCTTCTAAATCTGTATGATCCGGTAATTCTACCTCTTCAATAAAAATATCTCTTGTATGATTACCTGGACATAAGTTAATAATTTCTCTTATGATTTCATATTCTTTCATAATCCATATTCCCTTTCTACTTCAATCTACTAAAAATTAAAAAATAAATTGCCTTTCTAATAAATATATCGTATGATTATCTAAATGACAATACACAGGAGGAATACAAATGGAGCTTTTAAAAGAGCGTATTTTAAAAGATGGCACAGTAAAACCAGGAAATGTACTGAAAGTAGACAGCTTTTTAAATCATCAGATGGATATTCCATTGATTAATGAAATTGGAAAAGAATTTAAACGAATTTATGCAGATGTTCCAATTACTAAAATTCTTACCATTGAGGCATCTGGTATTGGCATTGCATGTATTGCTGCACAATATTTTAACGTACCCGTTGTATTTGCAAAAAAAGCCAAAAGTGTAAACCTAGACGGGGAAATGTATACAACAAAAATCGAATCCTTTACACACAAAAAGGTGTATGATGTTATTTTAGCAAAGAAGTTTTTAAGTCCTGAAGATCATGTCCTGATCATTGACGATTTTCTTGCTAATGGCTGTGCATTAAATGGTTTAATTGATATTGTACATACTTCAGGGGCAACTTTAGAAGGTACAGGCATTGTAATCGAAAAGGGGTTCCAAAAAGGTGGAGATATGCTTCGTGAAAGAGGTATCAGAGTAGAATCTCTGGCAATTATTGAATCTATGACCGATACTTCCTTAACATTCCGTGAATAAAAATTCAAAACTGGACTACTTACTTTTCACAAAACTGGCTATTTATACATAGCCAGTTTTGTATTATAGTAATACTATCAATGATAAAGGAGTCTTGTTTTATGAAATCAAAAACCAAAAAATTAGTTTTATCTGCCTTATTTATGGCACTAACCTGTGTTGCTACTATGTCCATTCGTATCCCCACTCCAGGAACTGGAGGCTATATTCATCTGGGAGATGCCTTTACTATTTTAGCTGGTATTCTCTTTGGACCTGTATGGGGATTTCTGATTGCTGGATTAGGTTCTAGTTTGGCAGACTTCCTAGGTGGATATTTTCTTTATGTTCCTATTACTTTTTTAATTAAAGGATTAATTGCTTTATTTTCTGCTTTTGCTTTTCGAAAATTTTCAAGCTCTTCCAAAAAATATTATCTTCCACTGGCTTTTGGCGGTATGGCTGATATCATACTGGTAGCAGGCGGATATTTTCTATTTGAATTTTTCCTATATGGCAAAGGTGCCGCTGCCAGTATTCCAGCAAATCTTATTCAGGGAATAAGCGGACTTCTTCTTTCCCAAATTCTCTATCCGGTTCTCGCCGCAGTACCAGATGTAAAACATTTAATCACAGCAAACAATCATATGCTATAATATTTATGGACGTTCTTTAATCATCTGGTAGTAATGCAGTTCTTTATAACCTAAACGTTCATAAAGAGAAATTGCTTTTTCATTACTATAGGTAGCCTCCAGACGGAAACGCTTTGCGCATGGATATTCTTTTTCTACCCACGCAAATACTTGTGTACCATATCCTTTTCCTCTGGAGTTGCTATTAAAGAATAATTCTTCTAACCAAACAACCATTCCCCCAGCTTCATTACTCCATGTAATTGCTAATAGAAAATATCCTACTACACCTGATTCATCTTCCAACATCAATAATCGGGAATAGTCCTTGCTTCTTATACATTCTTGTAATGTTGCTTCAAAATGTTCCACCGGGACATCATGATCACACGCTGGTCCTCCATAAAATTCTTTTGCCATCTGAAAAAATTCTTCTCTATCGTTTTCTTGAATATCTCTGATTTTTAACATTTTTTTCCTTCCTTTTCTTTTATAAATTGAAATACTTTATGCATCATTTCACAATCTTCACCATATGGACAGTTTCCATAATCACAATCTATATGCTCTAATTGTAATGTTTCATTTACATCTGTAAATTCTCCAATAGCTGTTCTTGCCATATCATAATTTTTACAATAACCATTAAAAAATTCTTCAATTATTTCACTCATTTTTCTTCTCTTTCAATGTTTTTAAATCTACCTGTCTTCCATCAGGATGCCCACCTGTCATATTTTCTACTTTTTTATTCTCTAAAAAAGAGGCTCGCATAATTGCATTATTTCCAAATTTTTTTCTAATTCGATCCACTGCTTCATCCATTTTTTCCATCTTTTCATAATCCTTATCTAAATCAAATAAGGACATTTGCCGACCTCTTTCTTCCTTGGACACACGGCTGGTATGAACTCCCAAGTGGCGAATAGGTGTCCCATCCCATAATTCATCAAATAAAGTACATACTGTAGTATAAATAACTCCCGTAGTATTAGTAGGAGATATAATAACTTTCTGATGAGAAACAGTCTTCATTTCAAAATCTCGAATAGATACGGATACTACTTCTGCTTTCACATGATCTTTTCTAAGTCTTGACGCTACAGTTTCACATAAAGAAAGAAGAACCATTTTTGCTGTTCCCTCATCTGTTACATCAAAAGGAATTGTTGTACTATTCCCATAACCTTTATTTCCCTGATTATCACCTTCTACCAAAGATGTGTCCTTTCCATTTGCAAAATTCCAAATACTCTCTCCTTGTTTTTTCAAATGGCATTTTAAAATTTCCACATCTGTGTTTGCTAAATCACCTATGGTATAAATTCCCAATTTTTTTAAAACTTGTTCTGTAGCCTTTCCTACAAACAACAAATCAGATACTGGAAGCGGCCACATCTTGCTTTTAATTTCTGCTGGAAATAAGGTGTGTACCTTATCTGGTTTTTCGAAATCAGATGCCATTTTAGCTAAATATTTATTACTAGAAATTCCAATATTTACAGTAAAACCCATCTCTTGGCTAATTCTATTTTTCAACTTGTGAGCAAAGGCTATAGGATCTCCTATAATTCTTTCCATCCCCGTCATATCCATAAATGCTTCATCAATACTATATTGCTCCACTTGTGGACTATATTCTTTTAAAATATTTAGAAATTTCTGAGAATACTGCTGATACATACTATGGTGAGCTGGTACGATTATTAGGGACGGACACTTTTTCAAAGCTTCTGTTAAAGGCTCCCCTGTCTTTACTCCACACGATTTTGCAGACAGCGATTTTGCTAAAATAATCCCCCTACGCTTTGTTTTATCTCCTCCCACTGCACAGGGAATTTCTCTCAAATCCACGGTTTCTCCATGCTCAAGGCGATAAACGGCTTCCCAGGATAAAAAAGCGCTATTTACATCAATATGAAAAATCACTTTTTGACACTCTGACATACCCATTCTCCTGTTTTTTTATTTATAAGTCAATCTCTACTTCTACGGGACAGTGGTCCGAACCAAAAATTTCTCTATGAATAGAAGCTGAAATCAATTTTTTGTCCAAAGATTTTGAAGTACAGAAATAATCAATTCTCCATCCTGTATTTTTTTCTCTGGCTTTAAAACGATAAGACCACCACGAATACATCTCCGTCTTATCCGGATAAAAGTATCGATAGGTATCCGTAAATCCACTTTCCAAAAAATTAGTAAACTTCTCTCTTTCTTCATCTGTAAAACCTGCATTATGACGATTTGTTTTTGGATTTTTCAAATCAATTTCCTTATGTGCAACATTTAAATCCCCGCATAAAATTACAGGTTTTTTCTCATCCAAATTTTGTAAATAGGCTCTAAAATCATCTTCCCATTGCATACGGTAAGACAATCTTGCTAACTCACTCTGAGAATTGGGCGTATATACTGTAACCATATAAAAATTCTCATATTCTAAAGTAATTACACGCCCTTCTTGATCATGCTCTTCTATACCAATACCATATTGTACTTTTAATGGCTCTTTTTTGGTAAAAATTGCTGTACCCGAATACCCCTTTTTTACAGCATAATTCCAATAACAAAAATAACCTTCTGGTTCAAAATCAATCTGCCCTTCTTGAAGCTTTGTTTCTTGTATACAGAAAAAATCTGCATCTACTTGTTCAAAGAATTCTATAAATCCTTTTTTCACACATGCACGCAGACCATTTACATTCCATGAAATAAATTTCATTCTTTTCTCCTTTTCTTGTCTATTTGTACATTTACCTTTTTATTATACACTATTTTTTCTCCCTTGCGAAGTGAAAAACTTTTCTGAAATCTCTTTACGAAAGGTAAATTTGGAGTATATAATAGAATGAAAACTAAATTGGAAATTCCAAGAAAAGGAGAACAGCAATGGGTGGAATATTTGGAGTAACATCTAAGTCTAGTTGTACCCTGGACTTATTTTTCGGAACAGACTATCATTCTCATTTAGGTACCAAACGTGGAGGGCTTGCAGTCCATGGAAAAAACGGTTTCAGCCGTTCTATTCATGATATTGAAAACACTCCCTTCCGTACAAAGTTTGATCATGATCTAGATGAATTGGAAGGAACCTGTGGTATTGGTTGTATTTCAGACAATGAACCCCAACCGCTTTTAGTACAATCTCATTTAGGCAGCTTCGCAATTACAACTGTAGGAAAAATTAACAACACAGAAGAACTTGTTGATATTTCTTATAAAAACGGCTGTACGCATTTTTTAGAAATGAGTGGCGGATGTATTAACCCAACGGAAATTGTTGCATCTTTAATTAACCAACAGGCAACTATCGTGGATGGTATTCGTTATGCACAGGAAGTCATCGAAGGTTCTATGACCCTTCTTATTCTGACACCAGAAGGCATTTATGCAGCCCGTGATCGAATGGGAAGAACACCTTTAATTATTGGACATAAAGAAGATGCTCACTGTGTTTCTTTTGAAAGCTTTGCTTATCTGAATTTAGGCTATGAAACACTAAAAGAGTTAGGACCTGGAGAAATTGTTTACCTGACTCCTGAAAGCTGTGAAACCCTATCAGAACCTTTAAATGAAATGAAAATTTGTTCCTTCCTATGGGTATATTATGGATATCCTACTTCTACTTACGAAGGTATCAATGTAGAAACTATGCGGTACGAATGTGGTAAAAGACTGGCACAACGTGACGCACACAGAGACGATGTAGAACCTGATTTAGTAGCTGGTGTACCCGATTCTGGTATTGCTCATGCCATCGGCTATGCAAATGAATCTGGCATTCCATTTGCCCGCCCATTTATTAAATATACTCCAACATGGCCTCGCTCCTTTATGCCTTCTCGTCAAGAACAACGTAATCTCATTGCTAAGATGAAATTAATCCCCGTTGAAGCATTGATTAAGAATCGTAAACTTTTACTAATTGATGACTCTATTGTACGTGGAACTCAGCTTCGTGAAACCACAGAATTCTTATATAGCAGTGGTGCAAAAGAAGTACATATTCGTCCGGCATGTCCGCCTTTAATGTTTGGCTGCCCTTACTTAAACTTCTCTCGTTCTAAATCTGAAATGGATTTAATCACAAGAAGAATTATTGCTGCACGAGAAGGAGAAAACGTAAGTCGTGAAGTCTTAAATTCCTATGCCGACCCAGACTCTACCAATTATAAAGAAATGTTGGAAGAAATTGGAAGACAGTTAAACTTCACTACACTGCACTTCCATCGCTTGGATGATTTATTATCTTCCATTCCAATTGAGCCATGTAAAGTATGTACTTACTGCTTCAGTGGTAAAAAATAAATTCTATAACGAAAGAGATATTATATTTAAGCAATACACTTAATATAATATCTCTTTTTTTTGCACAATTAAAATTTAGTAATTATTTTCTTGATGGAATCTACCCAGCAACATATCTGTTTTTACAATATTTACAAACGCATGCGCATCAGCTTCCATAACTTTTCTAGTAAGCATTTTAGCTTCTACTGTAGACACTACCGAATAAATCATTTTTCGTTTCTCATTTGAATACATTCCTGTTGCTGAAAACTCTGTTGCACTATGGTTTGTAACCTCTGCAATTGCTTGATAAACAGCTTCTGGGTTTTCCGTCACTACAAATAAAGTAACCTTTTTATAATTTTGATACAATAGATGTATGGTCTGTGTAGAAGTATACTGGAAAATAATAGAATACAAAGCCTTATCCCAACCAAAAAGGTAACCAGCAATTAAAAGTACAACTGCATTTCCCAGCAAAATATAATTCCACACATCTTTATTTTTCTTTTCCGCAAAGTAAATGGCAATAAAATCAGTTCCTCCTGTTGAAGTTCCTCCAATCAACGAAATGCTGATTGCCACTCCATTAATCAAGCCTCCGAAAATACTAATCAGCAAAATATCTTCTGTAATCGGAACTGCCGGAACCAAGTCCGTTAAAATACTAGTAGCAACAATCATACAGCTGGTAACAACCGTAAATTTCTTTCCTATTGCCTTAAAGCTAATAATTGCTGGAATTGCATTTAACGCTAAACTAATAGGAGAAAATGGAACTGTGATATCGAAAAATCTGTCACAAATAGTTTGAAACAACAAAGTAACACCATTAAATCCACCGGGATATAGCCCCCCTGCCCGCACAAAGGTTTTAATATTCACAGCCATAATCATGGCGCCGATAAGACCAAACAGAATTCTTTTTGTTTCTTTTTTTGCACTTACCTTAGAACTCACTTTTTTACTCACTTTCTCTGTCATTTACAACATTTTTTTACGAAGTTCTTCTGGTGTCTGAAGACTCAAATAAACAGGAGCTACATCAAACACAGTTTTACATCCCTTCTGACCTTCTTGGCTCATGCGATAAGCAGCTCTTGCATAAGCTGTAATTACAGAAGAGGTGAATTCAGGATTAGATTCCAATTTCAAACTATACTCAATTACATGTTTATGTTCATCTTCCCAGCCAGTATTCCCAGTACGAATTACAAAACCTCCATGAGGAAGTCCAGCATGGTCTGCTTCCATCTCTTCTTTTGTAATAAAATGTACACTTGTATCATATTCATCAAAATAATTAGGCATGGTCTTAATTTCTTCTTCAATCTTTGCTTTATCCGCATCTTCCCGCACAACTACAAAGACTTCTCTTGTATGTTTTTGACGCACTGAAAGTTCTGGACTTTTTCCTTCTCTTACCGCATCTAAAGCCTCTTTTACAGGAATGGTATACTGTCTTGCATCCAACACGCCATCAATTCTTCTGACTGCATCAGAATGCCCTTGACTAACACCTTTTCCCCAAAAAGTATAATCCTTTCCACCTGGTAAAATCGCATTGGCATAGAGACGATTCAAAGAAAACATACCTGGATCCCAGCCTACGGAAATCATGGCAACCTTGCCTCCCTTTTTAGCAGCCTCATCTACTACCTGAAAATGCTCTGGAATTCTTGCATGAGTATCAAAGCTATCCACCACGTTAAAATACTGTGCAAACTCAGGAGTCTGAATCGGCAAATCTGTAGCACTTCCGCCACAGAGAATTAAAACATCAATTTCATCCTTCATTTTGATAGCCTCATCTACGTGATAAACCTTTGCTGTCTCTGTCAAAATCTGAACATCTGCAGGATTACGACGTGTAAATACTGCAACCAATTCCATGTCAGGATTATGCTTCACTGCACATTCTACACCTCGACCTAAGTTACCATATCCTAAAATACCAATTTTAATACTCATATTTCACTCTCCTATCTGTTCTTTGACATGTTATTTACTCTCAAAGTATATCAAAATCTTCTTCTTTGTCAATATTTTTTATTCTTACATTAGCGTATAACTATATCAAAAAAAGACACCCGAAGGTGCCTTTTCTTTTAGTGATGGAATAAGCGAATACCGGTAAATGCCATCACCATATTATATTTATTACAAGTTTCAATTACTGCATCGTCACGTACAGAGCCTCCTGGCTGTGCAATATATGCTACACCACTTTTATGCGCTCTTTCAATATTATCAGAAAATGGGAAGAAAGCATCCGATCCGAGAATAACTCCTTGCATTTTGTCTAGCCACTCTCTCTTTTCTTCTCTCGTAAAGATTTCTGGTTTCTCTGTAAAAGTATTTTCCCATACTCCATCTGCTAGCACATCCATATATTCCTCACCAATATATACATCAATAGCATTATCTCTTTCTGCACGGCTGATTGTTTCTTTAAATGGCAGATTTAAAACCTTAGGACTCTGTCTTAACCACCAGTTATCAGCCTTCTGACCTGCCAATCGTGTACAATGTACACGAGACTGCTGTCCTGCTCCTACTCCAATTGCCTGTCCATCTTTTACAAAACACACAGAGTTTGACTGTGTATACTTTAAAATAATAAGAGAAATCTTCAAATCTCTTTTTGCTTCTTCTGTCAGTTCTTTATTTTCTGTAACTAAATTAGAAATCAATTCATCATCAATACAAAGTTCCTGACGTCCCTGCTCAAAAGTAATACCAAATACTTCTTTATGCTCTAATTGAGCTGGTACATAATTCTCATCAATAGCAATGATATTGTAATTTCCTTTTTTCTTCTGTCCCAGAATTTCCAGCGCTTCTTCTGTATAACCCGGTGCAATAACACCATCCGATACTTCTCTTTTAATCAATAACGCTGTATCTCTATCACATACATCAGATAATGCAATAAAATCACCGAAAGAAGACATACGATCTGCACCTCTTGCTCTTGCATAAGCGCAAGCAATCGGTGAAAATTTCTGCCATTCCATATCATTTACCCAGTAAATTTTTGCCAAAGTCTCTGTAAGAGGAAGTCCTACAGAAGCTCCTGCCGGAGATACATGTTTAAAAGAAGTTGCTGCTGGAAGTCCTGTTGCTTTTTTTAAATCTCTTACTAATTGCCAACCATTAAATGCATCTAAAAAATTAATATATCCCGGTTTCCCAGATAACACCTGAATAGGAAGTTCACTGTTATTGGCCATATAAATTCTAGATGGTTTCTGATTGGGATTACAACCATATTTTAAAGCTAATTCTTTCATAATTTTCTCCCTTCTTACTCTTATTTATTTTTATTTACAATTCTTGTTTCATACTTACCTGTTTCAAGGTCAATAAAGCGAACAAATAAAGATACTTTGTTTTCTTCATTTAAGCTTTCCCAAAGATTATCTTTAAACTCATCAATATTATTAGGAATACTTACCAGTTTAGGTTCTCCTTCAAAACTTGGAAGGGGATTTCCATCATGCATATATGTATGAATAAAATGACCTTCTCCGGCTACTGGATTTTCATAAGCAAAAGTATAACGATTACATGCTTCCGGATTTCCATTATTACTTTTTAAAATAGACATTGCATAATTATATTTTCCGTTTTCAACATGCATAATTCCTGAAATTCTTGGTGTATAATTTGGTCCATCTGGTTCAAATTCACGGCTTCTTAAAGACTGTTCAAAAGTCATCTGTCTGTCCATACCCTCATAAATCGTATCTGTTTGATCTCCATTTGTTACAATTGTTTTATTTCCCAAAACACGTACAGGAGCATAAATAATTAAGCTTGGATCAACCAACTTGGAAGGATCAAATGCCTGTGTACGAATTCCTTCACCATCTTCTACAAATACACGATTTCTGCTGTTTTCGCTTCTTCCCATAATAAAATAAGCAGCCACTGCTTTTTTTCCGTCCTCTGATTTTCCCAGAACAATTCCTCTGCCCGGATATGCATTTTCTCTTAATTCTTTTGTTAATGATAACATTTCCATGAATTTTTCTCCTTTTTAATGAACGATATACTCGGTAAAAGCCATATATTTCTTATATAACAACAAAAAAGCCCACTGCCCGAGCATATATGCCCAGACGGTCGGCTTCCTTGGCTTATACTCCCTGTGGTCATTTCCACTTCCGTCAGTCATATAAGCACTTACAACATACCATTAAAAAAATGGAATGTCAACCCCCTTTTCCATTAATAAGAAATCACTTCACAGCCCTGTTCTGTCACCAATACCATAATTTCCCACTGTGCAGATGGTTTTCCATCTTCTGTATAAATCGTCCATCCATCATTTTCATCAACAAATATTTCATGACTTCCCATATTAATCATGGGTTCAATAGTAAACATCATTCCTGGCACTAACAACATTCCTGTCCCTGCTTTTCCAATATATCCTACCCATGGATCTTCATGAAATTCCAGTCCAACTCCATGTCCTCCAATTTCTCTTACAACAGAATATCCATTTACATGAGCATGATCATAAACTGCCTGGCTCATATCTCCTAAATATCCCCAAGGTTTTACTTGCTCTAAACCTTTTTCAACACACTGATGAGTGACTTCCACTAACCTTTTTTTCTCCTCACTTACATTTCCAATACAGAACATACGAGAGGAATCTGAAAAATATCCATTTAAAATAGTGGACACATCAACATTAATAATATCTCCATCTTTCAGTACTACATCCTCTGATGGAATTCCATGGCATACTTGCTCATTTATAGATGTGCACACACTTTTCGGAAATCCCTCATAATTAAGAGGTGCTGCTACAGCTCCTGCCTTTGCTGTAATTTCTGCCACCCAATTATCAATCTCCTCTGTGGTAACACCTTCTTTTATATGGTCTGCCACATAATCTAAAATTTCAATATTTACCTTTGCACTTTCCTTAATTCCAGCAATTTGCTCCGGTGTCTTAATAAGCTCATGAGAAGGGATTAGTACTCCTTTACTCTCATAAAATTTTAGTTTTTCATCAAAATTATAATGACATTTTTTATACTTTTTTCCACTTCCGCACCAACACGGAGCATTTCTCTCTAACAATTCCATTTATTAATCCTCCTTTTGATATGCTATTCTAGGTGTTTGATCCGCTGTGTAAATTATCCCACATCGTTTAAACCCATTCTTTTCAAAAACATTCTGCATCACATAATTATCTTCATGGGTATCTCCTCGAACGTTCCCACACTTTTCAAAACACCATTTAAGGCAAAAAGAAGATACTCCCTTCTTTATCCCTGATGAAGCCATTCGATGCATCGTCCCATAAGGATTGTCATTTAACCATTTTCCCTGAAATATTTCTTTGTATGTAAGATCCGGTCTCATAGTAAACATAAAAACGCCTGCAAGTTTTTCTTCAGAAACACATACATACAGCTCTCCATTTATACAATCTTCTGTCACAATCTCTTTTGATGGATATCCATTCATCCACTGTGTAGGATTTCCATGTTCTGTCATAAACTCCCTTGCTTTTTCATATATTTTCATAACTTCAGGAATTTCTTCTAATAATGCCTTTCTTATTTCCATATCCAGCGACCTTCCATCTCTTTATTTTTAATATCATTATAACATTATATTTTATTTTTTTCCACTTTTAGAATTTTCTTAAATTTTCTGATATTTTCTATTGTATGATATTTTAATACAGTATTTTAAAATATTTAATTTATTTTTTCTGTTTTTTATGTTGACTTTTTTATATTTATATGATATATTTTAATCATAAAATAAATCGAAAGAAAAATTCAAGTTCAGAAAGGACTGATACCACCAAAACACGAAAGTATTCCTTATAATTTAACGAAAGAGAGGTACGGACCACCAGAAATTTATTAATTTAAATCAAAATTTTATGTGAGGTATTTTCCAATGGACAATGAAACACAGTAAAAGGCATCATTCTAAAAAATAATTTCAGAATGATGCCTTTTCATTATATTTCTATAATTTTATTTTAAAAAAATGCTCCTAATGCACCGAATGCCCCCATGCTTACAGCAGCCATAATAATACCTGCTAATAGAACTCCTAACATAACTGCAATTACACTAGATTTAAAATCCATATCTAAAATACTTGCCGCAAGAGTTCCTGTCCACGCTCCTGTTCCAGGGAGTGGAATACCTACAAACAACAATAAGGCAATAAACAAACCTTTTCCTGCTTTTTTCTGTAATTTTTTTCCACCACGTTCTCCTTTATCAAGACACCAGGAAAAAAATTTCCCAATTACCGGTTTTTTACTTCCCCACACCAAAACTTTTCTGGCAAAAAAGTAAATAATTGGTACCGGAAGCATATTTCCTAAAATTGCAATAACATAATATTGAAGAAATGGTAACTGTAAACCTTCTGCAATAGGGATTGCACCCCTTAATTCAATTAATGGTACCATAGATACAAAAAACACAATCAGGTACTTTTCTAACATAAAATTCTCCTTTTTCTCTCTGATAAATTCCCATACTATCGAGGTTCAATATAGCATTGTTTCCATGGTTATGCAAGGATTTTCCATAAAGTAACCAGAGATTTTACAGGAATTTTACATAAATTTTACTCAGTTCTCTCATCTCCCCAAAAAAACAATGCCACAGTCCCTGGCCCCGTATGAGAACCAATTACCGTACCAATACTGTTGATTTGAACTTTACCATTTAAATTTGGAAATTCCTCCTCAATCATATCTGCTACTTTTCTAGCATCTTCTTCACAAGCAGAGCAAGACATCATACATTTCCCACTATACTGTGTCTGATTTTGGGCGTGTTCTTCCATCCTTTTAACCATTTGTCGAATAACTTGTTTCTTACCTCTATATTTATTTCTTGGAATTAATTTTCCTTCTACATTCACATTCATAAGTGGACAGATATTAAGTGCCTGTCCTACTGCTCCAGAAACCTTTGAAATTCTTCCTCCTCTTATAAAACTAGTCAAATCTGTTGAAAAAAACCAGTGATGCAAGCGATTTCTATTTTCTTCTATCCATTTTACATTTTCTTCAAGAGAAAATCCTTTTTCTTGATTTTCTAAAGCAGCATCTACTAACATTCCATACCCTGAAGATGCAGCTAAAGAGTCTACAACAAAAACTTTTCTATCTGGATACATTTCTTCTAATTGATTTTTTGCCATATTTGCAGAGTTAATACTGCCCGTAATCCCACTTGATAAAGTTAAATGAAGAATATCTTTTCCGTCTTTTAAAATAGGTTCAAACAAATCCATATATTGTTGCATATTCACCTGTGCCGTAGTCGGCTCTGAACCTTCTGATATTTTTTTATAAAATTCTTCAAAGGACATTGATTTCCCTAAATCATCTGGATATTCCACCCCATCCATGCGAAAATGAAAACACACAAACGGCAGTTTCTTTTCATCAAAATATGCTGCAGGCATATCTGCTGTAGAACAACAGGTTACTTTATATTCACTCATAATTTATAATCTCCTTCTAAATAATAATCATTTTAACACTTCTCTTTGGAATTTCATAGTCTTTTTAACAAATTATATATAGTACAGCTCTTTTCCCTACGATAAAAAAAGACAGAAGACCTCTTTTTCATCTGTCTTCTGTCTCTCTTTATCGCTCATTTATTCAAATACTGTTTTATCCTTATAATTAAAGGCAATATAACTCTTTCCTCTATTGATATTTAGGACATTTCCTGACTCATCATAAAAGGTCAAATAAGAATTCTCGTTTCCTTCCTCTTTTGACCAAGTAATTGGCTGCATACCACCATTTGAAATATAATATCCCTTTGCATCTGTACTGCCATCCCAGTCTAAGTTTTTATGCCCTACATCATCTCTTACAGAAATTTCTGTCTCCAAAACAAATACATTCGTAAATCCCAACTGTTCCCCTGTTACACTATCTATTTGAGGATTACCATTTATCTGTTTTAAATACTGCATTTTTTCTGTATCATAAGTAAATGCCGCACTTTGTGACCCAAAATCAATATGCACAACAGTACATTCTGAAGAACTAGGTTTTTTCTGTTCTTCTATACCATTAAAAGCAAATGCAGGTCCCTTTTTATCTTCTTTTAACTCTGTCCGAAGCCCTTTTTCTTCAATATACGAAGGCAACTTAGTACCATCAAAATAACCTGTATGCTCCAAGGCATATCCTTGATTCCGCTTTTCTTGATCTCTTCCAAAAAGTCCACCTGTATTGGTAATTCCCTCAATTTGATCCATATTCAGAGATTTCAGATAATCTGAAACAGTTTCGTCAATTCCCCAATTTACATAAAAAGCATCAAATCCTTGAGAAATTGCAGGAAAATAATAACGACAACTTCGGATTGGACAAATTTTAGGAACTTTTGTATAGTCCCCATACAACGCCATAAATCTAGTCACATCACCTTCTACCGGTATTTCAAAAATAAGATCTGCTTGCCCAATCCCATATTGCGGCATGGCTTTTTCTACATTATTGACCATAACTGCCACAGGTCGTTTTCCAATTGCTTCTTCTGATAAATCTCCCAAACCTGTAAGCAAATTTTGATTTACAGGAATTTCTGGTTCTTCTACTACCTCACCTACCGTTTTTTCTGCCTCTGGCTCCTGCTTTTCTACTTTAGGTTGCTCTGTTTTTTCTTCTTTTTTATTACAGCCTGTAAAAACTCCTGCCATTACAATTACTGCTGCAATTAACATTACTCTTTTTAATTTCATATTTGTCACCATTCCTTCCACACATTTTCATGTGTCCCCATTATCTGGTCTGCAAAAAATAATTTTCTTTTACTGCCGCATCATCCGCTGGATACAACGTCAAATACTGCTGCATTTTCTCTTTTGCAGAAGCAAAATCTTTGCTTCTTTCATATACAACAATTTCATTAAAAAGTAATGCCTGATTGGCTTCTCCATCTTTAATTTCCAATCCTTTTTGAATATATTCTAAAGCTTTTTTATAATCTTCCTTCTCCATGGAACAATATGCAAGCCCATTATATGCCTCTGCTTTTAACTCTTCCTGTTTTAAACAGTTCTGATATAGTTCCTCTGCTTTTTCCCACTCTTGGGCTTCTGCATACACTTTACCAAGATAAATGCCTGCCTGAGTATATCCTTTTTTCCATGCTTCTTTTAACTCTTTCTCTGCCCTTTCAAATTCCGAAAGATAATAGTACACTCTTCCTTTATTGTAAAAGTCCTCTTGAGACTTAGCCTTTATCTCCAAAGCTTCTTCCAGATACTCTGCTCCATCTGCTTTTAAATCACACTCTTGATAAATTCGATAAACATCCAAATAATCTTCATATTTCTTAGAATCAGAAATCACTTTTGAAAAATCCTTTTCTGCTTTTTTATATTCATCTAAATGAAGATATGCACTTCCTCGAAGAAAATACCCATTTTTTTCTTTTTTCTCAGCTAAAATCTCATCACATGTCTTAACACATGCTTGATATTTCTTTTGATGATACTGTGCATCTGCAAGGTAAAGACTCAAGTCCATTCTAAGATTTTTCTCAGATTTCTCTGTAAAATCTAAAGCTGTTAAAAAAGCCTCTTCCGCTTTCTCGAAATTTCCTTGTCCGCTGCAGGAAATTCCCACGCCTCTCCATGCTTTTGCAGCATCTTCCCCAGCGCTTACTGCTTTCTGAAAATTTTCCAGTGCTTCTTTATAGCTCTGCTTTTCCAGATTCCCCATGCCTTTTTCATAATCTGTAGGTTCTTTTCCTTTACATCCGCCTAACAAACACATGCTCAAAAGAACCATCAGTATCACTTGTTTCTTCACCCTTTTAACCTCATTTCCTTATTCGGCAATCAGATTCTCTTCTTTCATGGCATCTACTACCTGTTTTACATACTTTTCACATACTTCATCTGTAGATGCCTCTACCATAACTCGGATTAAAGGTTCTGTTCCGCTTTCTCTTACAAGAATTCTTCCATCTTCTCCCAATTCTGTCTCTACTTTTTGAACAGCCTCTATTACCTTTGGATTTTCTCTTGCCGTCTTTTTATCATATACTCTCACATTTTTCAGAACTTGGGGATAGATTTTCACTTCTCTTGTTAACGCACTCAATGGAAGTTTTTTTTCAATAATTACTTCCATAAGTTTTAACGAAGTTAAAATCCCATCTCCTGTTGTAGCATGCTTGGAAAAAATAATATGACCAGATTGCTCTCCGCCAATGGAATGGCCATTAGCCATCATATTTTCACATACATATTTATCTCCTACTGCTGTTTTTTCGTATGAAATCCCCTCTCTGTCACATGCTTTATAAAGTCCTAAATTCGACATTACTGTTGTAACAATCGTATTATTATTTAACTTTCCACATTCTTTCATGTATTTCCCACAGACATACATGATTAAATCTCCGTTAACTTCCTCTCCCTGATCATCAACTGCAATACAACGGTCTGCATCTCCGTCATAAGCAAATCCTACATCCAATTGTTTTTCTTTTACAAAGTTCTTTAATTCTTCAATATGAGTAGAACCACAGTTTGTATTAATATTTGTACCATCTGGTTCATTATGAATCACATAAGTTTTCGCACCTAATGCATCAAAAACACTCTTTGCAATTGCAGAGGCACTTCCATTAGAACAATCCAATCCAACTCTCACATTTTTAAATGCACGAGTTGGAATTGAAATCAAATATCCAATATATCTGTTTCTTCCTGCTGAAAAATCCACTGTTCTTCCAATATCTTCCCTCTTTGCCAATGGCAATTCTTCCAGTTCTCCATCAATATATTTCTCAATTTGTTCTTCTATAACAGCTTCCAGTTTCTGACCATTCCCATTCATAATTTTAATTCCATTATCATAAAAAGGATTATGGCTGGCAGAAATCATAATGCCGCAATCAAAATTCTCTGTACGTACTACATAAGATACACTAGGTGTTGT
The DNA here is from genome assembly GCA_029257775.1 of Blautia sp. Classification (GTDB taxonomy): domain Bacteria; phylum Bacillota; class Clostridia; order Lachnospirales; family Lachnospiraceae; genus Blautia. The sequence goes on along the minus strand of JARIAQ010000007.1, from coordinate 7,760 downwards.
AGTTACATGAAGAAGATATACATCTGCACCAGATGCTGTAAGACCTGCTACTAAAGAATATTCAAACATATAACTACTTCTTCTTGTATCTTTTCCAATAACGATCTGCGCTTTATGCTCTTTACCAAAATACCAGCCTAAAAAACGTCCTACTTTAAAAGCATGTTCCACTGTCAGATTTACATTTGCTTCTCCTCGAAAACCATCTGTTCCAAAATATTTCCCCATAACTACTCCTTTGCACAATCATTCTTATTTTTTGTATTTTTATCATATATTAAAATACCACAAAATAAAAATTTTGTCACGCAATTTATGAAAAGAGCTGTTCTTTATAAATACCTTTTCTTACTAATTCTCGAAAAGACTCCATAACTTTTTCTTTATCCTCCTGATAAGTTACACCAAACCAGGTATCGTGAGTTTTTAACACCGCTACCTGTGCTTTCTCTTCTTTAATCATATTATCCACCACAGATGGAAGTAAATATTCTTTTTTCAAATCATCGGGTTTAATCTCTTCAAGAAACTTTCTAAAACCACTTTCTAAAACTTCCAAAAACTCTGGTGTTAATCCCCACATATTCATAGAAACCAATGTATTCTCATCAAGAGCTGTCTTTTCTTCTGTCTTCTCATCTATAGCTACTGGTCCATCTTCTGTCTTCTGAATATTATATGTTTCTGTAATACCAATCAAATTTTTTCCAGCATCTAAAGCACAAACCCCTCTTGTAACACCACCATTATCACTTAATGTATTTTTCAGAATAAATCCTGCCATACAAATATCCAGTTTATCTGTCTTTTCCCGATCTTCTGTCAGATATCTGTGAATTTTCACAAACGCTTCTTTTCCGTAATAATCATCTGCATTAATTACTACAAAAGGCTCTGTAATCACTTTTTTCGCTGCCAAAATTGCATGTCCGGTTCCCCATGGTTTTGTCCGATCAACAGGACAAGTAAATCCCTCTGGTAGATCCTGAAGATCTTGATATACATATTCTACTTGTGTAATTTTTTCAATTCTATTTCCAATAACTTTCCGAAATTCTTCTTCAATATCTTTGCGAATAATGAAAACAACTTTATTAAATCCTGCCTCCAATGCATCATGTATGGAATAATCCATAATAATCTCTCCGCTTGGACCTACTTTTGCAAGCTGTTTAATCCCTTTACCAAAGCGGCTGCCAATTCCAGCTGCCATAATTACTAGTGCTGTTTGTTTCATGATACTTCTCCTTTTCATTTGCAATATAAATAATCATACTATATTGCAGAATAAACCACAACCCCTTAGAAACACAGAACAGCCCGAATTCCCCAATTCGGACTGTTCCTCTATAAAAACCTTCTCCAAAGTTTTTACTCTCTGTATGATTATTTCTTTTTCATCTTTAATACTAAATGTCTTGGCAAACCATTTACCATAATCGGCTGATAATCTCCCTGAATTAATGGTTTAATATAGTCAATAAAATCTTTTGTAACATAGTTTGCTTCTCTATTCATCCATTCTCTAGGCACCAGTTTTTCTTCATTTGCAATTCTATGAACATCATAAATCCCTGTTGCACTCATATATGGATCATCCGAAACTCGATCAATAACAATCATCTTTCCTGTATCGCCTTCATCAGCAGCTTTTACCGCTGCACCACCTACCATAAAAGCTTCTTCAATATCTACACGAGATGCCATATGAGAAGCACTTCTTTGAAGTGTAGAAAGCTCTACCGCTCTTGTTTTACAATTACATTCTGCTGCAAGGAAATTTGCAAGATAAGTTGCAGTTCCTTGAAGTTGTTTATGTCCAAAAGCATCCACATACTCTCCAACATTACCTAGTTCACATACATACCTTCCATCCTTAAGTTTAATCCCCTCTGAAACCGCAATAACGATAGAAGATTTTTTCTTTAACAATTCTTTTACTTTATTCAGAAATCGTTCTGTATCAAAAGGAACTTCTGGTAAATAAATTAAATCTGGTCCATCACAATCCTCTGTCTTAGCAAGAGCTGTTGCTCCTGTAAGCCATCCTGCATTTCTTCCCATGATTTCCATAATAGTGATGGTATTTTTCTTATAATTTAATCCCTGTGCATCACGAATTACTTCCTTTGTGGACGCTCCAATATACTTTGCAGCACTTCCAAATCCTGGTGTATGATCCGTTAATGCCAGATCATTATCAATGGTTTTTGGAACACCTAAAAATTTCTGACTTTGGCCTGTAATAATGGCATAATCTGATAATTTTTTAATCGTATCCATAGAATCATTGCCACCAATATAAATAAAAGTATCAATCTCTAACTTATTTAAAATACCGAACAGCTTTTCATATATCGTCTTGTCCTCATGAATTTCCGGCAATTTAAATCTACAAGAGCCTAAAAATGCAGATGGGGTTCTCTTTAAAAGTTCAATATCTAATTCTGAATGAATCTGTGTGGACAAGTCTACATACTGCTCATCCAACAATCCCTGAACTCCGTGTAACATACCATATACTTTGTCAAATCCACGTTCAATGGCATTTTTATAAACCCCTGCAAGACTTGAATTAATTACTGCTGTTGGTCCACCTGATTGTCCAACAATAATATTTCTCTTTTTCGCCATTTTGCCATTCCCTCCTTACAAGTCACTGAATGTGAATACTATTGTAACAAAAATAAATCATATTTTCAATAGTTTTATAGTTTTTTTGTATGTTTTTTTCGTGTTTTTTCTTTTTTTTTGTGCATTTTCAACATTTTATTTCATCGACAAAAAAAGAGAGCTGCACATGAGTACATTAGGACCTTCTATATTCCTGTATCTCTCACGCAACAGCTCTTATTTTTACAAATTTTTCTTAAAATGTAATTTTTTCTTCAAAATATGCTTTCAAATCTTCAATTTTGATTCTTTCCTGTTCCATTGTATCACGATCACGCACCGTAACTGCACCATCTGTTTCGGAATCAAAATCATAAGTTACACAGAATGGTGTACCAATTTCATCCTGACGGCGATAACGTTTACCAATGTTTCCTCTATCATCAAATTCACAATTATATTTTTTAGATAATTGTTCAAACACTTTTAATGCACCTTCATTTAATTTCTTAGATAATGGAAGTACACCAATCTTTACCGGTGCCAATACAGGATGGAAACGGAGTACCGTACGAACATCATTCTTTTCTGCATCTAATACTTCTTCATCATAAGCACTACAAAGGAATGCAAGTACCATACGATCGGCACCCAGTGATGGCTCAATAACATATGGAATATATTTCTGATTTGTTTCATCATCAAAATATGTCAAATCCTGTCCCGAAACATTCTGATGCTGTGTTAAATCATAATCAGTTCTATCTGCAATACCCCAAAGTTCGCCCCATCCAAATGGGAAAAGGAATTCCACATCTGTAGTTGCTTTACTGTAAAAACTGAGTTCTTCTTGATCATGGTCACGGTAACGAATTTCTTCGTCTTTTAATCCCAAACTATGCAGCCAATCAAGGCAGAACTGTTTCCAATATGCAAACCACTCTAAGTCTGTATCTGGTTTACAGAAGAATTCTAACTCCATTTGCTCAAATTCACGAGTACGGAATGTAAAGTTACCCGGTGTAATTTCATTACGGAAAGATTTACCAATCTGCGCAATACCAAAAGGAAGTTTCTTTCTGGATGTTCTCTGTACATTTTTAAAGTTTACAAAGATACCCTGTGCTGTTTCTGGTCTTAAATATACTGTATTTTTTGCATCCTCTGTAACACCCTGAAAAGTTTTAAACATCAGGTTAAACTGACGAATATCTGTAAAGTTATGTTTTCCACAGGTAGGACATGGAATTTGATGTTCTTCAATAAAATCCTTCATCTGCTCCTGTGACCATGCATCTACGCTTCCTTCAATAGCAATTCCCTTTTCTGCACAGTAATCTTCAATAATTTTATCTGCACGGAAACGCTCATGACATTCTTTACAATCCATCAACGGATCGGAAAATCCTCCTAAATGTCCGGAAGCAACCCATGTCTGTGGGTTCATTAAAATGGCACAGTCAACACCTACATTGTATGGGCTTTCCATTACGAATTTCTGCCACCAAGCTTTTTTTACATTGTTTTTTAATTCAACACCGAGATTTCCATAATCCCATGTATTTGCAAGACCTCCGTAGATTTCAGAACCCGGATATACAAATCCTCTGGATTTTGCAAGTGCAACAATCTTTTCCATTGTCTTTTCCATTGTACAATCTCCTCTATTTTACATTTTTTCAAAATACTGTTATGGCATTTTTGTTTATGAAGCCTATTATACCTGTTAAGCAACAGGTTTTCAACCTCTAAAGAAGAGATTTTCTTCTAATCTTCTCTCTTTTTGGAAGCTTTTACTCCCACAAACAGTGCTACTGCACCCAAACCAAAGAAGATTACAGGCATTGATTCATCTCCTGTTTTCACATTGGAAGATGGCTTGCTAGTACTTGGTTTTTGAGATGAATTTGATGTTTGTGGTTCCTTTTTCTTTTCTAATCCATCCATTGCTTTTTGAATAACTTCTACTTCATTTGTAATTTCGTCTTTTGTAACATGATCTTTTGTCAGAAGTTCTTTTGCTTTATTTACTGCTTCTTCCAAATTTTTCCATGTTTTTTCTGTATATTGATCCTTCTGCTTCAAAAGCGTTTCTGCTTCCTGAAGCTTATCTTCTAACGCCTTTTTATCCACTGATACTTCTGGCTTATTCGGTTGTTCTGGTTGTTCTGGTACTTCTGGTTTTACCTGTAAATCATTGATTGCTTTGTCTAAAACAGCAACTGCATTAGCAACTTCTGCTTGTCCGGCTTCTGGATTTTCTAGTACCTTTTTACCATCTGCCACTGCATTCTGTAAATTTTGTAAAGATGCTTCTGTATACTGATCTGCCTGTTCTAAGAATCCATTTGCTTCTTTTAATTTTTGCTCTAGCAGAGTTTTATCTGGCTGTTTTGCAAATTCTACAGAAATTGTATGGTTTTCTCCCACTGCTTCAAAAATATATTCTGTTTTTGCACCAACGTTTTCTCCATCTACCAACACATCTTTTACTACATATCCTTCTTCCGGTGTCATTACAAATTTCTGACTTTCACCGGCGCTTACATGAACAACACCTTCTGGATCAATCGAACCACCTATATCTGCCTGTGCAGTAATTTCAAAGAATGTCCCATTTTGAACAAGCCCTTTTATAGCAGTTGTTAATTCTTTTACAGCTCCAGCAATTTCTTCTGACGACGCATTCTCATCTGCAGCGACTTTTTCTGCTGTTTCCAAAGCTTCTTCTAAGGCTTTTACACTATCTTCTGTATATTGATCTTTATGAGCAAGCTTTTCTTTTGCCGCTACAATAGTTCTAAATAGTTCTGCCTTTTCCACTTCTTCTAACTGTTTTTGTGCTTCTTCTAATTTTGCCTTTGCTTCCTCCACCTGCTGCTGCATCATTGGTTTATTCAACAATGCTTTTACTTCTTCATAAACTGTTTTAAAAGCTTTATAAGTGTCCGGTGTGTAGCAAATTTCTTCTGCCAAAATTTCTTCTGCTTTTTGCAATGCAACTTTGAACTCATCTAAATTTAATTCCTTTAAGCCTTTTTCTGCTGTATTTAAATCGTCTACAGCCTTATTAATCTGCTCCTGACTTTCCGGAATTTTCAAAATATTTTCTGCTGTTTCTAACGCTTTCTTTAAAACTTCTACTGTTCCACTATCATACTTATTTGGCTCTGCATCTGCTACTTTTATCAACTCTTTCACTAATGTGATTTTCTGCTCTAAAGCAGAAAGGTCAAATCCAACACTTTCTTTTACCCCATATACTTCCAGCTCTGTAATAGACACACTACTTCCTGCTGCATTGGTATTTAAACCATCTTTTGGGAAAGACAAACGTACATATCTTGTATTCTTTGCATCCTCTAATTTAAAGTCATCTACAACACCTGAAGTATTTGCAGCTTCTCTTTTTACAGTTTTTACAGTCTCCCATGTATTTTTATCTGCTGAAATTTCTACTATATAATTCGTAGGCCATACTTTATTGAAATAAGAAACTTTTATTTCATCTATTGTATTATTACCTGCACCTAAATCCACAATGATATACTGATCTTTTGGCTCTCCACCTAATCCCAGCTTACCATTTAAAGGTCCACTGCTCCATCTGGTATCTAATTTTCCATCAACCGCACGTTCCCCTACATGTTCCATTTTATTTCCATCAAATCCTGTTTCTACATCAGAAACCTCTACTTTCTGGTTTAATGCCAGATTTGTTCTTTCTGGTTTCTCTGGTTTTTGTCCTTCTCCTACAATCACATGAACTTGTGCTTCTAATGCATCTGCATTGACCAGACTGTAATTAATTGGCAAAATGCCTTTTACTAAAACATCTGCAGGTTTCGATGTATCTATTTTTTCTGTATCCCATGTAGGAATAACTTTTAATACTTGTTCCTGTTCCTCACCTGCTTTTACTGTTGTTTCTGCTAATGGAGGCAATGTTACCTGCTCTGCATTTACTTCCACATTTACATTTTCCAGTTCTGATACAGAAGTATAATTCACCGGCACATGACGTCTTACACCATTTACTGTAAATTCTTTTAATCCAATACAATTTCCTGCGGCATTAGCATTGATACTTCTAAAAAGAAGTCTTACATATCTTGCTGCTACTGGCTGTGCAAACTCATCTTTTACAGTATCTATCGGATTTGTCGGACCATTATTTTCTTTTGTAATTGTTTTAACAGTTACCCACTTTTCCTTATCATTAGACACCTGCACATCATAATCTGTTGGATATACCTTATTAAAATAACTCATTTTAATTTCGGAAATCATGTTGGCATACGTTCCTAAATCAACAATAATCCACTGTGGGCTCTTAGCGCTGCCCCCTTTTAACGCTGCGCTGTCCCACTTAGTCTCTTCTTTTCCATCTACTGCCCATTCTGGTTTTACTTGATTCGTTTCAATGCCCGATACTTCTACCGGTTGATTCAATGCGAGATTCACAATTTCTTTTGAGTCCTCTACTCCTGGATCAATCGGAATATTATCAACTGCCTGTCCTACATCACCAGATGGATCTTCTCCATATTTAAAGATTATTTCATTTAATTTTACATCTTTTTTAGAAGGGAATTCCAATCTCACTGCATGAACATTTTCTTCCCAGCCTTTAAATTCCTGTGTACTCTTTGTCAGCTTTCCTAAATCTTTCTGCTTTCCATCTGCTGTTTTTAAAATAACTTTCGCATCACAGGAACCTGCTTGTAAGATGGTAAATCCGTCTAAATTCACATTATCTGTAATTCTGTATTCCAAATAACTCTTATCATTCGTCTCAGCAATCTGAAATACCGTTGCCAGATTTTTATCTGTTAAGGCTTTTTTATCTGCCTTCTCGTGATTGGTCAATGCAAAATCAGGAGAAATACTTCCCGGAGCTTTCTGCCCTTTATTCACTTCTACTTCAAAGATTTTCAACGCATGTTTATGATCTGATGTTATTTCTAGACGTACATAACGTCCTTCTTTTCCTTTTGCATCAGCTTTATATTCTCTTCGTGGAGGATTTACTGTTCCACTGTCACCATTCCATGTGGCAACTTCTTCATAATCCTTGTTGTTCTTAGAAATAGAAATTTTACCACCATAAATTTTCTGATCACCGTCTGCTGTCAGGAATGTAATAT
>JARIAQ010000003.1 GCA_029257775.1 Blautia sp. | reverse complement strand
GTCGAGGTATCTGGAAAACAGATGGCAAATATGGAATTGATGATGCCAAAGACAATATCAGAACAACAGAAAATTGGAAAATATTTTGCTAATCTTGACAACCTCATCACTCTTCACCAGCGTAAGTATAGGAATTTGAGAAAAACAATATGGTACGCTTGGGAACAGCGTAAGGTTACAGAACTAGCTGAAATATATATTGGTTTAGTAACTACAATGACAGAACACTATACGGATAAAGGTCATTTACTGATTAGAAATTCGGATATTAAAGATGGATATTTTGATTTTGGAGAAAGTCCAATTTATCTTGATGAAGAATTTTCAAAACAAAATAAATCAAGAATGCACCAATTAGGAGATGTAATAACGGTGCATACTGGAGATATAGGAACATCTGCAGTAATAGGTGAAAATGAAGTGAATTCAATAGGTTTCGCAACAATTGTAACTCGAACAAATCAAGAAATATTGGACTCAAATTATTTTGCAACATATTTAAACACTAATATTCATAAGCAATGGGCTATTTCTATGGCAACTGGTGATGGCAGGTCAAATTATAATCTAAAGGACTATACAAAGCTTATTGTTCCAATACCCCAAATTGAGGAACAAAAGGAAATTGCATCTTGTATTAGTAAATTGAATAACCTCATTACTCTTCACCAGCGGGGGCTATTTTATGGAAAAAATGTACTAAATCATATAAAATCATATGAATTGATGTAAAGGGGGAAACTACTATGCCTGAATTAGAGGCAATGATAGAGAAAAAATTGATTGAGCAGTTAGTTTATGGAGACTCTCAATGGACGTATAGAGAAGATTTAAAAACAGAAGAAGATTTATGGAAAAATTTTAAATATATTTTGGAACAAAACAATAAAGAACGGTTAAATGGAGAATGTTTATCGGAGACAGAATTTGAGCAGGTCAAAAACCAGTTACAGTTTTCATCATTTTATAAAGCTGGGGAATGGTTGGTTGGAGAAAATGGAAAGGTTCAGGTTCATGTACAGCGCGATACGGAGAGATTACATCTTGTAGTAATGAATCATGAGCATATTGCTGGGGGAAGTAGTGTTTATGAAGTGATTAATCAATACAGTGCGCTTAGGTCAGATGATGAGAAAGTAATTTCAGGAAGAGACAGAAGATTTGATGTAACATTGATGATTAACGGCCTTCCGATGATACATATAGAACTAAAAAATAAGCAACATTCTTATATGGATGGATTTTGGCAAATTAAAAAATATATTGGAGAAGGAAAATTTACCGGAATTTTTTCAGCAGTGCAAATGTTTGTGATTAGTAATGGTGTGGATACAAAATATTTTTCGGCTGCCAGTGATACAGAATTAAATCCTAAATTTATTAGTGGATGGTTAGATCGGGAAAACAATCCTGTTTCAGATTATCTTGATTTTGCAAAGAGTGTACTTAGAATTCCGGAAGCACATGAGATGATTTCAAGATATACAGTATTAGATGAAGATGCCAAACGTTTAATATTGTTACGTCCATACCAAATTCATGCAATCGAGGCAATACGGGAAGCATCAAAACAGGGAAAATCAGGGTTTGTATGGCATACGACAGGTTCAGGAAAAACATTGACCTCTTATAAAGCAACACGAAATTTGCTGATGGATATTCCTTCTATCGATAAGGCTATTTTCTTGATAGACCGAAAAGATTTAGATACACAGACGACGATGGCATTTCAGGCTTATGCAAATAATGATTTGGTTGATGTAGATGAAACGGATAATGTGAATGATTTAAAGAAAAAATTGAAATCGGATGATAGGCAGGTAATCGTTACTACAATTCAGAAACTACACATTTTAATTACAAAGAAATTAAAGGAAGACACTTCAGAATATGGAAAAATTAAAAATCTCAGGATTGCATTTGTAGTTGATGAGTGTCATCGTGCAGTTAGTCCGGGAACAAAAAGAGAATTGGAGCGATTTTTTAATAGGTCTTTATGGTATGGATTTACTGGAACACCACGATTTGCAGAAAATCCATATCCGCAAAAAGGAGATCTGCCAAGAACAACGGAAGATTTATACGGAGAACGACTGCATAGATATACGATCCAAAATGCAATTCATGATAAGGCAGTTCTTGGATTTCAGGTAGAGCATAATGGACCGAAAGACATGGAAGATGAAACAGATAGTAGTGTGTATGATAGTGAAACACATATGTTAAAAGTGCTGGATATCATTTTGAATAAGTCTTATCACAAATTAGGTTTTCAAAATGGAAAAGGACAGACTTATGAGGGATTACTTACCACAAGTTCAATTCAGAGGGCACAGCAGTATTATGAATTATTGACACGTGTAAAAAATGGAGAGACCTCTCTTGCGATTGATGAACGAATCAAACAGATTCTTCCAGATTTTCCGAAGTTTGCAATTACTTATTCCGTAACAGAAAATGAGGAGGGCTCTCAGGTTAATCAGGAAAAAATGCAAAAATCTCTGGATGATTATAATGGAATGTTTGGTACGACATATGAATTGTCTCAGGTACAGGCGTACAATGGAAATCTGAATAAACGCCTTGCAAGAAAAGATTCTAAATATAAAAGCAGAAATGAACAGTTGGATTTAGTGATTGTGGTAGATCGTTTATTAACTGGATTTGATGCTCCATGTATGTCTACAATTTTTATGGACAGACAGCCTATGGGTCCGCACGATTTGATTCAGGCATTTTCAAGAACAAATCGAATTTTCGATAAGAACAAAACTTATGGGCAGATTGTAACTTTCCAAGCACCGGTTCTTTTTAAGGAGGCGGTTGATAATGCAGTAAAATTGTATTCTGCTGGAGGCACAAAAGAGGCACTTATGGCAGAATGGAATGAAGTGGAGCCTGCTTTTAGGAAAGCACTTGCAGCACTTAAAGTATCTGCTGAGAAGCCAGAAGAAATTCCATCTATGTCATTGAAAGAAAAGAAAATTTTTGCAAAAATGTTTCAGGCGTTTGATTCTTTGTTTGCACAGTTAAAGTCATTTACTATATATGATGATAGTATGTTAGAAGAATATGGAATTTCTGAAGAAGAATATGATGACTATGTGGGACATTATAAAAATGTAGTACAGGAAATCAAAGAGGCAGAAGGAGAGAAAACGGATGGTTCAGATGGAA
>JARIAQ010000043.1 GCA_029257775.1 Blautia sp. | reverse complement strand
TACCGCTGACCGATATGTGGTATATAAATAGTTGGATTGAAAGTTTAGTCCTTCGCCGAAAGGCGAGGGACTTTTTTCCATATCTCCGCAGAGAGGATGGAATGAAGAAAGCAGGGTTTTATATCATAAAGGACAAATTTTTTAAAGATACCAATACAGGAATTTACTGGATGATATCGTTTTCTAGCAGAATAGAGTTTGGAGGAGGATGTTTTTGAATCATCAATTTATACAGGGAATACAATTTGACTGGGATAAGATAGAGAAAGATACTTATCTTATGGATATTGAAGCATTAAAGGGAATGGAACGGCTGAATTTTTCTAATGCTATTACTTTTTTTGTTGGGGAAAATGGTAGCGGAAAATCAACTTTACTTGAAGCAATAGCTGTGGCTCACGGTTTCAATCCAGAAGGCGGGACTAAGAATTATTTGTTTTCTACTCATGACACGCATTCTGAGTTATGTGATGTTGTAAAAATTGTAAAAGGGTATAGAAAAGAAAAGTGGGGATATTTTTTGAGAGCTGAAAGTTTTTATAATGTTGCCACACAAGAAGAAGAGTATGCTGATTTTGAACATCCGTCAGCCAAATATCATGAGAAATCTCATGGAGAAAGCTTTTTGGCATTGGCACAAAATAATCTTAAACCCAATGGATTATATTTTTTTGACGAACCTGAAGCTGCATTATCGCCACAAAGGCAGTTGACATTATTAATGGAAATATATAAATGTGCAAAAGCAGGATCACAATTTTTTATTGTTACACATTCTCCTATATTACTTGGAATTCCCAATGCTGAAATATTAAGCTTTGATAATGGAAAGATTCATACATGCAGTTATGAAGAAACAGATAGTTATCAAGTTACAAAAATGTTTATAGATAATAGAAAAATTTTGTTAGAAAGATTGTTAGAAGAATAGATAGAGGATAAAGTTATACCAGACACCCGATGGCCGGTGGGAAATTAGATGGTTCTCGGTTGGTGTCGTGGCATTTATTGTTCTCAGGGTATTATTCTGTTTTAGCAGAAGGAGGAGGCGGATTTCCGTTAATGAGGATCAAAGAGATATTCCAAGGTCAAAGCTGGGTTGTACAAAAATCTACAATACCAAAGACACAGTAGAAGAGGAAAGAATTGTAGAACTGTTAAATGAACATGGAATTATTATTTTTTCACAGTAGGCAGGTGCAAGTGCATCTATGCATGGTACCTCAGAATTTGGAAAAATTTTGACATTTTTATGGAAGAGTGATAGTATGATTATAGAAAAAGAGTGCTATCGATAGACGGTTAATCTGCTATAAAGTCAAACAAAAATTGCCGCTTAGTTTACCAGACTGGGGCGGCTATTTTTGCGGTTTATAACTGCCTTGCCAAATGCATAGTCGATATTAAAGTGGGTTAAGCGGAAGCTTATCACTGGGATGAAGTATGCAATGATAACATTGAAGAAAGCAAATTTACAGAAGTAGAAAATATAGAGTATTTAAGTAAATGTGAATAAATCATATAAGGAGAGAACAAATGAAAAAGAGGATATTGAAATGGGCTGTGATGATGATATCAGGAGTTGTGGTAACGTTATCATCAGTAGGAAATGTAGTAAGTGCGGCAGAAAATACGCAAATTCAGGAAGAAGAAATAAAAGTAATTAAAAATCCATTGAATTATATCTACATTAATGAACCACAATTAGAAGTAGGAAATACCCAGAGTATTGTCCTTTCATGGGGAGAAAATATATCAGAAATTCAGGATATAACATTAACCATTGAGAATGAGAAGGGTTTGCAAACAGTTTTAGGTGCAGAAAAGAGAGTAGATGAACTTTTTTTATATGAACATAGTTTCGAAAAAGGTATTTATTATGTTGCAGGAGTGAATGTTACAACAAATTTAGGTACAAGAACTTTTACAGCAGAAGAACTTGATATAGATGTTTATTTTGGTGTGGGCAAGAGAGTTGATGAAAGTGCGAAAAGTGATTACGTAGAAATGGAAAGCAAATCCATAGAAAATTCTGTGGTTACAATTGAAACCAACAATGTAGCAATAGCTCAGAGAAGTATTGCAGATGCGCTTTCAGAACAAGAAAGTCAGTTTTCAAGAAATATGAATGCTGAAAGAGTAAAAAGTGAAGCAGCAGAAAAAAGAGATGCAAATTTAGTTATTGTGCTTGATCCTGGACATGATGCCAGTAAACATCCAGGAGCGGCTTCTAATGGGGTTAGAGAGGAAATTGTAACTTTAAAAATTGCAGAGTATTGTAAGGAAGTGTTAGAACAGTATTCAGGTGTATCTGTATATATGACACGAACGGATGGAAACTGTCCTTTTCCTGGTACTAGTAGCATAGAGGATATAATAAAACGTGTAGATTGGGCGAAAACAAAGGATGCTGATGCATTTATTAGTTTCCATATTAATTCCGGATCAAGTGCAGCACAAGGAGCTGAGGTATACTATCCAAAAGGGGAAAAAGATGCTCAAAATCTTGCCAAAAATATTGTAAGTGAACTTGCAAAATTAGGTCTTAAAAACCGTGGAGATAAAGGCGATGATAGTTATGCAGTAATAAGACAATCGAAGAGAAATGGATTTCCAGGTTTGATTATTGAACATGCATTTGTGTCAAATCCATCAGATGTAAAATGGTTCCAAACAGAAGAAAATTTGAAACGATTAGGTGAAGCAGATGCGGCGGGAATTGTTAACTATTATGGCCTTACAAAAGGTAACTGGGAATTTACAGATCAGTGTTGGAGATGGAGAGAGGGAAATGGAAAATATGCAACCAGTACATGGAAATCCATAAATGGTACATGGTATTATTTTGATGCCGATAGCAATATGACAACCGGTTGGCAACAGATTGGTGGAAGCTGGTATTATATGACCGGAAGCGGAGCAATGGTTACCGGTTGGCAACAGATTGGTGGAAACTGGTACTATATGACTGGAAGTGGAGCAATGGTTACCGGTTGGCAACAGATTAGCGGAAGCTGGTACTATATGACCGGAAGTGGAGCAATGGTTACCGGTTGGCAGCAGATAGGCGGAAAGTGGTACTATATGACCGGAAGCGGAGCAATGGTTACTGACTGGCAGCAGATAGACAATCAGAAATATTATTTCAATGATAGTGGAGTAATGCTTAAGGGCTGGCAGATTATTGATAATGAAAAATATTATTTTCATCCATCTGGTCACTTGCTTAAAGGTAATCAAATCATTGATGGAACAAAGTGGTATTTAAATGAAGATACAGGAGTGCTTTGTACTGGTTGGAGATTTTTTGATGAACAGTGGTTTTATTATAGTAGTACAGGATTTAAACAAACTGGCTGGCAGAAAATCAATGGAAGTTGGTACTATATGGCTGGAAGCGGAGCAATGGTTACCGGTTGGCAGCAGATTGGTGGAAGCTGGTACTATATGACTGGAAGTGGGACAATGACAACCGGTTGGCAACAGATTGGTGGAAAATGGTATTATATGGATAGTAGTGGAGTAATGACAACTGGTTGGAAATTATTAGGTAATAATTGGTATTACATGGATGGAAGTGGGGCAATGCTCACAGGATTTCAGACTGTTGGAAATCAAAAATGCTATTTTGATGGCAGTGGAGTAATGCAAAGCGGTTGGCAATTTATCGATAAGGTATGGTATTATTTTAATGATTATGGATATTTGTTAAAGGGTGAACAGATAATTTCAGGTCAAAAATGGTATTTAGATGAAAATACTGGAGCTTTGTACACTGGTTGGCAATTTTTTGATGAAAAATGGTATTACTATACAAGTGTAGGGATGAAACAAATCGGTTGGCAAAGGATTGGAAATCAGACGTACTATTTTAATGGAAGCGGGGAAATGCAGACTGGTTGGCAATTTATCGATAGTGTATGGTATTATTTTGAAAGTTCAGGGGAATTAAATGATAATCCATCCTTAAAGCCACCATTAGACAATGCTGTAGCTGGAGAGTATTGTGGGATTTATAATTGAAATTAAGAAATAAAAAATTGACAAAAAAAATAGGGAAGTATATACTATCTGTGATAGATACGATGAGGAATGTTTTATACAGTAACTCTTAATCAAAAGTCCGGTGAAAGTCCGGCACATTTGTTGTGAATGCAGAGCATAAGTCAGCAGAGGTCGTTTCTGAAAAATTAAGACTTTTTGTGGATATGATGTGATAAAAGCATCCTATCTGGACAAGGAAAATGGGTGTAAATCCCATACGGAACCGCCGCTGTAAATGCTTGATTTATATCCGTTGGCGAAAGCCAGTCATTGGGGACTTCCTGAGAAGGCAGGATGTAGATTTTTGTACTGCATAAAAAAGCATAAGTCAGAAGACCTACAAAGAGTATGTATTATCATTGTAACGCAGGAATACGGCTGTGGCACTTTGCCATGGCCTTTTTTATTATTTAAATCTTAAATAACATCGCTTATAGCAATGTGTGGGAAGTGGAGTTGCAAAATGTCACGATACTTGAAAAACAACGTTGATGAACTGGAAAAATTTGAACAGATAGCATTAGAAAAAAACGACATGGACTGGGAAAAAGAGAATGAAGAATCAAGCCTTTATAAAAGTTTTTCGTTAGAGACAAAAGAAGGATTGAGATATTATCACAGTTTAGATGATGAATATCTTTTAGAAGTCTTAAAAAGAACAGCAGAAAAATTAGGAAATTCACCGGCGCAGGCAGAAGTTTTCTGGGTATGGCGTTCCTATATAAAGAAGCGGTTTAAAAAGTGGCCTTATGCGCTAAAAGCGGCAGGAATGAGTAGCAGATCCGGGAAAAATGGAAAAACGCTGCAAGAGATGAGATGTGAAGCAGAAGAATATAAAAACCTTCTGAAAGAGTTAAGAAAAAAGGCAGAAGAAATGTGCCGTATTCCACATCCTCAGGAAATACCAAATCTTGCTGCACAGCTGAAAAAACATACAGACAGCTGGAATAAGGTGATTTGTGATGCTGGAATTGATGGGCATTTTTTTGAAAAGCATGGAAAATTATTTCAGATAGAAAACTTAGATGAAGCAGACAGGAAAGACCTGGATTCTGTATTGAAACTGGCATATCTTCTTGGTCGTCCGCCATTGAAGAGTGAAATTCCCCAAAAACAAAGAGAAAGTTTAATCAAGCGGTGCGGAAGTTTCAGAAATGTCCTTTTTCAGATTGGACTAGAGCCGGTAACAAGAATTAATCCATTTTCCTCAACAAAAATTTGTGAAACAGAGGAAGGAAAGCATAGAACACACCGTATAGAAATTCAGGATTGTTATTATCAAGTTTTAAATCAGGACATTCAAACGAGAGAAGATCTGATGCAGTTATATCAGATTAGTAAAACACTTGGACATATTCCAGAGAAAAAAGAAGTGGATGTAATGCTTAGGCGCAGACTGCAGGATAGTTGTGGTTCCTGGGCAAATGCTATATATCAATTAAAATATGTAAAGAAAGGAAATAAAAAAATATGAGAAAGAAAATGATATCTAAAAGAATTTTAACAGCTGCTTTAACAGCATCTATGGTGTTTTCCATGACAGCTTGTGGTGAAACAAAAACGGAAAGTGATACACAGGATAATCGAAAAGCCGCTTCCCAGATTAAAGAAGATAATCGTTCGGATGCTGCAGAGAAACAAACAGAAGGAACCAAAGAAAGCACAAAAAAGACAGAGTATCCGTTAACCATTACAACTTATGGATCAGACGGTAAAGAGATGGAAACAACTTATGAAAAAGCACCGGAAAAGGTACTTGCTGTTTATCAGGGATCCATAGAAACACTTCTTGCATTGGGCTTAGAAGATCACATAGCAGCAGCAGCTGGGCTGGATAATGAAGTACCGGATGAACAAAAAGCAGCATTTTCTTCTGTTGAGTATCTGGATGAATTTACCCCTTCTCTAGAGACAGTAACCATGTTAGAGCCAGATATGATTTTTTCCTGGGGATCTTTATTTGGAGAGAAAACACTAGGTGATGCAGCAGGTTGGGTGGATAAAGGATGTAACGTGTACATGAACAGCAATACACACCCAAAAGATGGAGAAACTGTGTATAACAGAACTTTGGAAAATGAATATACAGATATCCTGAATATTGGAAAAATTTTTGATGTGCAAGATCAGGCTGAAGCAATCGTAGATGAAATGAAAGAAACAATTTCAAATGTAAAAGAAAAAACAGCAGACGAACAGAAGAAACCTAGCGTATTAGTTTTGGAATCCGGAAAGAACGGGTTTACAAATTACGGAGAGGCTACTTTGGGCGGAGATATGGTTACACAGTTGGGTGGAGTTCTTGGAAATCCTACAGGAAGCACTTTAGGTAAAGAAGATGTTATAGCAGCGAATCCAGATGTGATTTTTGTAGTATATATGCCTTATTCTGGAGATGATCCGGAAAAAGTAAAACAAGATAAACTAAATGTAATTTTAGAAGATGAATCTTTGGCAAGTCTGGATGCTGTAAAGAATGGAAGAGTGGTTCCTATTATGCTTAGTGAAATGTATGCCAGTGCTACAAGGACACAGGATGGAATTTTAACCTTTGCACAGGGATTGTATCCTGATTTGGAATTAAAATAGAGGAAAAACCATGAAGAGAAATTTGTTTTTTCAGAGAACAACATTTATTGTGACAGGTATTCTTTTGCTTGGGGGACTAGGTTTTTCTGTTTTGGCATCAATCGCTTTTGGAAATGCAAATATTTCCCTAAAAGATGTTTATAGTGTTGTGCTATGGGAACTGTTTCATCCAGAACATCTTTCAGGTTATGCCACAGGAGCTGTTCATGATGTTGTCTGGCTAATTCGTTTTCCGAGAGTTCTCCTTGGGCTGGCAGTGGGAATGGGATTGTCTGTATGTGGTGTGGTTATGCAGGCAGTGGTAAAAAATCCATTAGCGGATCCATATATACTGGGAATCTCATCCGGTGCATCTCTTGGAGCCACAGCAGCGATTCTTTTTGGATTTGGAACTATGTTTGGAAATAACTCTGTAGGAATTATGGCATTTTTAGGAGCAATGGCCACGTCTTTCGGTGTCCTGTTCATAGCCAATGTGGGAGGAAAAGCAAATGCCGGAAAGCTTATTCTTGCAGGTATGGCAGTGAGCGCTGTATGCTCTGCATTTTCTAATTTTATTTTATATATTGCAAATGATAAAAACGGAATGGCTGAAGTGACTTTCTGGATGATGGGAAGTTTAGGAGGAGCTAAATGGGAGAATGTTTCTGTTATTTTACCCATAATTCTTGTAGGGGCTCTTATTTTCTGGACGCAGTTTCGAAATCTGAATCTGATGCTGCTTGGAGATGAAGTAGCTATTACTTTAGGGACAAATTTGTACAGAGCAAGAATTATTTACTTGATTCTTTCTTCTTTGATGGTTGGTTTTGCTGTTTACAGTGCCGGCATGATTGGTTTTGTAGGACTTATCATTCCTCATGTTATACGGATGTTGTTTGGCACGGATCATAGGAAGGTAATACCCCTGAGTGCACTTCTTGGAGGTATTTTCCTGATCTGGTCAGATGTTGCGTGCCGTACGTTGTTAGAAAATTCGGAAATGCCTATTGGAATCTTGGTATCCTTGATAGGCGCTCCTTGTTTCATTTATTTAATGGTAAGGAAATCTTATGGATTTGGAGGTGTCAGATAAATGAAATTGTCTGCGGAACATCTCTGCCTTAGTTATGGAAATGATGAAATCTTAAAAGATGTATCAATTGATGTAACATCAAAAGAATTTGTTGGCATTATCGGTCCAAATGGGAGTGGAAAATCTACTCTGCTAAAATGTATTTACAGGACATTAAGTCCAAATGCAGGATATATTTATTTGGGTGATGAGCCTTTGAAAAAGCTTAGTTATAAAGAGTCTGCAAAAAAAATATCTGTGGTTGCACAGCATAATTATTATAATTTTGAATTTACAGTGAGAGAGGTAGTGCTTATGGGAAGAGCACCACATAAGAAAGGCCTGGAGAGGGATACTTCACAAGATTATAAAATAGTACAGCAGGCTTTAGAGACAGTAGGGATGGACCGATTTGCAGATCGAATTTTTTCTACCTTGTCAGGAGGAGAACAACAAAGAGTTATTCTTGCAAGGGCCATTGCCCAGCAGACCCCATGTCTGATCCTGGATGAGCCCACAAATCATTTGGACATTACATATCAGCTTCAGCTTATGAAAATCGTAAAGAATTTGGACGTTACAGTGGTATCGGCTATTCATGACCTAAACATAGCGGCAATGTTTTGTGATCAGTTGTATGTTTTAAAAGAGGGTAAAATAGTAGCCAGTGGAGATACGCAGAAGGTGTTAACAAAAAAACTGATATATGATGTTTATGGTGTAGAAGCAGAGCTTGTGCAGGATCGAAAAGGAAGAAAACACATTTTATACATAGCATAATGGTCGGAGAGAAAAATTAAGTATAGATATATGAGTTTGCTGTAATATCATAGCGGACTCATATATCTAAAAAAATAGAGAGAGTATTTATATTGTTGGTATTTCTTTATTGACAAAAGAGAAGAAATAGGGTAAACTCTGGTTAGTTGAAACTAATCGAAACTAATTGTTTTCAGAGTAAGAAGATTAGCTCTATAAAATTTAAGGAAGGTACATCTGGTGTTTTTAATGGCAGCATGGTGTACATATTTTTTACAGAAGGATTAGTTATAACTAACTAAAAAGAAATGCAAGATTGTTGAAGCAAACAGCAACAAGAAAGGATGGTAAAAAATAATGAGTAAAATTGCAGTAGTTTATTGGAGTGGTACAGGAAATACAGAGGCTATGGCAAATGCTGTGTTCGATGGAGCAAAAGCGAAAGGGGCGGAAGTTTCTTTGTTTACTCCGGATGAATTTGATGCTTCTATGGTAGATGCTTACGATGCAATCGCTTTTGGATGCTCTGCAATGGGAGACGAGGTTTTAGAAGAAACTGAATTTGAACCAATGTTTTCTGGGTGTAAAGAAAAATTGCAAGGGAAAAAAATTGCTCTGTTTGGTTCTTATGGATGGGGCGACGGAGAATGGATGAGAAATTGGGAAGATACTTGTAAAGAAATAGGGGCTGTTTTGGCTTGTGAAAGTGTAATCTGCAACGAAATGCCTGACGATGATGGAATACAGTCTTGTAAAGAGTTAGGAGAAAGCTTAGTTTAATAAAGAGTAAAAATCAATAATATGAGGATGAATCTGGAGAATCTGGGGAAATGGTGGATCAAAGTAGCATGGCTGGTAATCCTGCTTGTGATTATTTTAAGTTGTACAGGTTGTTTGAGATATGATGTATATATTAGACCATATGAAAAAACTTTAAACTTTAAAGATTTTTCGCAGGAAGAGAGAAAGAAATATATTTGCGATTTTTTAAAGGAAGAGTATGACTTAAGTTGCGAGGTAACGGGAGAGGTAGAGAAAATTTTTATGCAATAGTGAAAACTGCTGACGATCAAGTTATTTCTCTATGGATTTCCGATGATGGAAAAATAATAGATACTGTTTTTATAATAGCTATGGAATCTGAACTGAATCAATTTTTTACCGATATTCTGGCAACGAAGATTCCAGAATTCAAGTTGAAGACACAGAATACATATAGCAATCTTAAAATTTTTGTAATGGGGTTATTTATCTGTATGTTTGTGAAGATCTGAATCAGGTTGATCTTGAAACATATGATATGACTTCTTATGATTCTTTCTGCGGAGTTTTTAAGGAAAGATAAGAACCTTACGGATTTTCGGAAATAAGCTGGAAATCCGTAAGGTTTTTTGCGTTTGTATTTTTTATATAACCGGGGGATAGGGTTAGGATTTACTACAATTATAGATAAAAACTGTAAAAAACTGTAAAAAAAATAGAACCATATGGGGGGCTTTCGGAATATATAATAGAGGTTTATACTTTACAAGTATGTAATCTATTGGGGGATATAGCGCTATGAAATCTTTTAGAAGAAAGGATAAAAGAAGGGATACAAGATGAAAAAGAAAAAGCAATTCCTAATGAAAATAGGAAAAAGATTGCTGGGGTTTGTAGGTGCAATGTTTTTGCTTTCTGTCATTGTTTTTTATTTTGCACGTTTGGCACCAGGAGATCCATTACAATCTTTTTATGGTGATTCTGTAGAATCTATGACTTTGGAAGAACAGGAAGCAGCCAGAATACGTTTGGGATTGGATGGCCCTATTTATGTACAGTATATTCGATGGATTCAGAATGCATTTCATGGAGATTTCGGATTGTCATTAAAATATAAAACACCAGTAATAGAAGTTGTGCAACCTTTGATTGGTAATACGCTGATTTTAGGAGGGACAGCATATATACTTGTGTTCCTGTTGGCTATTTTACTGGCTGTGTTCTGCGCTCGGTTTGAAGATACATGGATAGATCGTGTTATTTGTAAAGTGGGGACAGCAGCATATTATATTCCGCCATTTTGGCTGGGTGTTGTATTAGTTTTGATTTTCAGTATTAATCTTCATGTGTTGCCTAGCAGTGGTGCATATGATATCGGAAAAGCAAATGATATTGGGAATCGTATTCGCCATATGATTCTTCCTCTTGTAGTTATGATTCTTAGCCATTTGTGGTACTACGCTTACATGATTCGAAACAAACTTTTAGATGAAGTGCGCAAAGATTATGTCCTTCTGGCACGAATGAAGGGGATTAGAAAAAATCAGATTTTATGGTCTCATTGTCTTAGAAATGTAGCGCCTACGATTGTTAGTATTATGGCTATTTCAATTCCTCATGTATTAAGTGGTACTTATATCGCAGAGTCTGTGTTTAATTATCCAGGTCTGGGGTCTCTTTCTGTGGAAAGCGCTAAATATCACGATTATAATCTTCTCATGATTCTGGTATTGATAACAGGTGTTTTGGTTGTTGTCAGTAGCATTATAGCTCAATTTGTGAATGAGGCGATTGATCCAAGAATGAAAGGAGCTGAGGTAGCATCATGGAATTAAAAAGTGATGGCTTTCAGATTGTAGGTGCAAATTACAGGCAGCATCAGCCAGAAACCCAAAAGCAGACATTTCGGCAGTGGATAAAAGGAAAACCTGTGATTTCCATTATACTTTTAGTCATCATTATAGGGGGATGTCTGTTTGCTGAAAAATTGTATAATCATGATCCCAGTGATTTTTATCTTCAGAATTTAAATCAAGTTCCTGGAAAAGAATTTTATTTTGGAACGGATTCTTTGGGGCGAGATATCTATTCTATGATCTGGTATGGAGGGCGGGCTTCCATCTTAATAGGATTTTTAAGTACTGTAATTATTACGATTATAGGGATTACCTATGGCTGTGTCAGTGGTATGTGTAGCAAAGGTGTAGATGCGGTAATGATGCGTATCGCAGAACTTTTGAATAGTATTCCGTCTCTTTTGTTGGTACTTCTTCTGGTATCTATTACAGGAGAGCAAAATATTGTTAAAATATCTTTAGTAATCGGGGTAACAGGTTGGTTTGGACTTGCCCGTATTGTCAGAAGTGAGGTCAGGCAGATACGATCCAGTGATTATGTGCTGGCTGCCAGATGTATGGGAAGTAGTTTTGGACATGTGATGATAAAACATTTGATTCCCAATTTTGTATCAGCAATTATGTTTGTA
This sequence comes from Blautia sp., assembly GCA_029257775.1. Taxonomy (GTDB): domain Bacteria; phylum Bacillota; class Clostridia; order Lachnospirales; family Lachnospiraceae; genus Blautia. The sequence continues at coordinate 53,430 of JARIAQ010000043.1, read as the reverse complement.
GTAGTCTCAAGTATTAGTACCAGTATGTCGATGGAATCCACATTGAGTTTTTTGGGATTAGGGCTTCCAGTAGATGTGGTCTCATGGGGGAGTATGCTTTCGTTAGCAAATAAAGCATTGCTTTTGAATACCTGGTGGGTCATTATCATACCTGGATTATTTTTGATTACTACTTTGATTTGTATTACAAATATCGGTAATTATTTCCGAAAGGAAACAAATAGAAAACCAAGTAATTTATAAGGAGGATGAAAGAATGAAAAGAAAGGTAGCAAGTTTAATACTGACAGCGGCTATGGTGTGTAGTATGTTGGTGGGATGTGGAAAATCTCAGGGAGAAGAACAGAAGGATGCAAAGGCAGCAGGAACCACGCAGCAGGTACAGAAAGATGAGTCAGATTTATCAAATACTTTGGTTTATGCAGGTGAGTCAGAGGATACAATCAATCCTATTTTGAATAATCATGATGAACTTCCTAGTATTATTTTCTCAGGTCTGATGAAATATGATGCAAAGGGTGCACCAATAGAAGATTTGGCAGAAGGTTATGAATATGATGAGGATAGTATGACATATACATTTCATTTGAAAAAAGATGTAAAATGGCATGATGGAGAAAACTTTACTGCAGATGATGTGGCATTTACTTATGATTTGCTGACAAAGGATGAAACTTTGACTGCTAGTATTACTAGTAATTACGAAGATATTAAAGAGGTAAAAGTTGTAGATGATTATACAGTCTCAATAGCAATGGCACAATACAATGCAGCTATGCTGGATAACTTTACAATTGGTATTCTTCCAAAACATCTGCTGGAAGGAGAAGATATTAATACAGCATCATTTAATCAGGAACCTGTAGGAACAGGAAGATATAAATTTGTTTCATGGGATAAAGCAGGTGGAAGCATTACATTGGAAAAAAATGAAGATTATTATGATAAAGTTCCTAATATTGATCGTGTAGTTTATAAGACAGTATCAGTAGAAAGTACAAAAGCTACCATGTTACAGTCTGGAGAGGCTGATTTAGCATGGTTAAATGCAAAATATGCAGATGAATTTAGAGAAAATGATAACTACACAAATTATGATTTTAAGACAGCAGATTATCGTGCAGTAGCTTGTGATTTCCATACAGATTTTTGGAAAGAAAATAGTGATTCCATTGGCGTTTTAAATTATGCAATCGATAAACAAGCCATTGTAGACAGCGTATTAAATGGACATGGTTTTGTTGCTTATAGTCCAATACAAATTAATCCTTATGGTGGAAATAAAGCAGCAGATATTTATACTTATGATTTAGATAAGTTTGCTGAAGAAATGGATAAATTAGGATGGAAAAAGGGAGATGATGGAATTTACGAAAGAAACGGTCAAAAGTTTTCTTTTAGTGTTCAGGTACGTGATTATGAAGAAGAACGTGTAGATATTGAAAATATTGTTTCCCAGCAGCTGAAAAAAGCAGGTGTAGAATTAAAAGTTGAATTGGTAACTAAATTTGATTGGAACGCAGGATATAATGGTTTCTTAGCAGGATATGCATCTCAGTTTGATCCAGATGGTTTGTATAAACAATTTGTAACAGATGCCAGTGAAAATACAATGGCATATTCTAATGAAAAAGTTGATGAGTTATTAAAAGCAGGACGCCATACAAAAGATCCAGAAGAACGTAAAAAAGCATATCAGGATTTTGAAGTAGCGTATGCTGAAAATCCAGGACAGATTTTGATTGCCTATCTGGATGGTAATTATGTGTCTGTAAAGGGTGTAAAAGGTCTGGATAATACAAGAGTTCTTGGACACCATGCAGTAGGTGTTATGTGGAATATTGAGGATTGGACAATCAGCAGATAGGGGATAGAAACTATGGGAGCGTTGTTAGAGCTTGAACATTTGTCAGTGAGTTTTGATACACCAAAAGGAGAAGTGCAGGCAGTAAGAGATGTTTCACTTACAGTGCAAGAAGGGGAGATTCTTGCATTAGTAGGTGAATCCGGATGTGGAAAGACGGTGATGAGCCAGTCTGTTCTAAAGCTTTTACCTGAAAATTCCAGAATTAAGAGCGGAAAGATTCTTATAGATGGAACTGATATTACAGATTATAAAGAAAAAGATATGCGTAATTTAAGGGGAACGACTCTATCCATGGTGTTTCAGGATCCTATGACGACTTTAAATCCCACAATGCCCGTAGGAAATCAAATTATGGAAGCTGTTTTGAAGCATGAACGTGTAAGTAGAGAAGAAGCTAAAAAAAGAGCCATAGAAATGCTGGATCTGGTAGGAATCGAAGATGCAGAACATCGTTATATGCTTCAGCCTCATTATTTTTCAGGAGGTATGCGACAACGCTGTGTGCTTGCCATTGCATTGGCTTTAAAGCCGAAATTATTGTTTGCAGATGAACCAACTACGGCATTAGATGTTACTGTACAGGCAAAAATTCTTGATTTATTAGTGGAACTAAAAAATAAATTAGGGTTATCAATTGTATTTATATCCCATGATCTTGGTGTTGTAGCAAGAATTGCTGACCGTGTTGCAGTGATGTATGCTGGTAAAATAGTGGAGGTAGGTAAAGCTGAAGAAGTTTTTTATGATCCAAGACACCCTTATACATGGGGCTTGCTGTCTGCTTTACCATCTTTGGCTAGAAAAGGGGAGGGATTAAAAAGTATTCCAGGAATGCCTCCAATACTTTTAAATCCCCCAAAAGGAGATGCCTTTGCTGTGAGAAATGAATTTGCATTAGCTATTGATTATGAAGAAATGCCGCCTATGTTTCAGGTATCACCAACTCACAGTGCAGCTACATGGCTCCTTGATAAGAGGGCACCTAAGGTTCAGCCACCGCAGATTTTCAGAAAAGAGAGAGTAGCAAATGAAAGATGATATAATTTTAGAAGTGAAGAATCTAAAGCAGCATTTTCAATTGAGAAAAGATTACACGGTCAAAGCAGTGGATGGGATTAGCTTTCAAATAAAAAAAGGAGAAGTGTTTGGAATTGTGGGGGAATCTGGATCTGGTAAATCTACCATAGCCAGAACCATTATGGGAGTATATCCCCCTACGGAAGGCGAGATATGGTTTAAAAATCGAAAAATTTCAGATAGAAAAAAATCTGCGATGGATAAAAAAGATATGCAGAAAAACATGCAGATTATTTTTCAAGATTCTGCGGCGGCTTTAAATCCTCGTATGACAGCAGAGGAGATTATAGCGGAGCCAGCAGTGGTAAGTCATACTTGGAAAACAAAGAAACAAATACATGAGGAAGTGGAAAAGTTACTTTGTTATGTAGGATTAGATACTTCTTATGCAGATAAATATCCAAATGAATTATCAGGTGGTCAAAGGCAGAGAGTAGCCATTGCCAGAAGTATTTCGGTAAAACCAGATTTGATTTTGGCAGATGAGCCTATTGCATCACTAGATATTTCTATTCAGGCGCAGATTATTAATTTATTTTATCATTTGAAAAAAGATCATCGCAGCACATTTTTGTTTATCGCCCATGATTTATCTGTGGTTAGATATATTTCTGATCGAATTGCTGTTATGTATCGTGGGAAAATTGTAGAAATGGGAAAAACAGAAGATGTTTTTCATAATCCGTTGCATGCTTATACAAAATCCCTTTTGTCAGCAATTCCTGTTCCAGACCCTATTTTGGAAAGGAATAAAAAGTTATTAGAATTTAAGGAGGATTTGCAACCGGATAATGGAAAGATGTTGGATTGCGGAAATGAACATTTTGTTTATGTAAATGAGTAAAAAATTTTTATATTGGGATACTCTTGTACGAATCATGTTACTGAGAAAACTTGCAATTAAGTTGTAATTTCGGTATAGTATGTTCCAGAAAATAAATACAAAAGAGGAAAGGTTATGATTTATATCGGAAGTGAATTGTTTTGGGTTTTTTATATCTATTCGTTTACGGGATGGTGTGCAGGAGTTATTGCCAATGCTCTTCGGAGAAAGCGGTTTGTAAATACAGGATTTTTAAACATTCCCCTTTGTCCGATTTATGGAATAATTGGAGTCTCTTACTGTATTTTTTTGCCGGAGCTGATAAATAAGACTTTCTTCCTGTTTTTGGGAGGTTGTGTGATTGCGTTTATCATTATTGTAGCTACCGGTGCCATTTTGGAAAAAGTATTTAATACAAAATGGTGGGATTACAGTAAGAGACGTTTTCAGTTTCAGGGGTATTTAAGTTGGGTTCATTTGTTCTTTTTCGGGATTAGTGCGGTAATATGTATGCGCTTTATTAATCCACTATTGATGAAGTTGATCCATTTGATTCCTGGACAGATTTTGTTTATTTTAGAAATTGTTTTTAGTATTATTTTATTATTGGATATTATTTGTTGTGTGACAACTGTTTTACAGATTAAGCGTACGCTTAAGACACATAAATTTATGGATTATGTTCAGGGAGTGACAGAGAATTTTGGTAACGTACTTACCCGAAAGGTTCAGTCTAGAATGGAAAATGCATTTCCGAATATTGAAAAACAGCGTATTATTCAAGCAGGGAGTTGCAAAAAAGAATCAAAAGTTTTTGCGGAAGGATGCTGCTTTTATAAAATCGTAGGGTTATTCTTTATAGGGGCATTTTTAGGGGATTTGACAGAAACGGTCTTTTGTCGTATTACAGCGGGAAGGTGGATGAGCCGAAGTAGTGTAGTATATGGTTCTTTTAGCATTGTATGGGGGCTTGGCTGTGCTTTTCTTACAGCATTTTTATACAAATATAAGGATAAAAGTGATCGATATATTTTTCTGTATGGAACGATTTTAGGCGGTGCATACGAGTATATCTGCAGTGTGTTTACGGAATTAGTATTTGGAACGGTATTCTGGGATTATAGTAAGATTCCCTTTAACTTAGGTGGACGTATTAATTTATTGTTCTGCTTTTTCTGGGGAATAGCAGCAGTAGTATGGTTGAAAATCTTGTATCCGATTTTTTCTTGTTGGATTGAAAAACTTCCTAAAAAAGGCGGTAAAATAATTATGTGGATTGCCATTATATTTATGGTAGGGAACATTGGAATTTCAGGATTGGCGCTTTATCGTTATAATGATAGGATTGAAAATCCGGTTCCCAAAAATAGTTTGGAAAAGATTTTAGATGAGCGTTTCGATGACAACAGAATGGAAAAAATTTATCCCAATGCAAAGAGAGGAAGGTAAGAAATGCATACGAATGAGATGACGGAACTTATGAATATCTGTATGATTTATGATCATAAGGGAAATGTGTTATTGCAGAACAGAAAAAAGAAGAATTGGTCAGGAGTCGCATTTCCAGGCGGACATGTGGAGAAAGAAGAAGCCTTAGTTCCGTCTGTTATTCGAGAGATAAAAGAGGAGACAGGTCTTGATATTAAAAATGTAAAGCTTTGCGGAGTAAAAGAGTGGTTTCGAGATGGTGTGCGCTGTATGGTGTTTTTCTATAAAACAAATTGTTTTTCTGGAACATTAAGATCTTCTGAGGAAGGAGAGGTTTTCTGGGCTCCAGTAAATAAAATTTCAGAATATCCATTGGCAAAAGATTTTGAACGGAATTTAGAATTGTTTGATTCAGAGGAAATTAGTGAATTATTTTATGAGGTTGGAGAAGAACATATTTTAAAAAAGTATTAAGGAGACAGAGTAGTGAAAGAATTATTAGTTGTGGTAGATATGCAGATAGATTTTATAGATGGAAGGTTAGGCACAAAAGAAGCGCAAGATATTGTGGAAAATGTGGTTTCTAAGGTAAAATCTGCAAAGGAATGTGGAAAAGATATTATTTTTACGATGGATACTCATAGGGAGAATTATTTGGAAACACAGGAAGGGAAAAAGCTTCCTGTTCCTCATTGTATAAAGGGAAGTAAAGGGTGGGAAATTATTCCTGAACTTCAAAATTTAGCAGAAAATTGTATGATACTAGAAAAATTTTCTTTTGGAAGTGTACAATTAGCACATCTTGTGGCTAGGGGACAGTATGATAAGATTGAACTTGTGGGAGTTTGTACAGATATTTGTGTGATTTCTAATGCACTAATCTTAAAATCTTCACTTCCTGAAGCAGAGATTTCTGTAGATGCTAAGTGTTGTGCCGGAGTATCACCAGAGAGTCATAAAAATGCTTTAGAAGCAATGAAAATGTGCCAGATAGAAATACTATAGAAATGATGGTTGCTTTGCATATTTTAGGGTATCAAAAGTACTACAATTCGTAGACACTTTTGATACCCTGTTTCTATTGTTTTAGAAAAGTAATTTCAGCTGTGAATAAGTCAGCATCTGTGGAGATTTCCAATCTTCCACCTTGAAGTTCAGTAAAGCTTTTGGCAATAGCAAGACCTAAGCCGCTTCCTTCTGTATTTCTGGAAACATCTCCTCGTACAAATCGTTCTGTAATTTCGTTTGGATTGAAATTCAGTTCTGTTGCAGAGATGTTTTTCATGACAATTTTCACATGATTTTCTGTATTTTCCATAGTAATGTACACTCTTGTGCGAGGCATTGCATATTTGGTAATATTTACAATTAGATTTTCAAATACACGATAGGTTCTTTGGCTGTCCAAAGGAAGAATGACTTTTTCTTCTGGGAGCTGCCAGCGAAAAATTAAGTCGGAGGCATCAATTTTATCTTGAAGTTCCAGCTTCACTTGACGCATAAGGCTTACGATATCCACATCAATAATGTTTAAGGTTACCGTTTTGCTTGTTGCCTTGCTGATCTCAAATAAATCTTCAATTAAAATTTTTAAGCGGTTTGCTTTTGTATCCAGTATTTGAATGTATTTGTTTCTATCTTCTTCTGATAAATCTTTGTTTTTTAAAAGATCTACATAGGTAATGATTGCAGTAAGTGGAGTTTTCAAATCATGAGAAACATTGGTAATTAAATCTGTTTTCATTTTGGTACTCTTTACTTCTTCCTCAACAGCTTTCTTAAATCCACTTTGGATTTTACCAATTTCATCACGAAATGGTTCAAATATACCTAAATCTTCAGGAATTGTACCGTTTAAATTTCCTTTTGCCAGTTCATTGGTTGCCTCTAGTAGAAGTTGGTATTGGTCTTGAATTTTACTTAAATATTTTTTGAGCAAGAAGAACAATACAACGGAGTAAGCAATTAGTACACCAATTCCCCAAAACCAGAATAAGCTGATAAAACCTAAAATAATAAAGTTAATTAAAATTAGTTTAAATAAGATTCTTGTTGTATTTCCACGGAGATCTACATGGAGTAGAGTTTGAATTATTTTTTTTAGTTGTTTCTTCATCCACGGATATATACGATAAATGAGTACATTTTCTTTTATATATGTTTTAGGACCAAGAACGAAAATTTTACGTATACAGCCGCCAGTCCAGTAACAGGTAGCAAACACGCCAATCCAGCCTAATAACCCCCAGAAATATTGTAAGGTATTGGCAAGAAACTGGGGAGAGCCGATGCTAGTCAATACATTATAGATTGCTTGCTGGCTTAGGTTATCAGAGTTATATGCTACAGTTAATGCTATACTAATAACGGTGGAAGCTATGATTAGTATAAGCTCAAAAGGCACTGCGAATATTTTTTCTTTTTTCAATGTAAAAAAGTGAAAACATGGAAGGATGAAGCTAATAATTGCGATAATTCCCATAAGTGTTGCTAAAACAACCATTAAATCCCCTTCCTGCTTTCCTTTATAATAGTTGGTTTGATGAATAAATTGAGGCTGTGCACTATTTAATGCTTTTAGGTTCTCTTTGGTTATGGCAAAGTAATAAACTCTGTCTTGGGGTTTTTGAAATTCTTTATTATATCCGAAATTATCATAGTCAGATACCGGATTAGACTTTGCATTTTTATTTAAAACTTGAGCGGTATTGGTGTTCTCATGGGAGAGGAAATTGGTAAAACTAATGGCTCCATTTTTTCCATAACCAATGACACCAAGAAATGCATAGTCACAGTTTTGATCTAGAATATGATTTTGCTGGTAAGTAGATATAATAGAAGATAATGTATTTTCTGTCTTATCTGAACCACGGTTACTATCTAAAATTTCTTCAGTTTGGGAATCTATGACCTCGTATTCAATATAAGGACGAAGAATAGTAAAATGTTTATTCCATGCATTGTATCTTTCTTTTGTTGCTGATATAGCCCATTCTCTGGCTTCGTCAGGATCTTCAAGGCCATATTCATTCTCCGGAACGGGAGTATTATCATCTCCATAAGGAAAAAATATGTCAAAAGGGATCAGTGTTGTCTGATTTTTTCCTTGTACTTCTTCAGCGTGTAAAATATAACTGCTTTCTACTAGAAGATCTGGCAGATTGGAAGAAGAAAAGGGAAAGTTATATCCGTCTGCTCCCTTTTGCTGTTTAATATAATGAGGTCTTATAATCATCATTGCCAGAGAAGGCAGAAGTATTACAAGACATATAATGATAAGTGTTATTTTATGATAGTTTTTCGATTTTGTATCCAACGCCCCACACCACCTTTAAATATTTTGGTTCCTTCGGATTGATCTCAATTTTTTCGCGAATATTTCTTACGTGGACCATGACGGTTTCTGTATTGATTGCCCGTTCATTCCATACACGTTCATAAATTTCATCAGCTGAGAATACTCTTCCAGGATTTTTTATGAGCAACAGAAGAATTTTAAATTCCATAGGAGTCATTTTTACAGGGGTATCATCTACCCGTACTTCAAAAGTATTTTCGTTCACTTCCAGACCGCCTATTGTATAGATGCTGTCTGTATGTTCCTTTTCTTTTGCCTGAAGTTTTTCCATAAACTTTCGGTATCTGCGCATCTGAGAATTTACTCTTGCAATCAGTTCCATAGGGGTAAATGGCTTTGTAACGTAGTCATCTGCGCCAATATTTAGTCCCATAATTTTATCCACTTCTTCTGATTTTGCAGAGAGCATAATTACAGGAAAATCGTGTTTTTCTCTTAATTTAATGGTCATGGTAATACCATCCATACGAGGCATCATTATGTCTACAATGGCCAGATGAATTTCTTCTTTTTCTAAAATATTTAATCCTTCTATGCCGTCCGCTGCCATGAAAACTTCATAGCCCTGACTTTTTAGATAGATTGAAATACCTTCACGAATATCCTTGTCGTCTTCTACAATTAAAATATGATTCATGTTCATGATGTTTTCTCCTGTTCCTCTGTCTGTAACAGATGTTAAAATATAAATATAAAAAGTGATGTGTGAAAATTTATAAGAATTTCTAAAGAAAACCTTCGCAAATTATATAGCACAAAATGCGAAGGTTTCTAAAGTAGATACTTTTTTGATATATTAAATATTATTTATGAAAAAACTCTTTGATTTTGTCTAAGCGTGTCGTCATACTAGAGAGCATAAAATCCAAAATCACCAGCGCTGCCATCGCTTCGACTACCACGACAGCTCTTGGAACAATAATAGGATCATGTCTTCCATGAATTTCAATTTCTATGTTTTCTCCTTGACGGTTTACGGTTTTTTGTGTTGCACAGATAGAAGGAGTGGGTTTAAAAGCGGCACGAAAAACAATATCGCAGCCATCACTTATTCCTCCGGTAATACCACCAGAATGATTGCTGTGTTTCTGTAAACATCCATTTTCATCTATATAGTATCCGTCATTATTCTGTAAACCAGTAGAACGGGCAACAGCCATTCCATCGCCGATTTCAAATCCTTTTACAGCACCGATAGAGAAAATCGCTTTCGCTAAAGCAGCATCTAACTTTTCAAAAGCTGGTTCGCCAAGTCCACTAGGAACATTGCTTATAACACATTCAACCATTCCGCCAGAGGAATTTTGCTCTTTCATACACTGCTCCAGGTATTTTTGTGCTTTTTCAGCTGCTTTGGCATCAGGCATATATAGAGGATTTTTTTGAATTTCTTCTCTATTAAAATTTTCTGGATTAGCAACGATAGGACCAATAGCACTGGTATAGGTACAAATGGAAATTCCCAGTTCTTTTAAAAGTTTTATTGCTACGGCACCGGCTGCAACTCTTCCGATGGTTTCTCTACCGGAAGAACGACCGCCTCCACGATAATCACGAAAACCATATTTAAGATCATAATTTAGATCTGCATGACCAGGACGATAATACTGAGCAATTTCACTGTAATCTTTAGAGCGTTGATCCTTGTTGCAAACCATAAGAGATATAGGTGTACCGGTAGTTTTACCTTCAAATACGCCAGACAGGATTGTTACAGAGTCATCTTCCTGGCGACTGGTTGTATATCGAGATTGTCCGGGTTTTCTGCGATTGAGATATTCTTGAATATCATCTTCATTAAGAGAAAGTCCAGCAGGACATCCATCAATGACGACACCAATTCCTTTTCCATGTGATTCTCCCCATGTAGAAACACGGAATATATTTCCTAATGTAGAACCATACATAAATAAACCTCCCGTAAATTAAAAGACCGTGTAAGCTATAACGGCAGCAATTGCCTGTAGTAGCAGTATAATAGGAAGTCCTATGGTAAATTTAGGATGTTTAGTCTTATGACGGAATATGCGCATACCACAAATAGCCCCCAGAGAACCTCCACATACTGCAATGCCTAAAAGTGTATTTTCTGATATTCTCCACTGATGCATTTTTGCTTTTTGCTTGTCTACACCAAAGCAAATAAATGCCAGAATGTTGACAACAACTAAATACATCATAATATTTTTAACAATCAATTTTTTACTCCTTTGTGCTTGTCAGGTTAATTTCTCCTGCAAGATTTTTATAAAACATTTCTTTGATTTTTTTTCTTTCCCAGTGTTTTCCTAAAATCCACATGACTTTTGTAACGACAGCTTCTGTACTCATATCGTAAGCTTCAAAGACTCCTGCTTCTAATGCAGATTTTCCTGTTTCATAAAGAGAGAGATTGCTTCCTTCATAAGGACATTGACTTTTGACAACGACAATCATTCCTTTTTGAATAACATCTTTTAAGTCATTCATAACTTCAGAGGACAAAGAGGGGATTCCTCCCATGCCAAAGGCTTCAATAATAAGCCCGCGGTAACCTTGTTCATAAAGGAATTGGAAAATCTTCCCGTCAAAACCGGGAACTAACTTAATAAGAAAGACCTTTTCTTCCAAACTACGTTCTAATATACAGTTTCCTGTAGGTCCCGGTATATAAGAACGTTGAATGTCTAGTCCTCGAGAATTAATTTCACCTACATAGGGATAATTAATACTTTCAAAAGCATGAAAGCTGGTAGTGCGCATTTTGGAAGCTCTTGTTCCCAGAATTACTTTCCGATTAAAGGCAAGGAAAATTCCGGGCATTCCACTTCCAGCCATGTGAATGGCACAACGACAATTCTCAACAGCATCTGCCAGAGGATTTAAAATAGAGAGCTGGCTGCCTGTGATAACCACAGGGATAGGAATATTTAAAAGCATAAAGGATAAAGCAGAAGCTGTGTAAGCCATAGTATCCGTACCATGAAAAATGACAATACCGTCATAAGCTGTATATTTGTCATAAATAGTTTCTGCCATAGTTTGCCAGTTGGAAGGTTGTATATTGGCACTATCCAACTGGAAAAGTTCATAAAAATCTACATCATATAAATTAGTGATATCTGAAATATAAGATAGAATATCACTGCTAGATAAACCGGGAACAAGTCCCTTTTCGTTTTGTACACAAGCAAGTGTACCTCCGGTAGTAATAATAAGAATTTTCTTTTTCATTATTTTTTACTCTCCCAGCGTCCGGAAGCACCGCATGGAAGTACCAGATTAGTCTGGGTAACAGGAAGTCCAATTTCCTGTGAGTCTACGGTACCATTAAATTTCTTTAATTCTGTTGCCAGCATATAGGTAAGTACAGCAGGAGCAAGCCCTGTGGTGTAAGAATTTACAAGGAAAAACAATGGTTCATCTGAAAGTATCTGCGTACATAGTTTAATCAGGGGATGAATGGCATCCTCAATTTTCCAAATTTCACCCTTTGGACCTCTACCATAGGAAGGTGGGTCCATAATAATAGCATCGTATTTATTTCCTCTTCGAATTTCTCTTTCCACAAATTTTACACAGTCATCTACCAGCCAACGAATTGGTGCATCTTTTAGTCCAGAAGATACGGCGTTTTCTTTTGCCCATGCTACCATTCCTTTGGAAGCATCTACGTGAGTAACAGCGGCGCCAGCAGCAGCAGCAGCTAAAGTTGCACCTCCTGTGTAAGCAAAAAGATTTAGAACTTTAATAGGACGACCTGCATTTTTTATTTTTTCAGAAAACCAGTCCCAGTTTGCTGCTTGCTCAGGAAAAAGTCCTGTATGTTTAAAACTGAATGGTTTTAAGTTAAAAGTGAGACTTTTGTACTGAATGGTCCACTGTTCTGGTAAGTCAAAAAACTCCCATTCTCCACCACCTTTTTTACTTCTATGGTAATGACCATTCATGTGTTTCCAGCCTTTGTGTGTTTTGGGTGTGTCCCAGATAACCTGAGGGTCTGGGCGAACTAAAAGGTAGTCTCCCCATCGTTCTAATTTTTCACCATTTGAGGTATCTATGATTTCATAATCTTTCCATTGATTTGCAATCCACATATTTTAATCCTTCCTATTTTATATATAAGGTAATTTATATTTAGTATAACAGAAGGCTGGAAAGCAGGCAACAGCGGAATTTAATAAGATCCTATATGATTAGCCAGTAATTTTCTTGCTATAAGAATAGATATTAAGTATGTCCATCCACTTTTCAGGGGATGGACAAAACAGGAAATTAGAAGTGAGGTTGTTACAAAAAAGCTTGCGATTTTTTGAAAATTATTTCACCTTTATTCTAAATGCTTGGATTTAAAAAGAAGAGCAATGCCCCAAGCAGAAAGAACAACTCCACAAAGTCTTATGGATGGGATAATTTCTGTAAAACGAAAGTCTTGGAAATGGTAATCATATAAACGTATGACGGAATATAGGAAACTTGGAACATATGGGGCTCCTAAGATTAAAATAATGCTAAGTATAAATAGTAAATAAATAGAAATTTTTGTTTTTTTATTCAATAACTTTCCCTCCCCGTATGGCGATATTTAATAAATGGATTAAAGAACCTTATTGATGTATTGAAATTATATCATATAAGATATTTTATAACAATGTAATTTTCAGAAAAATATATTATTATATGGAATTTTACTGTATTTAAGTGTTGGTTTATTTATATAATAAGATAATATATATAGATAAAAGTAACAGTTAAAAATCGAAATCTTTGTTGAGAATTATTATTTTGCAAGAATAGAGTTTAGTGAGAATTTAGGTATTTCATGGCAAATATGTAAGGATAATAAGAAAGAACAATAATATATTTTCTTAGGACAGCATACACTGAGTTAGCGGATGACTCATTGTCCACAGACACAGGAGGTGCTGTTATGTATGAAGATTTAACGGGCAAAGAACTTTGCGAGGCTTTCCATACAGATGAGAAAAATGGGCTTAGGGCCAAGGAGGCAGAAAAACGTTTACTGTGTGACGGAAGTAATACCTTAAAGACAGCCAAAGAACAAACTCTTTGGGACAGAATACAAAATCAGATAAATGATCCTATGATTTTTATTCTTTTTCTGGCAGCATCCATTTCCATGTTGTTGAGGGAATATGGAGATACAGGAATTATTTTGGTGGTTATTGGTTTAAATACCACAGTCGGGGTGATACAGGAGGGAAAAGCCAGAAAAGCTTTAGAAGCGTTGAAAAAAATGACAGCTCCATCTGCAGTTGTAAAGCGTGATGGGATTTATGAACGAATACCGGCAGACAAACTAGTAAAAGGAGATATGGTAAAATTAAAAGCAGGTGATCAGGTGCCGGCAGATATACGTCTGTTAAAAGCACAGGAACTTTCTGCCAATGAGTCTGCTCTTACAGGAGAATCTATGCCAGTTAGAAAATCTCAAGAAGTGATACCGAAAGGACTTCCTATAGCAGAAAAGAAAAATATGATGTATATGTCTACGGAAGTTATGAAGGGAAGCGGAGAAGGTATTGTGGTTGCCACAGGAATGAATACAGAGCTTGGAAAAATTGCAGGAATGATAGAAGATACCAAGCAGGAGATGACGCCGTTACAAAAAAAACTGGGCGATTTAGGAAAAATTTTAAGTGTTGTAGCAGTAGCACTGTGTGCAGGATTGTTTTTTATAGGGGTAGTACAGCATAGGAATCTTCTGCAAATGTTGTTGTTAGCCATCTCTTTAGCTGTTGCAGCTATTCCAGAGGGATTGCCGGCAGTTGTGACAATTGTTCTTGCTCTTGGAGTAGGGCGAATGGTAAAGATAAATGCCATTATTCGCAGACTGCCGGCAGTAGAAACTTTGGGGGCAGTAGGTGTGGTATGTTCTGATAAAACGGGGACTTTAACTGAAAATAAAATGACAGTAACAAAAATCTATGCAGATGAGAAGATACTTCCCGTTTCTACGATAAGAAAAAGAGAATTTCCAAAACTTATGGAAGGATTTCTTCTATGTAATAATAGCATTTTGGGAAAGCAGGAAATCGGAGATGCCACAGAACTGGCACTTCTACATACAGGAAAAAATATGGGATATGATGAAAGAAGATTACAACAACAGTATCCAAGAACTTTTGAAATTCCTTTTAACTCTGAAAAAAAATACATGGTAAGTGTACATAAAGATGGCAGTCATGAGATAGCCTATATAAAAGGTGCTTGTGACTATGTTTTAAATCAATGTGCCTATGTGGAAAATCATGGTAGAAGAAAACCTATGACACAGATGGAGAAGATGAAAATACGCCGAGCTATGGAGGAAATGGCAAAGGAAGGCCTACGGATTTTAGCTTTGGCATATAAGGACAGGGTTGTGAGTAAGACCGAGAAGGCTCTGACAGAAGGACTTGTTTTTGCAGGTATGGCAGGGATGTTAGATCCGCCTAGAAAGGAATCTGCCCAGTCGGTAAAAACTTTAAAGCAAGCTGGGGTACAGGTAGTAATGATTACTGGAGATTATAAAGATACTGCATTTTCCATTGCAAAGAAAATAGGTATTGCAGATTGTGTAGAACAATGCATTACGGGACAGGAAATGGATGAGATGAGTGAAGGGGATTTGCAAAAGAAGATGAAAAATCTTCGGGTATTTGCAAGAGTGACACCAGCACATAAAGTCAGAATTGTAAAAGGATTTCAGGATAATGGACAGATTGT
Source organism: Blautia sp. (assembly GCA_029257775.1). GTDB lineage: Bacteria > Bacillota > Clostridia > Lachnospirales > Lachnospiraceae > Blautia. Next base: position 38,169 of record JARIAQ010000043.1, on the reverse strand, counting down.
GGCAATGACTGGTGATGGTGTCAATGATGCTCCTTCTTTGCAAAAGGCAGATATTGGAATTGCCATGGGAAAAAATGGTACAGATGCAGCAAAAAATGCGGCAGATATGGTACTTTCAGATGATAATTTTTCCACTATTGAAAAAGCAATGGAAGAGGGCAGGGGCATTTACGTTAATATTAAGAAATCTATTTTATTTTTGCTATCCTCTAATTTTGGTGAAATTATTACAATGTTTGCGGCAGTTCTTTTTCAGTTGCCCACACCTTTAAAGGCCAGCCATATTCTGTGGGTGAATTTAATTACAGATTCTTTGCCGGCACTGGCGTTGGGAATTGATAAAAATGATTCCGAAGCTTTGATGCGAAAACCACCTAGAAATCCTAAAGAAGGGCTTTTTGCCCATGGAGGTTGGAGATTTACTATTTTTTACGGGGTATTAATTGCTGTCATTACTTTATATGCTTTCTATTTGGGTGGACAGACGTATGCTTTTACGGTATTGGGAATATCCCAGCTCTTTCATGCTATTGGTATGAGAGATAGAGAAAAATCTGTATTTCAAATGAAACAATGGGAGAATCCTTTTATGATGATAGCATTTTTTCTGGGACTAGGATTACAGATAATGGTCACAGAGATTCCATACTTTGTACAGCTTTTTGGAACTACTTGTCTTTCTTTGCAAGAATGGGGATTGCTTTTGGGGATTTCTGCAATGCCTCTTGTGCTGCATGAGTTTTTTATTTTATTGAGTAAAATTGGGAAGCATGGGGATAGAAAATGCAGGAAAATATAAATGAAATTGCATATAAAACCCTGAAAAACCGATAAAAACCGATAAAACAAAAGATAAATGCAAGAAACACTTGACACTAAGTCATATATTAGCATACAATATGTAGAAATAAAAAGAAAACATCAGGAGGAGAGCCATGACACCGTATAAAGAACTTAGTAAAGAGCAGTTACAGGCCATGAAGGCTGATTTAGAAAAACAGTTTGAAGAAGTAAAGGCAAAGGGATTAAATCTGGATATGTCCAGAGGAAAACCATCTAAACAACAATTAGAGTTGGCAATGGATATGCTGGAAGAATTAAAAAGTACAGACAAACTGAAATGTGAAACCGGAATAGACTGCCGTAATTATGGTCTTTTAGACGGTATTCCTGAGGCTAGGCGCCTTCTGGGTGAAATGACAGAAGTATCACCAGAAAATATTGTGATTTTTGGAAATTCTAGTTTAAATGTTATGTTTGATACAATTTCCCGCTCTATGACACACGGTGTCTGTGGAAGTACACCATGGTGCAAGTTAGATAAGGTGAAATTCTTATGTCCTGTACCAGGATATGATAGACATTTTCGCATCACAGAATATTTTGGAATAGAAATGATCAATATTCCAATGACACCTACTGGACCGGATATGGATATGGTAGAAGAATTGGTTAGCACAGATCCTGCAATTAAAGGTATTTGGTGTGTACCGAAATATTCTAATCCTCAGGGAATTACTTATTCTCCTGAAACTGTAAAAAGATTTGCAAATTTAAAACCAGCTGCAGAAGATTTTCGTGTTTTCTGGGATAATGCTTATTGCATTCATCATCTATATGATGATAAACAGGATTTTCTTGTGGAAATTTTAGAACAGTGTGAAAAAGCAGGAAATCCAGATTTAGTTTATAAATTTATTTCTACTTCAAAAGTAAGTTTTCCAGGATCAGGGATTGCGGCAGTAGCAGCATCGGAAAGAAATCTGAATGATTTTAGAAAACATATGGCTGTACAGACAATTGGTCATGATAAGATTAATCAGCTGCGTCATGTTCGTTTCTTTGGTGGTATTGTAGGAATGCATAAACATATGAAAAAGCATGCAGACATTCTTCGTCCAAAGTTTGAGATTGTAGAAAATACATTGGAAAAAGAACTAGGCGGAGCAGAAATTGGTGAATGGAAAAATCCAAGAGGAGGTTATTTTATTTCCTTCGATGCAATGGAAGGTTGTGCAAAAGCAATTGTAGCAAAGGCGGCAGAAGCCGGCGTAAAAATGACAGAAGCAGGTGCAACTTATCCTTATGGAATTGATCCGAAAGACAGCAATATTCGTATTGCACCAAGTTTTCCAACAGTAGAAGAGTTGAAGCTTGCAACAGAAATCTTTGTGCTTAGTGTAAAACTGGTGAGCATTGATAAAATTTTAAATGAAAAATAGGTTAAAAAGAAGGGAGAGGACACTGAATGGAAACCAGTGTCCTTTTTGTGCGTAATAAAATTGTTAATAATTCTTAATTGGTGAATGAGAAAAATTGTGATATACTGAAACGAAAGTTATGTTAGGGGTGAATGATATGGCAAAAAGAAAATCTAAGAAGCGTAAATATAAGAAAATGAAAAAGATTTTGCTGGGGATTTTAATTGGCTATGCAGTCCTTTTGTTAGGGGCTTACTTTGTAGGTGTGTTTTATTATTCCAAACATTTTTATTCAGGCTCAAAAATCAACGGGATAGACTGTACGGGAAAAACTGTGCAAGAGGCAGAAAAGGCCATGAAAAGTCAAATTGCAGGATATACCTTGGTGCTGAAGGAACGAGGAGATAAGGTGGAGAGCATCAGTGCTTCTCAAATTGATATGAGATACATAGATGACGGCAAAATCGCAGAGCTTAAAAAGGAGCAAAATCCATTTACTTGGTTCTTATCTTTTGCCAATAAAAAGGACTATACCATGTCAGCTACAACGCCATATAATAAAGAGGCTGTTTATGCTGCAATTGATGGCTTGTGGGCTTTTCAGGAGGAGAATATTGTCCAACCTGTAGATGCACACCTGGAAGTAGGGGAAAGTGGCTATGAAATCGTTCCGGAAGTACAGGGAACAGCTCTTGATAAGGAAAAAGTGAAAGAAGCCATTATAAAAGCAATTGACCATGGGGATATTGAAGTAGATTTTGAAAAGGAAGGTTGTTATCTTTTACCATCTGTATTTGCAGATGATGAAAATCTTGCGAAACAAAAGGAACAGGGAAATGTATTTTTGGGTGTGACGGTTACCGTTAATTTTTCAGACCGTCAGGAAATTATTAATGCAGAGATTATGAAAGATTGGCTGGTAGCAGATGAGTCAGGAGCGTTGAATTTAGATGCTGCAAAGGTAAAAGAATATGTTCAGCAATTAAAGTATAAGTATGATACTTTTGGCGCATCTAGACAATTTACAACAGCTACAGGTAATACTATTACAGTTAAAGGTGGAGATTATGGTTGGGTAATTGCTCCTAATGATACTACATCTAAGATTATAGAAGCCATTAAAAGTGGACAGTCCCAGACTATTGAACCGGAATACATTTATCGAGGATATTGCAGAGATACAAACGATATTGGAAATACATATGTGGAAATTAGTTTAAAGGAACAGCGTATGTGGTTTTTTAAAGATGGACAGCTTTTAGTAGATACACCAGTAGTTACAGGAAACCATAATAAAGGACACGATACTCATACAGGAATTTACGCTATTATGTATAAGGAAAGAAATGCAACCTTGAAAGGGGAAGACTATAGTGCACCAGTAGATTATTGGATGCCATTTTATGCCAACACTGGTATTCACGATGCAAAATGGAGAACATCATTTGGTGGAAGTGAGTATCTGAATAATGGTTCCCATGGATGTGTTAATACACCACCGGAAAAAGCAGAGAAGATTTTTAATAACATTGAAAAAGGCGTTCCAGTGGTGGTATATTAGAAAAAGAAAATTTTACCGATAAAAGGAGTTTATAATATGAATATAATAGTATTAGCAGGAGGAAATAGTACAGAAAGAGAAGTATCCATTGCATCAGGACAGGGTGTATGCCATGCATTAAGAGAACGTAATCATAAAGCAGTTCTTTTAGATCCTTACTTTGGAGCTCCTCAAAAGGGAGAAAATCTGTTTCCATCAGAATATGACGTGGATCAAGCAGCAGATGATATGAGAAAAACAAGCAGCAAATTAGAAGAAACGATGAAAACTAGAAAAGGATTTTTTGGACCTAATGTTCTGGAAATATGTAAAGAAGCAGATATTGTATTTCTGGCACTTCATGGGGCGAACGGGGAAGACGGAAAGGTACAGTCTGTATTAGATTTGATGGGAGTGAAATATACTGGTTCCGGTCCTTTAAGCAGTGGAATGGCAATGGATAAAGGGATTACCAAGATGGTATTTGAAGCGAAAGGAGTTCCTACACCAAAGGGAATTACATTGGAAAAAGACAAATGTAGCAATCGTCTTGCAGATTATGGAATGGGATTTCCAGTTATTGTAAAGCCATGTTGCGGCGGCTCCAGTGTAGGTGTATGTATTGCCAATAATCAGGAAGAATATCAGGTAGCATTGTCAGAAGCTTTTTCTTATGAAAATGAAGTTGTAGTAGAACAGTTTATTACAGGAAGGGAATTTTCTGTCGCTGTTGTGGATAAAAAAGCATATCCTGTTATTGAAATTGCTCCTTTACAGGGATTTTATGATTATAAAAATAAATATCAGGCAGGTTCTTGTGTGGAAACTTGTCCAGCAGAGATTTCTTCTGCATTGACAAAAGAAATGCAGAAGTATGCAGAAATGGGATATGAAGCTTTAAATCTTCAAGCTTATGCCCGTCTTGACTTTTTAATGGATGAGGAAGGAAATATGTATTGTTTGGAGGCAAATACTTTGCCAGGAATGACACCAACTAGTTTAATCCCCCAAGAAGCAAGAGCAATTGGGATGGATTATCCTCAGCTTTGTGAAAAGCTTATTGAAGTTTCTTTGAAAAAATACCAGTAGGAGGAAAGATATCATGAAAAATCTTACCTTAAAAAATCTTGCGATTGCCTGCAATGGAAAATATGTAGGATTAAAGGAAATGGAAAATAAGGAAGTAACCTGTATTTTTACAGATAGTAGAAAAGCAGAAGCCGGTGGTTTGTTTGTACCCATAAAAGGTGCAAGGGTAGATGCCCACGATTTTATTGAACAGGTAATGGAAAAAGATGTACTGGCGACTTTATCAGAAAAGGATTTAGGGGAAAAACCGTTTCCTTATATTCTTGTAGACTCCTCTCTTACAGCAGTAAAAGAAATAGCGGAATTTTATTTAAAACAGCTTCAGATACCAGTGGTAGGAATTACAGGAAGTGTGGGAAAAACTAGTACAAAAGAAGTAATTGCATCTGTATTGGAACAAAAATATAATACTTTAAAGACACAGGGAAATTTCAATAATGAATTAGGTCTTCCACTGACGGTTTTCCGCCTTCGTGATGAACATGAAATGGCAGTATTGGAAATGGGAATTAGTGATTTTGGAGAAATGCACCGGCTTGCAAAAATAGCAAGACCGAATACTTGTGTTATTACTAATATAGGCCTCTGTCATTTAGAATTTTTAAAGTCCAGAGATGGAATCTTAAAGGCGAAAACAGAGATTTTTGATTATTTACAATGGGATGGACATATTATTTTAAATGGTGATGATGATAAATTAATCACAGTTCAGGAAACTAAGGGAGTAAAACCTGTATTTTTTGGAATAGAAAATCATCAGGGAATTTGGGCAGACGAGATAAAATCAGAAGGACTAAAGGGAATTTCTTGTCGTATTCATACTGGAGAAGAGAGTTTTTCTGTTTTAATTCCTGTTCCAGGAAAACATTCCGTTTATAATGCACTTGCTGCAACGGCAGTGGGTTTGACTTATGGACTTACCATAGAGGAAATTACCAGAGGAATTGAAAGCCTTCAGTCTGTAAGTGGTAGATTTCATATTATAGAAACGCCTGAATATACGGTTATTGATGATTGTTATAATGCCAATCCAATATCTATGAAAGCATCTTTAGATGTACTTACAGATGCCTTGGGACGAAAAGTGGCAATTTTAGGCGATATGGGAGAATTAGGTGCAGACGAAAGAAAAATGCATGAAGAAGTTGGAAAATATGCAGCAGAGAAGGAGATTGACCTTCTTTTATGTGTGGGAGAACTTTCTCAGTATATGGAGACAGCAGCTAAAGCAGTGAACTCTGCAACCCAGGTGAGATACTTTGAAAATAAGGAAGTATTGATGAATGAATTGCCGGAAATCTTGAAAAATGGAGATACCATTCTGGTTAAAGCATCACATTTTATGGAATTTGATGAGATTGTAAAAAAATTGAGTTAAGTACATTGCATTTTCATAGATACATTGTAATTCTTGCGAAATAGTAAGGTTTCTGTTATAATTTCAGAAGTGTGTATGGTTAAGACACCATGTAAGATACTATGATGTAAGGAGGACATAACACATGCTGAACGATATTTTAAGTACGGTAAATGATTGGATGTACACGTATCTTTTATTATTTTTGCTGGTGGGAACAGGAATTTATTTTACTGTGAGAACACGCTTTGTACAGCTGAGATTATTAAAAGAGTCATTTCATGTATTAAAAGAAAAAGCGGGAGAGGAAAATGGGAAAAAACAGGTTTCTTCTTTCCAAGCATTGATGATTTCTACAGCTTCCAGAGTAGGAACTGGTAATATTGCAGGAATTGCTACTGCCATTGCTGCAGGAGGAGCAGGAGCAGTTTTTTGGATGTGGTTAATGGCAATTATTGGAGGAGCATCTGCTTTTATTGAAAGTACGCTGGCGCAAGTTTATAAGGTAAGGGATAAAGATGAATTTCGAGGAGGTCCTTCCTATTATATGGAAAAGGCACTTGGTAAGCGTTGGTTAGGAATTTTATTTTCTATTTTGCTTATTATTTGCTTTGCTTATGGATTTAATGGACTTCAGTCTTTTAATATGTCATCTTCCTTAGAGTATTATATTCCGGGATATAGTGAAACGATATATCCTATGATTGTAGGATTGGTTTTAGCAGTAGGAACAGCTTTTGTTATTTTTGGAGGTGTCCATAGAATTGGATTTATTACTTCTGTATTAGTGCCAATTATGGCAGGGGCATATTTGTTAATCGGTCTGTATACAATTATTACAAATATTACAGAGCTTCCAAAGGTATTCTCTATGATTTTTTCTCAAGCATTTGATTTTCGTGCTTTTGCTGGAGGTATGGCAGGAAGTGCTGTGGTAATTGGAATTAAGCGTGGTTTGTTTTCTAATGAAGCAGGTATGGGAAGTGCCCCAAATGCTTCTGCCAGTGCATCTGTAAGCCATCCGGCTAAGCAGGGAATGGTGCAGGTTTTATCTGTGTTTATTGATACACTTTTGATTTGTTCTGCAACAGCCATGATGCTGTTACTTTCTGGTGTACAAGGTGAGTCTGGGGTTTTGGATGGTATTCCTTTTGTACAGAAAGCCATTGCACAGAATGTAGGAAACTGGGGAATTCACTTTATTACGCTTTCCATTTTTGCTTTTGCTTTTAGTAGTTTAATTGGAAATTATTATTATGCAGAATCTAATATTTTGTTTATTAAGAACAACAAAAAGTTGTTATTTATTTTCCGAATTACTTGCCTTTTGGCAGTGTTTTTCGGTGCACAGGCGGATTTCTCTATGATGTGGAATATTGCAGATATTACCATGGGTTGCATGGCAACTGTGAATATTTTAGTCATTTTATTCTTAGGGAATACAGCAATAAAAGTTTTGAAAGACTATGAAAAACAGAAAAAAGAAGGGAAAAATCCTGTGTTTAAAGCCAAGGATGTAGGTATTAAGAATACAGAATGTTGGTAATATTTTTCCGGATAGTTATTTGTAACGGAGAAAAAGTTTTCAGGGTCAGGTGTGACACATACGAGTCACATCTGGCCCTGATTTAGAATGTGTTATTCTTTAGTTAAGGATATAAAGCCATATGATTGAAAGAATTAACATATGTGCAGGATAAAAGGCGTAGCAGAGGATTCTGCATATATGATTTTTTGTCCCCGGTTTTCCATTATACATCCAGATGAGAAGAAGGGACAATACAGCAACAGCCTGCTGAGACACTTCATATATATGACCGGCAAATGGAATTTTTAAGGCGATGCCGGATATGAGATAGCCATGAATTAAAATCATCCCGGCAAGTTGAAAGAGCCATCCCAATTTTACATCATGGAAGATGTAAAAGAGAAAAACAGTTAGTACACCGTAGCCAGAATAATCTGTCATGAAAAGGCTTCCAAGGCTATATCCAAGGATGCAGGAAACAACAATGGTTAAAAGATAGATAGATGTATTTTTTTCTTTTCCCCATTTCATTAAACGAAGAAATACAAGCGCAATGCAGAATGTAAATAATACATTTTGACCATAAGGATAAATCCAGGTGCCAGAAAACATTAAGTTAAATGGAATCTCTGAGATAAGAGCAAATAGAAAAACACGACCTAGATATTTTTTGAAGTTTTTTGTTTTGATAAAGCCTTCTGCAATTTCAAAAGCAAAGATTGGAAATGCAAGTCTTCCAATGACAGTAAGCCATTGATTGCCCGGAATAATGGTAGCCCACATGTGGTCACATAACATGAAAAACATAGCCAATACTTTTAATTGAAAAGAGTCAAGGCATTGAAATTTTGAAATTTGTTTCATAAATTAAATCACTTCCTTACCGTTATTTTTAATAGTTTTATGACTTCCATAATAAAAGAAGCAATATTTATTGTCAACAAAGAGAAAAGGAAAATACAATGTTATGAAAAAAATGAAATAAATAGAAAAAAACTATTGACTTTTATATAGTGGAGTGATATTATTCCAAACAAGAAATTCATTGATAGGAACAAGTAATCGGCAGTGTTCTTTTTTCAGAGAGGCAATGGTTGGTGTGAATTGCCAAAAGATCTGTAAGATGAAATCATCCTTGAGAAGCGAGCTGAAGTAAAGTAAGCAAGACGGAGTGAAGCCACGTTATAGGTGAGATGCGTTATTAGATGCAGGAAGAGCCGAATGATATTCGGGAATTAAGGTGGTACCACGGTAGCAATCGTCCTTTACATAAGGGGCGGTTTTTTTTTATTCATAAAAAGGATAGGAACCAGCTTATGCAAGATGCATCGCTTTGAACCATCATATTATTAAAATTTAAAGGAGAAGCGATTATGAAATTAGGAAAAAGAAAAATGTTACTTGTAAGTTTTATGTTATTCTCATTGTTTTTCGGGGCAGGAAATCTTATTTTTCCACCATTTTTGGGACAAAATGCAGGAGAGACTACTCCATTTGCCATGGCAGGATTTTTAATTACAGCAGTTCTACTTCCAGTGCTTGGGGTAATAGTTGTAGCTCAGTTTGATGGTTTAGATAAATTGGCAAGAAAGGTAAATCCAACATTTGCTATGATATTTACCCTTTTGATTTATTTATCTATTGGGCCAGGACTTGGCATTCCAAGAGCGGCTTCGGTTCCTTTTGAGATGGCAATTTCTCCATATCTTCCCAAGGGAGCTTCTTTTGCAGTATTTATGTTTTTATATTCGTTGATATTTTTCTTGATTGCATACTGGTTGGTTATGACACCAAATAAATTAGTAGAACGAATTGGAAAATTTTTAACACCTACACTTTTACTGTTGCTTACATTTTTATTTATTAGTTTTTTATTTGGTGGTAAAACAGAAGTGGCAGAAGCACAGGTGGCATATCAAGCCGGACCATTTGTAAAAGGCTTTTTGGAAGGATATCAGACCATGGATACAATTGCAGCTTTAAACTTTGGTCTTGTAATTGCTACAACACTTCGTTCTTTAAATGTAAAAGAGAAAAAAGGAATTATGCATTATACAGTCCTTGCAGGAGTTGTGGCAGGCGGAATCTTATCTATGATTTATGTGATGCTTTCTTATATGGGAATGAAAACTTCAGCGGTGTATTCTATCGAAGGAAATGGAGCATGGACACTTCGTTGTATCGTACGCCAGTTATTTGGTGATACAGGAGCCATTCTTTTGGCAGCTATTTTTACTCTTGCATGTTTGACTACATGTGTAGGTTTGATTACATCTATTTCACAATACTTTGCATCTCTTACAAAGAAAGTAAGTTATCGTACATGGGCAACATTGATCGTAGTATTTTCTTTTGTAGTATGTAATCAGGGATTGAACACGATTTTAAGTATTTCTGTTCCAGTATTAAATGCCATTTATCCAGTATCGATTGTTCTTATTGTACTTGGACTTTGCGATAAGTGGTTGAAGAACAACCATTTTGCATATCCGGTGACAGTGGCAGCAGTAGGGGTAGTCAGTGTGGTATATTCTCTTCATGACTTAAAAGTACCTATGGGTGTGGTAGGAAATGTATTTGAAAAACTTCCATTCTATTCTTTGGGAATGGGCTGGGTAACCGTTGCAGTTGCAGCATTTGGAGTTTCCGTTGTTTTAGCAAAAGTATTTGGAACAAAAGCTTATACAGAAGCGGAAACAGTATAAAATAAGAATCTCTCATAGAAATCAGTATTTTTATATCTGATATTCTATGAGAGATTTTTGTTTTTTCTATAGCTTATTTTAAAGATGTTGCCGCATTACTTATTTGCAAAATATGCAGAATACATATCTTCAACGTTATGCTCATCTCCAGTTCCTTCAGGATAAGAGGTAAATTCAAAGACATAGTCGGTATAACCTTTTACCATTGTGAAAAGACTTTTGAAAGCATAAGTATTACCTGGTTGATAAGTTGCATCCTTTTCTATTTCCAAGTCTTCAGAATTAGCTCCCATTCCGATATATGTAGAAGTTCCGTCAGCAGAAGGGAATCCACCGCCACCAATATTTTTCTGGGAGAATTGCATATTTGGTTTTACGATTCCATAGTCAGGACCAGGGAATTCTTCCGGAATAAAAACTTCATAATCTAAAACACATAATTCCACATCAGCTGGTAATTTAATTTCGTTAACATCAATCTGACTAAATTCATAGCTATTTGTATTGTGTAAATCAATTGCAGATTGTACATATTCCGCATCATCAGATGAAGTAGTAACTTTTGTTACACGAACATAGACCGTATGGTATGTCTTATCTTCTGCTGCATATCTTGCTGTTTTTGCCCATTGCCCAAATGGAATTGGATTCGTGTCCGCTGTTGTGCTGGCATCTATAGCAGAAGAGACGTCAGAAGCACCTTGTTCAGAAGTTGTTGTATCAGGTTCTTTAACATCTGCAGAAGGATTTTCCTGTTCTTTAGCTTGATCAGCATCAGGTTGTTCAGGAGTGGTTGTGTCAGGTTCTTTGATTTTTTCTGAAGATTCTGTGGTTGGTTCTTTTGGAACATCTTTTGTTTCTTTTTTTCCACAAGAAGAAACAGTAAACAACATAATCACAGACATAGATAACGCCAAAAATTTTTTCATATTGGTGTCCCCCTTTGTTTTCTTTACGTAAAATTTATATTCAGATTATAACATTCAAAAAAGCATAGCACAAGTAAATTTTGTAATAAATGGCAAAATTTTAAAATAAATAAAAACGTATTCTCTAAATATTATATACAATAATTGAAGGGATAAAAATGCCGCACAATTTAGAAAATTGTACGGCAAAAAAATAATTATAGGTAATATGATAAATGATTTTAACAATGATTTTTTTTCAACATTTCAAGGATAATATTTTGTGTATAAGCTCCCAGTCGTTTTTTATCTTCTTTGTCAAGCTGTTCCGGATAAATAGGTGCACCATATTCTACAATGACTTTACACGGTCTGATTTTTGGAAAATGTGCTTCAAAAATTTCAGCAGAATTGCTGATTGCTATGGGAACAATGGGGCATCCGGATTTTGTGGCGATTTTAAAGCTACCTTCATGGAATGGAAGCATTTCCCTTTCATCAGTGCCTTTATTCCTTGTACCTTCAGGAAAAATACAAATAGAAATACCACTTTTTACCTTATCAATAGCGGCAAGAATAGTTTTCATTCCGGCTTTAAGATCTTGTCTGTCAAGAAAAAGGCAATGTAAATATCGCATCCAAATGGAGAGAAGGGGAATAGGCTCCATTTCTTTTTTGGCAATATACCCGGTTAAGTTAGGGCATAGGGTGTAAGTTAAAAGAATATCAAAAAAACTTCGGTGATTTCCGATATATAGTACAGCCTCATCTGTTGGGACATTTTCATGGCCGATAATTGTAATGTCGGCACCTGTTATTTTTAGTATAAATTTGAAAACAGCCTGAATAATACGCAGAGAGCTGATATCCTTTGCCCGTTTGTTAAATTTTCCTATAATCCACTCCACCAGAAGAAGAGGGATAGATAAAATTAAGTATCCAATTACACAGATACATACCAGAATAAATCGAAACATAAGTAATAACCTTCCTTTACTGTGATATAGAGAATTATAATGAAATCCAGTTTAATATGCAAGGATTAGTATTCATATTTCAGAAAAAAACTGCATACATTTAGGATAAGGCTGGAAAGTGAAGGTGGCGTAAGATGTGAAACAAAAAAAGGTATTTATGGTTGTTATGACAGTAATAACCTGTTTTTTATGTGGATGCAGCATTGAAAGAGTAAGGGCAATGGATGGTGTAAAACCAGAATATACAGTTATGAAAGAGGAAGATTATCCTGAAAAAGTAAAAGAACTTATAGGAGAGAATAAAGTAAAAGAATTTCAGATGACTTATCAGGATGGAGGCTATCTTTACCTTATGAAAGGATATGGAGAACAAAAAACAGGAGGATATAGTATACAGATTGAAGATTTATCTTTATGGGATCATGCCATTCACTTGCAAACAATATTATTAGGACCAAAAGATGGAGAAGAACTGAAGGAGGAAGCATCTTATCCCTGTTTGGTGATTAAGATGAAATACCGAGAAGAACCGGTTATTTTTGAATAGAAAAGGGGTAATGGTGTGGAGTTGATAACAAAAAATATGTATATGCTTCAAAAAAAATGTGAAGCAGTTAATCAGATTACTTTTGACGAAGATTTAAATGTTCCTGACGTAAAGCCAGATATAGGAAGAATGATACAAAAAAAAGGTGATATTAAACTGGAAGATATACAAATTACGGAGGGAAGGGCATATATTACAGGAGCTCTTGTAGTAAGTCTTTTATATGTTAGTGATAATGAGGAAAGACATCTTCAAAGTCTTATGGGAACTCTTAGGATTGGCGAAGCACTTAATTTAGAAGGATTAGAAAATGGAGATAAAGTACAATTAAAATGGGATATTGAGGACTTAAGTGTTCAATTAATAAATTCCAGAAAATTAAATATCAAGGCATTGGTTACATTTACTGCATATGTGGAGGAAAGCAAAGAGCTGGAGTTGCCAGTTGCTGTGGAGGATGATGAAATTTCTCAAAAGAAAGAGGAATTTTCTGTTTTGGGGACAGTAATACATAAAAAAGATACTATGCGTGTAAAGGAAGATATATCTTTAAGTTCTAATAAACCGGATATTTATGAGCTGCTTTGGAACACAGTAGAGGTAAGAGGACTGGATATTCGTGCGGAAAATGATAAAATTGGTGTAAAAGGAGAATTGTTTGTATTTGCTCTTTACAGTGGAAATGATGATAATAATTCTTTGCAATGGCTGGAGCATTCCATTCCCTTTTATCAAGAACTGGAATGTACTGGTTGTATGCAGGAAATGATTCCCAATGTGGAAATTTCCATGCCTCAGGGGGATTTAAAGGTGAAACGAGATGAGGATGGAGAAGAACGTGTTATTAGTGTGGATGTTGTGTTAGAATTGGAAATGAAAATTTATGAGGAAGAAGAAATTTCTCTTCTTATGGATGTATATACACCTTTAAAAGAATGTGAGGCAGTTACTGAAGAGCAACGGTTAGAAAGTTTGTTGGTGAAAAATTTTTCAAAATGCAAGGTAAGTGACAGAATTAAAATTGAAAACAGCCATGGAAAAATTTTACAGATTTGTCATAGCGATGGTAGCGTTAAGGTGGATAGTAGTAAAATTGTAGAAAATGGAATTGAAGTAGAAGGTGTTGTTCAGATTCGAATTTTGTATATTATTGGTGACGACGATATGCCGTTTTATTCTATGGAAACAATGATTCCTTTTCAACATGTCATTGAAGCAGAGGATATTACAGAAAATTGTGTTTATTATATGCGAGCAGATCTGGAGCAATTATCAACCACTATGATTGATAGTGATGAAATTGAAGCTAAAATTGTAATCAACTTAAATGCGTTGGTAGTAAAACAAAGGAAAGTAGAAATAATTCAAAGTATAGAGGAACGAGAGCTGGATCGGGAAAAGTTGCGTAATATGCCGGGAATTGTAGGGTATCAAGTACAGCCACAAGATACATTATGGGATATAGCAAAACGGTTTTATACGACCATTGATACAATTTTAGAGTTAAATGAAATGGAAGATGAAACTATTAAACCTTATGATACTCTGGTACTTATGAAAAAAGTGGAAAGATAAAAAGTGTCAAGGAAAAGGAGCTAGTGCATGAAAGTAAGTTCTTATTGTTTTTCATGTAAACAGCTCCTTTAAAAATGAAATAAAATTGTTTGGCTATCTTGCCAGTTGAAAAAAAATATTTTTTCATATAGAATAGAATGTACTAAAAGGAATACAATGTACAAAAATCGGAGGAGAAGCCATGAGATTAAGAGCATTGGCAAAAATCAATCTTGGTTTAGATGTTTTGCGTAAAAGAGAAGATGGATATCATGAATTGCGCATGATTATGCAGACAATTAATATGTATGATCAATTAGAGATAGAAGCAAGTAAAACCCCGGGGATTAAAATTACTACTAATTTGCCTTTTATACCAGTAAATGAAAATAATTTGGTGTATAAAGCAGCAAAGCTTTTATTAGATGAGTTTCAGATAGAACAGGGGATTACAGTGGATTTGCAGAAATTCATTCCAGTGGCAGCAGGTATGGCAGGAGGAAGCTCTGATGCAGCAGCGACAATGATTGGTGTGAATCGTCTATTTGGATTGGGACTTTCTGTAAAAGAGTTAATGGAACGTGGGGTGAAAATCGGTGCAGATGTTCCATATTGTCTTTTAAGAGGAACTGCACTGGCAGAGGGAATTGGAGACAAGCTTCGTGCTCTTCCACCTTGTCCGGACTGTTATGTGCTGGTGGGAAAACCTGCGATCAGTGTGTCTACAAAGTTTGTTTACGAGAACCTTCATGCTAATGAATTAGAGTATCATCCTGAAATTGATAAGATGCTGGATGCAATCCAGTGGCACAATTTGAATAAAATTGCAGATTGTATGGGGAATGTATTAGAGACAGTTACCATCCCCCATTATCCTATTATTCAGGAAATCAAAGACCACATGAAGGAACATGGGGCATTAAATGCCATGATGAGTGGAAGTGGACCCACAGTATTTGGATTATTTGATGATAAAGCAACAGCAGAACGTGCTTGTGAAGCTTTACGGGCCAGTCATTTGGCGAAAACCGTTTTTCTGACAACAGTATTTAATAATGGTGGAAGGAGGAAGTAGAAAGAATGGATTTGGAGATGAATATGGATGACTATCTGCCTTTGAGAGATGTGGTTTTTAATACACTCAGAAGGGCAATTTTAAAAGGGGAATTAAAACCTGGAGAACGTTTGATGGAAATCGCATTGGCAGAAAAGTTAGGGGTAAGCCGTACACCTATTAGAGAAGCAATTCGTAAATTGGAGTTAGAAGGATTGGTTGTTATGGCGCCCAGAAAAGGTGCCAAGGTGGCTTCTATTACAGAGAGAGATTTAAATGATGTGCTGGAAGTAAGAAAAGGAATGGAAGTTTTAGCAATTTCCCTTGCTTGTGAAAGAATTACTAAGGAAGAAATGGAACATCTGGAGGAAATTGAGACACGTTTTCAAACTCTGATTGAATCGGATAAGCTTACAGAGTTAGCAGAGGTAGATGTAGAGTTTCATGATGCCATTTATCAAGCAACTAATAACAAGCGTTTGGTTCAGCTTTTAAATAATTTAAGAGAGCAGATGTATCGCTACCGAATGGAATATTTAAAAGATATTGCGGTGCGTCGTACATTGGCAGAAGAACATAAATCTATTTGCGAAGCTTTAAGAGCCAGAGATGAAAAGAAAGCTTTAAGTTATGTACAAATTCATATTGATAATCAGCAAAAAGCAATTATTCGTAGTTTAAATCAAGAATAGAAAAAAATATGTGAGAGATAATAAAAGGAGATGCTACATGAATACACATTGGAAAGGTTTCCCATGGGTTTCATGTAAGATCTCCTTTTTCATTTCATAGAAGAAAACTATTTTGAGGAGAAAATTATGAATGATATAATTTCAACACATATTGAGGAAAATGAAGCATACGTAAGAAAACGTCTGCAAAATTGTGATGATTGTATTATCCGCCCCATGATTTTGGGGGAGGGAAAGAAAATACGCTGTCTGGTAGTTTATATTGAGGTGGCAGTAAGTAACATGGTTTTGGAGGATTCGGTGATTGGCAAATTGGTAAACCATATATGGGAGATGCCAGGAGATGAATTAATTGAATTTATCAAAGAGAATGGAATGGGGATCTCTGATGTACAGCCTTTAGAAACTATGGATAAAGCTTTTGCAGCTATGCTGGCAGGGAATGCACTGTTTTTTATAGATGGCTACAATAAGGCAATTAAAATTGCAAGTAAGGGATATCCCAATCTTAGCGTATCAGAGTCTAGCAGAGAAAAGGTGCTAAGGGGGTCAAAAGAGGGATTTACTGATGCAGTGAAAACAAATGCCGCTTTGGTACGAAAGAGAATTCGAGATACGAGACTAAAAGTAAAACAAAAAACACTGGGAGAGAGAAGTCAGACGTTGGTGCAACTTTTATATATGGAAGATTTAATAAGACCAGAGCTTTTATCAGAGATTGAGCAACGCTTGGATTCATTTGTTATTGATGGAATTTTAGATACCGGAGTTATTGAACAACTGACAGAACGTCATTGGCTTTCACCTTTTCCACAATTTCAGACCACGGAAAGACCAGATAAATGTGCCGCAGAAATTTTAAATGGTAGAATTTTGTTATTGTGTGATCATTCTCCTACAGGTATCCTGTTGCCGGCCGTTTTAAATGATTTTTTGCAAGTTAGCGAGGATAATTATAATCATTTTGAAATTGTAAGTTTTCAACGGATTATCCGTTATTTTGCATTATTTTTAACCTTATTGTTTTCCGGTACGTATCTTGCAGTTACCAATTTCCATACACAGGTGTTGCCCACAAATTTGATTTTATCTTTTTCTGAAGCACGGCAGGGAGTGCCTTTCCCAGCTCTTTTGGAGGTGCTGTTTATGGAAATTGCGTTTGAAACCATACGGGAGGCCGGAGTACGTATGCCAGGTCCTTTAGGTGGAACGATTGGTATAGTAGGAGGGCTGATCGTAGGACAAGCAGCAGTAGAGGCAAATTTGGTAAGTCCCATTGTGGTAGTTGTAGTTGCTGTTACAGCATTATGTTCATTGGCAATTCCTAATCAAGAATTTTCAGCACCATTTCGAATGTTGAAATTTGGTTTTATTTTTTTAGGCGGTACTTTAGGAGTGTTTGGTATTTTATTGGGACTTTATCTTACAATAAGCCATCTGGCAGGCTTAAAAAGTTTTGGAATTCCTTATCTTACTCCGTTTGCTGCTCAAAATCAGGCAGGATACAGAGGGGAGCAGGATAGTGTTGTCCGTGCACCATTTCGCTTTCTTACAAAACGGCCGCTGTATGCAAGATATAATCAGCAGATAAAACTATGTAAAAATAAAAAAGGAGGGGTGTGATATGTTTGCGGATAATGCCAGAATTTCTCACAGACAGTTGTTTCGTCAAATTGTTCTGGGTGTGGTTGGCATTTATACATTAACAATTCCTGTACTTCCGGGAATAACAGGAAGACAGGGAATGTTATGCTTGCTTACCGCAATGGGAATTTATCTTTTGTTTTTTATTTATTTTATTCGAATAAAAACTGTATTGCAAAGTCCCAAAAGGTATATGGGGAAGACCTTTGGCAGTATTTTTATCTTTCTTTATATGTCATGGCTGTGGCTTTTGGGTGTGTACCTTCTTTTGATGATAGCTAGGATTACAGAGCGTTTTCTAATAGAAGGAAGTGTGTACTGGGTTATTCTTGTACTGGCGGGAATTGTTACGTATTTAGGGAGTCATCAAGGGTTGGAGCGCAGAGGCAGAATGGCAGAAGTATGTTTCCCAGTGTTGGCTTTTATTTTAGGGGGAATGTTATGTCTGGGGATTTTGCGTGTGAAGAACTATTACATTGTGGAAATGGGAGCTTTGACTTTGGAGGGCTGGATAAAAGGAAGTTACCAGATTTTTTGTGCTTTTTTGCCCTTCGCTTTTTTACCTGTGGCATTAGGAAATGTGAAAAAACCAGGGGAAACAGGAAGAATTATGAGGGGAGCCTTGTTTCTTGTAACAGGGGTATTGATTCTGTGTCTTTTCTTGTTGCAAGGAAGTTTTGGAATAGGAGGATATGAGCATAGACAATATCCTATGGTTGAGTTTATGGCGGGTATTAGAATTCCCGGTGATTTTTTGGAAAGAGTGGATATTTTTTGGGTGGCAGCGGTGATGTTTAGCATGTTATTTGCTGTAGGTGGTGTATTTTTTTATAATCATGAACTTTTGGTGCGAGCAGATATGGAAAAAGCAGCTCCATTTTTGGCAATAGGAATTGTGGCAGCAGCCTTAATATGTGAGAAAATAGAAATTCCAATTAATATTTTTTGGAAAATTACTGGATGGTTTTATGGACCACTGTTTTTGGTATTGCTTTTATATGCTGGGTTTGCAGGAAGAAAGAAAGCTGCGTTGCTAAAAGGAACAGTGCTGGTTTTATGTGTATGTTCCCTGTCTGCCTGTGGTGTGCCTCTTGAAAATAGGGAATTCCCTTTGTCCATGGGTGCAGATTATAAGCAAGGTGCTTTTGAGTTGATTTATGGTATTCCGGGATTAGGGGAAATAACTGGACAAGGGAAAAATCAAGAAGAGCAGCCACAGGCAATTTCTTATCAAGGAGCTACGCCAAAGAAAGCAGAGGAAGCATTTAATAAAAACCAGAAAAATTATCTGGATATGGGGCACATTAAAACTGTCCTTCTGGGAAAAGGTCTTCTGGAAAATAAAGAAGCATTATTTGAATTTTTAGGATATTTGGAAGAAAAACCTTCTGTGGCAGGAAATATTTATGTGTTTTCCTGTGAAAATGTTTCAGAACTGATGGAATTTGATGGGCAGGGGGGAGAGTCGGTAGGAAATTATCTTACAGGAATTTTAGAAAATAATTTAGAAGGAAAACCTAAAGATATGGTAACTCTTCAAGATTTATACAATGCGTGGCATAGGAAAGAAAAATTACCAAAACTTTTAGAGGCAGAGATTGTGAATAAAAGACCACAAATACGTTAATACTCCTGATAATAAAATCAGGAGGTACATAGGAGTGAATGATAGTAAGAGAAAGAAAAAAAATTGGTTGGTAGTGGCAATTTTAGGACTAACAGTAGTTTTGTTTTTCGTAGGGATGAATATGATTCATTTAAAAAATGAAAATAGAGAAATACAGGCGCGTCTGGATAGAGAAATACAACAAGGTATTGCAGGAGAAGTGTTTCGGCTTCATGTAATTGCAAATAGTGATAAAGATACAGACCAAAAGTTGAAATTGCAGGTAAAAAATAAAATTGTAGAATATTTGCAAAAAATATTAAAGTCAAACGCAGATTTGGAAGATACAAAGGAGATGGTGCTTACCCATTTACAGGACATAGAAGAAGAAGCAAAAAAGACAGTAAAGGCGGCTGGGTACGATTATGAAGTTCATGCAGTAGTGGAAAATACTTATTTTCCAGATAAAACTTATGGGGATTGTACATTTCCAGCGGGAGAATATGAGGCTTTAAATGTGCGTATCGGAAAGGCCCAAGGGCATAACTGGTGGTGTGTGCTTTATCCAAGTTTGTGTTTTATTGATGATACTTATGGGATTGTGACTGAAGAGAAGAAGGAAGATTTAAAGTCTGTGCTGACAGACGAGGAATTTCAGGAAATTTTAAAAAATCCACAGGAAAAGCCCAAAGTGAAGATTGGATTTCGTTGGTTTTAACCTTGCAATATCTTTTTGTTAAGGGTAAAATGGAGAACAAACGATAAAATGACAGTTATGAGGTTATTATATGAAATATAAAAAAACAGCGCCAATTGGCGTTTTTGATTCTGGAGTAGGTGGGCTGACGGTAGCAAGAGAGATTATGCGAAATCTACCTCATGAGAAAATCGTATATTTTGGAGATACTGCCAGAGTTCCCTATGGAAGTAAATCAAAAGAAACGATTTTGCGCTATTCCAGACAAATTGTGCGTTTTTTACAGACACAGGAAGTAAAAGCTATTGTAGTGGCTTGTAATACAGCAAGTGCTTTAGCTCTTGAAACAATTAGTGAAGAAATTGATATTCCTATTATTGGTGTAGTAAAACCTGGAGCAAAAGTAGCGGCACAGACTACCAGAAATAAAAAGATTGGGCTAATCGGTACAAGAGCAACAGTGAAATCAGACCTATATCGCAAAACAATTCAGGCGGAGGATCCTGAGATTGAAGTGATTGGACAGCCATGTCCGTTATTTGTACCATTGGTGGAAGAAGGATGGCTTAAGGATTCCATTACGATGGAGGTTGCTAAGCGGTATCTGGAACCGTTATTGGAAAAAGATATTGATACGCTTATTTTAGGGTGTACTCACTATCCCCTTCTTCGCTCTACTTTGAAGACTTTGGTAGGAGATCACGTAACATTGGTAAATCCTGCTTATGAGACAGCTAAGGAATTGCAAAGACTTTTAGAAATGCAAGGTATGGAGAATGAGATACATATAGATGAAGAATTTCCGTATCGATTTTTTGTTAGTGATGAGGAAGAATATTTTCAGAAATTTGCTAATTCAATTCTTCCTTATAATGTAAAGAGAACAGAGCAGATTAATATTGAGGAGTTTTAAAAATGACAAAGGATGTTTTAGTTACAGTAAAAGGGATTCAAAGTGTAGAAGATGGAGAGTCTCCTGAAGAAGTAGAAATGGTGGCAAAAGGAGAATATTATTATAAAAATGGACACCATTATATTTTCTATAATGAAACAATAGAAGGGTTTACAGAAGAAAATAAAAATACGATTAAGATTTCAGAGAATAGCGTGGAAGTAAAGAAAAAAGGGCTTACAAACATGCAAATGATCTTTGAGGAACAAAAAAAGAATATTACTTATTATGCCACTCCTTTTGGAAATCTTCAAATGGGGGTTGCTGCTACGAATATTGAGGTGAAAGAACAGGAAAGTTGTTTGGATTTGTGTATTGATTATGCTTTGGAAATTAATGGAGAGCATGTTGCAGATTGCCAGCTTTCAGTGAATGTACAAGAAATGAACAGTGGTGAGTTTACACTTCATATATAATAAAAATGAGGCAAATCTATTTCAGGATTTGCCTCATTTTTATTATTTTTGGGCAGATGCAGCTTTTTCTTTCATACGTTTGAACCAGCCCTTTTTCTTTGCCGGAGGTGTTAAAGAACCACGAAGTCCTCTTACCCCAATAATGTAAATACCACTTACATCAGCTTTGATTTCTTTCTTTATAGGAATTAAGTCAAATATTGCTTCGTCAGCCACTAAAGTCATAATCTTTGGTCCGATTTTGGCTTTTACAATAGGTAGCTTAGAACGACGCATAAGCTTTGGAGTCTGGTCGATAACCATCTGTGGCAAACCGGATTGCTTAATAGGCAGACGTTTCTTATCAATGATAAGCATTGTCATGGTCTGCTTCATGGCATCCATCTGTACCTGTTGTTCTTCCTGCTTTTTCTGAGCTTTTTTTCCAAGGAAATAGAGAACAAGAATACCAATGATTAAAATAACCAAAACAACCAGAAGTATTTTCGTAAGCATTTTTGTTAATCCTCCTATTATTTCAGTAATTTATACTTAGAATATTCTAGCACCCTTTCAGGGAAAAGGCAACTAAAAATACCTTGAAACACTTTCTTTTTCAGTGGTAATATGGTATAACTGCTTTTGTATATTAATTATGAATAGAGAGGAAAATAGCATGAAGAAAAAAATGGTAGTCCTTCTGCTGACATTAGGAATTTTAGGTACAGCATTAGGCTGTGGGGAGAAGAAAGATAAAGCAGAAGATAAAGACACAACGAAAACAGAACAGTCTTCACAACAGGACTTTAAATTGACAAATAAAGATGGTAAAGTAGTAGCAGTAGATATGGATAATATAGAAGATTATATTACCTTGGGAGAATACAAAAATCTTCAGGTGACAGAAGCACCTAAGGCGACTGTCCCAGAGGAAGAGGTTGATAACAGTATTCATTATTCTCTTATGACAGCTTATGAGCAGGTAGAAGTTACAGAAGACAGAGCTGTTCAGAAAGACGATACTGTCAATATTGATTATACTGGTTACATGGATGGAGAAGAATTTGAAGGCGGATCTGCAAAAAATTATGAATTGCGCATTGGTTCTGGCTCTTTTATCGCGGGATTTGAAGATGGTCTTATTGGACATAAAAAAGGTGAAGAAGTAACTTTGGATTTAACTTTTCCAACAGATTATAAAGCGGAGGAAATGCAGGGAAAAGCCGTTCAGTTTAAGGTAAAAATCAATAATATTTCCCAGCCGCCTCAGCTTACAGATGAATGGGTAGCTGCAAATACCGATTACAAAACAGTAGAGGAATTTAGAACAGCACAAAAAGAAACCATGCAAAAAAGTATTGATTTAGAATATGAAGGTCAGATAAAATCTGATTTATTTGGAATGGTAGTAGAAAGTACAGAATTTAAAGAATATCCAGATGCTCTTTTAAAACAGGGAAAAAAGAATGTAAGACAAAGACTGGATCAAATGTATCAGGCACAGTTTCAGATGACCTTAGATGATTACATTAAAAATCAGGGAATTTCAGATGAGGAAGTAGATAAGGTCTTGACAGAATCTGCAAAGACTTATTTGCAGCAGAATTTAATTGTGCAGGCAATCTTTAATGCAGAGGGAATTGAGATGAGCGAAGAAGATTATAAAGCAGAAGAAGCAAAATATGCGGAATCCAATGGATTCCCTGATGCAGAAACTATGAAAATGTATTATGGAGATTTAAATGTATTAAAGGACAGTGTACTTTGGAATAAGGCTTGTGAGGTAATAGTATCAACAGCTACCGTAACAGAGCAGGAGCCAGAAGCTGATACACAGGAATAAGAAATAAAAACCGCAGACAAACATGAAGTAAAATGTATGTCTGCGGTTTTTAAAAAAGGAGATTAAAGAGATGAAGACAAAAACAAGACGAATACTTGGGCTTTTTCTTGGAATGCTTCTTTTGATTTTGCCCCTTGGAGGATGCGAAAAAGAGAAGATAGATGCCCATGTGAACTCGAATATTGCTATACAAAGGGAAGACACACCAGGCAGTCTTACAGTTCATTATTTAGACGTAGGACAGGGAAATGCTATTTTAGTTCAATCGGAAGGACAATCCATGTTGATTGATGGAGGTGCAAGGCATAGTTCTTCTTTTGTAGTAAGTTATTTGGAGAAACAACAGATTGAGAAACTGGATTATATACTAATTTCTCATTTTGATGAAGATCATTTATCAGGAGCAGTGGGTGCGTTACATAAATTTCCTGTGGATACATTGATAACCCCTGATTATGAGGCGGATTCTAATATTTTTCGCTCTTATAAAAAGGTGGTAGAAGAAAAAGGATATGAAAGTATTCATCCTCAGCAAGGACAGGAATTTTCTTTGGGAAGTGGAAAATTTCGGGTTATTTCTCCAGTTTCTTACGGACATGAAGATGAAAATCAAGATTCAGTAGGAATTATTTTGGAAAATGGAGAGCAGAAATTTTTTATTGGAGGAGATATTGGGCTGGAAAGCGAAAAGGAAATAATAGAGTCTGGTGTGGATATTCAGGCAGATATTATGTTAATGAATCATCATGGATCACATGTAAGCGAGGAATTTTTTCGAAAGGTTGCACCTTCTTATAGTGTAATCAGCTGTGGAAAGGATAATAAATATGGACATCCTCGACAAGATACCATGGAGCTTTTGAAAAAATATCATGTGCCAGTATTTCGTACAGATTTGCAAGGAACGATTCTAATGTACAGCAATGGTGAAGAACTTACATTTGAGAAAGAACCTTGTAACGATTATACTCCTGGAAATAGAAATGGAGCAAAAGAGGACACAGAACCCCATGAATTTTATAATAGCAATGAGCAGGAATGTGATTTTATCCTAAATGCACATACAAAGAAAATCCATAAAAAGACATGTTCTGCTGTAGAAAAAATTTCTGACGATAATAGAAGCTATTATAAAGGCGATATTCATACATTGTTAGATGCAGGATATAGTGCTTGCAAGAGTTGTAAACCATAAAATAAAGGAACAATATAAGGGAGAAAAAAGAATGAAAAAGACATTAAAGCAGTTGACAGGTTACTACAAGCCCTATAAAGGACTCTTCTTTTCAGATCTGTTTTTCGCAGTTTTAGGGGCCGGGATTACTTTGGTAATTCCGCTATTGGTGCGCTATATTACCAGTAAGGTGGTGTATTATTCTGTGGATAAAGCAGCAAATATGATCGTTAGGCTGGGAATTTTTATGATTGCTTTGGTGCTTTTAGAAGTATTTTGTAATTTTTATATAGCCTATTATGGACATTTGATGGGCGCTCGTATTGAAAGAGATATGAGAAATGAAATTTTTAGTCATTATCAGAAGCTTTCTTTTTCATTTTTTGATAACCAGAAGGTAGGGCAGCTACTCTCCAGAGTAACATCAGATTTATTTGAAATCAGTGAACTTTTACATCATGGACCGGAAGATTTGATTATTTCTATTATTAAGTTTGTAGGAGCGTTTTTCATTTTAGCCTTTATTAATGTTAGATTAGCATTGGCGGCATTTTTCTTTATTCCATTTTTGATTTTATATGCGCTTTATTTTAATAAAAAAATGAAAATAGTTTTTCGAAGGAATAGAGCCTGTATTGCCGATATTAACACACAGATAGAAGATAGTCTTTCTGGAATTCGTGTAGTAAAGTCCTTTGCGAATGAACAGGAAGAGTTAAAGAAATTTAGAATTGGAAATCAGAAATTTGTAGATTCTAAAAAGCAAAGTTACCGTTATATGGGGGCTTATTATTCTGGAATGGGTGCGTTTACTACGCTGATTACAGTGGTTGTTCTTTTGGTTGGAGCATTTTCACTTACAAAAGGGCAGATGCCAATAGAAGATTTAATAACCGTTCTTTTATATATCAATAATTTTACAGAACCTGTAAAGAAGTTAATTAATTTTACAGAGCAGTTTCAGAATGGGTATAGTGGATATGTGCGTTTTCAAGAAATTATGTCTATAGAACCAGATATTGTAGATGATCAAGATGCTTGTGAGCTTACGGATGTAAAAGGTAGCATTGATTTTGAAGAGGTGTCCTTTTCTTATGAAGGAAATAAAGAACAGGTATTAAAAAACATAAATCTTAAAGTTCCAGCAGGAGAATATGTAGCTTTAGTAGGTGGTTCCGGAGCAGGAAAAACAACTCTTTGTAATTTGATTCCGCGTTTTTATGATGTAACACAAGGAAGAATTCTGTTAGATGGTCAGGATATTAGAAAGGTTAAGCTTCACAGTCTAAGGAGTAAGATTGGTATTGTACAACAAGATGTTTATTTGTTTGCTGGAACGATTATGGAAAATATTCGGTATGGAAACCCTAATGCCACAGATGAAGAAGTAATACAGGCTGCCAAGGCAGCGAATGCTCATGGGTTTATTATGGATTTAGATAATGGCTATTATACAGATATTGGACAAAGAGGTGTGAAGCTTTCTGGAGGACAGAAACAGAGAATTTCTATCGCCAGAGTTTTTTTGAAAAATCCTCCAATTTTAATTTTTGATGAAGCAACTTCTGCTTTGGACAATGAGAGTGAAAAAATTGTGCAGAATTCCCTAGAGAGGCTTTCAGCAGATAGAACAACGTTTGTAATTGCGCATAGACTTTCTACAATTAGAAAAGCTCAAAGAATTCTGGTATTGACGGAAGATGGTATTGCAGAGGAAGGAACACACCAAGAACTAGTAGAGAAAGAAGGGATTTATAGCAGTCTTTATAAACTCTCATTTTCGTGATACAATGAAAAAAAGTGCAGGGAAAGGAATGGTTGAACGTGATAGCAGAGAAGATGAAGGCATTGGTGAATAATAGTTCGGCAATTCGCGCAATGTTTGAAGAAGGAAAAAAACTAGCAAAAGAATATGGGGCAGAAAATGTTTACGACTTTAGTTTGGGAAATCCAAATGTGCCTGCACCCCCTGAGATTCAAAAAGCAATGTGTGAGGTGGCTCAGAAGGAAGATCCGGTTGTTCTTCATGGATATATGAGTAATAGCGGATATGAAGAGGTAAGGCAGGCAGTGGCAGAGTCTTTAAACCAAAGATTTGATACTGCTTTTGAAAAGGATAATATCATTATGACAGTAGGGGCAGCAGGTGGATTGAATGTAATTTTAAAAACACTGCTCAATCCTCAAGATGAGGTTGTGGTGATTGCCCCTTATTTTGGAGAGTATAATTCTTACGTATCCAATTATGATGGAGTAATTGTTGTAGTAAGCCCTAATACAAAAGATTTTCAGCCTGATTTAGAAGAACTGGAGAAAAAGCTGACTAAGAGAACAAAGGCAGTGATTGTTAACTCACCTAATAATCCTACAGGTGTGGTGTATTCAAAAGAAACGATGGAGAAATTTACAGATATTTTAAAAAAGAAGCAGCAGGAATTTGGAACGAATATTTATTTGATTTCAGATGAACCTTACCGTGAATTGGTTTATGATGGAGTAGAAGTTCCATATTTGACAAAATATTATGAAAATACAATTGTAGGATATTCTTTTAGTAAATCTCTTTCTTTGCCGGGAGAAAGAATTGGTTATCTTGTAATTCCAAAGGAAGTTGCCTATGCCCAGGAAATTCAGGAAGCGGCTAATGTAGCAACAAGAATTTTAGGTTATGTGAATGCACCGTCTTTTATGCAAAAAGTAGTTGCTAAATGTTTGGACGCCAAGACCGATGTGTTTTATTATAATCGAAATCGTGAAACGTTGTATGGGGCGCTTGTAGAAATGGGATTTCATTGTATTAAACCAGAAGGAGCATTTTATCTTTTTGTGAAATCACCAATAGAGGATGAAAAAGAATTTTGTAAAGCAGCAAAAAAATATCACATTCTTATTGTACCGGGATCTTCTTTTTCCTGCCCTGGATATGTAAGAATTGCTTATTGTGTTTCTTACGAGACTATTCTGAATTCTTTAGATAGTTTCAGGCAGTTAGCTGAGGAATTCCGTATAAAGTGAGGGAAAGAGAAGGTGTAATATGACAAAAAGCAAGTTTTTAGAAGAATTAAGGGATGTATTAAGTGAACAGCTTCCAGCAGATCAAGTGGCGGAGCATGTGGCGTATTATAGAAATTATATAGAAGAGCAACAAAGAAATGGAAACAGTGAAGAAGAAATTTTAAATATGTTGGGGGATTCTCGTTTAATTGCAAAAACAATTTTAGATACTGGATCCGTGAAAAAAGACAATCCGAATTATTTTTATGAGCAGCCTTCTGAAAATGGGCAAAATACTACGAAGAAGGGATTATCCCATAAAGGAAAAATGTATCTTTATGCTGCTATTACCATTGGAATTATATGTTTAATTATTATACTTATTACAACTTTGTTATCTTTTTTACTTCCTGTATTATTACCTGTAATATTATTTTTTATCGTACTATCATTGATACGGAAAATGAGATAAAAATAAAAGAAATCCCTTATAGGGGAGCTATAAGGGATTTCGAGGGGAGTATAAATAATTAAATAAGGGGTTATAATGTAAAAAAAATTTTTGAAGGGTAAATTCTTTTTACAACCTATATTATAATATAAAAGGAAAAAAAAAGCAATAATATTATTTTTTTGTTAGAAAATTGTTAAAATTTAAGAAATATCAATTTAATATATTTTCTGAAGAATATTATTTTTAATTATAGGAATAATAAGACTGTAATCAAAAATAATATTCAGGAGGTATGTTATCATGGCAAAAAACATGAACAACACAAATAAAAACAAAGCCACATCTTCATACGCAGAAAATTGCGGTAGTAGAAATGCAAATGAATCTGCTGGGACTAATAACAAAAATGCTGCAAATAAAAATGCAACAGAGAAAAATAACTCAAAATCAGAATATAGCTATTAAGAAAGTATTTCCCCTAAAGGAAGCTTCGGAAAACCGAAGTTTCCTTTTTTTTTGCTTGCTGCATATACTAAAAGAAAAAGGAAGAATAAAGATATTGACGATTGATACAATTTCGGCAAGGGAATTAGATTTTTATATAGGCAGACAAGATGCTATTATTATAGATTTACGGGATGCAGAAGAATATGGCAAGAGCCATTTAAAAACAGCAGTAAACATTCCTTATAAGGAAATTCAGAAGTGCAGAAGGTTTTCAAAAAAGAAATTATTGGTGTTATATTGCAGTCGTGGTAGTAGTAGCCTTTTTGCAGCTAGAGAACTGATGAAGATGGGCTATCAAGTAAAGTCTGTTGTAGGCGGAATACGATGTTACAAAGGTTCGAACTTGTATTTTTCCAATAGGCATAGTAAAATAAATGAGTAAAAACCAAAGTACAAAAATAAGGAGAAAATCAACATGAAATATATGTTTGCTTCAGATATTCACGGCTCTGCGTATTATTGTAAAAAGATGTTGGAAGCTTATGAACAGGAGAAAGCAGATCGTTTAATTTTATTGGGTGATATTCTGTATCATGGACCTAGAAACGATTTGCCAAAAGATTATGCACCGAAAGAAGTTATTGCAATGCTCAATGAGAAAAAGGATGAGCTTTATGTAGTAAGAGGAAACTGTGATGCAGAAGTAGATCAGATGGTTTTAAAATTTCCAATTATGGCAGATTATTGCATTATTATGGATGGCGAGAGAACAATTTATGCAAGTCATGGGCATGTGTATAATGAAGATCATCTTCCCCCAATGAAAAATGGAGATATTTTTATTCATGGACATACCCATGTACTGCGTGCAGAAAAGAAAGAAAACTATACAATTTTAAATCCAGGGTCTGTTTCTATTCCAAAGGAAGGGAACATTCCTACATATGCTGTTTTGGAAGACGGTGTTTTCAGTATTCGAGGATTTGAAGGGGAAATTGTTAAGGAGTTAGTACTTTCATGAAAATATTTGAGTTAATAGCACCCTGCCATTTCGGGTTGGAAGCTGTGTTAAAAAGAGAAATACAGGATTTAGGATATGAAATCAGCGAAGTGGAGGATGGAAAAGTTACTTTTTACGGAGATGCAGAAGCTATTGTAAGAGCTAATATTTTTCTTCGCACAACAGAACGTATTCTTTTAAAGGTGGCAAAGGTAAAAGCTACAACCTTTGAGGAATTATTTGATAAAACTAAGGCGTTGCCATGGGAAGACTATATTCCAGTAGATGGAAAGTTTTGGGTTGCAAAAGCAAATTCTGTAAAAAGTAAATTATTTAGCCCTTCTGATATACAGTCTATTATGAAAAAAGCAATGGTAGAAAGATTGAAATCTGTTTACCATGTGGAATGGTTTGAAGAAGATGGTGCAAGTTATCCTATACGCGTTTCTTTTATGAAGGATATAGCGACTATAGGAATTGATACCACAGGGTTATCTCTTCATAAACGTGGTTATCGTCAGCTTACAAGTAAAGCACCAATTACAGAAACTTTAGCTTCTGCTCTTTTAATGCTTACTCCGTGGAATAAAGATAGAATTTTAGTAGATCCATTTTGCGGAAGTGGGACATTTCCTATTGAAGCGGCGATGATAGCAGCGAACATTGCTCCGGGAATGAACAGAAGTTTTTTATCTGAGGACTGGAAAAATATAATTTCCAGAAAACACTGGTATAATGCTCATGATGAAGCAAGAGATTTGGTGTGCCTTGATGTAGAAACGGACATTCAGGGATATGACATAGATGGAGAAATTGTAAAAGCTGCAAGAGAAAATGCTCGCTGTGCAGGAGTGGATAAGTTGATTCATTTTCAGCAAAGAGATGTAAAAGATTTAAAACATGGAAAAAAATACGGATTCATAATCACAAATCCTCCTTACGGGGAACGTATTGAAGAAAAGGAAAATCTACCACAGCTTTATACTACTATAGGGGAAAGTTTTCAAAATTTGGATTCATGGTCTATGTATCTGATTACTGCTTATCAGGATGCAGAGCGTTACATTGGCAGGAACGCAGATAAAAATCGTAAAATTTATAATGGTATGATGAAAACTTATTTTTATCAGTTTTTAGGACCTAAACCGCCTAGAAAGAAAAAACCTCTTGAGTAAAGGAGAAAGTGTCAAATGAAAAGATTGATTTTTGCTACAGGTAATGTAAATAAAATGCTGGAAATCAAAGAGATTCTAGGAGAATTGCCAGTTGAAATTCTTTCTATGAAAGAGGCAGGGATTGAAGCTGACATCGAGGAAAATGGGAGCACCTTTGAGGAAAATGCTTTAATTAAAGCAAAAGAAATATGTAAATTAGCGGGAGAAATGGTTTTGGCAGATGATTCTGGTTTAGAAATTGATTATTTAAATGGAGAACCAGGTATTTATTCGGCCAGATATATGGGAGAAGATACTTCTTACAGTATCAAAAATAAGAATCTCATGGATCGCTTAGCAGGAGTTCCAGATGAACAAAGAACAGCTCGTTTTGTATGTGCCATTGCAGCAGCATTTCCAGACGGAAGAAGCTTTGTTGTACGTGGAACAATAGAAGGAATGATAGGATATGAGGAACGCGGAAAGAATGGATTTGGATATGATCCGATTTTTTATCTTCCTGAAAAAGGAGTAAGTACAGCAGAACTTTCTTCAGAAGAGAAAAACAGTATTAGTCACAGGGGAAATGCATTACGGAAAATGAGAGAACTTCTTGAACACGAGGAATTATTATGAGAGCATTGATTGTCAGTGATACACATGGACATGAAGAAAATCTAGAGTTAATTTTGCGTGAAAAAGGACCTTTTCAACATTTGATCCATTTAGGTGATGTGGAAGGGCAAGAAGATTATATTGAAGTAATTGCAGGATGTCCTGTGCATATTGTAGCAGGAAACAATGACTTCTTTTCGGATTTACCAAGAGAAGAGGAATTTTGGATAAAGGATTATCGTATTTTTATTACTCATGGACACTATTATGGTGTTTCGGTAGGAACAGATCGCCTTTGTGAGGAAGCTTTATTTCGAAATGCAACAGTGGCAATGTATGGACATACTCATCGACCGGAGATTGAGGAGAAGAATGGAATCACTATTCTGAATCCCGGTAGTCTTTCTTATCCACGACAATTAGGAAGAAAGCCTAGCTATATTATTATGGAGATAGATGAAAAAGGGAAAGCAAAATATACGATTCATTATTTGGAAGAATAGACTCAAACCCCTTGATTTATAAGGGGTTTGAACATATTTTAAAAAAAATAAAAAAATTTTTAAAAAAAGTGTTGACTTTTTTGGCAAGTGCTGGTATAGTATACCTTGTCGCCGGGCAAGAGAGTTCGGAGGACAACAAAAAACACTTTCGGGGTGTGGCTCAGCTTGGCTAGAGCGCCTGGTTTGGGACCAGGAGGTCGCAGGTTCGAATCCTGTCACCCCGACTGATTCTTAAAAAAGAAATCTTATTTATGCGGGTGTAGTTCAGTGGTAGAACACCAGCCTTCCAAGCTGGATATGTGGGTTCGATTCCCATCACCCGCTTACGTTAAGCCCAAAAGGCTTGATGTGATGTGTTTGTAGCTCAGCTGGATAGAGCAACGGCCTTCTAAGCCGTGGGTCGGGGGTTCGAATCCCTCCAAGCACGTTTGTGTCGAAGATGCACATGGTGGGTATAGCGCAGTTGGTTAGCGCGCCAGATTGTGGCTCTGGAGGCCAAGGGTTCGAATCCCTTTATCCACCCTAGCCGTAAGGCGGTCTTGGGCTATCGCCAAGCGGTAAGGCACAGGACTTTGACTCCTGCACTCGCTGGTTCGAATCCAGCTAGCCCAGTTTCATAATGTTACGGAGCATTAGCTCAGTCGGTAGAGCACTTGACTTTTAATCAAGTTGTCCGGGGTTCGAATCCCCGATGCTTCACTGTTTAAAATTTCCAAGGCTAAGATCCTTGGTTATTTTTTTAAAACAATATAAAAAGATATGCGGATATGGCGGAATTGGCAGACGCGCCAGATTTAGGTTCTGGTGTCTACGACGTGCAGGTTCAAGTCCTGTTATCCGCATTTTTTATGCAAGTTAAACCGGTGTGATTGTTAAGTTCACACCGGTTTTTGCGTTAACAAGGGATTTTTATTTATATATTTTCTTGTTTTTCCATTTTAGTAGTAAAGCGGAATTAATTATGACAAGTACTGAGCCTGAATTATGAACAAGTGCTCCTATGATTGGATTTAATATTCCAATGATTGCTAGGATAATTGCAAGTACATTTAGTGTCATAGAAAAGGTAAGATTCCGTTTAATGGTATGCATCATGCGTTGGGAGAGGGAAACTAAATGGGGTAATTCTTTCACATTATCATTAATTAGCGTAATATCTGCTGCATCTACAGCAATATCGCTGCCAATTCCACCCATGGCAATTCCTACGGTTGCCATTTTTAAGGCAGGAGCATCGTTGATACCATCCCCAATCATACAAATATTAGTATGGTTGTTTTGGGATTGAATAATGTAATTTAGCTTGTCTTCTGGCAGGCAGTTGGCCTTCGTTTCGTAAATGTGTAAATGGTTTGCAATGGTATGTGCAGCATGTTCATTGTCACCAGTTAGAAGGACGGCAGGTGTTCCGATTTCAGAAAGTATGTCAATTAAATTTTCACTTTCAGTGCGAACCGTGTCAGAAAGAGCAATATAACCAGCTACTTCCTTGTTAATTGCTATGTAGATTATAGTACATCCCTGATGTATAAAAGTTTTCATTTCTTTTTTTGGTGTAGTAGCAATACCCTGTTCCATAAGTAATTTCTTGCTTCCAGCCAGAATAGTTTTATCCCCTACTACAGCGCTAATGCCTAGACCTGGAAGTAATTGAAAATTATATGCGTGGAGGATTGGCTTTTGATGGTCTTTTTTGTAGCAGTTTACAATGGCTTTTCCTAATGGATGTTCTGAAAATTGTTCTGCAGCAGCTGTTAAGTCATATAGCTGATTTTGGGTATAGTTTTCAGAAAGAGTTCTTACTGCAATAACAGCTGGTGTACCATAGGTGAGGGTTCCTGTTTTGTCAAAAGCAATTTTCTTCACCGTTGCCAGACGTTCTAGGGCATCGCCTTCACGGATTAGAAATCCGTGTTTTGTAGCATTTCCCATAGCGGCCATGATGGCAGTAGGGGTAGCCAGAACCAAAGAGCAAGGGCAAAATACAACGAGAATTGTTACAGCACGAATAATATCTCCTGAAATCATCCATGTTAATGTAGCTGCAGTTAGAGCAATTGCTACAATCCATGTGGCCCACTTATCTGCCATACCAACAATTTTTGCTTTTCCTGCATCTGCTGATTGTACAAGCTGGATCATTCGTTGAATAGAGCTGTTTTCCCCCACTTTTGTTGCCTGCATTTCAAAAACTCCAAATTGATTGATGGTACCACTGGAAACTTTATCTCCAACCGTTTTATCTACAGGCAAAGATTCTCCAGTCATAACAGCTTGATTAATTGAAGTTTGTCCAGATAAAATAATACCGTCAACTGGTATAGTTTCCCCAGGTAAAACTTGTAAAATTTCACCTATTGCTACTTCTGTTGCAGAAATGATTTCCTGCTTTCCGCTTCGTATTACTCGAGCGGTTTGGGGAGTGAGATGAATTAGTTTTTCGATACCAGCTTTGGCTTTTGCCACCGTCAAATCTTCTAATAAGCTGCCCAATTGCATAATAAAGGCTACTTCTCCAGCTGCAAAATTCTCGCCGATACAGATAGAAGCAATCAAGGCAAGAGAAACGAGCAAATCTGCTTTAATATCAAATCTAGTTATAAGACCTATAAATGCTTCTAAAATGATAGGAAGACCGCACAGTATAATGGCAATCCATGCCAAATCAAAGGGTAGAGGTAAGGGGTCAAGAATACTAATTAGTAAAGCAATGGCAGAAAATATAAGAAAGATTATATCTTTTTTTATTCCACCAAGTTCAAGAAAATTTTCCAACTGTTCTGTTAATTTTTTCATAGTTTCCTCCGGTCATACTTATAGGGGTATGGGTTTATAGATGGTTCTAAAATAAGCAGTTATTACTAACTGCTTATTTGAAGTTATCCCATGTTAGAAAAACGTTCTACGGCTTTTGTAAAGTTATCAATGGTTTTATCAACATCACCATGTTCAATACCATCCCGGACACAATGCTTAATATGTCCTTCTAGAACCACTTGTCCGCATTTATGAAGAGCAGATTTTGCTGCATTGAGTTGGGAAAGAATGTCTTCGCAAGGAATATCTTCGTCAATCATTCTGTCAATAGCCTGCACTTGTCCAATGATTTTTTTTAGTCTGCGGTGCAGATTAGCAGAGTCCATACATTGTTTCATATTTGTCCCTCCTATACCACTAGGGGTATATGTATATTGTAATTATGAAAGTCATTGCTGTCAAGTGATAAAATATTTAGTAAAATATAAAGACAGTATTTGGTTTTATGCAATAAGTAAGTTCCTCATACAGGGGATATTGAATAAATTGTAAAAATTGCATCTTCGGAAGTTTATCCTTGAAAGAATAGGGAGGTGTTGTTTATGAGGTGAGGTAAAAGGAAAAAGAATATCATATATAGGGAGTATTGGTTTCTGGATAAGTATTTGCAGAAATCAAATATATGGAGGAAAAGCTCGGTGTAGACTGGGCTTTTTACGTATGTGGGAATGTGGAAAATTTAATATTTCTGCATTTTAGAAGGTCTTTTTATATTCTACTTATTATTGTATAATAAAAAATATGGACACGAAAAGAATTTAAAATGAATGTGTTGATAAGAAAATTATTTTAAAAATAATATATGTCTATTATAATACTATATTTTGATAGATATAAGTAAATGGAGGATAATAGAATGGCTGAGCGGGAAAATAGTAAAGAGTTGATTAGTGTATTATGGAGTGGGGCAGATATATTACGCTCAAAAATGGATGCAAATGAATATAAGGACTATCTTTTAGGAATTGTTTTTTATAAATATTTATCAGACTCTTTTTTAATAAAGGTTTATGATTTGCTTTATGATGAAAAACCAGAAACATTAAAAATTGCTCTGGATGCATATCGTGATGCTTTGAAAGATGAAAGCGCAGAAGAATTGAAAAATGAAATAAAATCAATTTGCCACTATGTGATTGAGCCAGAATTGACTTACACAAGTTTTGCAGAGGCAGCGCGAAATAATTCGTTTAATCGAGAACAATTACAAAAAGCATTTAATAATATTGAACAGAGTGATCCGTTATTTGCGGATTTATTTACAGATATCGATTTGTATTCTAATCGTTTGGGGACGGGGGATCAAAAGCAAAGTGATACAGTTGCCAGTTTGTTAAAAGAAATTGATAAGGCAGATTTATTGAATACAGATGCAGATATATTAGGAAATGCTTATGAGTATTTGATTGGTCAATTTGCTTCTGAAACAGGGAAAAAAGCCGGTGAATTCTATACTCCGCAAGCTGTTTCAAAAATTTTGACCAGAATTGCCATTTCTGGACAGGAGAGTAAAAAAGGGTTGTCTGTTTATGATCCATGTATGGGTTCGGGTTCTCTTCTGTTGAATGCAAAAAAATATGCATTAGAGCCAAATTATATTAAATATTACGGACAAGAATTGATGACCTCTACTTATAATTTAGCACGTATGAATATGTTTCTGCATGGTGTAGCACCGGAAAATCAAAAACTGAGAAATGGTGATACTTTAGACAGTGACTGGCCTACCGAAGAAGAAACTGATTTTAACATGGTACTGATGAATCCGCCATACTCAGCAAAATGGAGTGCGGCTACTGGTTTTCTACAAGATGAACGTTTTAGTGATTATGGCGTTCTAGCACCGAAGTCAAAGGCTGATTATGCGTTCTTGTTGCATGGTTTATATCATTTGAAAAATAATGGGACAATGGCAATTGTATTACCGCATGGTGTGTTATTCAGAGGAGCTGCTGAAGGGAAAATCAGAGAAAAATTGTTGCGTTCCGGAAATATTTATGCAGTAATTGGATTACCGGCAAATTTGTTTTATAATACATCAATACCAACTTGTATTGTTGTTTTAAAGAAACATAGAGATGGTAGAGATATCTTATTTATAGATGCTTCAAAAAAATTTGAGAAGGGTAAAAAACAAAATGCAATGACAGATGAACATATAGATGCCATTGTAAATTTATATCATAATCGTGAAACAGTAGACAAAGAATCTTATCTTGCCAGTTTTGAGGATATTGAGAAGAATGATTTCAACCTTAATATTCCAAGATATGTGGATAATTTTGAAAAAGAAGAAGAGATTGATTTAAAAGAACTTTTACAGGAAATGAAAAAGACAGATGATGAGTTGGAAAAAGTTCAGAAGGAAGTAGTATCTTGTTTAAAAGATTTAACATCTTTGGATCAGGATATTATGTCATCCATAAAATCTCTTATTGGAATGATTGAGGGGTGATGATATGAGTAAACCGAAAATTCGTTTTAAAGGATTTACAGAAGATTGAGAACAGCGTAAGTTGGGCGATTTGATAGTTGAGTATAAGGAAGCAGTAGATAAAGATTGTACTTTGCCAGTACTCACTTCATCTAAAACCGAAGGTGTAATCCTCCAGGAGGAACACTTTGGAAGAAGACAAAATCATGATATTACGGGATACAATATTCTGCCTCGTAATTATTGCACATATAGGAATAGAAGTGATGGTATAGATTTCACATTTAATATCAATAAGTGTTGTGATAAAGGTATTATAAGTAAATTCTACCCTGTTTTCTACGGTAAAGAGAACGATACATTTTTTGTTTCGTTAGTGTTAAATAATAGTGATGAAGTAGTGCGTGAGATTGGTTATACCTGCACAGGGACTGGACAAAAAGTATTGTCATTTTCAGATTTGCAGAAAATGAAATTGAAAATACCATCTCATAATGAGCAGAAGCGAGTTGCTGTATATTTCGAGACTCTCAATCACCTTATCACTCTTCACCAGCGGAAGTGTGAAGAAACGAAAAAATTTAAAAAATATATGCTTCAAAAGATGTTTCCGAAAAATGGGAAAAACATTCCGGAAATAAGATTTGAGGGTTTTACTGAAGATTGGGAACAGCGTAAGTTGGGCGAGTTGGCACAATCGTTTGAGTACGGACTTAATGCTGCGGCAAAAGAATATGATGGAAAAAATAAATATATCCGCATTACGGATATAGACGACGACACAAGAGCTTTTATTCAAACAGATTTGACTTCTCCTGATATATCTTTTGAAAATCTAGAAAAGTATCAGCTTCAAAAAGGAGATATTGTCTTTGCAAGAACTGGTGCAAGTGTTGGAAAGACCTATATTTACAAGGATTTTGATGGTTTATTGTACTATGCAGGTTTTCTAATCCGGGCAAGAATCAAGCCTGAATATGATGCCGAATTTATTTTTCAAAGCACACTTACAAAGGGTTATGAGAAGTTTATTCGTGTTACCTCACAAAGATCCGGACAGCCTGGAGTAAATGCTCAAGAATATTCTGATTATGAGTTTTGTGTTCCTCAATATGGTGAACAAAAGCAAATTGGAGCATTTTTCAAACAACTGGACGACCTTATCACTCTTCACCAGCGGAAGTATAAAGAATTGCAGAAAATTAAGAAGTTTATGTTGCAAAATATGTTTATTTAAAGAATTAGTGTGAAATTGGAACTGAAGTAGGTACATAAAAAATAAGAAGCA
>JARIAQ010000026.1 GCA_029257775.1 Blautia sp. | reverse complement strand
GAGGTACTTATTTCGAAAATAAGCTTTTAGTGGAAAAGAAAAATGAATTTTATGATGGAAAGGATACCATAGGAGAGAAAATATGCAAAAGTTGGGAGGAATATTATCAAACTTTTGTAAATGAAGTTATGTGGACAGAGATTGATAAAGATAGCAAGAAAGAGTTGGAACAAATAATGAATGGAGCAAGAGCGTTTTATAATGAAAATGATTTAGACGTATTTCGAGAAGAAATAAATGATGATGTGGAAATTAGTTCAGATATAGAAAAAGAGTAGTATTTTATATATGTTTTCATTACATATAAGGGATTCATAAAATTAAAAAAATCCATTGAAGAAGCATTTAGTACAATGGATGTGCATTTAAAAATACTTTAATGCAGTTGTGTTTGTTGTGAATACAGAAGAAAGAGAAAATGTAAAAGTGAGTTTTAAATGAAAAAATTAGGGGGATATATTGATGAAATTGTAAAATATTTTTTTGTGCGTGCTTGGCTATTATGCTTATCGGTGGTTTATTGAAAAATTTTGATTCCGTATTTGGTGCCAATAATAAACCTGTTCAAGTAGCAGATGGATTTACAATTGAAGAGTATCAAGTTATTTTAGATGTAAAACAAGATAATAAGGTAGATGTACATGAAAATATAATGGTTAATTGGAATGAGAAGCATCATCATGGAATTGTGCGATTTATTCCGCGATGGTTAGAATATACTGGAAAAGATGAAAAAATAATAAAGAGAAAATCAAATGTATTAGATTTAAAATTTACAAGAAATCATTATGCCTAAAAAACTGGATCATTACAATATTCATTTTTTTGCTGATAAATATCGCTTTAATGATGTTACATAATTTGTGGATTACACAATAGATGGAAAGGTTATAGATGCCAAATTTAACCAGGAAAAATATACTAAGTATCAAAAAGAAGAATATTGTAAAGAGAATGGTTATTTGGAAAATGATGGGTGTGAAGTACCTGAATATTCAGGATATAATGAAAAATTAGATCATTCTTTAACTGTAGATATTGAACTGACTGATCATTATTTTGTGGGAGGTAGTTGGACATATGGTTGGGGATCTTTTGGTATTAGTTTAGTTAACATTTTGCTAACGATTTATACAATTTATAAATGGTATAAATATGGCAAAGATTTTCCGAAGAGAGAACAATCGAATATTATCCAATGGATCATTTAAATGCAGCAGAGATTGGGTACATTTATGGAAATCATTCAACGAATAAATTGACGATTGCTTTGATGATTCAAATTGCTTCTAAAGGATATATAAAAATTGATGAATTAAAAAAGAAAAAAATTCAAATTACTAATTTATGTTGTCCTCCAAAAGAAGGAAAATCATTCGATGAAAAGGTATCTGATGAATTAGTAAAAGGTAAATACATTCAAATTGTAAGTGATAATAAGGAATCAAGATACGAAGATTTAGAAAAACAGCGGAAAGAGTATGAAGAAGAGAATAAAGAGTTTCAAGAACAATGGGAAGTATATCAAAAACAAAAATCTTTATTAAAACCATTGAGCGAATTAGAAGAAATTGTATATAATCAATTATTTGTTAAGGATAATGTAATTATTGTCAGTGAACATAAGACACTTTACAAAGCATTTCAAAAAGTAGAAAAAAATTAACATCAAAGATTAAAGATTTAGTGATTGATCGTGTGGCTACAAAGAAAATGTATACTTCCATTGGAATTACAATTCTTACAGTTATATTAAATTTTATTAGTTTCTTCATTGTTGAAGATATGAATCCAAAGTGGAGTATTTTATATTTGATTTCAATGAGTTGCATCCTTATTAATATTCTATTTACAATTTTTATGAAAAGAAAAACAAAGTATGGGGAAGAAATTATCGCAAGAATTAAAGGATTTAAAGAGTTTTTAGAACAAGCTGAAAAACCGAAATTAGAAGAACTGGTTATGGAAAATCCTACTTATTCTTATGATATTTTACCATATACGGTTGCTCTTCTTGTGGAGGTGGAGGGTCTTGGTAAAAAGGTTTATTATGCAATGGCATTTGAGTGAAACATGTAATTTAAGGTGTCTTCATTGTTATCAAGAAGATCATACACCAGTACAATTATCATATGAAAAATTAGAAATTATTTACGAACAATATAAACGACTATTGGACAAGTTGGAGATGAAGGGGCATATTAATATCACTGGCGGAGAACCATTGTGTAATCCTTATCTGTTTAAAGTCTTAGATTTAATAAAAAAGGATGAAGATAATATTTCATTTTCAATATTAACCAATGGAACGTTAATTACAGATGAAATCGCAAAAAAAATTAAAAGTTATAATCCATATTATGTTCAAGTTAGTTTAGAGGGCGGGAGAAAAGTAAATGATTCTATACGTGGAAAAGGAACTTATGGAAAAATTGCAAAAGGAATCCATCATTTAAAGAAAAATGGTATTTATACGTCAATCTCATTTACTGCCAGTAAGATGAATTATAAAGAATTTCATAAAGTTGTTTGGTATGCAAGAAAACATCATATAGATAATGTGTGGTCAGATCGTTATATTCCATTAGGTGATAAAGAAGATCAAGAGAATGTATTAAGTTTGGATGAGACACAAGAATACTTAAATTTTATGTATAAAGAAAAAATGAAATTAAAAAAACAGCATAGTCATACAGGTATTTCCATGAATCGAGCTTTACAATTTTTAATGACGAATGACTTTGCCTATGGTTGTACAGCAGGGGATTCTTTATTAACAGTGATGGAAAATGGAGATCTGGTTCCGTGTCGTAGAATGCCTATATATATTGGAAATGTATTAGAGGAAGATATGTATGAATTATATATCCATAACCCTATTTTAAAAGAATTACGTAGTAAGAAAGTTCCTGATGAATGTCAAAAATGTGAGCATTCTTATATGTGTCATGGGGGTTTGAAATGTTTGTCCTATGCACTTTATGGTGATTTTCACCGAAAAGATATAGGATGTATTCTAGGTGGCAGTGATTAGACAAGTTTATAGTAAGTAAAATTTTATTTTTTACTTTTCCTTAGGATAAAAAAGTGATACACTTTATGACAATGATAATTTTAGAGAAAAGGATAAAGTACATGAAAACAGAACAAACAAAGGAAGACAGAAAGAAAAAATG
The DNA here is from genome assembly GCA_029257775.1 of Blautia sp. GTDB lineage: Bacteria > Bacillota > Clostridia > Lachnospirales > Lachnospiraceae > Blautia. Next base: position 76,230 of record JARIAQ010000026.1, on the reverse strand, counting down.
GGATAATTTTTGGTATTATTATAAATACCATGTACTAATTGGTATTTTTGCATTATTTTGTATTATTATTTTTGCAAAAGATATGCTGGGGAAGGTTTCTTATGACTACAATATTGCATTTTTAGGCGATTATTCTTTGGTCGAGGAAGATAGAATAAAGATGGAAGAATGGTTTACAAAGAATGGAGAAGATTTAAATGAAGATGGAGAGATTCATGTTCAGATTAGTGACTACTTTATTCCGTCAGAAGAAGAAAAAGGATATGACCCACAGATGGTTATGGCAGGGCAGACAAAGTTTACTGCAGATGTGCAAAGTGGAATGAGTATGATTTATTTCGTGAGTAAGAAAAGTTATGAGAAATTTAAAGATATGGATCTTTTTCCAGATGAGGAAAGCCAGCTGATGGAAGTCAAGAATTGTAAAGGGTTTGAAGAAACGGGAAATCCGATTACACTACAGGATATGTATATTACTATGCGTCTTTTACCAGAAGTAGCAGATGATGAAGATGGAAAAAGAGAACAGCAATATTATGAAGAAAGTGAAAAACTTTTAAAGAAATTTATCGGGGAGTGAGTTAAAACTCACAATATTCCCCGATTAAATTTTTTATATCTTGCATTTGATTGTCAGTAGCAGTAATGGTACGGGCACATTCTGTAAGTTTTTGTGTAATCAAGGTGTATTGCTTGTTATCACCTAAATCTTTTTTATAGCGAAGTTGGTGCTCCAGACTTGCCCAAAAGTCCATACCAATGGTGCGAATTTGAATTTCTGCACGGATGGGAGTTTTTCCTTCTGCAAAGAAAACGGGAATTTCAATAATCATATGATAGCTACGATAACCATTGGGTTTTGGATTTTGAATGTAATCCTTAATACGAATAATTGTAATATCATCTTGATCAGCCAACAAATGTGCGACTGTGTAAATGTCATCAACAAAAGAACAAATGACACGAATCCCAGCAACATCATTTAACTGTTCACGAATATTCTGTTCTGTAAATTCATAACCCAGGCGCTGAAGTTTATTATAAATACTTAGCGGCGTTTTAATACGGCTTTTAATAGAAGATATTGGATTTCTTTTATATTTTACAGAAAATTCATCATCTAGTACCTCAAGTTTAGTGCTGACTTCACGAATTGCACAGCGGTACATCATCATTAATGAATTGTAATAATCAGTATTTTTTATAAATCTTTCTGGAAATAAAATATCGGATTTTTCGGAAACATCTTCTCTTATATTGTTCTTAATTATGTCCTTAGGCACAAAATCACCTCTTTCGTAAATTCCTTATAGAGTTACAAAGAAAGTATATAGTAAAAATAGTAAAACGTCAACAAAAGTGAAAATAAAGTAGAAATTTGAAAAAAGGTATAGTATAATTAAAGGATACGAAATTTATTCTATATATAAAGAAAGGCTTTGGAATGTTTGGATATATAACGATTGATAAGCCTGAGCTGAAGGTAAAAGAATTTTATCGGTACAAGTCTTATTATTGCGGATTATGCCGCACTTTAAAGGAAGAATATGGGATGCGTGGACGCATGACACTTTCATATGATATGACATTTTTGGTATTGCTTTTAACTTCCTTATATGAAGTCCATACAAAGGAATTGCAATCGCATTGTCCGTTACATCCTGTGAAAAAGATTCCCATGTTGCAGAATGAGATATTAGAATATGGTGCAAAAATGAACATTTTGCTTACCTATTTTAAATTTGAAGATGATTGGAAGGATGATAAAAGTTTAAAAGGAATTGCAGGAATGCATCTTTTCAAAAAAAAGGCTGAAAATCTTTCGAAGGAATATAAAAGACAGGCACATGCAATTCAAAAACAACTTAAAATTTTAGCTTCCTATGAAGACGCACAAGAAGAAAATATTGATTTGGTAGCAGGTGCTTTTGGAAATTTAATGGCAGAACTCTTTGTATATAAAGAGGATATGTGGGAAAATGAACTTCGCAAGTTTGGATTTTATCTTGGGAAATTTATTTATATAATGGATGCTTATGATGACTTGGAGGAAGATTTAAAAACAGATTCTTACAATCCTCTAAAGGCATTAAAAGGCAATTGCAAAGATGAACAAAGTTATGAGGAAACAGTACATCAGATTTTAGTTATGATGATGGCAGAAGCCACAGGAGTATTTGAAAGACTACCTATACTTTTGGACGTTGAAATTTTAAGGAATGTTTTATACAGCGGAGTCTGGGCAAAATATAATAAAAAACAAAAAGAAAGACAGGAGAAATAAGAGAGAGATGATAAATAATCCATATGAAGTGCTAGGCGTATCACCAAACGCCTCAAATGATGAGATTAAACGAGCATATCGTGATATGAGTAGAAAATATCACCCGGATTCTTATGTAGATAATCCATTATCTGATTTAGCAGAAGAAAAATTTAAGGAAGTACAGGAAGCTTATGATCAGATTATGAAAGAGAGAGATGGAGGATATCAGAGTGGATATGGCGGAGGATATCAAAATAGACAGTCCTCTTATAATCAGAACGCTGCAAGTCAAGATGATATGCAGTATCAGGCTGCTTATAATTATATTAATGGCCGTCAATATCAACAGGCATTGAATGTATTATCCAGAATTCAAAATCGAAATGCACAGTGGTATTATCTTAGTGCTTGTGCAAATATGGGTATGGGAAATAACGTAAATGCTCTTAATATGGCACGGCAGGCACAAAGCATGGATCCAGGAAATCCGGAGTATAGTAATCTTGTAAATAGACTACAGTGGAACAGCAATCGCTATCAAGGGGGAGGATATCCTTATGCGAATGGTGGTGGCAGTACCTGTGGTACAGGAAATGCCTGCTGTGATTTGTGGTGTGCAGACAGCCTTTGTGAGTGCATGGGAGGCGATTTGTGTTCATGCATGTAAATGCGAAAAAAATAGCAGTATCAGGGCTTTTAATGGCTTTGGCTGTATTGTCTATTGTTTTGAGTGGAATCTTAGATTTTAACACATTATTTTTTTTAGCGCTGGCAGCATTTTTTGTGGGGGTTATCATCCGTGAATTTGGTCTGCTTTATGGGGCATCTTATTTTATAGGATGTTTGGTACTGGGAATTTTACTGGCACCACAGAAATTATATTGTATTACCTATGCAATGATGGGAATTTATGTTTTAGGAATCGAATTTTTATGGCATTATTTAGGTAGACATCCCAAATGGGGGAAAAGGAAATTGATTTTTCAGATTGGAAAATATCTAATATTTAACATTATGTATTTGCCTACATTATTTTTATTTCCCAAGCTTCTTTTTGCGGGAGAGATACCGGATACCATGCTTTTTATACTAGTAGTTGCAGGGCAAATAGTTCTATTTGTTTATGATAAAGCGTATGAGTATTTTTTGATTCGTATGTGGGGACAAATAAGAGTGAGAATTTTTGGAAAATAATAGTAGAAAAGGAAGAATATAAATGGCAATACTTGAGATAATTGCAGGACCTGCGATAGGAGCTGTGATTGGTTATTGTACTAACTATATTGCAGTTAAAATGTTGTTTCGTCCTTTGAAACCGGTGAAAATAGGAAGTAAAACTTTGCCTTTTACACCAGGAATTATACCAAAAGGACAAAGCAGAATGGCAAAAGCTTTAGGGCAGGCAGTAGGAGAGCATCTTCTTACAAAAGAAGATTTTGAAAAAATACTTTTGTCTGAAGATATTAAAAATACAGTAGTAGATGCAGTGTTGCAGAAAATAGAAAAAATAAAAACAACAGATGTATCTTTGGAAGAATTTTTGTCCCAATATACAGGGCAGGAAGAATATGATTTTATGCGAGATCGGTTAGAAGATTGCATTACAAAAAAAATTGCAGAAGGTATTGAGAAGTTGGATATCGGAGCTATTATCGTAGAAGAAGGAAAAAAGGAAATCAAAGAAAAGTTTAAAGGTGGTATGATTTCCATGTTCTTAAACGATGAACTTATTCAGTCTGTAGCAGCTCCCATTGGGAAAAAAGTAGACGAATATATTAAAGAAAATGGAGAAGAAAAAATAAGACCAGAAGTAGTTGCTCAGATGGCAATGGTAGGAAACCAGTCAGTTTGTCAATGGGTAGAAATGCTATCTATAACGAATCAGAGGATATATCAAATTGTAGAAAATGTGTATGTGAAATTTGTAAATGAAAAAGCGCAAGAAATGGCTGAAAAGTTTCATGTGGCAGAAGTTGTAGAAGAAAAAATTAATGCAATGGATGTTTTGGAATTAGAGAATTTGCTGTTGGGAATTATGAAAAAAGAACTTAATGCGGTCGTAAATTTAGGAGCATTTATTGGATTTGTACTGGGACTTTTAAATATATGGATTTGAGAGATGTTGTAGGAAAGATATTTAAAATATTTTCCTACAACATTTTTTTTATAGAAAAGTACAAGGAATATTTTCTATAAAATATAAAAAATAAGTTAATGCCAGCATATCAGCACTGCCTCCGGGACTAATGTTTTTTGAAACAAAGAAATCGTCCAGTTGGGGCAGTATAGAGAGTTGTTCTTCATAAGTAGCATGAATTAAAAAATTTTTTAAATTTTTTTTAAATTCGCATGAAAAGTTATAATTAGAACGTGCAATCAAGTTGGTATCATCGGTATAGGCTATGTAATGTAAAAGAGTAATCAGTCCTGATTTCCATAGGGAAAATCCTTTTTGTATAAGAGAATGAAAAAGAGGAAGTCCCATGGTAAAAAGATGAGGAAAGCCATCTTTAGCTTCTCCACGAATTCCAGCTATTTTATGATATAAATAAAGTTGTTCTCCGTTTGTTTGAGCAGTCTTTGGTGTTAGTGAAATATAATCATCTAAAATTTCAGGGAGCATACAACAACATATGTTGGATAAAGAAGGAAGAAAATTTTTATCAGAAAAATCCATATGGTTATTAGAAACATAATAACCAATAGCCCCACATAAAATACCACCGGAGAAAATGATTCCTTTATGGGTATTAACCCCTTTTGTGTTTAGAAACATAGTCTTTTCGGCCTGTTTTCCCATAAGGCGTAGCTTTTGAAAAAGCAGAGGAAGTTTTTCAGTAGAATAGTTACAAGACAGCCCCTCTTTTGCACAGCAACAGAAAAAATCAGTAAGGCTGTAAGCACTGTTTATAAATGTAGCGAGGCACATATCCTGATGAGATCCATTATGTAGGCGATCTACTAAACCAGGTTTTAAAGAAGTATTTACTTCATAAAAAAGTGCTTTTTGCATTAACAATCCAATGTGATTGGAAAGACGAAATGTAAAAAATGTTTCCAGTATTTCAACTTCTTTAGCAAGGAGTTCATTAGCACTATGTGTTCTGGAACGGCCACATAAAAAAGCAGGTTTATTACATAAAAGACAGGTTCTTTCAGAAAAACCCAGTTCCTGTCGTGATAATTTGCTTCCATTTGTGCGTAGTACATCAAAGTCAAAAAGTCGACCTAAGGGATGATTTTCTTCTTGTTCTAAAAGGTAAGTTTTCATATCTTCAGGAGAGAGGTTTAAAGAGAAAAATGCCTCCCATCCCGTATCTTTTTTTGTTTCTCTTTGTTCTAAAATAGTTCCATTTAAAAGAGAAATTCCTTTTAAAATAATGAGGATACCTACGTTATATGCACATTTTACATAAGGGAAAACCTTTATAGGACCAGGAATATTTAAAGTGAAACTTAAAAGGCAATTAGGTGTTTTTTGTAACATTTCTTGTTGTATTTTTACACGGTTTTCTCTGGCATCTAGGATTTCTGTTATTGATACACGATTACCTGAAGTCCATAATTTTTGTTTCATAGTGTTACTCCTGTATTAAGAAGATGATTTCGAAGTTCGATACCTGAAGATGAAGTTAGAAAGCTATAAGTAGTTTCTGGTACTAAATCTTTTAGTAAGAGAAAGTCTCCATCTAGAAATTTTTGACGTACAAGTGTAGCGCTAATAATAGTATCATTTTTTTGGTATCGTGGGATTTCTGTTACCTTTATAGCGAATGAGGGAAGTATTTTTTTCATTTGCTCATTGTATGCCTTTGTAATTAGAGAAAAGGGTTCTTCACCTACAAAACGCTGTGTAATATGAAAAGCTTTTTTAAAATAAGTACCAAAAATTTGTAAGTCTAAAAGGGCAGCTTTTTCTGTAGCAGTAGCTTTATCTTTTAGAAAGTAATCAGGAAAAGTAGCATGTGAAATAAGATAATCAGAACTTCCGTGTACAAATACATTTGGTAGGTGAGCACAGCCTTGTTTTACTAGTTCCAGACGAACATCAGCAGGGAATTCTGAAGAGTCTGTGGATAGTACAAAAACATGGAGAATATTGCAATGTTTTGCTGCAGTTTCTACTAAATATTTATGCCCATTAGTAAAAGGGTTTGCATTCATAACAATAGAACCAATGGAGCTTTCTGGGTTATTTTTGAAAGGTGCAGCTTCTTTTTCTAAGTACTGTAGAATGCCATTTTTTCGATTTTCCATAAGGAGCATATCCGTAGTTTCTGTAATGGTATAAAAACCCATATCAGAAAACATTTGTTGATACATGGGTTTTGTAAAAAGGAAAAGATGGGAAATTTTTTGTTCAAAAGCATTTTTCATCAACTGTGTCATAATAAGTTGAAGACAACCTTCTCCTTGAAAATCTGGATTAATAGCAATGCATTTAAGGGTATTTTCGTGGCGAGAACCACAGCCGGCCAGTTTGCCGGAAGCTGTTTTTAAAAGAACAGAATATTGAATCTGAGTATCATAAGTTAAATCAAATTGTTGTAAAAAGTTTTTAAGTTGTTCTAATTTGCGAGTATGAAAGGGAAATCCTTCTTCTAAATAAAATTGTTCCGTAGCCATGCTAAGCTCCTTTCTGAAACATATTATAGACATTTTAACATGAAATCAGAAATAGGGATAGTTCATTGACGGAGAAAAAATTTTTTGTTAGTATGAAAATAAAAAGAATAGGGGAAAAGGTATGAGCAATAAGATGATGGTGAAAAAAGCAGAAAACTTTATTACGTCAAAATGGTCGGGAGGAAGTACTACAGAACTTTATATTTATCCCTCAAATGCGGTATATAAAGCAGGAAATTTTAAATGTCGCATTAGCAGTGCTACGGTAGAGGTTGAGAAGTCAGAATTTACTATGTTGCCGGAAGTGAAACGATATTTAAGTATTTTTGCCGGCAAATTGAAAATGATACATGGAGAAGATTGTGAGGTGAATTTACAACCGTATGAGATCGATTGTTTTGATGGAGGCGTACCTACTGTAAGTTATGGCAAAGTGGTAGATTTTAATTTAATGTTGAAAAATGGAGCCGATGGAGTTATGCAAACAAAAAGAATGCAAAAAAATGAGGGATTGATTTTGACGCCAGAAGAAGAAAATCTATTGGTCATTTATGTTAAAACAGGTGGTGTGCAGATACAGGATTATATGGTGGAAGAAGAAGAACTTTTTGTTTGTGAGGATTGGAACGAGAAAGTAGAAATAAAAAATGCAGGTTTAAAAGATGCAGGGATAGGAATTTGTAAAATTAAATTGTAAAATGTAACATAGAAGGAAATAGTGCACAAAAACGTCAGAAAAACTGGCGTTTTTTTGTTTAAATAGAAGAAAAAGGTTGGTGTGAAGAAAAAAATAATGATATAATTAAAAAAATGTAACCTTTTAAACTTATAAAAGGTAATTATATATAGGAGTGTTTATGTGGGGAAAAAGAAAGATAAATCCAGAAGACGCATTATATCAGTATGCGGATATGGTGTATAGATTAGCACTTTTGCAAATGAAGAATAAAAATGATGCAGAGGATGTTTTTCAAGAGGTGTTTTTAAGACTGGTTCAGTATCAAGAGAGAATTTTAGATGAAGAACATCTAAAGGCATGGCTTATTCGTGTAACTATTAATTGCTGTAAAAAACAGTTTAACAGTGCGTGGAGAAGAAAGATGGTTTCTATAGAGGAACAAACAGAAGCGGGTTATGAAGCTGAATATGAAGAAAATGTGGTTTATAAAGAAGTACAAAATTTACCAGAAAAGTATAAAACGGTAATACATTTGTTTTATTTTGAAGAATATTCTGTAAAAGAGATTGGGGAAATTACAGGGCAAAAAGAAGCAGCAGTAAAAACACAATTATCCAGAGGGCGTGGTATTTTGAAAGAGAGGCTAAAGGGAGAGTTTGGATATGAATTATGAGTATAAAAAAATAATAGAGAAGCAAAAAGCGCCAAAAGAGTTGATTGAAAAAACAAGGGAAAAGATGAAGCAAATGCAGAGAAAAAAAAGAATAAAAAAATATACAGCTATTTTTGCAATGGCAGCTTGTATTGGAGTTGTATGTATTACAGGAATTCAGATGATAAATAGAAGTTCTGCAGGAGTATATGAAAAATTGACAGCAGAAAATATAAATGAGGATAAATTTGAAAAAGGGCTTTTATTGGGAAATGGAGTATTAGGAGTGGGAAAAAATTATGAGAGTGCTTTTTGTGTAATGAAATATAAAAATGTGGAAGAAGTGCCAGAAGAGATGTGGAACTTGAAAGAACAAAGTATGAAAGGTAAAAAAATACGTTTTGGCTATTACGAGGAGAAAAAAATGTATTGTGTACTGTTTAAAGTAGAGAATGTTTATGTGTACATAACAGGAGAAAATGTTACAGAACAGGAAATGAAGAAATTTTTAGATAAAAATTTTTAAAAGATTGTAACCTTTTGTTTTTATGAAGGGTATTTATAGTAAGAAGGTAGAGGAGGTGCATTTTATATGAACTATAGAAAAGCAATAGCACTAATTTGCGTTACAGTGATGATGACAGTTTTGATATCTGGTTGTAATGAAAATGAAAATAGGGAAGTAGAAATGATTTCCAGTAAACAGCTGGCATCGGATATCCGGGAAAAGTATCAGGATAAAGAGAAATATGAGTACGAAAAGCCAATGCGAGATATTGCCAGAGATGAAAGTCTTTTTATAGATTTGAATTTTGATATTAAGTCATCTGGATATGAAAATTATACAGATATTGCAGCTGTGTATCAGGATCCGGAATTGACACAGCGTATAGGGACGCATTTTGATTGGAATGCAGAAGACATGATTATGGAAATTACACCTCCTCGTTGGAGCGTTGCGGGATTGGGGTCAAGTGAAGAACTTATACAAAATCAAAAAGATTTGTTATATGGATATGATCAGGTTTCGACTATTCTATTTGATAAGGAAGAATTAAAAGATTGGGGGAATCTGCAACAATATTATATGGCAAGGTTTGTAGATGAAGAAACTGGAGAAAAACTGGAAAAGCCGGTAATTACACCCTTTACGGTAAAACATGAAATAGAAAGATCTCCTAATTTAAAATTTGAAGTAAATGAAAACGGCGAAGCCGAATTTTCATGGAATAAAGTAGATGATGCAAAGGCTTACTATTTAGTTGAATATGCCTATGAACCAGATAAAGGATATGATATGGTAGGCCTTATAAAAGGGGCAACAGATAAGACTACATGGAAGCCTCAAAGTCATATTATGTTTCATACTTTTTCTGTTTCAGAGGCAGATAGAAATCAAGACTGGGTAATTGAAAAGTATGGAGAAGGTACTGAACCGATAGTAACGGAAAATGATAAAAAAGAATATCGGTATGCGGTAGTAGCGGTAAATGAAAATGGCAATTCAGCTATCAGTAATTCTTTTAGTAAGCACCAGATTGCAAAAATGGTTGCCAGCCACCAGGAAGGAAAGAAAAATTTGGAGGAAGAGGGATCTAGATATGCTGAGAGTTTTGAGCAGTTGCCTTCCTATCGTTGGGTAACAATGTGTGATGGACGTCTTGTACAGAAACTTATTCAATATGATGTGGAAAAGGCACAGGAAAAGAAAGAAACTTGGGGGGAATATGAAAATCCAGATATGTCTGATTTGCATAATGTAGAAGTAGAAATTGTTAAAATACCATTTGCTATAGAAGGTACACCATTTACAGATGTAGCAGTGGTTGAGAATTATGATAAAGAGACAGTGAAAGAGGACTTAAAGGCATTGCAGGAACGACAGGAAGATTTGGCAAATAGGGGTGGAAGAACAGACGTAGAATTGGTAGTAGAGAAAAATAATGATGCAGATGATACAAAAGAAGAAAAATCTTCCGGAACAGATATATATAATTCAGAGTATGAGGTTACTGCAAATAGCGCATTAAGTGCATATTTGGGAGCAAATATGATGGCTGGAAATGAAAAAATTGACTTATCTGCATTTAACGAGGCTATGGATGAGAAGTATCTTGTAGATGCGTGGCAGGAGGCTACTTATCAAAATCCGTTAGCCCTTGGTGTAAAGGGGGCTTCCGTATCAGGAAAATATATGTTTATAGAATATGAACAAAAGAAAGAAGAGATGCTTCGTAAACAGGAAGAAATTATGAAAGTGGTAAAAAATATTGTAGCAGAAGTTGTTACAGAAGATATGACAGAACTTGAAAAGGAAATTGCATTAAATGATTATTTATGTGAATATGCAGAATATGATATGGATGCATTGGAAAATGCAGAAAAAAATAATTTTAAAACGGTGGATCAAAAATTTCAAGATTCATTTACTCCGTATGGAGTGCTTGTAAATCAAGTCGGTGTTTGTGCAAGTTATGCGGGAGCATATAAATTATTGGCAGAAGAAGCTGGGTTAGATTGTATTGTAGTAACAGGTTATCTAAATGGATCTTTACCTCATGCATGGAATAAAGTAAAAGTAAATGACGAGTGGTTAATTGTAGACACAACTAATAATGATAATCCATATTTATTTAATGCATTATTAAATTTACCAAATAATGAAGCAGATAAGGTATTGGTCGAAGATGAAAATTATCTTATAGATACAGCAATTTCTAAATATGAAGCGGTAGAAGCAGATAAGGAATATTATCGTATATCGCAAAAATATTATGATCAAGATCAGATTATAACTGCTTTATCAACTAATTTGGAACAGGATAAAGACGCTACGTTAAGAACGGAGTACTCTTTAAATGATGAGCAATTTGCAACCATAGCACAACAGGTGGCAGAAGATTTAGGAAGTGAACTAAAGGGAACGTATTGGATGGGTGTTATTTATCTCACAAAATAAAAAGAAAAGAGGGTAAACGTATGAGAAAGAGTAAAGTATATCAGGTGATTATGGTAACAACAATAGGAACAGTGTGTGTGTTAGCATCAGGTTGTGGAAAAAAAGAAACTTCTGAAAGTATTTTGAAAAAATGTTATACAAATGTGAAGGAGATAAAGTCAGCAGAAGGAAGCTCAGAAATTAATATAGATATGGAGCAAAGTGGAAATAGAATAGCAGTAAACATGCTGATGGATACAAAATTGCTTAATCGTAGTAATGAAATAAGTGCAGAAGGAGAAATTAAAGTAAGCGCATTAGGAAGTGAAAATACTATGGAATTTGATTTGTATCAGGTGAAGGAAGAGGATCAGTATGTGCAATATATAGAAATTATGGATCAGTGTATGAAAGAATACGTGGATATGGATGCTGTTCAGCAGGCTTTTCCAGTAGAAAGCTTTGAACTGATGAAAGAGTTGTATAAAGAATTTGAATTAAGTGATAAAACACAGAAGGTAGATGGAAAAGAGTGCTATGAGATTAAAGGGAAAATAAGAGGTGGCGACTTTGTAGAATTGGTGGATGAAAAGATGCTAGAATCTTTGGGATTAAATGAAATGTTTGATGAAACAGTATTGAAAGAAATGGAATTTCCATGTGAAATTGCTGTGGACAAAAAAGAGATGATACCGGTATCTATTCGAATGGATATGAAAGATGCTATGGAGAAAATGGGACTATCTGCTTTTCAGATAGATATGAAAGATTGTTATATGGAACAGAAATTTCATAAATTTGATACGGTAGAGAAAATAGAAGTTCCTAAGGAAATAAAAGAGAAAGCTCAAGATATGAGTACACTAGGTGAAAATGGAGAAAGAGAGAAAGAAATACATAAAAATTTTCCGGAAGTAGAAATGAGTTCTGATTTAGCTGCAAATTGGGATAGTTATATGGTGCAGATAAATGATATGGTTTTTACACTTCCATGTGATTATAGTCAGTTACAGACATTAGGATTCACATTGGATCAAAATAGTATTACAGATACTATGTTAAAACCAGAGCAGGCTACTATTGCTTTTGCATATGATCAGTATGGAAATCAAATTATCCTAGATTTAATTAATCGCACTGGAGAAGATCTTCCATTGGAACAGTGCATGGTAGGTGGAATTGAAGCTTCAGATACATTCCTAAAAGGTGGACTTATAGTTATGCTTCCGGGAGGAATACAGGTAGGATCTACAAAGGAAGAAATTTTGAATGCGTATGGCGATGCAGCAAGTGTGGAAACTATGGCAGATACAGAAATCTATAAGTGGGAAGACAGTAATAGTTTTTATAAAAATTGTGATATTTTTATAGAAACGGAAACCGGAAAGGCAGAAAGTATATCAATAAGAAATTATGATAAATAGAAATGGAAGAATCCTCATAGGAGTACTATGGGGATTCTTTAGTGCATTTTTACTTTACCATACTAGAATAGAAGGGGGAAATTAGTTAAAATATATAAAAAAAACTTGGGGTATCAAGAAAAAGAGGGAAAAATAGACGTTTTTTAGACTGTAATGGTGATACAATCGTAAAAAAAGCAAAGGAGAGATGCGAAATGAACAATGCAGAGATCGGAAATGCAATGGTAATTAAATTAGATGCGGTATTACCGGAGTATCCAACATTTAAAGAAGGTGTCAGAAGAGCTCCAAAAAGAGAACTGACATTAAATAAAAGAGAAATCAAACTGGCAGTAGCCAATGCCTTAAGATATGTACCAGAAGAACTGCATGAACAATTGGCACCGGAATTCCTAGACGAGTTATTAACACGCGGACGTATCTACGGATATCGTTTTATGCCAAAAGAAAGAATTTATGGAAAACCAATCGATGAGTATAAAGGTGAATGTGTAGAAGGTAAAGCTTTTCAGGTTATGATTGATAACAATCTAGATCATGAAGTTGCTCTTTATCCTTATGAATTGGTTACATATGGTGAAACTGGACAGGTTTGCCAGAACTGGATGCAGTATCAGTTAATTAAAAAATATCTTGAAAAATTAACACATCATCATACATTGGTTATGATGAGTGGACATCCAATGGGACTTTTTAAATCTCATGAAACAAGTCCAAGAGTTATTGTAACAAATGGACTTATGGTTGGTATGTTTGATAATCCAGAAGATTGGGCAAAAGCAACGGCTATGGGATGCTCTTCATATGGTCAGATGACAGCTGGTGGCTGGATGTACATTGGACCACAGGGTATTGTACATGGTACATTTAATACAATTCTCAACGCAGGTCGTAAATTCTTAGGTGTGCCTCAAGACGGTGATTTAGCAGGCCATTTATTTGTGACAAGTGGATTAGGTGGTATGAGTGGAGCTCAGCCAAAAGCTATTGAAATTGCAGGCGGTGTAGGTATCGTTGCTGAGGTTGATTACTCTAGAATTAAAACAAGACATGATCAGGGTTGGGTTAGCCTTGTAATTGAAGATGCTGCAGAGGCATTTAAGGTTGCTCAGGAATACATGGATAAGAAAGAAACAATTTCTATTGCATACCATGGAAATATTGTGGATTTGTTACAGTATGCAGTGGATCATAATGTGAAGATTGAATTACTGTCAGACCAGACATCTTGTCATGTTCCTTATGATGGAGGTTATTGCCCACAGGGATTAACTTTCGAAGAAAGAACAGAAATGCTAGCTAATGACAAAGATAAATTCTGTGAATTAGTAGACCAGTCCTTGATTAAGCATTATCACTTAATCAAAACTTTAGTAGAAAGAGGAGCATACTTCTTTGACTATGGTAATGCATTTATGAAAGCTGTATTTGATGCAGGAGCAAAAGATATCGCTAAGAATGGTGTAGATACAAGTGAAGGATTTATTTTCCCATCTTATGTAGAAGATATTTTGGGACCAGAATTATTTGACTATGGATATGGACCATTTAGATGGTGTTGTCTGTCTGGAAAACCAGAAGATTTAAGAAAAACAGACCACGCTGCTATGGAAATTATTGATCCAAACAGAAGAAGTCAGGATAGAGATAACTACATCTGGATTCGTGATGCAGAAAAGAATAAACTGGTTGTTGGTACACAGTGTCGTATTCTTTATCAAGATGCTCTTGGTAGACGTGACATTGCACTTAAGTTTAATGAAATGGTAAGAAATGGAGAAATCGGACCTGTTATGTTAGGTCGTGACCATCATGATACAGGTGGAACAGATTCACCATATAGAGAAACATCCAATATTTATGACGGATCCAATATTACAGCAGATATGGCAGTACACTGCTATGCTGGTAATGCAGCAAGAGGAATGAGCCTTGTTGCTCTTCATAATGGTGGTGGTGTAGGTATCAGTAAATCTATCAATGGTGGATTTGGTATGGTTCTTGATGGAAGTGAAAGAGTGGATGAAATTTTGAACGCAGCAATTCCATGGGATACTATGATTGGTGTTTCTAGAAGAAGCTGGGGAAGATGTGAACATTCTATTGAAACTGTAGCAGAATACAATAAAATCAGAAATGGTGAAGATTATGTAACTATGCCTTATCTGGCAAGCGATGAGCTGATTGAAAGAGTGTGCAAGGATGTTGTTGTAGAAGAACATCATCATACACATCACTAAAAGATTATCTTGAATTTTCAGGGACGGGCACCGCAAAATCGGTGCCTGAAACCCTATTAAGCAGTCACAAGGAGATAGAACATGAAAAAAAGATATATACGTCATGCTTCTGAGTTAGTAACCTGTAAAGGGAATGCACCAAAGCATGGAAAAGAAATGTCAGACGTAGGCATTATTAAAGATGGTGCAGTTTTGATTCATGATGATAAAATTGTTGCAGTAGGAACTACCGAGGAACTGGATAAACAGATCAAGATAGAAGAGTATGAGGTGATTGACGCCTCAGGAAAAACAGTTATGCCGGGATTTGTAGATTCTCATACACATTTTATTTTCGGCGGATACAGAGCAGATGAATTTTCATGGAGATTAAAAGGTGACAGTTATATGTCCATTATGGAACGAGGCGGCGGAATTAATGCAACGGTTGTTCCTACTAGAGAAGCAACAGAGGAAGAATTAATCGAAGCAGGAAAAGAAAGATTAAACCGCATGTTGGAATTTGGTGTAACTACCGTAGAAGGCAAAAGCGGATATGGTATGGATTGTGAAACAGAATTAAAACAGCTTCGTGCCATGAAGAAACTGGATGAAACTCACGCAGTAGATATTGTAAGAACTTTTTTAGGACCTCACAGTGTACTTCCAGAATGGAAAGGAAGAGAAAGAGAATTTTTAGAGGAACAGCTTCAGGTTGTTATGCCAAAAGTGAAAGAAGAAAATCTTGCAGAATTTGCTGATATTTTTACAGAAAAAAATGTATTTAGCATAGAAGACTCCGAATATTACCTCACAAAAGCAAAAGAAATGGGATTCAAGCTGAAAATCCATGCTGATGAGATTTATCAGTTAGGTGGAGCAGAACTTGCGTCAAGAGTAGGTGCTGTGTCCGCCGACCATCTTTTGAAAGCGTCTGATGAAGGGATTCATCAAATGAGAGATGCAGGAGTTATTAGTACCTTACTTCCGGCAACTGCATTTTGTTTGAAAGAAGAATATGCACCAGGAAGAAAAATGATTGATGAAGGATGCGCAGTGGCAATTGCCTCTGATTTAAATCCCGGAAGCTGCTTTACCAATTCCATTCCGTTATTGGTAGCGCTTGGCTGCATTTACATGAATATGTCCATTGAAGAAGTGATCACAGCACTAACTATTAATGGGGCAGCAGCAGTGGATAGAGCTGATACAGTGGGAAGTCTGGAAGCGGGAAAACAGGCGGATATTATTTTCTTGAAATTCCCATCTATTCATTTTATGCCATATCATACAGGTATAAATTTAGTAGAAACTGTTATCAAAAAAGGTGAAACCGTATACCACAAAGACTGGAAATAAGAAAAGGAGAATGAAACCATGGAAAGAATTATTGAATGCGTACCTAATTTCAGCGAAGGTAGAGACAAAGAAAAAATTGAACAAATTGTAGGTTGTTTTCGTAATGTAGAAGGTGTAAAGCTTCTTGATTACAGTTCTGACGAAGATCATAACAGAAGTGTTGTAACAGTAATCGGTGAGCCAGAACCATTAAAAGATGCTATGGTTGCAGCAATCGGAAAAGCAGTTGAATTAATTGATATGACAAAACATCAAGGACAGCATCCTCGTATGGGTTGTGTTGATGTTGTTCCGTTTATTCCAATTCGCGGTGTCACAGTAGAAGATGCAGATGCTTTAGCAAAAGCTGTTGCAAAAGAAGCTTCTGAAAAATTTGGACAGCCATTCTTCTTATATGAAAAATCTGCGACAGCTCCTCACAGAGAGAACCTTGCAAAAGTTCGTCAAGGACAGTTTGAAGGTATGGCAGAGAAGATGAAAGATCAAGAAAAATGGAAACCTGATTTTGGACCTAACACAATTCATCCAACAGGCGGAGTTACAGCAATTGGAGCAAGAATGCCTTTAATTGCGTATAACATTAATCTAGATACATCAAATCTGGAAATTGCTCAGAAAATTGCGGATAAAATCCGTCACGTAAAAGGTGGTTTCCGTTATTGTAAAGCAATGGGTGTTATGTTAGAAGATAGAAATATTGCTCAGGTATCTATGAACTTGACAGATTATACGAAAACGTCCGTTTATACAGTTTTTGAAACAGTACGTATGGAAGCTAGACGTTATGGTGTAAATGTATTAGGCAGTGAAGTAGTAGGCTTGATTCCTTTACAGGCTATTGTTGACTGTACAGAATATTATCTTGGTTTTGAAAACTTTGATCCAAAACAGGTTCTTGAAACAAGATTGTAAAAATAGTGAAAAAATGGAAAGTATTGTATTTCCGGTGTTTGAAAAATATGAATAAGAGGTATATGCCATGAAACAGATGACAATTGAACAGTTCGCCATGCAGACAGCCTCTAATGAACCAGTACCAGGGGGCGGAAGTATTTCCGCCCTCGCTGGCGCTTTAGCAGCAGCTTTAACAGAGATGGTGGCAGGACTGACAATAGGAAAAAAGAAATATATCGAAGTAGAAGATGAAATGAAAGAAGCTGTTGAACCAATGCACAAAATTTGTGAACAGCTTTTAGATGATATTAAAAGAGACAGTGAGTCTTTTGATTTATATATGCAAGCTTTAACACTTCCAAAGGAAACAGAAGAAGAAAAGGCAGCACGTACAGCTGCTATGCAGAATGGCTTAAAAGCAGCTGTTGCAGTACCTTTATCTGTAGCAAAAGCAGCTTATGAAGTTCTCCCTTTTGCAGAAACTATGGTGGTAAAAGGAAATAAAACAGCAGTTACAGATGCTTTGGTAGCAACCATGATGGCAAGGACAGCAGTTTTAGGTGCGTTATTTAATGTGAAGATTAACTTGGAATCAATTAAAGATGAAGAGTTCGTAAAAGAGACTTCTAAAGAAGTAGAAGTATTGGAGAAAAAAGCGATTGCTTTTGAGCAGAAAATTCTGGCACAGGCTGGAGTTTCAAAAAGTGTGGTAGAGTAAGACGATGAAAGGAGAAAACCTGTGAAAATTTTAAAAAATGCAGTAGCAGGAACTCTGGAATCCAGTGATTTGTTTATTCAGATAGAACCAGATGAAAAGGAATTAACTTTGGAAATTGACTCCGTTGTTGCAAATCAGTATATGGATGCCATTCGGACTACTGTTTTGGATACATTGAAAGAATTTGACGTATCCACAGGAAAAATATTTATTAAAGATAAAGGTGCATTGGACTGCGTTATTCGTGCGCGTATGGAAACTGCACTGAAAAGAGGGGGAGTTGAATAGGTATGAGACGAACAATGTTGTTTTTACCAGGAAACACTCCGAATATGCTGATTAATGGTGATACACTGGGAGCAGATACGATTATTTTTGATTTAGAGGATGCCGTATCACCAGATGAAAAGGATGCAGCAAGGATTTTAGTGAAAAATGCGCTAAAGTACCAGTCTTTTCCTAATTGTGAAGTAGTGGTAAGAATTAATCCCACAGATACAGAGTTCTGGAAAGAAGACTTAAAAGCAATTATTCCTTTAAAACCAGATGTGATTATGCCTACCAAGGTCAGTGGTAAAGAAATGATTTGTCAAGTGTCAGAATTTATGGCTCAGGTAGAAAAGGAAAATGGGATGGAAGAAGGAAGTGTTAAAATTCTTCCGCTTATTGAAACTGCTTTGGGTGTAGAAAAATCTTTTGAAATTGCAAGTGCAGATAAGCGAGTAATTGGACTTTTCTTAGGAGGAGAAGATTTTACAGCGGATATGCATTGTAAACGTACAAAAGAGGGAAAAGAAATTTTCTATGCCAGAACCCGTCTGGTATGTGCTGCTAGAGCCTGTGGAATTGAAGCTTATGATACACCTTTTACAGATGTGGAAGATATGGAAGGACTGGAGAAAGATACAGAATTTGCAAAAAGTCTGGGATTTGCAGGAAAAGCAGTTATTTCTCCAAGACATGTAGATATTGTTAATGCAGTATTTTCTCCTACTGAAAGTGAAATAGAATATGCTCATGATGTAATGGATGCTATTGAAAATGGCAAACGTCAGGGAAAAGGGGTAATTTCTCTGAGAGGAAAGATGATTGATGCACCGATTGTAAAACGTGCCCAACAGGTACTGGAAATGGAAAAGGCAATTTATGGAGGTGCATGCAAATGAGTAAATTGATTTCTTCCGTAAGGGAAGCTATTGAAAAGACAGGATTAAAAGATGGAATGACAATTTCCTTTCATCATCATATGAGAAATGGAGATTTTGTTCTGAATATGGTTCTGGAACAAGCTGCTGAAATGGGGATTAAAGATTTAACAGTAAATGCTAGCTCTATTTTTGATATTCATGAACCGATTATCCAACATATAAAAAACGGTGTAGTAACAGGTCTTGAATGCAATTATATGGGAGGAAAGGTAGGAAAAGCGATTTCTCAGGGAATATTAGAAAAACCTGTGATTTTCAGAAGTCATGGAGGTAGAGCCGGAGATATGGAAAACGGATCTTCTAAAATTGATATTGCTTTTCTGGCAGCTCCTTGTGCAGATAACATGGGAAATTGCAGTGGGAAATATGGACCATCTGCTTGTGGTTCCTTGGGCTATGCCTTTTCTGATGCTATGCATGCAGATAAGGTGGTTGTACTTACCGATAATTTGGTGCCTTATCCATTAAAAGATACCTCCATCAGTGAGGGATATGTAGATTATGTAGTGGAAGTGCCTCAGATTGGTGATCCTACACGTATTGTGTCAGGAACAACTAAAATCACCCGTGACCCAGTGGGGCTTCGAATTGCAGGGTTGGCAGCACAGGTGGTAAAACATTCTGGATATTTAAAGGACGGATTTTCTTTCCAGACAGGTGCCGGCGGTGCATCTTTGGCAGTAGCCAAGTATGTGGAAGAAATGATGGAAAAAGAAAATATAAAAGGTAGCTTTTGTATGGGCGGTATTACCGGATATATGGTAGATATGGCAAATAAAGGATATTTTGATACAATTTTGGATGTACAGTGTTTTGATTTGAAAGCCATCGAATCTATTCGGGAAAATCCCAAACATCAAGAAATTTCTGCTATGCGATATGCATCACCAACAGCAAAAAGTGCAGCAGTAGACAGTCTGGATGTGGTTATCTTAGGTGCAACGCAGGTGGATGTAAACTTTAATGTTAATGTACATACAGATTCCAATGGATTTATTATGGGAGGTTCCGGTGGACACTGTGATACAGCTGCAGGATCCAAACTGGCAATTATTGTAGCACCTTTAATTCGTGCAAGACTTCCTCTTATTGTAGATGAAGTGCTTTGCAAATCAACACCGGGTCAGACTGTGGATGTTATTGTGACTCAACGGGGAATTGCAGTAAATCCAAGGCAAAAAGAGTTGAAAGAGAAATTATTAAAAGCCGGACTTCCGGTAAAAGATATTGAAGAATTGAAACAGATAGCAGAGGACATCTCGGGTGTTCCAAATAAAATAAAAACAGGGGATAAGGTTGTAGCAAAAGTGCTCTATCGTGATGGGACTTTGCTTGATACCATTAAAAATGTACTGTAAAAGTATAAAATAAAGCCATTTAATCAAGAAATCGGAAGGGAGCGGTTTTACAATGGACAAAAAGAAATTGGTCATTGGTGTAATCGGTGCAGATGTACATGCAGTTGGAATTAGTATTCTTCAGCATGCATTTGAAGATGCCGGATTTGAAGTAACAAATCTAGGAGTTATGGTTTCACAGGAGGAATATATTTCAGCAGCAATTGAAACAGGAGCTGACGGAATCATGGTATCCTCTTTGTATGGACATGGAGAACTGGATTGTAGAGGTTTAAGAGAAAAGTGTGATGAGGCTGGACTAAAGGGTATTTTACTCTATGTAGGCGGAAATATTGTAGTTGGTAAGCAGCCTTTTGACGAAGTAGAAAAACGTTTTAAGGCTATGGGGTTTGATAGAGTATTTGGCCCAGGTACAGCACCAGAAACAACTATTAAAGCTTTATATGAAGATTTTGGCATCGAAGTTCCAGAAACAGCAGAATAAAAGATGAGGTGGTGATTGAAATGAAACCAATTTTATTGGTGGACTTCGGAAGCACCAACACAAAGGTGACAGCAGTTGATGTAGAAAGCTGTGAGGTTCTTGGAACAGCAGCAGCGTATACAACCGTAGAAACAGATATTAATAATGGTCTTCGAGAGGCAGTTTCCAATTTGGAAAAAATAACAGGTCATATTGAATATGAAGAAAGATATGCTTGTTCTAGTGCTGCCGGAGGACTGAAAATGATTTCTATCGGACTGGTACCAGAGCTGACTGCTCAGGCATCCAGAGAAGCTTCTCTTGGCGCAGGTGCAAAAGTATGGAAAACATATTCATTTAATCTGACAAAAGGAGACATGCGGGAAATCGAAGAATATCATCCAGATATTATTTTGCTTACAGGAGGAACGGATGGAGGAAATTCTGAGTGTATTTTGTATAATGCACAGATGTTAGCCTCTCTTAGCTACGATTGTCCTATTGTTATTGCGGGAAATCGCTGTGCTGCAGAGGAATGTGAGGAAATTCTGGAGGGAAGAACCACATTTCTTTGCGAAAATGTAATGCCAAGGCTTGGTGAATTAAATATAGAACCAACGCAGAAACAAATTCGAGAAATCTTCTTGAAGAGAATTGTGCAGGGAAAAGGACTTTCAGAAGCATCAGATTTAGTATCTGGAATTATAATGCCTACACCGTCTGCTATGCTTACAGCAATGGAACTTTTATCAGATGGATGGGAGGAACATTCAGGAATCGGAGAGTTGGTAGGTGTGGATTTAGGAGGAGCGACTACTGACATCTATTCTATAGCAGAAGGAAGTCCAGTGAATATGGCAACGGTTATGAAAGGAATTCAGGAACCTTATGCAAAAAGAAGTGTGGAAGGCGACATTGGTATGCGCTATAGTGTACACGGAATTTTGGAAGCAGTAGGTGACAGACGACTTTCTAAAATAGCTGGTATAAATCGCCAGAAAGTAAGTGAACTAGTAGAGTATCTGGGAAACCATACAGATTATATTCCTGACAATGAGGAAATGGAAAAAATGGATTATGCACTGGCATGTGCAGCGGTAGAAACTGCTGTGGCACGTCATGCAGGTTTC
Source organism: Blautia sp. (assembly GCA_029257775.1). Lineage (GTDB taxonomy): Bacteria > Bacillota > Clostridia > Lachnospirales > Lachnospiraceae > Blautia. The sequence continues at coordinate 54,296 of JARIAQ010000026.1, read as the reverse complement.
TTGGAACAGGTTTATACACCATGTGGTTTGACATATTTACAAAGTGGCAAGGATCTTCGTAGGGTAAAATATGTAGTTGTTACTGGTGGAGCTTTAATACACGCAAAACATACAGAAGAAATTGCAAAATATGCACTGTATGATGAGAGCACTCCTGGCTCTTTGCGCCCGGAGAATGCGGAAATCCTGGTGGATAGAAAATATATCCTTGCAGCAATGGGACTGCTTTCACAGCATTACCCGGCAGCTGCTTTGGAAATTATGAAGAAGGAGATTGCTTATTATGGACATAAGAAATAAAAAGTTATCGGATGATGAGTTTTATGGTATTCGAAATGAGATTTTAGGACAGTGGTCAACTGGAAAAGATGTTGATTTTGATGAAGCGGTAGAATATCATAAAAATATGCCTGAAACAAAAAGTTTTTCTAGAAAACTGGCACAGGCAAAAAAAGAAAGAAAAACTTTAATTCAGCCAAGAGCTGGTGTAGCATTGATTGACGAACATATTAAACTTTTACAGTATTTACAGGATAAAGGTGAAGCAGATTTACTTCCTACAACGATTGATTCCTATACACGTCAGAATCGTTATGAGGAAGCAGAAGTTGGAATTAAAGAATCTATTCATACACAAAAATCTATGTTAAATGGTTTTCCAGCTGTAAACCATGGTGTATATGGATGCCGTCAAATTATTGAAAATCTGGATACTCCGGTACAGGTGCGTCACGGTACTCCAGATGCCAGACTGCTGACAGAAATTTGTTATGCAGGTGGGTTTACCAGCTATGAAGGCGGTGGAATTTCTTATAATATTCCTTATGCAAAGGATGTTCCTCTTGAGAGAACAATTTATGATTGGCAATATGTAGACCGATTGACAGGTATTTATGAAGAAGCTGGTGTTTCCATTAACCGTGAACCTTATGGACCATTGACTGGCACTTTAGTACCACCTTCTATGTCAAATGCAGTTGCAATTATTGAAGCATTGCTGGCAGCAGAGCAGGGAGTAAAAAATGTAACAGTTGGTTATGGACAGTGCGGTAATTTAGTACAAGACGTTGCAGCTTTACGTGTTCTGGAAGAACTGACAGAAGAGTATCTGGAAAAATATGGATATGAAGATGTTACAGTTACATCTGTTCTTCATCAGTGGATGGGAGGATTTCCACAGGACGAGGCAAAAGCTTTTGCTGTTATCTCCTGGGGAAGTTCTGTAGCAGCACTTGCAAAAGCGACCAAAGTAATTGTAAAAACACCTCATGAAGCAATGGGTGTTCCAACTATGGAAGCAAATGCACAGGGACTTCGTTGTACAAAGCAGGCAATTTCTTTGTTGGCAGATCAGGAATTAAAGAGTTCTGCTCTTGAACTTGAAAAAGCAATTATTAAAGGTGAAACATGTGCTATAGTAGATAAATGTTTTGAACTTGGTATGGGAGATTTGGCACTTGGTGTTATTCGTGCAGTAAAAGCCGGTGTTATTGATATTCCATTTGCACCAAGCCGTTATAACTTTGGAAAGATGCTTCCAGCACGAGACAATGAAGGCGCAGTTCGTTACCTGAACGTAGCAAATGTACCATTGCCACAAGAGCTGGTTGATTTTAATAGAAGTAAAATTGAACATCGTGCAAAACTGGAAAAGAGAAAAGCTTCTTTCCAGATGGTAATTGATGATGTATATGCTATCAGTAAAGGAAGACTTGTTGGAAAGCCTAAATAAAAAGAAAGACAACAGCATATAAAAAATTATTATAAATGTTTAAGGAGAAGTGTATCATGAAAATAATAGATGTTGTTTGTTCTAAAGCAAGAACTGGATTTTTCTTTGATGATCAAAGAGCAATTAAAAAAGGTGCAGTAGCTGATGGATCAGCTTATTTTGGCGAAACTGTTACACCAGGATTTAAATCCGTAAGACAGGCAGGAGAGGCAATTTCCGTTATGTTAATCTTAGAGGACGGACAGATTGCATGGGGAGATTGTGCTGCAGTTCAGTATTCAGGAGCAGGTGGTCGTGATCCATTGTTTTTAGCAGAAGATTTTATTCCAATTATTGATAAATATATCAAACCAGAATTAGTAGGAAAAGAAGCAGACAGCTTTAAAGGTTTATGTGAAATGTTGGAAAACATTCAGGTAGATGGAAAGAGACTACATACTGCAATTCGTTATGGTGTAAGCCAGGCAATTCTGGATGCAGTTGCAAAATCCAGCAAGAGATTAATGTGCGAAGTTGTAGCTGACGAATACGGAACAACTGTTTCTGAAGAACCGATTCCAGTCTTTACACAGTCTGGTGATAATCGTTATGACAATGCAGATAAGATGATTTTAAAAGGTGCTGCTGTTATGCCTCATGCATTAATCAATAATGTAAAATTAAAATTGGGCGAAAAGGGAGAACTTTTAAAAGAATATGTACAGTGGTTAAGCCAGCGAGTACAGAAACTTCGCAATGATGAAAATTATATGCCTGTATTTCATATTGATGTATATGGAACAATTGGTGCAATTTTTGGCGTAGATAATTACTCTGCAATGGCAGATTATTTAGCAGAATTGGAAGAAGCAGCAAAACCATTCCATTTAAGAATTGAAGGACCTATGGATGCAGAAGAAAGAGAAAAACAGATGCTTTGTCTAAAGGGACTTCGTGAAGAAGTAGATAAACGTGGTATAAACGTAGAGTTAGTTGCTGACGAATGGTGTAACACTTTAGAAGATGTAAAATATTTTGCAGATAATAAGGCAGGACACATGGCTCAGATTAAAACACCAGATCTTGGTGGAATCAATAATATTGTAGAAGCAGTATTATATTGTAAAGAAAAAGGTTTTGGAGCTTATCAAGGTGGTACTTGTAACGAAACAGATCGCTCAGCTCAGGTATGTGTAAACTGTGCTATGGCTACAAAACCAGATCAGATTTTAGCAAAACCTGGTATGGGTGTTGACGAAGGATATATGATTGTCTACAATGAAATGGAAAGAATCCTTGCCCTTCGTAAAGCAAGAAAAAATTAATGATAAAGGACACTAGGAAATAAGGATGAAAGAATATGCCAGCACATTTTAGAAAACTGAAATGTGACTGGCTATTCTGGCAAATAAAAAGGAATAAAAATATGGCATATTCAAAACAGATGCAGGATGGAAACCTGTACAGTTATTATTTTGCGCCCAGAGGAAATCGGCGTATGGCTGATTTGGGGATGCAGTTAAGTCAGATGTATTTAAGTCCCTTTGACCATATTATTGGAATCATTGGAGATGCAGGTGCAGGGAAAAGTCTTCTAATCAAGGGAATGTTTCCAGGAATAGATCTTACAAATGATGATGAGGGAGTAAATATACGTCCGTTGCCCTTACTACATGAAAATCTGGAAGACCCGTTTTCTCCTCATACATATCATTTGGATATTCGCTTTGAGTCTGCGTTTACACAGATGCATGTTCTTGCAGATGCCATTTTAGAAGCAGCTAAAAACGGAAAAATGGTAATTGTAGAGCACTTTGAATTGATTTTTCCATTTTTAAAACGTAATGCAGACTTATTAGTGGGAATCGGGGAAGAGATTATTATTACAAGACCGAATATGTTTGGTCCACTTCCAGAAAATATTGCTAAAATTGTACATAAATCTGTAACTTATAGAAAAGCAGCGCATACATTAGAAGATTTGTGTGTGCATTTTATGGGAGAGGGATATGCACAGGATGGTCCCCGTTCTGATGTTCGTCATGGCTTTGTGTTGGAATTTGAGGAAAAACCATCAGTGGATATTTATGAACTGGAGAGAAAGGTAAAAGAGGCCGTAGCACAAGATTTGCCAGTGTCATATTATGACGAAAATCATGTACAAATAGGGAATTATATATTGGAATGTTTAGGACCGAGAATGCATATTTCCAGCACCGGAAAAATTAAGGATTTTACTTTAGTTAAGGATTATCCTCAAGATCCCAGAAATGGATATTATATGCTGATTGGATTATTGGGAAAACATCAGTCCGATAATATTAAGGATTTTAATCGTATTGACCTTAGCAAGCATTTAACGAATCATTTGAAGTAGAGCAGAAATGGGAGGAAGTTGGCATGATTCGCAGTATAGATGTAAAACTTTTAACAGAAAATATTAAAGAAATGTGTATTCAGGCAAATCACTATCTAGCACCAGATATGGATAAAGCTATGAAAAATGCCCATGAGAAAGAAACCAAACCTTTGGCAAAACAGATTTTAGCACAACTTTTAGAAAACTTAGACATTGCAGGAGAAGATATGATACCAATTTGCCAGGATACAGGAATGGCAGTAGTATTTCTAAAGATAGGACAAGAGGTACATTTTGAAGGCGGAAGTGTAGAAGACGCAGTAAACGAAGGGGTAAGACAGGGATATGCAGAAGGTTATTTAAGAAAGTCTGTAGTAGGAGATCCTTTGTTACGTGTGAATACAAAAGATAATACACCAGCGATTATCCACTATGAGATTGTACCAGGAGATCAGGTGGAAATTACAGTAGCGCCTAAAGGTTTCGGAAGTGAGAACATGAGCAAAATATATATGTTAAAACCAGCAGATGGTATTGAGGGCGTGAAAACAGCAATTATCAATACAGTAAAAGAAGCAGGTCCGAATGCCTGTCCGCCAGTTGTGGTTGGAGTGGGAATTGGAGGAACTTTTGAAAAAGCGGCGATTTTGGCGAAAAAAGCGCTTACAAGAGAGGTTGGCACACATTCAGAACTTTCTCATGTTAAAGAATTGGAAGAAGAATTATTAGAAAAAATTAATCAAATTGGTTTAGGTCCGGCAGGCTTAGGTGGAGATACTACGGCACTGGCAGTTAATATCAATACTTATGCAACACATATTGCAGGACTTCCTGTGGCAGTAAACATCTGTTGTCATGTAAATCGCCATATTGCAAGAACTATATAAGAGAGCAAATGTTTGGAGGAATGAAAGATGGACAGATATATGCAAGCACCCCTTGATAAAACAGAAGTGAAATCTTTAGAGGCAGGGGATTATGTTTATATTACAGGTACAATTTATACAGCAAGAGATGCGGCACATCTTAGAATGTCAGAGGCCTTGGATAAAGGAGAAGAGATTCCTATTGATTTAAATAATAATATTATTTATTATATGGGACCAACTCCTGCTAGAGAAGGCAGAGTTATTGGTTCTGCAGGTCCGACAACAGCCAGCCGTATGGATAAATATGCACCAAGGCTGTTAGATTTAGGGCTTACAGGTATGATAGGAAAAGGAAAAAGAAAACCAGAAGTTACAGAAGCTATTGTTAGAAATGGAGCAGTATTTTTTGCAGCAGTGGGAGGCGCTGGTGCATTGCTGTCAAAATGTATTAAAAAAGCAGAAGTTATTGCCTATGAGGATTTAGGAACTGAGGCAATAAGAAAGCTAGAAGTAGAGAATTTTCCTGTAATTGTAGTTATTGATTCAAAAGGAAGAAATCTTTACAATGAAGTATGTAAATAATTAAATGAAGAGAAGAGGTGTTACAGTAAGTGATGCTTAATGTAATGCTTCTTCTTTTTTGATTTAGTTGTTTTCAGAAAGAAATTATGGTATTCTGAAAATAAAGAATGCAAAGGAGAGGGTTAGGTGAGAAATAAAAAAAATATAGGAATTGCGGGAGCTATCATAGCTGTTTTAGTTATTTTAATAATAGGCTGTTTATGTTTTGGAAAAAATAGTTTTGAAAATTTGAAAAAGGAAAATGAAGAGCCTTATATGAAAGCTGTTTATTTAAAGGATGAACAAGGAAATAGTATTTTTGTAGAGCTAGATACAGAAATGGTATTTTATGGTAATATTCCTCAAGAATTATATGATGAAAAAGAGAAAAGAATAGAAGAAAAAGAGTTGTATTCAGGAGATGTAATGAAAATTTGGGGAAATGGAGCAATTGCCCAATCTTACCCAGCTCAGTATCCTGGAATTACAAAAATGCAGAGAGTAGAAAAAGAGAAAAAAGAATACGTAGAAAAGTACGAATATTATTTAGAAGAATTTCAAGTTACACCAGATGAAACAGAAAATCCATACTTAGATATTTCTTATAGACAATCTCAGGCATTGGTAACAGCAGCAGCAGATATGGTAACAGATCTTCCAATTTTAAAGCTTCCTCAAATTATGGAACTTTCTGTTGATAAAGATACAGTGGCAGAACTTTTGTTTAATGTGCAACCCCAAAATGTAGATGTTGTGCGCTGGGGAGCAGAAGAGAAAATGGAAGAATCAGATACATCACCAATTCCAGAAGGTGAGGCAGTGATTGGGAAAAAGAATGATGTCGGTAATTGGGAAATAACGATACAGCCAGGTTATATTTATCAGGTTAAAGGATATTGGGAAAATAAAGAGATAGAATATGGATTTTCTGTGACACCTATTGAAACAGCTGAATAAAGAAAGGACGATAAAAGATGCAGGAAGAAAAAATTCTAGAAGAGGTAAGTAATCTTGGATTTACAAATTATAAAATTATCGATGCAGAAGTAATTGAATATGATGGTAGTTTTCGTAGATTTTGTGAAATGAATTATTGCGGAAATTATGAAAGAAATTATTCATGTCCTCCAGCTTGTGGAACATTTGAACAATTAAAAGAAAAAGCAGATAGATTTAAAAAAGCGTTGGTACTTCAGACCATTACCATGGTTCATGATATTAATGATGACAGTGAAACCCGCTTAATTAAAAAACATCATAATCAGCTTACCAGAAGCTTGATTTTAAAATTAGAGAAAGAAATTCCGGAATATTTGCCTGCAATGGCAGGACCATGTCAGCTATGCACACCTTGTGCTATAGTAGAAGGAAAAGAATGTGTATTTCCGGATAAAAGAGCTTCTTGTCTGTCTGCCTTTTGCATTCAAGTGAATAAGCTGGCAGAATATTGTGGATTTCCTTATTATTGCGAAGGAAAAGTGGCATTTTTTAGCTTGCTTTTTTTTGATAGGAAATAAACAGGGACAAAAGTAAGAAAAAGGTGTATACTATACATAGAAAAGATTACAACAGGAGAAGAAGGACATGGAGAATGTAAAAAAAGAACTGATTCAGAAAATACAGACAAGAGAGGAAGTATTTGCACTTTTTTCAAGAGCAACCAGACAGCCCTTCGTGATTTGTGATTCAGAAAGTTTTAACGACCAAGTGTGGATTTTTGAAGACAAAGAAGATTTAGAAAAAGCGGCACAGTCTATTGCCGCAGAAAAAAATGCAGTAGCAGGAATAAAAGTGGAAAATAAGAGTTTTCTTAATTTCTACACAACACTTTATACTTTGGGAATAAATAGTGTGGTGTATCATGAAAAGGATAAAAAAACAGAACTCGAATTAGAAGAAATTGTGAAAAAGCCTGATTTTTCTATACTCCCAGAGGAAAAAAGACCATTATTTAATCCACAACTTCAGTTATCTGCTATTTATTTTATGCAGGAATTTCGTAGAGATGTGGAAATGTCAGAAAAGAAAACCCTTCCTGAATTGGAAGAGGAAGTTGCAGCAAATGTTGTTAAAAGTAAATTCCTTTTGGCAGTAGAAAAAAAAGGTGATGACGAAAAAAATGTACAGGTTCCTTATGTGAAAAATCAGAATGGTGATGTTTTCCAGCCTGTTTTTACAGATGCTGAGGAATTTCGCAGATTTAACAAAGAAGGAAAATATCAGGCACTTTTAGCAACATTTGAAAATATGGAAAAAGTATTGATACCAATTGCAAAAGGGATTGTAATCAATCCTAATAGTTTTAATTTGATTCTTCCAAAGGAGAAGATGAGTGCGTTAAAACAAAGATTTGGTATGTAAATTTGAAATATCAAATGCGGGGAAGGAGATGTTGTCATGAAGATTGACATGCATTGCCATACAAAAGAGGGTTCTATTGATGGAAAAGTCCCTATTGAAGAATATATATCCATGTTAAAAGCACAGGGATTTGGGGGAATGTTAGTAACAGATCATGATTCCTATGGTGGATACCGTTATTGGAAAAAAAATATCAAAGGAAAAAAATATGAGGATTTTTTAGTTCTAAAAGGAATTGAATATGATACTTTAGATGCAGGTCATATTATTGTAATTATGCCAGAAAATATTAAAATACGCCTTTTGGAACTTCGTGGGATTCCAGTGCAGATGCTTATACCAATTGTGCATAATTATGGAGGAATTCTGGGACCAGCACATCCATGTGGTGAAAAATTCATGAGTTTTATGAATGCAAAGGCATACCAGAGAAATCCTGATATTTTAAAGGAATTTGACTTTATGGAGACCTTTAATGCCTGTGAACCGCAGGAAGTAAATGATAAAGCGGTAAAAATTGCGGAACAATACGATTTGCCGGGAACAGGGGGAAGTGATGCCCACAAGGCAGATTGCGTAGGATTGGCATATACAGAGGTTCCTGATGATATTACATGTGAATCAGATTTAATTATGCATATTATGAAGGGAACAAAGTTAAATTGTGGCGGTAGTATTTATACGAATACAACAAAGGAAAAAATAGGAAAGGCAAAAGCGGTTCTTTCCCATTCTTTTTGGGTATATAATAAAATCGGAGGCTGGAGCAAAGCATTTAAGCGAAATAGTAAGTTAAAAAAAGGGTTCATTGAGAGAGTAGAGGTTGAAAAGGAAGAAAAGCATGAAGAAAAAAGAAATTAACGCAGCACTTTTAGGCCTTGGTACTGTAGGAACCGGGGTATACAAGGTACTGAAAAATCAAGAAATTGAGATGGAGAAAAAAATTGGTGCCACTGTAAAACTAAAAAAAATTCTTGTTCGAAATTTAAAAAAAGCGGCAGCAAAAATTACAGAGCCGGAAATTCTGACAAATAGTTGGAAAGAAATTTTAGAGGACGAAACTATTGATATTGTAATTGAAGTAATTGGTGGAATTGAACCAGCTAAAACGTATATTATAGAGGCATTAAAGGCGGGAAAAAATGTAGTTACAGCCAATAAGGATTTGATTGCATCTTATGGAGGAGAACTTCTAGACTATGCTGCAGCGAATAACTGCGATCTTTTGTTTGAGGCAGCTGTAGCAGGGGGAATTCCTATTATCCGTCCCTTAAAGCAGTGCCTTACTGGAAATTATCTTTCTGAAATTGTTGGTATTGTAAATGGAACAACAAATTTTATTCTTACAAAAATGACACAGGAAAATATGGAATTTGCAGATGCCCTTGCGTTAGCTACGAAATTGGGTTATGCTGAAGCAGATCCTACAGCTGATATACAGGGATATGATGCGGGAAGAAAGATGGCAATTATGGCATCCATCGCTTTTAATTCCAGAGTGACTTTTGAAAATGTTTCGACAGAGGGAATTACGCGTATTTCTTCAAAGGATATTCGCTATGCCAGAGATTTAGGCTGTGTTATTAAGCTTTTAGGTGTTGCTAGAAATACGGATACAGGAATTGAAGTGGCAGTACAACCGATGTTGGTGTCTGAGAAACATCCTTTGGCATCGGTTAATGATTCATTTAATGCAGTATTTGTTCATGGAGATGCAGTAGACGATGCCATGTTTTATGGCAGAGGTGCTGGTGAACTACCTACGGCAAGTGCTATTGTAGGTGATGTGTTTGATATTGTACGAAATATTTTATTTGATTGTACAGGAAGAATTCGTTGCACTTGTTACAAAACACTTCCAATTAAAAATCAGGAGGATATTGAAAGTCGATTCTTTTTGCGTATTCATGCTAGTGATAATCCGGGAGTATTGGCGGCCATTGCTAGTGTACTGGAAAAATATCAGGTAAGTATTGCACAAATGATACAGAAACATAGACATGAGGATTTGGCAGAATTGGTGTTAGTAACATCAAAAGTAAAAGAAGGAAATTTTCATGATGCAATTTTACTTTTAGAAAGTATGGATGTAGTGAAGAAAATTTCTTCGGTGATTAGAGTATATGGAGAGGAACAATGACAGAGCAATTATATTATCAGGATAGCTATATAAAAAAGTTTGAAGCTGTTGTTTTGTCTTGCACTCCCAGAGGAAAAAAGTTTGAGGCAGTTCTTGATAGAACTGCCTTTTTTCCGGAAGGGGGAGGACAAGAAGCAGATACAGGTGTGTTGTGTATAGATGACAGAGAAATAAAAGTTTTTGATGTACAGGAAATAGAAGGGGAAATTATCCATTATATAGAAGAAATGATTTTGCCGGGAAAAACAGTAACAGGAGTATTGGATTTTCAGGAACGATTTTCTAAAATGCAACAACATACAGGAGAACATATTCTTTCAGGGATTGTACACAGTCGATTTGGTTATGAAAATGTAGGGTTTCATTTAGGAAAAGAAGAAGTAACGATGGATTATGATGGCCCTCTTACAGCAGAAGAATTGCGTAGCATTGAATATGAGGCAAATAAAGTTGTAATGGAAGATAGAGAAATTAAAGCATATTTTCCAAAAGAAGAAGAGTTAGAAAGAATTTCTTATCGGAGTAAGAAGGAATTGAAAGGGAAAGTTCGAATTGTAGAAATTCAGGATTGTGATCTTTGTGCTTGTTGTGCGCCTCATGTGAGAACTACAGGAAATGTAGGACTGATCAAGATTACTAATGCAATCCATTATAAAGGTGGTATGCGCTTGTGGATTGCTTGTGGTATGCGTGCATTGGAAGACTATAATAAAAAGGAAGACAGTGTTATACGAATTTCAAATATGCTTTCAGCAAGGCAACAGGAAGTAGCAGATGCTGTAAATCGTTTAACAGAAGAAATTCAACAGACTAAGATAAAAGCAGCTAAAATGCAGGAAAAATTAATTCAGATATATTTAGAGTCTGGAAAAGCTGTTTTAAAAGATCATCCAAACACAAATCTCTTACTTTTTCAAAAAGAATTAGATCCTGTGGCAATGAGAAATTTTGTGAATGAAGGAATGGAACTTACAAAAGGTGTGTGTGGAGTTTTTGTAGGAGATGAAAAAAAGGGATTTCGTTATGTTCTAGGGAGCCATGGGGAGATTATAGAAATTGGTAAGAAATTAAATAAGGCTTTTCAGGGAAAAGGGGGAGGTAAACCTCCTATGATACAAGGTTCTCTTATTGGAGAAGAAATAAAAATTAGAGAATTTTTAGAGAAGATAAAAAATTGAAAAGATAGACTCCATAAAGAACCTTTATAAAAAAGCAACTTTATGGAGTCCTTTCTATCTGAGAATCAAGTAAGCGGTATAAGCAATATAGGAACAAGTCATAGCGGCTCCCATAACTCGTCCAATTTTTTTTCGAAATAAAATGGGAATATAAATCAAAATAGAAACTATTGTTAGTAAGCCTACATCATACATATAGGTAAGTGTAACATTCATAGGTAGAATGGTACTAGATAATCCTAAAATTAAAAAAATATTAAACATATTAGAACCTACTACATTTCCAAGAGCAATGTCACTTTCCCCTTTTTTGGCTGCTACAATAGAAGTAACCAATTCTGGTAGAGAAGTGCCTACTGCTACAATTGTAAGGCCGATAAGAGCTTCACTAAGACCAAAAGCTCGGGCAATTTCTTTTGCTCCACTTACAGTCATGTTTCCACCAATAATAATACCTGAAAGCCCAATAATAGAAATCAGAATACTTTTCCCCATAGAATATCCAATAGCAGCTTCAGCTTCTTGTATGCATAGATTATTTGCTCTGCTTTTTAAAGCGTCTTTTACAGTTAGATACATGAAAATACCAAATCCAAAAAGAAGAAGAATTCCATCAAGACGTCCTAGAACCATTTGGGAGCTTTTTGTAAAAAGTTGATCCATAATCAGCACGTTTAACAGAAGTGTTGCTACAATAGATAAAGGATAATCTTTTTTTATAATACTTGGTTTTACAGATAGAGGACAAATGAGAGCGCTCATACCAATTACAACCAGAAGGTTAAACATGTTGGAACCTACTACATTTCCAATAGCAATATCATTGCTTCCTTTCATGGCAGCAGTGATACTTACAGCAAGCTCTGGTGCACTAGTTCCAAATGCTACAATGGTAAGTCCTATAATTAAAGAGGGGATACGCAGACGTCTTGCAATGGAAGATGCACCCTCCACAAACCAGTCTGCGCCTTTTACCAGAAGTAGAAATCCCCCTAATAAAAAGATAACAGATTTTAACATGATGTTCCTCCAAAAAATTTATTTTTACACTTTAATACCATATCATTTTATACAGAGAATGACAATCTTTTTAAGAAAAATAAAAAGTCATTGTCCCCAAGAGATTTCTTTGTTATAGTGATTAGGAAGTAAAGGAAGAAAAAGGAGTGTTCCCATGAACATATTAAATATAGAGCATATTAGTAAAATTTATGGAGAAAAGGTTATTTTTGAAGATGCCAGTTTTGGTGTTCAAGAAGGCGATAAAGTAGGCATTATCGGAATCAATGGTACAGGAAAATCTACACTTTTAAAGATGCTGGCGGGAGAAGAAGTTCCACAGACAGGACAGATTATTATGCAAAATAACAAGAAACTTGCTTATTTGCCGCAGAACCCACAGTTTCCAGAAAATTCTACGATTCTTTCTTATATACAGGATTGTGAGATGGAATGGAAAGTGCAGAGTAATCTCACGCAACTAGGTATTACAGAATACGAAAAGCAAATTGCAGTATTATCAGGTGGACAGAGAAGAAAAGTAGCCTTAGCAAAAATTTTGGCACAGGATTTTGATATTCTTTTGTTGGATGAGCCTACAAATCATTTAGATGAAGCGATGATTTCGTGGTTGGAGGAATATTTAAAAAGTTTTCGGGGGACTGTTTTGATGGTTACCCATGATCGTTACTTTATGGATAAAGTAACAAATCGTATTTTGGAAATATCTCATGGAAAAATGTATAGTTATGAATCTAATTATTCTCAATTTTTAGAGTTAAAGGCAGAAAGAGAAGAAATGGAACTGGCATCAGAGCGAAAACGTCAGAGTATTCTTCGCATGGAATTAGAGTGGGCAAAGAGAGGATGTCGTGCAAGAACTACGAAGCAAAGAGCTAGGCTGGAACGATTAGAAGTTTTAAAAAATGCAGATACCCCTTTGTCAGACCAGAGTGTGGAACTAGAGTCTGTGGAAACTCGCATGGGAAAGAAGACAATCGAATTAAAGCATGTTTCCAAGAAATATGGAAACCAAGTATTAGTGGAAGATTTTAATTATATTTTGTTAAAAAATCAGAAGCTAGGTATTATTGGACCAAATGGATGTGGAAAATCTACTCTTATGAAGTTAATGGCAGGACTTATAGAGCCAGATAGTGGAAGTATCGAAATGGGTGAAACGATTAAAATCGGGTATTTTGCTCAAGAAGAACAAGAGATGAATGATAATCAGAGAGTGATTGATTATGTAAAAGATATTGCGGAATATATTAATACAAAAGAGGGGAAAATTAGTGCATCTCAGATGCTAGAGCGTTTTTTGTTTACTCCAGATATGCAGTATGCGCCTATTGGAAAGCTTTCAGGAGGAGAAAAAAGGCGATTGTATCTTCTCGGTGTGCTTTCTAGCGAAATTAACGTACTGCTTTTAGATGAGCCGGGAAATAATTTGGATATTCCTACTCTTACGATTTTAGAAGATTATTTGAATTCTTTTTCAGGAATTGTAGTGACTGTTTCTCACGATCGCTATTTTTTGGATAATGTAGTAGATCGGATTTTCGAATTTACAGGAAATGGAAAACTTCAGCAATATGAAGGAGGATATACGGATTATCTGGAAGCAAAAGAAAGAAGAAATGGAAATGTAAAACAGGGTGTACAGTCTGAGAAAAAAGAAGAGAAGAAGGATGCTTCAAAAAGCTGGAAGCAAAATCGTACAGTAAAATTGAAATTTACTTTTAAGGAGCAGAAAGAATTTGAAACTATTGATGATGATATTGCAAAATTAGAGGAAAAACTGGAAAAGCTGGAACTGGAAATAATGAAAAATGCTACAAATTCTGGAAAGTTAAACGAACTTACAATAGAAAAAGAGGAAGCTGAAACACTTTTAGAAGAAAAAATGGAAAGATGGGTTTATTTAAATGATTTAGCTGAAAAAATAGCGGCACAGTCTTAAGAACGTGCCGCTATTTTTATGGTTTTAATCTTCATCATCTGGGGTATACTGTATAGGAGAAGCAATGGTTTTTTGTACAGGTGCTAAGAGTACTTTTCCTGTACCGCGGTATACATTTACCAAGCCTTCTCCTGAGGCAGCAGAACCAATTAAACTTTTGCCAGACCGTTCTACTGTAAAGTCAAGACTTCCACTCCATACAACGGCCATGTTTCCATCTACTTTTAAAACATCATTATCTAAAGTGATGGTGATCAATTCTTCTTTTGGACAAGGTGTTTCTAAGCAGACAACACCATTTCCTTTTAATCCCAGATTGAACAATCCCTCATTACCAAATACAGCAGAGGAAAGATTGGAACGCATTACAGCCTTATGTTTTAAATTTGCATCGCAGGCAAGAAATAACCCGTCATCCAAAACAATAGAACCATTCCAATCTTCTACATCCAGCAAAATTAAATGTTTATAGGTAGGCTCTAGAACTAGGACACCATCACCTGTATATTCTGGCTTAATAGTACTTTCTCCAGTCATTTTTCCACGAACGGCCTTTCCTAAGAAATCACCTACACCTTTTAATCCGGTAGTTGCATTGACATTTCCTACAGTCCACTGCATGGCCCCAGACTGTAAAGTGATATTTGCTTTGCTTAGATCGCATACAACTTGTCGTTTACGAACATTCATAGCATGGCAGAAATAAGCTTTTTCTGCATCAGACGGAGAAACACTTAAATCTCTCATGTACTCAATAATAGTAAAAGGACCGGTAGAGTCTAAAACTCGGATATCATCGTTATCTGTAAAATTTGAAATATGAAACATAAAAACCCCTCCTAAATAGACAATAATTTATTTTCTAGACAGAAAGTCTGGAAGTCCGTCTGTACCGAAAGGAATTTCAACAGTACCTTGAATAAGAGGTAGAGCATAAGTAAGAAAATCCTCTGTTACATCAGAGCCGTCTGAAGAAATCCATTTTAATGGAACTGTTTTTTCCTGATTACAAATTAGATTAACATCTTCAAGACCAAGTGTCATACGATAAGGCAAATCAGAAGTTCTGATGTAGGATACCATTTTTCCGGTAGCGCCTTTTAATGCTTCACGTACACCAAACTGTCCTGCAAGAATGGCTTCTTTTTGATCTGTTGCTGACATCATAGAAGAAGAACAGCGTTGACTTACATTTAATTCCACAGAGCGTGATTTTACTCCTAGACGGTTACGAACTAAATTTTCTAGATATTTTCCACAGCCTGCCAGCATTTTGTGTCCAAAGGTATCTGTTCCAACAGAATTGTCATATTCACAGATGAAAGTGCCGTTTTTATCGTGAATTCCTTCGGAAACACAGACAATAACATTGGGATTTTTTTCGAAACAGGTGTTTATTTTACTAAGAAAAGCTTCTTGATCAAAATCTGTTTCCGGAAGATAGATTAATAAAGGGTTATCGCCAATACTTTTTCTTGCCAAAGCACTGGCAGCAGTGAGCCAACCGGCATGACGTCCCATAATTTCTACAATAGTTACGGATTTTGTCTCATACACATTGGCATCAATAACAATTTCTCTTACGGTAGAAGCCACATATCTGGCTGCACTGCCAAATCCGGGAGTATGGTCTGTCATAACCAGATCGTTGTCAATAGTTTTAGGTTCTCCAATGACACGAATATCGCTGTTAATTTTTTCAGCATAACGGGATAATTTACTTACAGTGTCCATAGAGTCATTTCCACCGATATAAAAGAAATATCCAATGTTTAATTCTTTAAATTTTTGAAAAAGGACGGAATAAATAGGATCTTCTAAATCTTCTGGGAGTTTGTAACGGCAGGAGCCTAAATAGGCACCGGGTGTAGTTTTTAATTTTTCCAAATCATTGACAAAAAAAGTTTGTTGAAAATCGAGAATCGTTCCTTTTAAAAAACCTTCAATGCCATTTACCATACCATATACCTTACCAATTGAAGGTTGGGAAAGAGCTTCAGAAACAACACCGTATAAACTGCTGTTAATAACCGCCGTGGGACCTCCAGATTGTCCAACAATTAAATTTTTTATTTCCATGATAAATGATTACATTCCTTTCTTTTAAGCATTCTTAATGAAGATTATAGCATGGAATAGGATAAATTGCATTAAGAAATACTTGCTTGCGAGCAAAAATGTGTTATAATAGTTCTAGGTTTTAGACCCAATTCAATAAAATATATGGAGGTCATTGAATATGTTAGTATCAGCAGCAGAAATGTTAAAAAAAGCAAAAGCAGGACATTATGCAGTAGGTCAGTTTAATATCAATAATATGGAATGGACAAAAGCAGCACTTTTAACTGCAGAAGAATGTAAATCCCCAATTATTCTGGGTGTTTCTGAAGGTGCAGGAAAATATATGTGCGGATTTAAAACAGTTGCAGATATGGTAAAAGCTATGATTGAAGAATTAAATATCACAGTACCAGTTGCTCTGCATTTAGATCATGGTACATATGATGGCTGTTATAAATGTATTAAAGCAGGATTTTCTTCCATTATGTTTGATGGTTCTCATTACCCAATCGAAGAAAATGTTGAAAAAACAAAAGAATTAGCAGGTGTTTGTAAAGGTCTTGGACTGTCCTTAGAAGCAGAAGTTGGTTCTATCGGTGGAGAAGAAGATGGCGTTGTAGGTATGGGTGAATGTGCAGATCCTGAAGAATGTAAAATGATTGCAGACTTAGGTGTTGATATGCTTGCTGCAGGTATTGGAAACATCCATGGAAAATATCCAGAAAACTGGGCAGGTCTTAGATTTGATGTTCTGGATAACATTCAGAAATTAACAGGGGAAATGCCATTAGTTCTTCATGGTGGTACAGGTATCCCTGCAGACATGATTAAGAAAGCAATTGACTTAGGTGTATCTAAAATTAATGTAAATACAGAATGCCAGTTAGCTTTCGCAGCAGCTACACGTGAATACATTGAAGCTGGAAAAGATAATGAAGGAAAAGGATATGATCCACGTAAATTATTAAAACCAGGATTTGATGCTATTTGTGACACAATTAAAGAAAAAATGGAACTCTTTGGTTCTGTAGGAAAAGCTTTCGAATAAGAGAAAGAATATTGGGGCAGGGAAGTTTGCAAAAGCAAATTTCTCTGTTCTTTTTTTATTTCATAGAAGATTAACTTTTGGCATAAGCTTTATGGAGAAATCCAAAAGGAACATGCAATGGCAGGTTTTATTCATTCTTTTCAAGAATTTATATGGGGACCAGGAATGTTGGTGTTTTTTCTTGGAACTGGTATTTATTTTACCATACAATCGGGATTTTTTCAGATTACAAAAGTACATATATGGATAAAAAACACAATTGGCGGATTAAAAAAAGGGAAAAAAACAAAAGATTGTAAAGAAAACTTTTCTGTAACTCAATTTCAATCGTTCTGTACGGCACTGGCAGCCACTCTGGGAACAGGAAATATAACGGGTGTTGCTACTGCGTTAATGTTTGGAGGACCAGGAGCTATTTTTTGGATGTGGGTGTCAGGAATTTTGGGAATGATGACAACTTACGCAGAAAATTTTTTGGGAATCAAATATCGTTATAAAGATGAAAAAGGTCAGTGGAAGGGTGGGGCCATGGTCTACATGGAGAGAGGGCTTGGGTGTAAACCGTTGGCAGTGGTTTTTGCTGTTTGTTGTTTAGGGGCCTCTTTTGGTATGGGAAATATGGTGCAAGGAAACTCTATGGCAGTAGGGCTTGAGAGAACCTTCCATATACCAACATTTATATCGGGAAGTTTTTGTATGATTGCTGTGGCAATAGTCCTAATAGGAGGGATAAAGAGAATTGCAGTATTTACAGAGAAACTAGTTCCTTTTATGGCATCTGTATATTTGATGGGAGCAATTATTGTACTATTTTTTTATAGAGATCGAATTGTAGGGGCTTTTGGTTTGATTTTTCAATATGCTTTTCATCCTTCAGCAGCAGTGGGAGGTGTGTCCGGTTATAGCGTGAAACAGGCGGTGCGTATGGGAATTGCAAGAGGAATTTTTTCTAATGAGGCAGGACTTGGTTCTTCGGTAATGGCCCATGCTCAGTCTGATGTGAAAGATGCAAAAGTACAGGGAATGTGGGGGATTTTAGAAGTATTTATTGATACAATTCTGGTTTGTACCATTACCGCTCTTGTCATATTAGTAAGCGGAGTGCCCTACAACAAAACCGATTGCATGGATGGAACAACTCTTACAGGAATGGCCTTTACGTCAGTGCTTCCTTGGGGAAAAGAATTTTTAGCAGGAGCTACTGCATTGTTTGCCTTTGCTACCATAATTGGCTGGTCTTATTTTGGAACGCAAACAGCTGAGTATTTAGCAGGAGAAAAAGGGATAAAGATATATCGGCTGTTTTATATTTTAATTACGTTACCAGGTTGTATCATTGCACCCACCATCATTTGGGAACTTTCAGATGCTTTAAATGGAATGATGGCAATTCCTAATTTATTATCTCTATTTTTCCTTAGGAAGGAAGTAGAATATAGAATGAAAGAAAAAGAGTAAAAATAATTGTATAAAAAACAAGAATTATTCTGCAAAAAGCATGGTAAAGTGCATAAAAAAAACTTTAAATGTTATAATTTATTGTTGATTTGATAAGATAGTCATGATAAACTAAAAATCAGGCAAAACATTTTTGAAAGAAACGTATTCAAATTGAAAATGGATACAGTAATACTGGAGGAAAAGGAATTGAAGTATAAGGAAATAAAAAAAATACTTGCGCTTACTATGGCTCTTAGTTTAGCAGTTCCAGCAAATGTTTTTGCAGCAGATGGACAGACACAGGTAGACAGCAATTCCGTTGTAATAGCACCGGAAGAGCCTCCACAGGTGGAAACGCCAAAGGAGCCGGAAACACCGGAGCAACCGGAAGTACCGGAGCAACCAGAGGTACCAGAGCAGCCAGAGGTACCCCAAGACCTGAAGAAAGAGACACCAGCGCAATATGAGCAAAGAACAGGATATAAATTGCCGGAAGGACATCATTATGTGTTAGACGGGAATGGATGCGTGACTTTTTATGAAGATGGCTCACCTAAGATAGAGGCAGATATTGTAAATGAAAAACCATCCCAAGAAACGCCAGAGCAGTATGAGAAAAGAACAGGATATAAATTACCGGAAGGACATCATTATGTGTTAGATGGGAATGGATATGTGACTTTTCATGAAGACGGCTCACTCAAAATAGAGGCGGATATTGTAGATGAAAAACCGTCACAAGAAACACCGGAGCAGTATGAAAAAAGAACGGGGTACAAATTACCGGAAGGATATCACTATACATTAGATGAAAATGGATATGTCGTACTTTTAGATAATGGTTCACCAAAGATTGAAGCGGATGATCCAGAGGCACCTACAACGAATCAGGAATTAGTTCAGCAACAAGAAATTGTGAAAGTCCCTACGATTGTGGATGATTTTCGTTTTTGGACAGTAGCCAGAAAATATGCATTTGCTAATGAAAAAATAGAAATTTATGAAGAAATGACAGATGAAGCCCGGAGTGTGGGAACCCTTTCGAAAAAAGGGGTATGTTACATACTGAAAGAAGAAGAAAATGGGTGGCTCTATGTAGAGTCTGGAACTGTCAGGGGATTTGTAAAAGCAGAGACTGTTGTAACAGGTGAAAATGCTCAAAAGATTTTAGAACGATATCAAAAAGAGGCGAAGTCTTTAGCTGCAAGATTTGGTGAAGAATATAAGGGAATTGAAGGCGTTGCCCCTATGGCAAAAGAAACAGTGCCATATAGAGAAAATAAAGCCTTTTTATATTTAAGGGCAACGGTAAATCAAACAGTTGTAGATAAAAGATATGCTTTAACAACAGCCAGTCTTTTAAATGTAAGAGAAGGCAAGGGAATAGAGTCTCGTATTGTGGGAACACTAGATAAAGGCAGTCTTTGTTATGTACTGGCAGATAAAGATGAGGATTGGATTTATATAGAATCTGGTGATGTTAGAGGATTTGTAGATAAACAATATCTGAATATGGAAGAGTCTGTACAGGAAGAAGTAATAGAAAAAGGTGAGGACTCTTACGCTCTTGCAAAAGAAGAAATCAAACCAGAGGAAAATGAAGCTTGTTATTACACACTTACTTCCGTAAAATCAGGAGTACCTGGAGGTCAACTTAGAACCTCAGTAGTAGAGTTTGCTTCTCAGTTTATTGGAAATCCTTATGTATGGGGAGGAACCAGTCTGACAGAGGGAGCAGATTGCTCAGGTTTTGTACAGAGTATTTTTAAGGAATATGGATATGATTTGCCAAGAGTTGCAGCGGATCAAGCGCAGTCTGGTACGAAAATCGCTGTAGAGGATGCACAGCCAGGAGATTTGATATTCTATGCAAAGAATGGATATGTATACCATGTTGTTATCTATGCAGGAGATGGTAAGACCGTTGAAGCTATGGGTAAGGATTATGGTATTGTTCAGGGTAATTTGAATACTAAAAATGCAGTATGGGCAGTTCGGGTATTAAATGATGAGGCAACTTCCTATGGAAGTGGCGATATTGCAGAAGTCAATGCTACCTCAGATATGTATGGTAAAAAATTGGGCAACTTTAAATTGACTTATTATTGTTCCTGTGAGTTGTGCTGTGATGTAGAAACTGGTATTACAGCTACTGGAACACCAGTAGTAGAAGGAAGAACCATTGCGGTAGACCCGAAAGTTATTCCTTATGGAACACAGGTAATTATCAATGGACATGTATTTACTGCAGAAGATTGCGGTGGTGCGATTAAAGGAAATCGTATTGATGTTTATGTAAATGACCATGATAGAGCAAATGCTTTAGGTGTAAATTATGCAGATGTTTATCTGGTAAAATAAGAAATAAAGATACAGGGTGTTGCATTTATGTAACACCTTTTGTCTGTTTAAAAGGAGAGTAGAATGAACTACCGTTTGGATATTCAATATGACGGAAGCAGATATGGAGGTTGGCAGCGTCAGAAGGATACGGACAATACCATACAAGGAAAAATCGAAGATGTTTTAACGAAAATGATGGGAACGGAGATACAAATTCAGGGAGCAGGAAGAACCGATGCAGGTGTTCATGCTAAAGGACAAGTAGCTAATTTTCATGCAGATTGCGAAAAAAGCTGCGAAGAAATTTGTCAATATTTAAGTGAATATTTGCCAGAGGATATTGAAATTTCTAAAGTAAGTCAAGTAGAAGAACGATTTCACAGTCGTTTAAATGCAAAAGAGAAAGTGTATCAGTATCGAATTGTGTCTGGTATTCATAAGAATGTTTTTGAAAGAAAGTATCAATGTCCCATTCATGAAAATTTAGATGTGGATGCTATGAAAAAAGCAGCAAAATATTTGGAAGGAACTCATGATTTTAAAAGCTTTTGTTCTAATAAAAAGATGAAAAAGTCATCTGTGAGAACTATTTATAGTATCAATATTGAAGCTTTAACTCAGGAAATTGTTATTACTTATACAGGAAATGGTTTTTTATATAATATGGTTCGTATTTTAACAGGCACGTTGATTGAAGTGGGAAGAGGATGGAAAACACCAGAAGATATGCAAAGGATTTTAGGGTGTTGTAGCAGGAAAGAAGCAGGTTTTACAGCACCGGCCAGAGGGTTGACGTTGTTAGAAGTACGATATTAAAGGAGAGAGAATATGCAGAATACAATAGAACAGGAAATAAAAAAACAGATGGAAATGATATCTCCAAATTCACCAGATCATTTATATGATAAGATGAAAATGGAATTTTATTCTTATAACGAGGACAAAAAAAGTCTTACCCTTCGATTTCCGATACAAAAATGGGAATTAAATCATATGTCTACCATGCATGGAGGAGTAATTGCTATTGCCATTGATACTACTTGTGGAGCAGTTTTAAGAAATGCAAGTGGAAATAAAAGCACGCCTACAGTTAATTTAAACATTAATTATTTAAGTCCGGGTCTTCCAGGAGATGCACTTTTAGTAACAGCAACGGCAGATAGAGTGGGAAGAAGAATATGTAATGTTCATGCGGTATGTAAATCAGAGAAAACTGAGAAAATTATTGCTACAGCAACAGCAAATTTTATGATTTTAGACTGAAATCATAAAAAATATAGGCAAAGCCTTTGAAAATCAAAGATTTTATGGTAGTATATTCCTTAAGTTTATTATTTAGACAAAAATTTGGTTTAAGCCAAAGAAAATTACCATAGATGGAGGAAAAAAAAGTGGAAAAAGAAACAGCAAAAGAAACCGTTTCTAAAAACTTTATTGAGCAGATAATTGAAAAAGATTTGGCAGAGGGAAAGTATGATGAAATTTGTACTAGATTTCCGCCGGAGCCAAATGGTTATCTGCATATTGGTCATGCAAAATCCATTTTATTAAATTATGGATTAGCACAAAAATACCATGGGAAATTCAATATGCGTTTTGATGATACAAATCCTACGAAGGAAAAAGTAGAATTTGTAGAATCCATCAAAAAAGATATTCAGTGGTTAGGTGCTGACTGGGAAGACCGCCTGTACTTTGCATCTAATTATTTTGATCAGATGTATGAAGCAGCAGTAAAACTGATTAAAAAAGGAAAAGCATTTGTATGTGATTTGACAGCAGAAGAAATCAGAGAGTACAGAGGAACTTTAAAAGAACCTGGAAAAGAAAGTCCTTACAGAAATAGAAGTGTAGAAGAAAATCTTGAATTGTTTGAAAAAATGAAAAATGGTGAATTTGAAGACGGAAGCAAAGTTCTGAGAGCTAAAATTGATATGGCATCTCCGAATATTAATATGCGTGATCCTGTTATTTACCGAGTAGCTCATATGACACATCACAACACAGGGGATAAATGGTGTATTTACCCAATGTACGATTTTGCCCATCCAATTGAGGATGCTATTGAAGGAGTTACACATTCTATTTGTACATTGGAATTTGAGGACCATAGACCATTATATGATTGGGTTGTTCAGGAATTAGAGTATGCACATCCTCCAAAACAGATTGAATTTGCAAAATTGTACCTGACCAATGTAGTTACAGGAAAAAGATATATTAAAAAATTGGTTGAAGATGGTATTGTAGATGGATGGGATGATCCTCGTTTAGTATCCATTGCAGCTTTAAGAAGACGTGGATTTACACCAGAGTCAATCCAAAAATTTGTAGAATTGTGTGGTGTTTCTAAAGCTAATAGTTCTGTAGATTATGCTATGTTGGAGTATTGTATTCGAGAAGATTTGAAAATGAAAGCTCCACGTATGATGGCTGTTTTAGATCCTGTGAAGTTGGTGATTGATAATTACCCAGAGGGAGAAATTGAATATTTAGAAGTTCCCAATAATATGGAAAATCCAGAGTTGGGAACAAGACAGGTTCCTTTTGGAAGAGAACTGTACATTGAAAGAGAAGACTTTATGGAAGTTCCTATTAAGAAGTACAAACGTTTATATCCAGAAAATGAAGTACGTCTTATGAATGCATATTTTGTTACTTGTACAGGGCTTGAAAAAGATGAGGAAGGAAATGTTACGGTTATTCATTGCACCTATGATCCGGCTTCAAAAGGTGGTAATTCACCGGACGGAAGAAAGGTAAAAGGAACCATTCATTGGGTATGTGCACAGGAAGCGGTAGAAGCTGAATGTCGTTTATATGAGAATATCGTTGACGAGGAAAAAGGTGTTTACAACAAAGAGGACGGAAGTTTGAATTTAAATCCAAATTCATTGTCAGTTGTAAAAGGATGTTTTGTAGAACCAGCTTTAGGAAAGGCAGAAGCTTATGATAGATTTCAATTTGTAAGAAATGGTTTTTTCTGCGCAGATTGTCACGATAGTAAGCCAGGAGCACCAGTGTTTAATCGTATTGTATCTTTAAAGAGTTCTTTTAAATTGAAATAAGATGATTGAATTAATGATTTTTATAGATAAGGACTCAAAAGTTCCAATCTATCAGCAAATTTATGAATTTATAAAAAAGGAAATACAGACAGAACAATTTAAACCGGGAAATAAGTTGCCCTCATCTAGGGCACTTTCCCGGTATCTTTCTGTCAGCAGAAGCACCATTGAACTTGCGTATGATCAGCTGGTTTCAGAGGGATATATTGAAGCGAGGCCATGTAAAGGCTATTATATATCTCAGCTGGAAGGAATTTACTTTTCAGAGAGTATATCAAAACAAGAATTACAAGAAAAGCATATAATTAAAGAATCAAAAGAAAAATACCGATATGATTTTGCTTTAAATGAAATTGATAAGGGAAGTTTTCCATATAATGTGTGGCAAAAGTTATCAAAACGAGTGCTGTTAGAGGCAGATGAGGAATTCTTTCGGCTTGGAAATTCCTGTGGAGAAGATGGAATCAGACAGGAAATAGCGGAATATTTGTATCGGTCCAGAGGAGTAAAGTGTAGTAAAGAGCAGATTGTTATTGGAGCAGGAAATGATTATCTTCTAATGCTGTTAGGGGCAATTCTTGGAGAAAAGCAAACAGTGGCAATGGAGGTTGCTACTTATATTAGCGCATATTATGATTTTAAGCATATCGGTTATGAAGTTCAAGCAATTAAGCAAGATGAGCAGGGGCTTGATATTAGAGATTTAGAAGAAAAAAATGTAAAAATTGTTTATGTTATGCCATCACACCAGTTTCCTATGGGAATGATTATGCCTTTGAAAAGACGTATAGAGTTGTTAAACTGGGCAAAAAAGTCAGAAGAACGTTATATTATTGAAGATGATTATGATAGTGAATTTCGTTATAAGGGGCAACCGATTCCAAGTTTACAGGGATTTGACCGAAACGGAAGTGTTATTTATATGGGGACTTTTTCAAAATCTGTAGCGCCATCAATTCGAGTTAGTTACATGGTTTTACCTGAAAGCCTTATGGAGAGATGCTTAAAAGAAAAGTATTTTTTTTCTGTAACAGTTTCTAAGACCGATCAAAAAATATTAGAACTTTTTTTGAAAGAAGGTTATTATGAAAAACACTTGAATCGCATGCGCAAGGTTTACAAAGGTAAGCACGATTTACTTGTGAAGTATTTAAAAGAAATGCAGGAAATTTGCGTGTTTCATGGAGAAAATGCAGGAGTCCATTTTGTTTTGGAATTTATTAACGGATTGACAGAGCAGGAGGCTATAGATAGAGCAAGAGATGTAGGTGTGAAAGTTTATGGAGTATCGGAATATTGTATTATGAAAAATTCTCAAAAAGAATGTAAAGTGCTTTTAGGATATGCAGGAATGGGAGAGAATGAAATTGGGGAAGCTATGAAACTTTTAAAGAAGGTTTGGAATAGATAGAAAAGATATCAAGGGGAGACGGAAAATGTCCCCCTTGATAAAATAGTTACTCATGAATTTCTAAAATTTTACCTATGGTATCATCATATCGGCAATACTTTCCATTTTCAGAAATAAAGGGAGAGTAGGTTTTTGTCTTAATATTTTTAATGTATACAATTTTCGTAGCAATCATGTAAACAAGAGAAAATTTTTCATTTAAACTGGAAATCCAGTTATACACTTTACTGTCTTTATCAGAAAGTATAAGTTCGTATCCGCCATCACAAGCTGCTAAAGAAAAATATATTTTCTCATCTTTTTTTAAAGGGGTAAAGACTTGATTGTAAATATACTCTGAAAAATGTTCTTTTACAAAAGCCTTAAAGCCTTTTAAGGTATAAGTTTCCAAGGAAACCGCATCTGTAATTTTATCTCCCCGTTCAATACGAATTTTTAAAACTTTTAGAATATCAACGGCATCATTAATAAAACTTAGTCGACTGTATTCCATGCTTTCCAGTAAAAAAGAGATTAGTTCCTTTGATAAAATATCATCGTTCTTTGCTTGTTCAAACAAATTATTATCCATAGTAAAATCCTCACTTTATAAATAGTTGAATACCCACTAAAGTGATTGTATTATGAATAGAAGATTTTTACAAGAGCTATTTTAAAGTTCGGAGGAAGTGTTTTTATCTTCTTCCTGTTCTTCTTCTTTAAAGCAATCTTTTACGGTTGCAGTAACAGATTCAGCAACATCTTTTACGGTTTCTTGTGCATCTTTTACAGTATCTTTTAAATCTTCTTTAAGATTATCCATATCTTCGTTAAGAGTATCAAAATCATCCTCGAAGATATCATCTTCGGAAAATTCTTCGGCAAGATTATTTACTTTGTTGACTGCTTGATCTACAGATTTTTCAACTGCTTTTTTGAATTTAGAGGCTACATTAACTGCAGATGCAGCAGTTTCCTTTAAATTATCTTGAAAGTCAGCAAATTCTTCTTGGAGATCAGGATTTTCGTCTTTCTTTTTTGTAAAATAATAAACAGCTGCTCCCGCAGTTGCGCCTATTAGTCCAGCACCTAATAATTTTTTACTTAAATTTCCCATAATCAAAATCCTTTCTAAAATTAAACTTTCGTTATTCTAGGTATTATCTATATGTTCTCCATTATAATCCTTTTTCACTCAGGAATGGAAGTATTTTTTCATTAATTTTCTATGAAATTTAAGTGTTTGAAAAAAACAGTTGACAAATAGAAAAAAAATCAGTATCATACTAGTTAGTTACAACTAATTTAAAGAACGAATTTTTTTTAACCATAGGTTAGCTTAGACTAATTCAAGAGAGGAGAATAATATATGAGTATTGTAATTATCGGTGGAAATGAACGAATGGTAACACGTTATGAAAATTTATGTGAAAGTTATGGATGCAAGGCGAAAGTGTTTGTAAAAGAAAATGGATCTATTAAGAAAAAAATGGGATGTCCAGATTTGTTGTTATTATTTACAAATACCGTATCTCATAAAATGGTAATGAATGCGTCTCAAGAAGCAAAGCGAAATAATATTCCTATCCGGAGAATTCACAGAGCAAGTACAGCAGCATTACAGTCTGTCCTGGAAGATATTAAAGAGGAGGGAAAATAAATGCTGGAGGAAGTTTTAATCAGACATAGTGCACCTACCCTAGCAGGGCTAAAAACAGCCAATTTGTTTTGGTATTCCTGGGAATCCAGAGAGGAATTTGAGAATAGCCTTACGTTTTGGAAAGGGATTTTTCAAGAAAAGGGATTAGATATTACAATTATGCGAACCACAGATCAAAGGGCGCTTTTGTATGTGAATAGAAGAAAAAAATTGGAGGAAGATTTAAGTAGAGAAAAGACAAGGGGGATGTTGAAGGCAAAGGGATATCATTATAGTGATGCGAAAGAAGCCATTAGAATTTTACAAAATAAATTACAAACCTGTGAAAAATTTCCTCATGAGATAGGATTATTTTTAGGTTATCCAGAAGATGACGTGGAAGGATTTATTAAGAACCAAGGAAAAAATTGTAAATGTTGTGGATGTTGGAAAGTGTATTGCAATGAGTGTGATGCACAAAAGATGTTTCATAAATTTAAAAAGTGCGAGGTGGTGTAT
The DNA here is from genome assembly GCA_029257775.1 of Blautia sp. Lineage (GTDB taxonomy): Bacteria > Bacillota > Clostridia > Lachnospirales > Lachnospiraceae > Blautia. Next base: position 26,647 of record JARIAQ010000026.1, on the reverse strand, counting down.
GAAAAACTGTTTTTAAAAGGCAGACCTGTACAGCAGTTAATTGTGGCGGCATGAAAATGCCGCCTTTTTTCATCTTGCATCAGAGAAAAAGACAGGATATACTAGAAATTGAAAAGTGCGAATTGATTTAAAGGAGAAAATCATGAAAAAGATTATATTGGCAAGTAATTCTCCTAGACGTAGGGAGCTTTTAAAACAGGGAGGAATCCCTTTTATGGTTAATCCCAGTCAAATAGAGGAGCAAATTAATACGGTGGATCCAGAAATGGCAGTAAAAGAATTGTCGTATTTAAAATGTGAAGATATTTATAAAAAAGAAACAGGAGATGTAGTTGTAATTGGAGCAGATACTGTTGTGGTAAGTAATGGAAATATATTGGGGAAACCAACTTCAAAAAAAGATGCTGTAAAGATGCTTCAAAATCTTCAGGGAAGAGAACATGAAGTTTATACAGGGGTAACGATTATGGTGAGAAGGGGAGAAGAGAACATAAAAAAAATTTTCCATGAAAAAACAAAAGTTGTTTTTTATCCTATGACAGAAGCAGAAATTACAGATTATGTGGAAACATTAGAACCTATGGATAAGGCAGGAGCTTATGGTATTCAAGGAAAATCAGCTATTTTTATTAAAGAAATTTATGGGGATTATAATAATGTGGTAGGGCTACCTCTGGCAAGACTATATCAAGAATTGAAAAATATGGGGATAGAAAGCAGGGAGTGGTAATCATGTATAAAGTATGTATATTTGATTTAGATGGAACAATTGCAGATACGGTGGAGTCCATAGCATATATAGGAAATCAAGTTTTACAAGAATTTGGACTGTTAGCATTGCCTGTGGAAAATTATAATTTTTATGCAGGCGATGGAGCAGATGAGCTAGTAAGAAGAATGTTAGAAGCAACACCTAATGGAAATAAAGTAGATTATGATCAGGTGCGTAAAGTATATCGACAGAGATTTGCACAGAATCCTTTTTATCATGTGAAACCTTTTGCGGGAATTATTGAAATGTTAGAAGCGTTAAAAAAAGAAGGAATTAAAATTGCAGTGTTGTCGAATAAACCACATGAAGCAGCTATAGATGTGGTTGCAAAAATTTTTGGTGATAAGATGTTTCATAAAGTGCAAGGACAAACAGAACGCATACCTAGAAAGCCATCACCGGTAGGGGCTTTAGCTCTTGCAACAGCTTTTGGTGTTGAGCCGGAAGAATGTCTTTATTGTGGAGATACAGATACAGATATGGATACGGGAAAAGCTGCAGGAATGTATACGATTGGTGTAACCTGGGGATTTAGACCAAGACAGGAATTATTGGAACATCATGCGGATCAAATTGTGGATACCCCAGAAGAAATTTTGAAAATAGTGCAAGATAATTAATACATAGTAACGTAAAAATGTCTAGCTTGATTTCAGGTATTAGCAGAAGAGATGTTGCATAGCATACTGAATAAGGAGAGCATGGAAACAGTTATAAGTTTATAGGGAGGAAATTAAAATGAATGAATATAGTGAAGAATGTTTAGTAACTTTTTTAAGAAATCAGGAGCAGTTATTCGTAGAACGTGTAGCAGAAACAGAAGAAGAAGCAGAAGCATTTTTAGAAGATTGTATGGCAGTAGTAGTAGATTCTTTAGCTGAAGTACAAGAATATTTTGAAGAAAATGGTATGGATGTGGATGGAATGACTTTAGAAGAACTAGAGGATGCAAGCGAAGTTTTTCCATTACCAAATGGACAGTATTTAATTGTAGAAGGTTAAAATGTCAAAGAAACGGGGTGTTGGTTCATGGAAATAGAGAGCATAGCAAAAAGGCAGAAAGTTTTTTTTGAAAAAAACAGAACCAAGTCGTATGAATTTCGCCAAAAAGCTCTTTTTCGATTAAGACATACAATTTTGCATTATGAAAAAGAAATTGAAAAAGCATTGTATCAAGATTTGGGGAAATCAGATTTTGAATCTTATATGACAGAAATCGGAATGACGCTTTCTGAATTGAATTATATAGAGAAAAACTTAAAGAACTGGGTAAAAGAAAAAAGTGTTCCAACGCCTATGGCACAGTTTATGGCAAAGAGTTTTGAAATCGCTGAACCGTATGGTACGGTTTTGATTATTGCTCCTTGGAATTATCCCTTTATGTTATGTATGGAGCCATTGATTGGAGCTATTGCTGCAGGAAATTGTTGTGTGGTGAAACCTTCTGCGTATGCACCTTATACATCTGCTGTGATTAAAAAAATTCTTTCTGGCATTTTTCCAGAAGAGTTTGTAGCAGTTGTGGAAGGAGGAAGGGAAGAAAATACAGCACTTTTGGATCAGAAATTCGATTATATTTTCTTTACAGGAAGTAAAGCAGTAGGTAAGGTTGTTCTAGAAAAAGCAGCAAAAAATTTGATACCGGTTACTTTAGAATTAGGCGGAAAAAGTCCCTGTATAGTAGATGAAACAGCGAATTTAAAGTTGGCAGCCAAACGTTTAGTTTTTGGAAAGTATTTAAATAGTGGGCAGACTTGTGTGGCACCAGATTATCTTTTGGTACAAGAAAATGTGAAAGAACAGTTTATAGAGTATTTAAAATATTGGATAGACAAAATGTTCGGAAAAGAACCTTTAAATAATCGGAATTATCCCAGGATTATTAATGAGAAGCATTATGATCGTATTATGAAACTTATAGAAGGAGAAACTGTTGTAAAAGGTGGATGTGGAAATAGAGAAAAATTATTTCTTACTCCTACAATCTTGGATCATGTTACGGAGAAGTCACCTATTATGCAAGAGGAAATTTTTGGACCAGTGCTTCCTATTTTAACTTATAGAGATTTAAATGAGGCGGAAGATTTTATAAAACGAGGGGAAAAACCTCTTGCGCTGTATCTTTTTACAAGGAATTTAAAAACTGAGCAAGAAATTTTGAAGAAATTATCTTTTGGAGGAGGATGTATTAATGATACCATTATTCATCTGGCAACATCAAGAATGGGATTTGGTGGTGTAGGAGCCAGTGGAATGGGAAGTTATCATGGAAAAAGAAGTTTTGATACTTTTAGTCATACAAAGAGTATTGTTAAAAAATATCAAGGAATAGATATTCCAATACGTTATCAGCCATATACTTTTTGGAAAAAGAAATTATTGCGTTGGTTTTTGAAGTAATAAAAGAGGGATTATTATGGGAAATTTAAAGGAGAATGCTTCGTTTTTTTGGAATAAACGGGCAAAAACATATGATGAACAAGTGTTGTCAATTTATGAAAATGCTTATAAAAAAACTGTAAAAAATTCTATTGCATTTTTAAAGAAAGAAGATAAAGTTTTTGAAATTGGTTGTGGTACTGGTGTTGCAACGATTCCTCTTTCAAAATATGTAAAGGAAATTACAGCAACGGATATTTCAGCAAATATGATTCAAAAGGCTAGAAAGAAAGCAAAAGAAAAGCTAAGAGAGAATATTACCTTTTATAAAGGAGAATTGACTCAAATGGAAATAGATCCAGAAAGCTACGATGTAGTAGTGGCGTATAATGTACTTTTATATATGAAGGATCAAGAAGAAGTTATAGAGAAAATTCATGAAATTTTAAAACCAGGAGGAATTTTTCTTTCTGCTACAGATTGTTTGGGAAGAAATTTATCAAAAGATTCTGTGAAAAAGTTTTGGAAAAGTAAATTACATAAGATGCCTTATGTAGCGTTTCAAACTCCGATTAATTTGAAACAGAATATTCAAGAAAAAGGCTTTGAAGTTATAGAGGCTATAAATTTTCATAAAAATCCACCCAATATTTTTATTGCAGCAAAGAAAAAATAAGATGTTTATAAATATTTAAGAAAGTTTATAAAAGTTTGTTAGCACTCATTTTAAATGAGTGCTAATTTTCTCTTGACTTTTATTCCAATGGGGATTATTATGATGCTTAGACAGGGAAAAGTTTCCCAATATAAGAATAAAAAAGGAGATGTATTTTATCATGGCTAATAAGCGTGGTACTTTATCAATTAACAGTGACAATATTTTTCCGATTATTAAAAAATGGCTTTATTCCGACCATGACATATTCTTTCGTGAATTAATTTCCAATGGTTGCGATGCAATTACAAAGTTAAAAAAATTGGAAGTTATGGGAGAATATACTTTTCCGGAAGAACATAAAAACAAAATTCAGGTTATTGTAAATCCAGAAGAAAAAACGTTAAAATTCATTGATACAGGTCTTGGTATGACTGCAGATGAGGTAGAAGAATACATTACACAGATTGCATTTTCTGGTGCTACACAGTTCTTAGAAAAATATAAAGATAAAACAAATGAAGATCAGATTATTGGACATTTTGGTTTGGGATTTTATTCCGCATTTATGGTAGCTGATGAAGTTCAGATTGATACACTTTCTTATAAAGAAGATGCTGTACCAGTACATTGGGCTTGTGATGGTGGAACAGAATATGAAATTGGCGAAGGTAATAAAACAGAAGTAGGAACAGAAATTACGTTGTTTTTAAATGAAGAAAGTTTGGAGTTTGCCAATGAATATCGTGCAAGAGAAATTATTGAGAAATACTGTTCTTTTATGCCAGTAGAAATATTCCTTTCTAAAGCAAATGCACCGCAGGAATATGAAACGATTGAAGAATCTGAAGTAAAAGAAGATGATGTAGTTGTAGAACACATTCACGAAGATGCCAAAACCGAAGAAAAAGAAAATGAAAATGGTGAAAAAGAGATTGTGGAAATTTCTCCTGCAAAAGAGATGGTAAAAATTCACAAACGTCCGGTATCTTTAAGTGATACAAATCCATTATGGATGAAACATCCAAATGAGTGTACAGAAGAAGAATACAAAACATTTTATCGTAAAGTATTCATGGACTATAAAGAACCATTATTCTGGATTCATTTAAATATGGACTATCCATTTAATTTAAAAGGTATTTTATATTTCCCAAAAATCAATATGGAGTATGAGTCTATTGAGGGAACTATTAAATTGTACAATAATCAAGTATTTATTGCTGACAATATTAAAGAGGTTATTCCAGAATTCTTAATGCTGTTAAAGGGTGTTATTGATTGTCCGGACTTACCGTTGAATGTGTCAAGAAGTGCCCTTCAAAATGATGGATTTGTAAAGAAAATTTCTGATTACATTAGTAAAAAAGTGGCAGACAAGTTATCTGGTATGTGTAAAACAGACAGAGAAAATTATGAAAAATACTGGGATGATATTAATCCATTTATTAAATTCGGTTGCTTAAAAGATACAAAATTTTCGGAAAGAATGATGGATTATATTTTATATAAAAACATAGATGGTAAATATTTGACACTAGAAGATTGTATTAAAGAAAATGTTGTGGAAACACCAGAAGATCAAGAAGGTGTTACTGAGGAGAATAAGGAAGAAGTTCTTGAAGAAGCAAAAGAAGAAGCGAAAAAAGAACCAGAAAAGACAAATATTTACTATGTAACAGATGAGGTACAGCAAAGCCAGTATATTAATATGTTCAGAGAAGAAAAACAAGATGCTGTTATTTTAAAACACAATATTGATTCTCCATTTATTTCTCATGTAGAACAGGTAAAAGAAAATGTAAAATTTCTTCGCATTGATGCAGATGTAACAGATGCAGTGAAAGAAGATGGTAAAGATTTAGAGGAAGAAACAAAGACTTTATCTGAAATATTTAAGAAAGCATTAAACAAAGAAAATCTGACAGTTAAAGTAGAAAATTTGAAAAATGAAAAGGTATCTTCCATGATGACGATTTCAGAAGAGAACCGTCGTATGCAGGAAATGATGAAAATGTATAATATGTATGGCATGGATCCGTCTATGTTTGGTGGACAGGAAACATTAGTATTAAACGCCAATAATAAACTGGTACAGTATGTTCTGGGAAATAAAGAAAATGAAAATGTTAATATGTTGTGTGAACAGCTGTATGATTTGGCATTAATTAGCCATAGACAATTAACACCAGAAGAAATGACAAAATTTGTTGCAAGAAGTAATGAAATTATGCTTCTTCTGGCAAAATAAAATTAACAGAAATATAATTTAAAAATATTTCAAGAGAACCTCTTATTGTTATCCATAAAGACAAAATAAGAGGTTCTCTTGTTTTATAGAAAGTTTTCAGCTAAGTTTTTTCAGTAATTATTTTCATAATGTAAGGGTATTTTAAATTAGTAGAACCCCTTTTTAAATTGAATCATCATTTCTCGGGTAAGGCTTACATCATAGTTATCATAGGGGATTTCATCACGTTTAAACCATTGTGCAGAAGAGAGTTCTTTTTGATCTAGGGTTATAGTGTCATCACCATCTAAATCACAGTAAAATCCGGATAATATAGAACAAGAAAGCCCCCAGGGCTGGCTTTTATAATATTGGATATTTTTTACTTTAAGTCCGACTTCTTCCATGACTTCTCTTCTTACTGTATCTTCTAGCGTTTCTCCAATTTCTGTAAATCCTGCAATTAATGCGTAACGTGTAGTGTTTCTTCCAGCATATTTTGATAGTAATAATCTATCACCGTTTCGAATGGCTACAATAACAGCAGGAGAAATTTTCGGATATTCTTTGTTATGACAATGAGGGCAGTACATCATACGTTCTGTTGTATCAGACAATAGTTTTTTACCGCATTTGCCACAGAATTTGCGGCTTTCATACCAAGAAAATAGATGGAATCCTGTAAGTAGTGCAAAGCATAAATCCTTTGGGGTTTGGTTGCGGAAGATGACTAAATCTTCAAAAGTGAAATCAGATAAAAGAGAAGGATTCAATTTTGGGAGTATGTAAAAATGATGCTCATCAATGGAAAATAAATAAATGTAAGGTTCTTTTTCGAAATTTGGTAAATCATAAAAGCGTGGTAGTAAAAAACTACTTTCTGTTTTTTTTATTAAAATTGTTTTCTCATTATAACATAAAATAAAATCCTTTTTTCTAGGTGGAGCAGGTGTATATTCGTTGTGATAACAATGTGGCTCAATATCTTGTATCATAAGTTGTTTCTCCATTCTATAAAATTTCATAAGGGATTTGCTGTTGCTTGAAAAATTTTTGAATCAACTCATCCCATACATGATCTAAAGTTTTATCAAGAGTAAAAGTTTTTACAGAAGTTCCTGTAGTACAGGTTAAATGTGTTCCATCATATTGAAAATTTACGAAAAGACCGAAAATATCATCCAGAGTGAGGGGAACATGGTTTCCGAATAAAAGTTTTTCCGTATTTTTTTTGGAAAGCATGAATACAATTTTAAAGTGAAGGGGTGTTTTTTTCCCTTTCATGATAGAAAAGCAAAAGGGTTTGATGTCTTTCCAAAGAGCATATTCACGTCTTTCATTTTTTATTATTTCAGCTTCCTGTGTGTCAAAAAAATCAGGATGGAGAAGTCCGTCTATGGTATAGGTGGTGGAAGTTGTGATTGTTGCTTCTGAAAGCCAGAAGGCGTCAAAATCGGTACCAATCAACAGCTTTGACATAAAATTTTTTATATCTTGCACTTGTAATGCAATCATAAAGAAAATCCCTCATTTCTATAAAAGTTTTCTATTTAGATAAAATATCAAGAATAGTATAAACGAAAATGAAAAAAAATCCCAGTGTTTTAGTAAAAAACCTTTTCAAATAAGAGGTTTTATGGTAATATAAGAAATGGTATTAAAAACTACATAAAGAGGTTATGGAAAATGAAATATAAAATTGTAATAGATAGTTGTGGAGAATTATTGGAAAGATGGAAAACAGATGAAAAATTTGAAAGTGTGCCATTAATTCTAACGGTAGGGAATGAAGATATTGTAGATGATGAAAAATTCAATCAAATTGATTTTTTGGAAAAAGTAGCAAAATGTCCAGAGTGTCCAAAATCATCTTGCCCATCACCAGAAAAGTATCGTCAGGCTTTTGAGTGCGAAGCAGAACACGTTTATGCAATCACTCTTTCATCTAATTTGAGTGGTTCTTATAACAGTGCAGTTTTAGGGAAAAATCTTCTTTTAGAGGATGAACCAGAGAAGAAGGTGCATATCTTCAATTCTTGTTCTGCTTCTGTAGGTGAAACACTGATTGCTATGAAAATCGAAGAATGTGAAGAAGCCGGAATGGATTTTGATCAAGTAGTGAAGACGGTTGAGGAATACATTCAATCTCAGAAGATTTATTTTGTTTTAGAAAATTTGGAAACATTGAGAAAAAATGGGAGATTAAGTAATATTAAGGCTTTTGTGGCAACTGCATTGAAAATTAAACCTGTTATGAATGGTACAGCAGAAGGAACTATTGCGCAATTGGATCAGGCAAGAGGTATTAACAAGGCTCTTATAAAAATGGTAGATTATGTTGTGGAAAATGCAAAAGATAGTGCTGATAAGATATTAGGAATTACGCATTGTAATTGTGCTTCTCGTGCTGAAATTGTGAAAGAAGAAATTTTAAAACGAATGGATGTGAAAGACGTAGTTGTTTTAGATACTGCAGGAGTTAGCAGTATGTATGCAAATGATGGAGGAATTATTGTTTCTATTTAATAATCATAAATTGAAAGAAAAATTTAATTGATGTCTTTTCGCTATAGTAGGGAATGCAACTAAGAGTAATAGCATTAAGTTAAAAAATCCCACATCACAGGAAATGTGATGTGGGATTTTTTTCATGATTTTATAACACATACTAGTAAAGAAATAGACTTAAACTTTACTCCTAAAACGTTATTTCATACATTTTCTGAAAGCATGGAATAAAAGTAGGAAGGAAATTAACATAAGGATATGAGAAATTCCTGCAAATCCGGAAATGGCTGCATCAAATCCGGAGGAAAGAGAAACTTTTAAAACTTGTAAGATTCCCTTTATTATCATCATAAGAACCATAAAAGGTAGCGCAATAGAGTAGAGAAAAAGAAAGTGATGAAAAGAGCGCTCGTTTTCTAGATTTAGATATTGGGTAAATAAGGCAAGAAGTAGAAATAAGAAAGTGCCTAAAACCATAAGATGTACATGTATCAGGGATAGGGTGGTTTTTTCGGAGTAATTAAAAAGTTTTGTGAATTCTCGGTAAAAGACCCCTCCCATCATGGCAAAAAGAAAATAATAAAAAGCAAAATTTAAATATCGTTTCATAAATAAAAATCCTTTCTTCTGTATTGAACGATGTTCATTTTAAGTTTTTTTAGGGGATTTGTCAATAAAATTTTAAAATAACCAATCTTATTTTGCGGCATACCATAAAAGAAAAAGGTTCTCAAATTAGATTGAAATTCTATTTAAATAAAGTAGCAGTAATTGGCGGTGACAATCGTCAGGGTTATTTGGCTGAAATCTTGCAAAAAAGTGGATATGAAGTGAAGACTTATGCAGTGAATTGTGTTCATGGAGAAAAATCAAATTCATTAAAAATGGCATTAGCAGATTCTGCCATTATAGCAGCTCCTATCCCCTTTTTAAAAAACGGAGAGGTATTTTCTGAAGAAAAGAAAGAAGATTTATCTTTAGAAGGTATTCTTGAATATGCACCTGTAGGATGTCAAATTTTTGCGGGGGGAATTCCTGCAAGTTTTTCGAAAGAGGCACAAAAAAAGGAAATTGTCTGTATGGACTATTTAAAAGATTGTCATGTTGTTATGCAAAACACCATTGCTGTGGCAGAAGGAGCTTTATCAGAAGCAATGAGAAAAAGTAATAGAAATTTATATAAAAGTAATTGTATTGTTCTAGGTTATGGTAAATGCGGAAGTACTTTGACGTCTTATTTAAAGAGAATGGGCTGTCATGTGATTGTTTATGAAAAGGAGAAAGAATTAAAGGCAAGAGCAGCTTTGGTTGCAGATGAAATTATGGAAAAAGATAAAATTCCATTATTTTTGCAACGGGCACATTATATTTTTAACACAATTCCAGCAATGATTCTTCCAAAGGCACGGTTAGAATATGTATCACAGGATACATTAATATTGGATTTGTCATCTTCTCCGGGAGGTGTAGATTTTAAATGGGCACAAGAAAAAGGGATACAGGCAGTTTTACTTCCTGGGATTCCAGGAAAATATGCACCAAAATCTTCAGCGGAGATTTTAGGAGAGATGATTAAAAGAGAAGGAAAAAGAAAATAGTGTGTTGAGGAGGGAGAATTATGGAATTAAAAGGAAAGCAGATTGGAGTAGCGATTACAGCTTCTTTTTGTACGTATAAAACAATATTTGTAGAATTGGAAAATTTGGTTAAGAAAGGGGCAGATGTGCAGGCTATTTTTTCGGATTCTGCGCAGAGTATGGATACTCGTTTTGGAAAGGCACAAGAATTTTTAAAAAAGACACAGGAGATCACCGGAAAACGGGTAATAAAAACAATAGAACAGGCAGAGCCAATTGGTCCCAAGAAGTTATTAGATCTTTTGATTATTATGCCATGTACAGGAAATACCATTGCAAAATTAGCAAATGGAATTACAGATACTCCTGTGCTTATGGCAGCTAAAGCACATCTTAGAAATGAAAGACCACTTTTATTATCTATTTCTACCAATGATGCGTTAGGAATGAATATGAAAAATATTGGGCTTTTGATGAATACAAAAAATATTTATTTTGTGCCATTTGGTCAGGATAATGCAGAAAAAAAACCAAACTCTATGTTGGCCCATACCAATCTCTTGATTCCGGCGGCAGAAGATGCTTTGGAAGGAAAACAATATCAGCCAATTATTCAATGAAGGAGTAGAAACATGAGAGGTTTTTTTGATTTTGTATTAGAAAATTCAGAGGATAAAATTGCCTTTGATGGAAGTATATATAATTTAGATGAATTAAAAAGAATCTTAGATAAACGGGGAAATAATTTGGCAAAAGAAGAGGTATTAGAAGTATGTTTAAAAGGATATCGAAAATACGGAGAAGCTTTTTTTGAAAAAATAAACGGTGCTTTTGCTTTGGCACTTTGGGATGGAAAGAAAAGAAAAGTGCTTCTTTGTAGAGATAAGATGGGGGTAAAACCTTTATACTATGCACAACGAGAAAACAAGATTTTTTTTGGCTCAAAAATAAAAGATGTACTGGAACAATCAGGGATAGAAGCAATTTTGACAAAAGAAGGGCTATGCGAAATTTTTGCATTAGGACCGGCTAAGAGTCGTACTACTAATATTTTTCAAGATATTTATGAAGTGCTCCCTTCAGAATATGTTATCTTAGAAAATGGGAAAATAAAAAAGACAATATATTGGAAAGTAGAAAGTTATGAGCATAAAGACTCTTTTCGAGAAACGGTAGAGAAAACAGCGTGGTTAATTGAAGATTCTGTAAAGCGTCAGATGCAGGCAGATACTCCTATAAGTACTTTTTTATCTGGTGGTGTAGATAGTAGCTTGGTAACGGCAATTTGTGCGAGAGAATTAAAAAAACAGGGAAAAGAGTTAGATACTTTTTCTTTTGATTTTGAAGGAAATAAGAAATACTTTAAGGCAAATTCTTTTCAGCCTAGTCAGGATAGACCGTGGGTGGAAAAGATGGTAGAATATGCAGGAACGAATCACAGATATTTGGAATGTAACAATGAAAATTTGGTTTCCTATTTGTATAAAGCAGTAGATGCAGCAGATTTGCCGTGTATGGCAGATGTAGAAGGTTCTATGTTATACTTTTGTGAAAAGACAGCCAAAGAGAGAAAAGTTGTTTTGACAGGAGAAGGAGCAGATGAAATTTTTGGGGGATACCCATGGTTTTATAAAGAAGATAGTTTTGCATTGCGGGCATTTCCATGGTCTTCAGATATGAAAATCCGTCAGATTCTTCTGTCAGAAGAATGGATAAAACGGCTTCCTATGCTGGAATGCGCAAAAGAGGCTTATGAAAGAACCATAAAGGATACGCCTGTGTTGGATGGGGAAACAGGCAGAGAAAAAAGACGCAGAGAGATTGCTTATTTAAACTTGAAATGGTTTATGACAACGCTTTTAGATAGAATGGATAGAACGAGTCGATATTGTGGTCTGGATGCAAGAGTACCTTTTGCCGATGAACGAATTGTGCAGTATTTATGGAATGTGCCGTGGGAGATGAAATATAAAAGTCATAGAGTAAAGGGATTACTGCGCTTTGCCGGTGAGGGGATATTGCCTAAAGAAGTTCTCTGGAGACAAAAAAGTCCTTATCCAAAGACTTATAATCCTTTTTATGAAAAGAGACTGGGAGAGGAATTGAAAAATATTTTAACACGACAAGATGCGCCTATAAGACAATTTTTGGATGAGAAGAAAGTAAACCAATTTTTGAAGAGCCCTTCTGATTACGGATCACCATGGTATGGTCAACTGATGGCAGGACCACAGATGCTGGGATATATGCTTCAGGTGAATTATTGGCTGGAAAAATATAAAATAAAAATAAAGGAATAAGGGTTTTATGAAAAATCTTTAAGGCATGGGAGAGGGGCTTGCCCCCTCTCCTGTTTTTGTGTTATTCTAAAGAGAAAGATAAATTTTATACCCGACTAAGAAAGGGGAATGTTGAAAAATGAAAAAATTAGTAAATTTACTGGAGAAATTGGACTATCAGTGTCTTCAGGGTACAATGGATAAAGAAATTACAAATATTACTTTTGATTCCAGAAAAGCAGAAAAAGGATGTTTGTTTTTTTGTATAAAAGGTGCAGTGTCTGATGGACATACTTATGCTCAAGATGTTGCAGAAAAAGGTGCAACTGTTTTAATTGTACAAGATCCTGTGGAAGTATCTGAAAATGTAACGGTTATTCAGGTAGAAAACAGTCGTTATGCCATGGCATGTATTTCTGCAGCGTGGTTTGGACATCCAGCAGAAAAATTAAAAACTATAGGAATTACAGGTACAAAAGGTAAGACAACTACAACATATCTTGTAAAGTCGATTTTAGAAAATGCAGGGCACAAAACAGGACTTATTGGAACAATTGAAACTATCATTGGGGATGAGAAAATTCCTTCTGCAAATACTACACCGGAGTCTTATTTGGTTCAAAAATATTTTGCAGAAATGGTAGATGCAGGCTGTGACAGTGTTGTTATGGAAGTTTCTTCCCAGGGACTGATGCTTCATAGAACAGCAGGTTTTCAGTTTGATATTGGTATCTTTACGAATATTGAACCAGATCACATTGGACCTAATGAGCACAGAGATTTTGAAGATTATCTTCGCTGTAAAGCGCTTTTGTTTAAGCAGTGTAAAGTAGGAATTTTCAATGCAGATGCAGACCATTTAGAGGAGATTTTAGAAGGACATACTTGTCAGGTGGAAACTTTTGGATTTTCTGAGAAGGCAGATTTACGAGCAGAGAATACAAAGTTGGTAACAGGAAAAGGAACACTGGGGATAGCTTATGATGTAAAAGGACTGATGGATTTTCCAGTGGAGATTGATTTACCAGGAGCCTTTAGTGTATATAATTCTCTTACTGCCATTGCCGTGTGCAGGCATTTTGGAGTAACGCCAGAAAATATTCAAAAGGCGTTAAAACAGGCAAAAGTAAAAGGCAGAATTGAGATGGTGAAAGTTTCGGATGACTTTACTTTAATGATTGATTATGCACATAATGCTATGAGTTTAGAAAGTCTTTTGACAACCTTAAAGGAGTATAAGCCAAATCGTTTAGTATGTTTGTTTGGATGTGGAGGAAATCGCTCCAAGCTTCGTCGTTATGAAATGGGAGAAGTATCAGGAAAATTGGCAGATTTAACTATCATTACTTCAGATAATCCTCGTAATGAAGAACCACAGGAAATTATTGATGATATTAAAATGGGTATTGGAAAAACAAATGGAAAATATGTAGAGATTATTGATAGGAAAGAGGCTATTGCCTATGCGATTCATCATGGACAGCCAGGAGATATTGTAGTCTTGGCTGGAAAAGGTCATGAGGATTATCAAGAAATTAAAGGTAAAAAATATCCCATGGATGAGCGTGTACTGATCCAGGAAATTTTGGAAGAAGATAAAAAGAATAAATGAGTAAAATTTATGCAGATATTATTGTAGATATTTCGCAAGGAAAGCTGGATAAAAGTTTTCAATATGAAATTCCACCAAATCTACAAGAGCAAATGGAAATAGGGAAAAAAGTATTGGTTTCTTTTGGAAACGGAAGTAGAACAATCAGTGGTTATGTTATTGGAATTTCAGATTTACCGAAGATTTCACCAGAGAAAATAAAACCGATTTTAGAAATTGTTACTGAAGGAATAGAAATTGAATCACAATTGATTTCTCTTGCGGGATGGATTGCTAAAAATTATGGATCAACTATCAATCAAGCATTGAAAACAGTACTGTTGGTAAAAGAAAAAACTTCTGCAAAAGAAAAGAAATATATACGCCTTTTGATTTCAAAAGAAGATGGACAGAGTTATCTAGAAGAATTTATAAAGAAACATCATCTGGCAAAAGCACGGTTGATGGAAGCACTTTTAAAAAATCAGGTTTTAGAATATAAAGAAACAATGGATTGTTTAAAGCTTTCTTCAGCCGTTATAAAAGGAATGGAACAAAAGAATTTGATAAAAATTGAAAAGGAACGTTTATATCGTAGTCCTGTTCCACAAAATCTACAAAAAGGATATGGTTACCAACTTTCTAAGGAGCAACAGGAAGTTGTGGAAGATATTTTGGAGGAATGGCGGCGAGAACGTCCTCGGCCTTGTTTAATAAAAGGTGTGACAGGAAGTGGAAAAACTCAGGTCTATATGGAACTCATAGAGTTTATATTAAAACAGGGGAAGCAAGTAATTGTACTTATACCAGAGATTGCATTGACGTATCAGAATGTTGGTCGTTTTTATAGTCGTTTTGGTTCTTGTGTGTCAGTGATTAACTCCCGTTTATCCATGGGAGAACGCTTTGATCAATTTGAAAGGGCAAAGAAGGGAGAAATATCCATTATTATTGGTCCCCGCTCTGCATTATTTACTCCTTTTCCTAATTTGGGGTTGATTATAATTGATGAAGAGCATGAGGATTCTTATAAAAGTGAAAAGACACCTTGTTATCATGCAAGAGAAACGGCTATACAAAGAGGTAAAATAGAAGGAGCAAGAGTGGTAATGGGGTCGGCTTCTCCAAGTGTAGAGAGTTATTACAGAGGAAAAATAGGAGAATATCAGTTATTATATTTAAATGAAAGATATGGAGGGAAAGAACTTCCAAAGGTATCTATTGTAGATTTAAAAAAGGAATTAAAAGAAGGAAATCGTTCTATTTTTAGTCATAGACTCACAGAAAAAATTCAGGATAGATTACAGAAAAAAGAACAGAGTATTTTATTCCTTAATAGAAGGGGATATACAGGATTTGTTAGTTGCAGGTCTTGCGGTTATGTAATGAAATGTCCCCATTGCGATGTCTCTCTTACGGCTCACAGAAATGGAAAAATGATTTGTCATTATTGTGGGTATGAAACACTACAGGTAAAAAAATGTCCTTCTTGTGGCTCCCCCTATATTGGAGGCTTTAAGGTTGGTACACAGCAGATTGAAACACTGCTAAATAAAAACTTTCCTGATGCAAAAGTTCTTCGTATGGATGCAGATACTACAAAAAATAAAGGTGGACATGAAAGAGTTTTGTCTGCTTTTGCCGCAGGAGAGGCGGATATTCTTATTGGAACACAAATGATTGTAAAGGGGCATGATTTTCCCAATGTAACTTTTGTAGGTGTGTTAGCAGCTGATTTATCTCTATATAGTGAAGATTATCGAGCATCAGAAAAAACATTTCAACTTCTTTTACAGGCTGTGGGAAGAGCTGGAAGAGGAAAGAAAAAAGGAGAGGCTGTGATTCAAACCTATCACCCCGATCATTACAGTATTTTGTCAGCAGCAAATCAGAATTATGAAGTATTTTATCAAACGGAGATGGGATATCGTCTTTTAATGGATTATCCTCCGGCTGCTTTTATGATGGCAATGAAAGGCTCTTGTAAAAATGAGATCTTATTAAAACAGGCAATGGAATATTGTAGAAAATATATAGAGACAATATATAAAAAACAAGATTTAATACTAGTAGGACCTGCTCCTGAGGCAGTTGCTAAAGTGCAGGATTATTACAAAATAGTTTTATATATGCGTCATGAGAAAAGAGAAATCTTGGTAAGACTAAAGGACGCATTGGAAAAATATATTGCAGTGAACAAAGGGTTTCAAGATATTTATATACAATTTGATTTTAACGTTTAGAAAAGGAGAACAAAATGGCATTAAGACAGATTAGAACACAAGGAGACGATATACTTACAAAAGAATGTAGAAAGGTCGAGAAAATGACTCCTAAAATTAGAGAGTTGATTGATGATATGTTTGATACCATGTACGATGCTTATGGTGTGGGACTTGCAGCTCCTCAGGTGGGGATTTTGAAACAAATTGTAGTTATCGATACTACAGGAGAAGATCCTATTGTGTTAATTAATCCTGAGATTATTGAAACTTCTGGATCTCAAACAGGAGATGAAGGATGTTTAAGTGTTCCAGGTATGGCAGGAACAGTAACACGTCCTAATTATGTAAAAGTAAGAGCTTTTGATGAAGATATGAAGGAATTTATATTAGAAAGTGAAGGACTTTTAGCAAGGGCAATTTGTCACGAAACAGATCATCTTCATGGAAGACTGTATACGGAATTGGTGGAAGGTGATCTTCGCCGAACAAATTATGAGGAGGATGAAGAATGAGAGTTGTTTTCATGGGAACACCCGACTTTGCAACGGGAACCTTAGAAGAAATTGTGAAAAGTGGTTATGAAGTTGTGGGCGTGGTAACACAGCCGGACAAACCAAAGGGAAGAGGGAAAAGTCTTATGCCCACACCGGTAAAAGAAGTTGCTTTAAGATATGGATTGCCTGTGTATCAGCCCAAAAGAGCAAAGGAGCCAGAATTTATAGAAACTTTAAAAGGTTTAGAACCAGATGTTATTGTAGTGGCTGCTTTTGGTCAGATTATCACAAAGGAAATTTTGGAAATGCCTCGTTTTGGCTGTGTAAACGTACATGCATCGTTGCTTCCTGCATATAGAGGGGCAGCACCTATTCAATGGGCTGTTATTAATGGTGATAAAGAATCGGGTGTGACGATTATGCAGATGGATGAAGGTATAGATACTGGAGACATGATGGATAAAGTGGTCGTGCCTATTGCAGAAGATGAGACAGGGGGAAGCTTGTTTGATAAATTAAGTGCAGCAGGAGCAAAGCTCTGTGTGAAAGTTTTAAAGGATTTAGAAGCAGGTAAAGCAATTAGAGAAAGACAACCTAAAGAAAGTACAACAGCTTATGCATCTATGATTAATAAAGGTATGGGAGAAATTAACTGGGAGCGTAAAGCAAAAGAGATTGAACAGCTAATACGTGGTTTAAATCCATGGCCCAGTGCGTACACAAGAATTCATGGAAAAATGTTGAAACTTTGGAAAGCAGAAGTTTTTGAGGATACTGTTCATAAACAGGCGGGTGAAATCGTAAAAATTGAAAAAGATGGTATTTACGTGCAGACAGGAGAGGGTCTGTTGAAAATCCGTGAGCTTCAGTTAGAAGGGAAGAAACGTATGGATACAGCATCTTTCCTTAGAGGCTACTCTGTTTCAGAAGGGGAGATCCTTGGATAGAAGAATTAGAGGATTGGATAAAGTATGGTAAATAAGGTAAATTTAAGAGAATTAGTATTGGGGATGTTATTGGAAATTAATAAAGAGGGACAGCATAGTCATTTGGTAATTCGCAGCACATTAGCAAAATATCAATATTTGGAAAAACAGGAAAGAGCCTTTTTAACCAGAGTTTGTGAGGGAACACTGGAATACAAGTTACGTTTGGACTATATTTTGGATCAGTATTCTTCTGTTCCTGTAGAAAAAATGAAGCCTGTTATTCGCGAGATTTTAAGAAGCAGCGTATATCAGCTTTTATATATGGATCATGTGCCAGCTCGTGCAGTTTGTGATGAGGCAGTGAAACTGACAAGAAAAAAAGGATTTTATAATCTTACAGGATTTGTCAATGGCGTTTTAAGAAAGGTCGCAAGGGATTATAATAGTATTCATTTTCCAGAAAAAAATCAACCAATAGAGTATCTTTCTGTGTTGTATTCTATGCCAAAATGGTTGGTAGAAAAATTTCTGGAAGAATATGGGTTTGAGAAGACAGAGAAAATGTTAGAGGCATATTTAAAAGAAAAACCAACAACTATTCGTATTCGTGAATATTTGGTAGATAAAGATTCTGTATTAGCCAGCTTGAAAAGACAGAATGTGATAGTTGAGCCAGCACCTTACGTAGAAAATGCTTATTATATAAAAAATTATGATTATCTTCCAGCATTAGAGGCTTTTCGAATGGGAAATATTCAAGTGCAGGATGTTAGTTCTATGTTGGTAGGAGAAATAGCAGATCCAAAAGAGGGTGATTATGTTATAGACTTATGTGCAGCACCAGGAGGGAAAACCTTATGTATTGCAGATAAGTTAAAAGGTACAGGACGGGTAGATGCCAGAGATATCAGCAGAACAAAAACGGATTTTATACGGGAAAATGCTATTCGACAAAATTTTTTAAATGTGGTAGTAACAGAAAAAGATGCAACCCAGCTGGATTCTGATTCTTTTGAAAAGGCAGATATTCTTATTGCAGATGTACCGTGTTCTGGTCTTGGAGTAATTGGAAAGAAGACAGATATTAAATATAAGATTACCCAGACAGGAATTGCAGAGCTTGTGCAATTGCAGAGAAAAATTTTGGAACAAGCTTCTACTTATGTGAAGCCGGGAGGCACTTTCATTTATAGTACCTGTACTGTAAATAAAGAAGAAAATATTGAAAATGTCCGTTGGTTTGTGGAAAATTATCCTTACGAATTGGAAAGTATAGATGGTTATTTGTGTGAAGAATTGAGAAGTGATACCACAAAAGAAGGCTATTTGCAACTACTTCCCGGTGTACATGATTGTGACGGATTTTTCATTGCCAGGTTAAAGAGGAAAACAGAATGGAACAGATAGAAATAAAATCTCTAAGTTTGGTGCAGCTAAAGAATATCATGACAGATATGGGAGAAAAAGCTTTTCGAGCAAAGCAGATTTATGAATGGCTACATCAGAAACAGGTAGAAGGTTTTGATGAAATGAGTAATTTATCCGCGGCTCTTCGAGAAAAATTGAAAGAGAGATGCGTGATTACTACTTTAAAAATGCTGGAGGTACAGACTTCAAAAATAGACGGAACGCAAAAATATTTATTTGCTCTTCCTGATGGAAATGTGGTAGAAAGTGTGTTAATGAAGTACAAGCATGGAAATAGTGTTTGTATTTCTTCTCAGGTAGGATGTAAAATGGGGTGCAGATTTTGTGCATCTACTATTGGTGGATGGACCAGAAACTTGCTTCCTTCAGAAATGTTGGACCAGATTTATCGTATCCAAAAACTGTCCGGTGAGAGAGTTTCCAATGTAGTTGTTATGGGAACAGGAGAACCTTTGGATAATTATGATCATCTTTTACAATTTATCCGTATTTTGACAGATGAAAATGGATTGCATATTAGCCAGAGAAATGTTACGGTTTCTACTTGTGGCATTGTACCGAAAATGTATAAACTGGCAGAAGAAAAGTTGCAGATTACCTTAGCTATTTCTCTTCATGCTTCTAATCAAGAAAAACGTGCAGAATTAATGCCCATAGCCAATAAATATTCTATAGAAGAAGTATTGGAGGCTTGCAAAAACTATTTTGAAAAAACAGGTAGAAGGCTTACTTTCGAATATAGTCTTGTAGGTGGAAAAAATGATACAAAAGAGGATGCAGAGGAATTGGCAGGGTTAATTAAAGGTTTGAATTGTCATGTGAATTTGATTCCTGTTAATCCCATTAAGGAGAGGGATTACGTACAGTCAGAGAAAAAAGTTATAGAGAATTTTAAAAATAAACTTGAAAAATACCAAATAAATGTTACTATTAGAAGGGAAATGGGCAGAGATATTGATGGTGCCTGTGGACAGTTGAGAAAAAGTTATATCGATAAGAAAGAGGACTCATAAGATGAAATCATATTCTGTAACTGATGTGGGGCAAAAACGTCAGGTGAATCAGGACTTTGTGTTTGCATCCGAGGAGCCAGTAGGAAATTTGCCAAATCTTTTTATTGTTGCAGATGGAATGGGAGGGCATAATGCAGGAGATTTTGCTTCTAGCTTTGCTGTTCAGACATTTCTTCATTCTGTTTTAGAGGATGAAAATCAAAATCCTATAAAAATTATTCGCAATGCAGTAGAAGAAGCAAATCTTAAGGTTCTAGAGAAAGCAAAAACACGTGCAGATATGTCAGGCATGGGAACAACCATGGTGCTTGTCACTATTGTAGATGACTACGCTTATGTAGCTAATGTAGGTGACAGTAGACTATACCTCATAGAGGATCAGATTACTCAGATTACAAAGGATCATTCCCTTGTACAGGAATTAGTAAGAAGAGGATTGTTGACAAAAGAAGAGGCACAGAACCACCCGGATAAGAACAAAATTACACGAGTAATTGGGATTAGTCCGGAGGTAGAGGTGGATTTTTTTGACATACATTTAAAAGAAAATAGTACGTTGTTATTATGTTCAGATGGATTGTCAAATATGGTTTCTGATGAGGAAATCTGGAGAATTACAAATACAAGTAGAGATTTAAGAGAAATGGGAATGCGTCTTGTTTCTTTGGCAAATGAAAATGGCGGTAAAGATAATATAGCAGTAGTGCTGGTTCAGCCAGGCACAAAAGAGGTGGAAATATGTTAAATATGGGAACAATTATAGGTGAGCGGTACGAAGTTGTGGGCTGTATAGGCTCTGGAGGTATGGCAGATGTTTATAAAGCAAAAGACCATAAACTAAACCGTTTTGTAGCGATGAAGGTGTTAAAACCGGAATTTAGCGCAGATACAAATTTTATACGGAAATTTCAACGGGAAGCTCAAGCTGCAGCAGGTTTGGCACATCCCAATGTAGTGAATGTTTTTGACGTTGGGGAGGACAAAGGCGTTAACTATATTGTAATGGAATTAGTAGAAGGTATTACCTTAAAAGACTATATTTTAAAAAAAGGAAAGCTTACTGTAAAAGAAGCAACCAGTATAGCTATTCAGGTTTCTATGGGGTTAGAAGCAGCACATAATAGAAACATTGTACATCGTGATATTAAACCACAAAATATTATTATTTCTACAGATGGGAAAGTAAAAGTAACAGATTTTGGTATTGCCAGAGTGGCATCTTCTAATACGATTAGTACAAATGCCATGGGATCTGTTCATTATAGTTCTCCAGAACAGGTACGTGGTGGTTATAGTGACTTTAAGAGTGATATTTATTCATTAGGTATTACGATGTATGAAATGGTGACAGGCAGAGTTCCTTTTGATGGAGATACAACGGTTGCTATTGCTATTAAGCATCTGCAGGACGAAATGGTTCCTCCATCTCAATATGTGGCAGAATTGCCTCATAGCTTGGAAGAAATTATTTTAAAATGTACACAAAAAAGTCCGGATAGAAGGTATAGTACTTTAGCAGAATTGATTAATGATTTAAAACATTCCTTAATCGACCCAAATGGAAATTTCGTAAATTTAACACCTTTAAGTAATCATGCACAAACAATTATGATTACACCTGATGAAATGAAAGAAATTCAAAATAGTGCCTATGTACAGCCATCAGTCTTTCATGATGACGAAGATGAAGACGAAGACAATGATGAAATTTTTGAAAAGCCTTCTAAAAAACGCCATCGCAAACATGAAGAAGATGAAGAGGATGATGAAGACGAAGACGATGATGATGAACATGGTGGTATTAATACAAAATTAGAAAAAGCAATGACCATTGGTGGTTTGATTATCGGTGGTATTATTATTTGTATTCTTATTTACATGATTGCGTCTGCAGCTGGTTTAATCAAGGGAGGAAGTAAGAAACCGAACAAGCCCAATATAGAGCAGACACAGGAAAAAGAAGAGGAAAAATTAGAAGTTCCAGATATTGTAGGAAAATCCAAAGACGATGCAGTAAAAGAACTAAATGAAAAAGGATTGGGATTAAAAAAAGGCGGAGAAGAAGCTTCTGATACTGTTCCTGAAGGAATGATTGCACGTCAAGATCCGAAAGCAGGAACAAAAGTAGAAAAGAATGCAAAAATTACTTATTACATCAGTACAGGTAAGGCTCAGGAAAAAGAAGATGTTACGATTCCTACAGGACTTGTGGGAAAGTCTTTAAGTGAAGTTCAGGCTGAATTACAACAGTTAGGATTAAGTAAAGTAAAGATTGAAAAAACAAAAAATGAAGATGTAGCAGTGGGAAAAGTTATTTCTTTGAATCCGAAAGAAGGATCTTCTGTTTCAAAAGATACAGAGGTAACAATTACAGTAAGTATAGGATCTGGTGATGAAATGGTATCTGTACCAAATGTAAGAGGTGTAAAGGCAGCTGAGGCACAGGCAACATTGGAGAAACAGGGACTTATTGTAACAGTAGAAGAAAATTATGATGAAAAAGCAGGAGTTGCAGAAGGAGAAGTATATGCTCAGACTCCTAAGGCAGGAAATCGTGTAGAACCAGGAACTTCTGTAACTATTAAAGTTTTAAATAAGAAAGCAAATTCTGGTGGAAATGGAGAGACGCAGAATGGTGAAAGCGTAAAAGATGGGCAGTGGGCTACACCGGAAGAAGTTAATATCGAGAAACCAAGCAATTATCAAGGTGGACAGGTACGTTTGCGTCTGGTACAAAATGGAGATGGAAATCAGAGCAGTGGAGGAAAAGTGATTCTTTCTGATAAAGTGATTCAATTTAGTGAGAAGGGTAGCTACAATGTAGGAAGAATTGTAGGAAAAGAAGGTGTTTCTAATGGAACACTGTATTTTGATGAAATGCAAGCTGATGGAAATTATAAAGTTTTATACCAGTATCAGCTGGAATTTGAAGAGGAATAAATCATGGATGGGGCAAGATTGGTCAATCTTACCCCATTTATTGTGTGTGAAAAAAACATATAGAGGTATTGTGATACTTTGAAAATTTAAGCTAATCATCTTGACAAATATAACATAAGGAACACATAATAAGATTAGAAAAGAAATATAGGTAGGTTTAATGCAAGGAAGAATTATAAAAGGAATTGCGGGCTTTTACTATGTGTCGGTAGGGGCGGAATTGTATGAATGTAAAGCAAAAGGAATTTTCAGAAAAGAAAAAATGAAACCTTTAGTGGGAGATTTTGTGGAAATTGCAATTTTAGATAAAGAAAAGAAAATAGGGAATATTGAGGATATTCTTCCTAGAAAAAATTCTCTGATACGTCCGGCTGTGGCAAATATTGATCAAGCATTGGTTATTTTTGCAGCAAAAGAGCCAAATCCCAATTTTTCTTTATTGGATCGATTTTTAGTGACTATGGAACGGCAGGAAATTCCTGTTCTAATCTGTATTAATAAAGAGGATTTGGCGCTGCCTGAAGAAATAGAAGAGATTAGGACGATTTATCAACAATGTGGTTATTCCGTAATCTTTACCAGTGCAAGTAAAGAAAAAGGAGTTGAAGAACTTCGTGGCGTTCTAAATGGTAAAACTACAGCAGTAGCAGGACCTTCTGGTGTAGGAAAATCCTCATTAACGAATTTGTTGGCACCTAATATATGTATGGAAACAGGAGAAATTAGTAAAAAGCTGGGTAGAGGACGTCATACAACAAGACATTCTCAGCTTATTAAGTTATGGGAAGAGACGTATCTTATGGATACACCAGGATTTACTTCTTTCTATGTAGAAGATATGGAAAAAAATGAGCTTCGATACTACTTTCCTGAGCTTCAGGATTATGAGGGATGCTGTAAATTTCAAGGATGTACGCATATCCATGAGCCAGGTTGTATGGTAAAAGAAGCTTTGGAAAATGGAAAAATTAGTCGCAAAAGATATGAAAATTATTTAGAAATGTATAGAGAACTTGAGGAAAAACGGAGGTATTAAAAATGGAATATCAGTTATCCCCTTCTATTTTAGCAGCAGATTTTTCAAAACTGGGAGAAGAAATTATAAAAGTAGAGAATGCCGGGGTACATTGGCTTCATATTGATATTATGGATGGACAATTTGTACCATCTATATCTATGGGAATTCCTGTGATTTCATCTATTCGAAAAAGAACAGATTTGTTTTTTGACGTTCACATTATGGCTCTTGATCCAACAGCTTTGATTGAAGATTTTGCAAAGGCAGGGGCAGATTTAATTACAGTCCATGCAGAGGCATGTCCTAATTTAGATAGAACATTGCGTCTTATCAGGGAAAAAGGCTGTAAGGTAGGTGTTGCAATTAATCCGGCAACATCTGTGCATGTACTGGAAAATGTGTTGGAAATTGTGGATATGGTATTAGTTATGACAGTTAATCCAGGATTTGGAGGACAAGCATATATTCCTTATTGTGCGAATAAGGTACGTCAGATACGAGAAATGGCAAAAGAAAAAAATTTGATGTTAGATATTGAAGTAGATGGAGGAATTAATAAGAATACCATTCAAGAAGTTTTAGATGCAGGAGCAAATATTATTGTGGCAGGATCTGCAGTTTTTCAAGGTGATGTTGATGTAAACGTCAAAGAATTGAAAGGAATCATGGAAAGATAATGGATACCGTACTGATATGTGGAGGATTTTTAGAAGAGGAAATTGCCAAAAGAGTATTGGAAAAGATTGGTTCTGACTGTTGTATTATTGGTATTGATAAGGGTGTGGAATTCTGTTATAGAAATCACATTTATCCACAGTATATCTTGGGTGATTTTGACAGTATAGATAAAAAAATATTGGATTTCTATGAAGAACAGCAGGAAATTCCAGTAAAAAGATATAAACCTGAAAAAGATGCTACAGATACAAGAATAGGACTGGAATTAGCATTAGAATTGGGAAGCAAGAGAATTTTTTTATTGGGAGCCACAGGAGGAAGACTGGATCATTATATGGGAAATCTACAGTCTTTACAAGTAGCATTAAAATATGGCGCAAAAGCATGGATTATTGATAGCCAGAATGCTATTACCGTGTGGGATAGTTCTTTTTCTATAAAAAAACAGGAGA
Organism: Blautia sp.; assembly: GCA_029257775.1. GTDB lineage: Bacteria > Bacillota > Clostridia > Lachnospirales > Lachnospiraceae > Blautia. Next base: position 1,479 of record JARIAQ010000026.1, on the reverse strand, counting down.
GCTTTGGAAAATACATCTCCTTTCTGGCAATGAGTGAAAAAGTAGAGGGAGTTACCCTAAAGGGCTTTAAATACGCTCTTTGTAACTATACTATGAAAAATGATGATGGTATTGGAATCAGCAATGAAATAGAGGAAAATACAGCATATGTGGAATTTGAAAGTGGTATTCTCTTAATGATTATGTCTAAGGATAAAAATGAAAGATAAAGTGAGGATTTTATTATGAAATTAGGTATTGGAATAAAAGTGCCTATTTCATGTATCTTTTTATAATACCTTAAAGGTAAATAAATCGGGATAAATAAAGTAGTTCATACATTTTTGATTAAGATATATTTTGATATAAATTCATATATCTTTTTTAAAGTTGGCACTCGTTATGGCACTCGATTTTATGGTAGAAACAATAAACAGATGGTTGAAGCTCCATATAGCAAAATAGAATCGACTTACAGCAGACAGTCTTTTGGGAGTGTCTGCTTTTTTTTAGGAATTTTATTATGTTGAAAGTGTTGAAGTCTTTCAGTGGTCTGAAAATTGAAAATATTTGAGATAAAAATCGATTTTGTTAAAAGAGGTATTTAATTATCATTGATACAAATGATAGTATGGAAATTGGAGTCTGCAATTTAGTTTATACGAAATAGGATAAAGTGATGTAAAGTGTTTTATGTAATAAAAACTCCCATACATTTTAGCATGAATGGGAGTTTTTGATATTATTTTCTAAATTTTCTTTTCAGTGCCAGAAGTGCTATCCCCAGAGAACTGATAGATGTACTTGCTAAGCCTAATACATTAGCCATATCACTTGTCTTTACAGAATTGTTAGTCTGCTCAACAGTTTTCTTCTGCTCTGCTGGTTTCTGTGTATTAGTATTTGGTTTTACTACCTGACCACTAACTGGTTTGTTTGTGTCTGGTTTCTGTACTGTATTGTTATCTGGTGTTGCTGGTTTGTCTGGAGTAACAGGTTTGTCTGGTACTTCAGGAGTTACAGGTTTGTCTGGTACCTCAGGAGTTACAGGTTTGTCTGGTACTTCTGGAGTTACGGGTTTGTCTGGTACTTCTGGAGTAACAGGTTTGTCTGGTTCTGGAACAACAGGTTTGTCTGGTTCTGGTTTTTCTGGCTTCTCTGGTTCTACAGGTTTCTGTTCATCTAAATTGATATTAACTTCCCCAACTACACCGATATTTTGAGAAATATCATTATCAGACACCTCTAACTCAATAACAAAACTTAATACAGCAGAATTTGTGTCTAAACCCCATTCCTCACTAGCCTGTAACATAACATCTCTTAGTACAGATGATGGGATTACAACACTATTCATACTATCATTTACATATATACCCCCAGTTACACCGATTGATACTGACTCACCAGTAATATTATCACTTAACTGACCTTCAATATACCCAGTAGCCCTGATACTATCAGCAGTACCTTTATTCAGTTTAAATACTACATCACCTT
>JARIAQ010000017.1 GCA_029257775.1 Blautia sp. | reverse complement strand
CAATTACTTTGATTGGAGGAAATGCAGAACTTCTTTTAGAAGAAAATTTAAATGAAGAACATCGTAAAATGATTTCTACAATTTTAGAAAGTAATAACAGAGCAAAACAATATGTTAATAGTTTGCTTGAAATTTCTAAAGGAAAAGAAGAAACTTTTGAATGTGTAACACTAGATAATTTGTTCCAAGAAGTATATCAAAACGCAGTTCCTTTAGCAAATGCGAAAAATATTTCTTTAGTGATAAATAACACTTTAAAGGGTAATATGATGATGCAAAAGCACCATTTGATTAGAGCAATTAGTAACGTAATACAAAATGCGATTGAGTATACTTCTATAGGTGGTTCAGTTACTATAGAAGGATCTATGATCGACAATGGATGGCAAATTATAGTTTATGATGAAGGACCTGGTTTTAGCCACTCAGCTATTTTGCACGCAACTGAAAGACTATGGCGTGGCAATAACGCTAGAACATCAACAGGGCATAATGGCTTAGGGTTGTGGTTTGCTTCTCAAGTTATACGCCATCATAACGGTGAAATGGATATTAGCAACAGTGATAATGGTGGCGTTGTTATTATGAAATTCAAGGAAAATATAATTCCATATTAAAAGCTTTAGGAAAACAACTAGGATATTGATAAAGGCTATATACTCATTCAACGGTATATAGCCTTTATTGAATTTGTAACAAGTAAAAGGTATTCCTGAAGATATGAAAGATCAACGTGTAGAAGGAGTTGATTGTACACCAGCTGAGAATTTAGCTTATCAAGTTGGTTGGACAACTCTTATCTTAAAGTGGAAATAAAATGGAAGAAATTAATTAGTACGTAACTTTCATTGCTTTTGGAAAATCTATATGTTATAATCTAAAAAATTTTTAGTAGAACGTCAAAACTAAATGAAAAAAATTTATCAACGATTAAAATGCTATTATTGCTGTGGTTATTATTTCAGAGGCTTCTTATACTAATCCTTTATATAATTATGTCTGTTCTTTTTGTAATTACTTTTATAAGAAGATGATTCTGTTAATGAGGTATTACTATGATTAAAAGATTTAATAAGATTGAAGGAAAATATATAGAAAGAATAGATGGTCAAAATCGTTTTGGATATTCTAAGCCTGATTTTGTAGATATGTACGATTTAATTGAGTTCTCCCAACACGGTGGATATCGGGGTAATGAATTAGAATTTTATGATTTTGAAACGGGAATAGTATATAAACCTTTTGATAAGAAAAGAAATGTTGTTTATGGAAATCCCGTTTACTTAAATGAATTTTTATATTTTTTAAAGACAGATTATGATAATAAAAGGGTAGCTTTATATCGTTATTTGCCAGAAATAGTATTAGAAGAAGTCACAGAGTTAGAAATATCAGAATTAGACTTGTATAATTTAGCAATCGTGGGTGATCCGCTCCATATTATCAGCCAGGGGAGTGATGATGGATTTCGTTGTTATTATCCTATAAAAACTTCATTTCATCTTGATGAAAGAGAATCTGTTGTTTTGATTAAAGATAATAAGATATATATCGAAAAATGGATAGAAGAAGGATGGGACGACGAAAAAAATTGTGCAACAGACCAATATAAATATTATACCGAAATCATAGTTAAAGATTTTACAGGAAAAATCATCGAGAAGTATATTGGATGTTTAAATAGAAGCTCAACTGGAGATTGGTGGATTTCATAGAGCACAACTGTGGAGGTGGTGAAAATTTGAATCTAACAAATTACTTTTTATTATTTCTTCTTCCAATTATAATCGTTCTGATTAGACAAAAGAAAAATAAAGATTGGCTTATAGAATACATAAAACATAAACACAGAAAGGAAAATCATATTATGAAAGAAGCTGTAACAAAATTCATCGATAAAGAGTGTTTGATATATTTACTTAACGGACAGGTTAATGGAATTATTCGAGAGGTCACGGATAATTCTTTGTTAGTAGAGACCAAAACAGAACGCCAAATCCTTAATTTAGATTTCGTGATTCGCATTAGGGAATTCCCTAAAAATAAAAAATAAAAAAGGAAACAATAGTAAAATACTAAAAAATATTTTATAAAAATTTTGTTAGATAAGTTGAAGTTATCCTAGCTGATAAATTTTAGAAAGAAGAGGTAGATTTATGAAAAAGAACAAATCTATGATGATTGTATATATCGTTCTTGCGGTTTTATCAATTGGTGCATTCAGTTACCCTGACTTATTTGGTTCTATGGGTTACGACCTTGCTACTGATGGGATAGTTGTTGCCAGAGGAATGTGCTTTGTATTTGCACTTTATAATGTCGGAAAAGCATTTTCCTATTTCTTTGAAGAGGAATAAATATGGGATTACAAAATAGGGCTTTTGGCGTAATAGTTATCACTCGAAAAATTGTTTCAAACAAAGCGCCTAAGACTTAATTATAGATTCGATTTCTATATGAGACGTTAGTAAAAAGCGTTCGATTATTAGCAGAAATGCAAATAATGGAGCGCTTTTTTGCTTTATAGGAATAGGATTTTTATCAAAAAAATAAATTTATGTGCAGTTTTTGTTATGGGAAAATAGTTAATAAAAAATTATATTTTTCTATTGACAAAAGCAATAATCTGTGTCAATATCTAGTTAGTCTTTGCTAACTTAATAACATACTAAAATTATCAAAATAAGATAGCATAAGTCAGAAAAATATACTGGTATTTAGCAAATTAAAAAAGGAGGAAAAAGATGATATTGAAAAAGAAAAAATTTATCGTAAGCATAGCAAGTATGATTATGGTGAGTATTTTGTCATTGGGACAGGTTTCAACGGTATTTGCCACAGAAAATGCAGAAGATGACGCAAATATTACAGTTTCACAAAACGATTATACTGTAGATAGAAACAAAGCAGATTATTACAGTATAAATATTCCAACCAGTATCGGAGAGGCATACAATTTTGATATAGGTATTTTTAAATGGGGGGATATAGTATACACTATTGAAGATAAAACAGAAAATTTAAGTGGATTTTTCCAGCCGTTGTGGGGGCAGTTCAAAGAAGAAAAAGGCTTGTTAAAATATGTTGGAAAAACTTTTGAGGAGATAAAAACAATGAAAGAGCCAGAGCCGATGAATACAATGGCAGGGCCAATGGATACTCCTATTTTGGTACATAAAGAAATTTTAGATAAGATTGGTCAGATTGAGGCAGAACGTCAAGGAAAAAATCTGTCTGAAAAAAACGAACTTGTAAAAGCTTATTTGAAATATTCACCAATTTACGAAAACAGGGATAACGGAGATTATAGCCAACAGACGACAGATAATTTTAGTCAGGCTTATGAAAAAGCAGAAGAAATTTTGAAATCGGATTTACCTGAAAAGAATAAAATAGATCAAGCACTTGAAAATTTAAAAAAGGCTAAAAAAGAATTGTCTGTGCCGGAAGTTGACTATACGGCAATTAAAGAGCAAATCGCAAAAGCAGAAGAAATTATAGCTCATCAAGAAGAATACGATATTTTTACATTATCCAAGCTAAAAGAAAATTTAAGAATTGCAAATGACGCAGTAAAAAGCGGTGTTCAAAAACAAAGTGAATTAAATGTTTTGACACAGAAACTTAAAAAAAGCATTGATGATATGGTGAAAAAAGCTGAACAGGGAAAAATATTTACCATAGAAGGCACAACAGGTGGAATGGCCGATGACTTTATGAACCCAATACTTACTTTGGAAGAAAAGAACGGAAAAGCAATTTATACAATAGGATTTAGGGAAGACAATGGAAAAGGATTAAAATCCAAAATGAAATATCTGAAACACCTTCAGGACAATCAGGAAATACAAGCAGAAGAACTTGAGGGCGTAGACGAATACAATCAGCTCTTTAAAATCACAAGAAATACTCTTGATGAAACAAAACTTCCTATTATCGTTCACCCAGTAGTAATGGGAAAAGATATGCCGGTTGAAATCAAACTTCAAATGGATACAAAAAAACCGCAGTATAATATTGATAATAATGTTGATTACAGTCAGTTGGAGAAGTTGATTATGGCAGAACAAGAAACATTTGACGATGTAAATGCAGGTGTTTATAAACCGGTAGGCAGTGCAGAATACCTTAAAAAATATAATAAAGCACTTAATATTTTAAAGGACAAAACAGCTATACAAGAAGAGGTTGAAAGTGCCATAAAAGATCTTAAAAATTCCAAAAGTTTAGATCTGTCACTTAAAGCCATAGACGATTTTGGACAGGAAATAGAAAAGGCTGAGGCAGAGTTAAAACTAATGGATAAATATACGGCAGCCAGTTTGGAAAACTTGAAAAATGCCATTGAAAAAGCAAATAAACAGTGGTTAGATCGTAATAATTTTACAAAGAAAACTTTGGAGCAAGCTAGAAAAGATTTAAAAGAAACTGTGGATGCTCTCAAGAAAAAAGACGAAGAATCGGGCAACGATACGGTTTATCCGGACAACAACAAAGATAAACATACCGTTTCAAAATATGACTTTTTTACAAATCTTTCTTGGGATCCACACCCAAGCCCAACGCTGTTTATAATGATGAATAAATACGACAATGAGGGCGAAGGAGATAAAATCATATTCACCCAAAAAGACTCCGAAGAATTGCTTCAATTTGGAAAAATACAAGTAAATAATGGAAAAATTTACACTTTCAAAGAGGCAGAAATTGAGCTGAACGGTGAATATAAACGCTTTAAAACTTTAAATAAAGATTTTATAAAAACTTTTTATAAAGAAAAAAATCTTAACTTCAAAATCATTGAAAAAGACAACACAGAAATAGAATTTACTGTAGTAAATAAATTGACAGACGAAGAAATCCAAAAATTCAGCGAAACAGTTGAGCCAATGAGTACAGAACAAGTGCCTTTTGAAAAAGAGTATATGGCAGACCCAACTCTTGAAAAGGGACAAAAAACAGTTAAACAGGAAGGGAAAAATGGTAAAAAAGAAAACGGAAAAATCGTGGAAAAACCTATCGACGAGATAAATTATATTGGTGTAAAACCTACATCTGTATCAAATAATCAAAGTAATACAACACAGCCAAGTACACAAAATGGTGAAACGGCAGTAAAGGCAACAAAATCGCCTAACACAAGTGATGTAACGGATATGGCCCTTTATGTTGTGTTATTTTTAATTGATATAGTTGTATTGACAGCAGTTATTCGTCGCAGAAAAGTATAATTGCTTTTTTGCAAGATAAAAAATGAATATTGAAACCGTTAGGGCACGTAGGAGACACATCTATGTGCTCTTTTTGTGCTTTTAACTGTAACAGGTATTGGTTTTATAAACATAATATTATTTTGCCCAGTAATTTAAGAAAACAGTCAATCTAAGAGTACCAAAGATATGGCTGTGAATGACAGACATACTACTTGACACGATATACTATGTATTATATAGTATAATACATAAGGAGGTGTCATTGTGAATGTACAATTAAAAAAAGGTCTTTTAGACATCTGTGTGTTGGCTGTTTTGAATCACGAAGAATCCTACGGATATAAAATTCTCAAGGATTTGGGAGAGTTGATTGACTTATCGGAATCTACCTTATATCCCATTCTACGTAGATTGGAAAATGGAAACTGTGTTACAGTTCGTTCTGTGGAGCATGAGGGAAGGCTGAGAAAGATGTATACCATTACTCCGACGGGAAAAGCGCAGCTTGTGGACTTTTTGGCGGATTGGAAAGAGATTGAAACAATTTATCAATATATAAAGGAGAGTGTTAATCTTGACTAAAGAAATGTTTCTACGAGAAATGTCTGGCAAACTTCATCAGTTGCCGGAAAAGGAAGTAAAACAGCAGTTGTCGTATTATGAAGAAATGCTGGAGGATATGATAGAAGATGGGATTGCTGAAGAGGAAGCCGTTGCCAAAATTGGAAATATCAATGAAATCGTAGAGGAGATTTTGTGTGAACAACCACTTCCTGCATTAGTAAAAAATAGAATGCGCCCTAAAAATGGCTGGACAGTAGCTGCGGTCACGGTGGCAATTTTGGGGGCTCCTCTCTGGATTCCATTACTGTTTGCTCTTGTTTTGACTGCTGGAGCCGTTGTACTGGCAATTGGAGCAGTAATTTTATCACTGTTCGTAGTAGTACTAGCTTTTGCGTGCACTGGGGTGCTTATTATGATTCGAGGTTTTTGTTTGTTCACTGTAAGCGGTAACTATGCAGTTTTTGGTGTTGGTGTTGGACTTTTCATGTTAGGACTTACTTGTTTAGCAGCGCTTGCTACAAAATATTCTGCTGTTGGTTTGTATAGAGGTGGACGATGGTTGTACCGTGCTGTTAAAGGGTTGCTGGTTGTAAAGGAGGGTTAATAAATGAAAAAAAATACAAAGATTTTGTTGTGTATTTCTACGGCATTTATTGCTTTGGGTGTGATTTTAATGGTAGAAAGTTTGGTCTTTGGTGTAGATCCAGTGTATGCATTTCAAAGTGGAATGTTTAATTTTCAAGTTCAGCAAAAAAGGAGTAGTGAATTTTCTGTAGATGGACAGTATTCCCTACCTGTAGATGGGATTACGGAATTATCCATTGATTGGTTGAATGGTAAGGTGGAAGTTGAAGTCTATGATGGTTCTGAAATTATTTTAGAGGAAACTAGCAATTTTGCATTGAATGAGAGTAATTCTTTGATGTACAAAAGAAAAAATAATACTTTGGAAATCACCAGTATCCCCTCGCAAATCGGACTTTCTTTATCTGATAAAGGTTATAACACTAAAGAACTTCATGTGTATCTTCCTGAAAATATCCAATGGAAAGGGATTCAACTCGATGTGCAGGATGCAGATGTTTCTATTAACAATATGGATATTCAAGATTTGAAAATGGATGTGGTAGATGGTGATTTGTTTTTTTCTAAAGTGAAGCTTGAGAATTTGTCTTTTAGTTCTGTAGAAGGAAATTTGATAGCCGAAGACTCCCAGATTAAGAAAATTAATGTGGATACTGTTTCCGGTGGAATAACAGCCAGCTTGATTCATTGTCCGCAATCCATTTGGTTTGACACAGTAAGTGGTGATACTAAGTTGTATTTACCCAATGAGAGTGAATTTATGCTCCAAATGGATACAGTCAGTGGGACTATGGATACTGATTTTTTAGGTACTCACAGCGAAGAAAACTTTACAGTGGGAAATGGTAGTGCACAGTTTAATGTGAGTACGTCCGATGGATCGGTTCAAATTCTCAAAAATGAGGAAAAATAAAAAGATGACGCAGAGTTGAAATGTTGCTTTTATTTATGTGCAATTATTTTCTTTCCGATATTCTGCTGGAGATATTTTCATAATATCTCGGAATGAGGTGGCAAATTTACTTTGATTTTCATAGCCTACATCATTTGCAATTTCCGCAATGGATTTTTGGGTTTGTCGCAGTAATATCGCCGCTTGTTTTATGCGATATGCTTTCATATAAGCCCCTATCGGTTGTCCATAAATACCTTTAAATGTTGTTTTTAATGTTGCAGTATTAATTAGAAATTCTTTAGATAAATCTTCGATGGTAGGACGTGAGTGTAAATCAGAAATCAATTTCTGATGAATTTTTTTGACAATATCAACATGAGGAGCTGTGTACTGTTCCCTTTGTTTTTCTAATGATACATCAATCATAGAGAGGAACAGGAGCAGTTCCTGAACTTTTAGTTTGAAATACGGTTTTCGCAGACAATCTGGAACGGAATATAATTCAGAAAAAATGTGTTCAATTTCGTCTTTTGCCCGCATGATGAAACAGGTTCCATCTGCACAAAATTTGTCCTTGAACTTAGAAATATCAATGCCGCTTTCAGAAAGAATTTCAGGCGGATATTCCGCTACTTTGCGAAGATCAATAACCACAGATATACCACGATAATGTTTTAGAGGAAAGGACATATTATGAGCACAGTTATCCATTGTATGAATGGATAAATCTCCTTCACCTAAATATAAACACGAGCCACTTGGTAATTTGCTACCTTCGCGACCTTCTCTGCAATGGTTAATTTCTAGCATATTTGTGTCAAAGGATTCTTCCCATTGGCATCTTGTGGCTTCGAAATCATTATAGATGATACAAATGCCAGGATATACTTCATAAACAGTCATAAGTCCCAGTCCGTCTGTACAGTCCATCTTATAAATGGTACAATACCCATCATTGTCTTTGGGAATTACGGAAGATATTGTGTTTGTGCTTGTTAATGGGTTCAATTTGATTACCGTCCTTTCCTCGTAAATATTTTTTATTACACCTATTTTACACCTTATTGCTTACAAATGCTATTTTTGGGGAAATGGCGAAATTCTGTTGTAGTCATAGTTGCCGTAATCACTACCAGAATTGCATCAGTAAGTGCGATAGCCAGCCAGACACCGCAGATGCCCATACCACTAACCTTGGGTAATAAAATGGCTAGAGGAATAAATAAAATGATTTGACGTAGCAGTACCAACCACGTTGCCTTTTTTGCTTTGCCAATAGATTGGAACAGTGTTACAGCAATAATAAAGCTACCCTGCAGGATATATGTGCTAAACATAATGCGGAAGTTGGTTGTGCCAGAAGCTGCAACGCCGGGGGTGGTGATAAACATGGAAAGAACTTTTTCCGGAAATAGTTCCACTGGAATAAAGAATAGTAGGGACAGCACTGTGGCAGCAGTAATAAAGGTATAAGTAAGTTTTTTTACTCGGTTATAGTCTTTTGCACCAAAATTCGTACCAGCAGCAGGCTGAAACCCTTGACTGATTCCCCAAAGTGGAACAAAAGCAAAATTCCAGAAACGAAGTGCTGCACCTAAAAGTATTTGTGCAGTTTCACCGCCATAAGAGGATGCAACTCTAAAAATTACAGTTTGCTGTACTAAAGTCAACACTTGCATTAGCAATGCGGAAATACCAACAGACAGGATCTGTGGCATCAAGGAAGAATCAACCTTGATTTTTTCAATTTTTACATAAACGCTCTTATTTTTGAAATACCACCATGTAATTATAGCCTGAACGAATTGGGAAAATACCGTTGCATAAGCTGCGGCTTCCATTCCCAGTCCAAAGGGCTTCAAAACCATAATAAAGATAGGATCAAGAAGGATATTCAAAATAGCACCGCTGGAAATAATGCTCATGGCTTTTTTGAGCTGACCTTCGCCACGGATTACCATATTGGCACTTTGAAAGAAGTTTACGAATAAAGAGCCAGTGAAGATGATGCGCAGATACCTTTCGGCATAGTTCAATAGGTCGCCTTTGGCACCGGCCAACAAAAGCAATGGACGAGTAAATATTGTGCCGACGATTGTATAGATAAGAGACAAAATTGCTATCATTGCAACAAGGTTACCCATGATTTTTTTTACTGTGTCCTTATCTTTTTTACCGATGGCACGGGACAAAACAGATGCAGAGCCCACGCCAATCATGGCAGCAGACCCCGCATTGATTAATGTGAATGGATAGGATACAGAAATAGCTCCCATCTGGGCTGCCCCAACCATTTGTCCTACAAAAATTGAGTCCATCATGTTGTATAGTCCAACCACAACCATACCTAAAACCGCTGGAATACTAAGTTCAATCATTAAAGAAAATGGACTTTGTGTGAGTAATTTGGTGCGAGTGTCTAATTGTTTCATACAATTACCTCCTAGTTTCTTCAGTTATATCTAACAACTAAAGTATAATGGATAAACAATTCTTTGTACGCTCCATTTTGTAGATTTAAAGCTCCAATCAGATAAAAACAGACAGTACAGAGACGCAATTATAACTTGTATTAAGGATGAAAAGTCAG
>JARIAQ010000010.1 GCA_029257775.1 Blautia sp. | reverse complement strand
AGACCTCGAAAGAATCCGGCAGTTGGTGTAAAATTAAGTTATGCAACTAACTAAATTATTACAAAAAGATTATACGAAAAATTCAGACGGATATCAACTTAAACTTCCGTTAAATCTTGAAACAATTATTCCGGACAATGATTCTGTGCGATTACTAAGTCAGTTTGTGGAGGCTATGGATTTGACTGACCTGTATTCTACTTATGAAAGAATAAATTCTGTATCGCCAAGAACACTTCTGAAGATTGTACTTTACTCTTACATGAACGGAGATTATTCATCTCGATCCATGGAACTGAATTGTAAAAGAGATATCAACTTTATGTTTCTTCTGGAAGGTGCCCCGGCTCCTGACCATGCAACATTTGCAAGGTTTAGAAGTATCCATTTTGCTCCCTGTTCTAAACATATCCTTGCAGAAATGTCTAATGCATTGTTTGATATGGGAGAAATTTCCGGGGAAACCATTTTTATTGATGGTACAAAAATTGAAGCCAGTGCCAATAAGTATACATTCGTCTGGAAGAAGGCAGTAACAAAAAACCAAGCAAAACTTTTGCAGAAACTTGCTGCTTTTGTGGCTGAGTGTGAACTGCTTTATGATATAAAAATCGTTTATGGAAATACGATAAAAATAAAGCATGTAAAAAAGCTCCGTAAAAAACTGTATGCATTAAAAGAAACTGAAAATATAGTGTTTATGCATGGAATCGGGAAAAGAAAAACACCGCTTCAAAAGAGCATTGAAACTCTTGAAGATTATTTGAACCGGCTCAAAAAATATAACCAGCAGATACATATCTGTGCGGAACGTAACAGTTATTCAAAAACAGACCATGATGCCACTTTTATGCGGATGAAGGAGGATGCTATGGGAAACGGACAGTTAAAGCCTGCTTACAACCTTCAGCATAGAGTAGATTCCGAATACATCACATGGCTTACCGTAGGTCCCCAGCCTACGGATGCCACAACGCTGATACCATTTTTGAAAGATGCACAGGAGCATTTGAAATTCAAATATAAAAACATAACAGCGGATGCCGGATATGAAAGCGAAGAAAACTATCTGTTTCTGGAAGCAAACGGTCAGCTCTCTTATATAAAACCTGCGAACTGTGAGATTTCCAAGACCCGTAAATATAAAAAAGACATCGGTAAAATAGAAAATATGGAGTATGATGTGGAAACAGATGTCTATACCTGCAGAAATGGTAAAAAATTAGGTGTAGATCATATCCGTCATTCAAAAAGTAAAACAGGCTATGTAAGCGAAAAAACGATTTATAAATGTGAGGATTGTAATGGATGCTCTTACAAAAGCGAATGCATCAAAGGGAACTCTAGTTTGCTTAGTTATTATCTCAGTAATTACAAATTTATTACTTTCATCTGTTAGATAAATCGGAATTTATTGAATGATTGAGTTCATCAAAATTTCTGTCATTTGCGTTTCTTTTATCTTCAACGAATTGGATTTTACTTTATAATGTGTGCTGTGATAATCGTATAACTATATGAGTTGATAGTAATCTTGATATTGCCAATCTCACAATACCAATTTTTTCCCTGCTTATAAATACTACAATTTTTATCCAAAATCTTATTTTTGCAATACTCTACAACATCTGTTGTATCTATTTGAAGATTTTTCCTAATTCTACTAATTCCCATTTCTGTCGTGTGAATCTTATCAATATTATCAAGTAATATTTTTTTATATTCCATATTCTTCCTATTTCTTTCTATTAAGTCTGACTGTTAGAACTGTAATAGTATTAACACTTTATTTGTGAAATTCCATTTTGATTGAAGATACTACAGCATAAATAAGAGTAACTGCTACGAGAATCCAAACCAAAATAAGAAGCCAATGTAGATTTTAAAAACAATACAGTGCCAAAAACACAAAAGAAATTCTAAAAAGCAGAAATGTATAACCAGATTGACGGTAATGAGGATGTTTCATTTCTTTATTTGCATCCATTTCTTCTCGTTCCTTTTTAGATGCTAAAATATAAGCATTATTTTAGAAGAAATCCTTTTTCTTGAAATTGCAAAACACTTATGAGCAATAATACAATTGCTAAAATCACGCAAAAAACTCCAGTTGCCACATTCATAACGATACCTTCTTTCTACTATAATATCCCTCGTTATATGTTCAATAAAATCTGATTTAGCGAATAGTCCCGTCATCATTAAATTTCTTCTTGAGAGCATTTTCCACCGGAATAATCGTAAGCAACATAATCGTCATCTGAATGAAAAGGATCACCAGATACAGGATGACCACTTTGTTAGTGCTGCTTCTCATAAATGATAGTTGTATAAGCACGGTTGGAATTATCAAAACCCACCCTATTTTCCACCATAATCGCCCGACATAATCGTTTGCAAATTTCCAAGTGTCTGTATTCTTCATAGAACGTGTAGTTCGATAACCAAACAAATGGTTAATATTAGGCGAACAATGCTTCCACGTCCAATATCCTACAAGAATCATTATAGCTGGAACCCAAAGATTGAACACGAAAAAAAGCCACCAAATTCCCATAAATAGTCTCCTTTCACCAGTAGAGTTTTAGTACGATTTTGATTTATCGAACACCTAATTAGCTCGCTCAGCTTTTGTCTTGTGAAGAGAGCCCCAAACTGATCAACACACCCCCAATAATTGCGATTGCAAGAGCAAGCACAAACTCAAATCCAATACCACCTGCTTGGAAAATGGAAGCTAAATATCTGTTGAAATGCCACTCTGTAACTAAGTTAGAACTGACAATTAGATAGCATGAGCAAATGCCTATCATACCTGCAATCATTAAAAAACCGCCCGCAATAATTTTTTTCATTTTAATCATCCCTTTCTAAAATACATCTGTTAGGTTTATTAGAATAATACAATCAAAGCACTTAGTAGGAAAATACTGTTGAAAAATCTAAAATAGCATGAAGCAGAATGGGAATCCAAAGGGTACCTGTATAATCTTTAAGCAATTGAAACGCCATTCCGATCACAATCAGTCCCAGCATCTGAGAGCTGATAAATTGCATAATATATTCCATACTTAACATCTGGAATCCGTTATACGCAAAGATATGTAGCCCGGCAAACATAACACTCGGCAGAAAATAAATCATGAATTTTGGAAAATCCTTCAACAAAAACGGGCACACACCACGAAGAACAAATTCTTCTGCAAATGCCACTACGGCCAGATAAAACAGAAGATTCAAAACAATAAGCAGAAAATCTCCTGTTTTTATAGTCGCAGCAATAGACATGACCAATAAAATGGCACTCATGGCAATTACTAATATTTTCTGCTTTTTCCCCGAAATACCCAAACTCATATCCTTCAAAAATTCATGTTTTCTTCTTAGCCATACCACCAAAACCAGAATTGCGGGATACAAGCTTAAAACTCCCCATTGCAACAGAATATTTCCGGGGTATTGAGATGCCTGTGACGCTGAACATATTTCGATACCTTTAGATTTCAGCAAATACAGCAATCCCGGCTCGAATAAAAGTTCCAATCCGATAACCACAATTACCACACTGACGGCTTTCCATTTTTTTATTTTTTTGCTCATATTGATAGCCTCCATTCAAGATGTAGCAAGTATACCATACTTTTTCTCAGATAAATATTAAGTTTTTTGAAACCTGAGTGTTAGAGAAACTTTGATTTGTGCGAGGGGTGTATTTCGCTCTCAAACGCCGAGGGCTTGAGAGAATAACCGTAAGGGGAGCGCAGCGCCGCAAGATTACTGAACAAAGCAGTCGGCGAAGAATAAAAACTTTCCCTTGTTTCGGCTCATAAGGGCAAAAACAATGGAAAATACATAAAATGTGCAGTTGTGAACGGCGAAAGCTCTTGTAAATAGGGGGCTTTGAGAGGGATTGTTGGATAAATCCGAATAGGTTGAACATTTTATCCCAATTTATTCTTTTTGCATTTCGGCGTTGGTAGTTCGTCATACATTGATTGGAACAATCCAGTCAGAAATCCTTTGTCATCTACTTCTTCTACCAGCAACATTTCTTTTGCACCATCGTAAGGGGCTTCACGAGAAGAAGTCGGCATGTGAGAAATTGCTGATTTTGTTGGTTTCACAAGAAATCGGTCATCGTAAATGCCGCCGATAATCTTCCCACGATAGTAGATAATAAACTCCCCCATCATTGCCCGACTTGTAATTTCTTCAAGATCAGATAGTTGCTCTAAAATGAATTGCAAATATTTTTTGCTCGAGGACATGGTTTTCCCTCCTTCATAATCTGTTCGAAAAATTTTGATTTATCTAACACAAAAATCTTTTGACTATTATTTTACTATATCCCCATAATTAAATCAATAAAGGGGCTGTCGCTTTAACGATTAATAAATCGTGAAGCGGCAGCTTCCTTTTTGCTGTTTTAAGGATAAAAATCTATCAAAAAACTCTGTTCTTTGCTACCGGCTGTTAATAAAAACGCACTTTAATAAGCCATTTTGGATGGCTTGGAAAATTGTTTTGATAATTCAAAATTTAGGCACTTTTTATCGAAAATAAATGCGTTCCGGTTCTTCCATTTTGAATCTTATTATGTAGTTTGTTTATGTTTCTTGCCATGGCAAGCAGCGTACTCTCTGCAAGAACATTTGCATTTCCTTTGCTTAAATATCTGCGGAACTGCATATCCTGTTTTAAATCTCCAAAAGAACCTTCTGCCTGTATGCTTCGGTTTGTCCTGAATAGAATCCCTTCTTCTGAGAGAATCCGCTCTAAATCTTCT
>JARIAQ010000044.1 GCA_029257775.1 Blautia sp. | reverse complement strand
AATGATTCAAATGAATTACATGTTTACATTATAACATCTCCACTCAAAAAACCAATACTTTTTCATAACAAAAACTCCCCAGAACCGAAATCCTGGGGAGTTGTAAAATCTTTTTGAAATTGTACGTTCTGAAACGTATAATTAACGTTTTGAGAACTGAGGAGCACGACGAGCTGCTTTGAGACCGTATTTCTTTCTTTCTTTCATACGTGGATCACGTGTTAAGAATCCAGCTGCTTTTAATGCAGGTCTGTATTCGCTATCAGCTTCTAATAATGCTCTGGAGATACCATGACGAATAGCACCAGCCTGTCCTGTAAATCCACCGCCATGAACGTTTACTAAAACGTCAAATTTATCAAGTGTTTCTGTCAGTGTTAATGGCTGACGAACAACAACTTTTAATGTTTCTAATCCAAAATATTCATCAATATCTCTTTTGTTGATTGTGATTTTACCTGTACCTGGTACTAAGTATACACGAGCTACAGATGATTTTCTTCTTCCTGTTCCATAGAATTTTGTACTAGCCACTGTTCACTACCTCCTATTAAAATGTTAATACTTCTGGCTTCTGAGCTGCATGATTGTGCTCTGGTCCAGCGTATACGTGTAATTTTTTAATCATGGATCTTCCTAAAGGTCCTTTTGGAAGCATACCTTTAACAGCAAGCTCAATAACTCTTTCAGGTTTTTTGTCCATCATTTCTTTTAATGTTGTTTCTTTCATTCCGCCTACATAGTCAGAGTGGTGATAATAAATCTTCTGATCCATTTTTTTACCTGTAACTTTGATCTTTTCAGCGTTTACTACGATTACATAATCACCTGTATCAACATGTGGTGTGAAAACAGGTTTATTTTTTCCTCTTAAAACCTTAGCAATTTCAGATGAAAGACGTCCTAAAGTCTGTCCTTCAGCGTCTACAACATACCATTTTCTTTCAATCTTATCTGGATTAGCCATATAAGTGTTCATGGTTTTACCTCCTATTATCAACAATATAGAATATTTTATCAAAATTTTTAGATACCGCATTTGAATCTGTTATACCGGGGCTTTTGGTTAAACACATTCAAACTACGTCATACTATTATAGTATATTATAAGAAAAACTCTGTGTCAACAGATTTCTCCATATTAACGGAAATTTTTTGCCTCTCCTGCCATTGTTTTGTTCTCTCACGAATAAACATTGGAGTACGGTCTTCAAGATCCTTTCGTCCAAGACACAATTCATTACATACAAAAATCAAATTATCCACAGTCAAAGCAATCCCATCTGATAAATGACTGGCAAAAAAGCGAATTGGTTCCTCTCTTTCACTACGATAAATTTTCTTTACCAATTCTGTATCTTTTTGTAAAAATTCATTAAGTGGTACGGATATGGTTGGATTTTCAAAACGCAAGCGAAATTTATGGCGAATCATCGCTTCAATTTCCATATTTTTGTAATTTCTATAAGCCAGTCTTTCCAAAAGGTTTACCATACTTCTATCACAAACTTCTAAAGTTGCATAAATGCCATTTAATTCTCTGGAAAATTCATAATGTTGCTCCCATGCATCTTTATGCTTATAGCGCACCTCGTGATCCACCTCATGCCAGCCTTCTGAAAACGTTGTTCTTATTTGCACCTCGAAGGTTTTATCAATTCGATAATCTTCCCACAACTTTTCTGGGAATCTTTCAATAAATTCTTCCGGAATATGACAAACATAATTCATTCGCAATGGATTAAATTCATTTACCTTTGGTTTATCCTCATGGGAGTCCTTTTCTATAATAGAATATGTACTTTTAAGCATTTCCTTACAGATTGCAATATCATCCATATAATATAGTACAATTCGAATTCCCACAATATCCTGCATTTTTTTATTATGTTGAAGATATTCTTCTTTCTTCCATTCCAGCTTATGCCAGATTGAACCTGCTTCTTTCACTCTGGCAAAGATATGAAAGTAAATACCACTTTTCTCTAATTTATCCTGTATTCTTTTCCCAAGGTCTTTACCTAAACTGCTAATTTCATTGCTTCTTAAAAGCTCTGACAGTTCTTCAATGCCTTTCATATACTCTCCTTCTTTTGCCAAACTAAATCCCTTAATATTTACGCTTTATTATAACAACTTAAAGAGTGTTCGTAAATATTTTTACTCTACTTTTTAAGATTTTTCCATTTTTCGTATAAATATGTGACCTTGTCACAGACTATTATTACACTCGCGATTATAATACAACTATCAAATGAAAAATAACAAACGCAAAGGAGATATTATTATGGCAATTGTACACATAAACGAAAACAATTTTAACAGTGAGGTATTAGAATCTTCTAAACCAGTTCTTTTAGATTTCTTCGCAACATGGTGCGGTCCTTGCAAAATGTTAGGACAAGTATTAGAACAATTAGATGCAGAATCACAGGATTTTAAAATTGTAAAAGTAGATATTGATGAAAATCCAGAATTAACAAGACAGTGGAAAGTTACAACTGTACCATCTATTTTCTTTATTAAAGATGGACAGGTAAAAGATTCTGCTATTGGTTTTCTTCCAAAACCAGTTATTGAACAGAAAATGAAATCTCTTTAATTAGCGAAAGGTGGCATGGATATGAAAAAAGAATACGATTTTATTATTATCGGAGCAGGTCCCGCTGGTATGACAGCTGCCATCTATGCCTCCAGAGCAGGGCTTAAAACAGCACTAATTGAAGGCGGCGCTCCCGGCGGAAAGCTCTTAAAAACCAACGAAATCAGTAACTGGCCAGGTATTAAATCAGAACCTGGCTCACAGCTTGCTTTTGATATGTTTGAACACTCTACTAGTTTTGGTGCTGTATATGAATATGGAATGGTAACCAATATTATTGACGGTGAAAAGAAACAAGTTGTTTGTGCAGACGGCACTATTTTTGAGGCTCCTGCTGTTCTTGTAGCTACTGGAACAAAGGAACGCTTAATGAATATTCCCGGTGAGGAAAGAAATATTGGTAAAGGTATTTCTTATTGCGCTGTTTGTGATGGAGCTTTTTACCGTGATAAAGAAATTGCAGTTATTGGTGCAGGTAATTCTGCTTTAGAAGAAGCAGTCTACCTTACACAATTTGCCAGCAAAGTCTATATTATTATGCGACGCAATGTATTTCGTGCAGACAAAATTGCTGTAGATGCTGCAAAATCCAATCCCAAAATTGAATTTATACAGCAGGCAATTCCCGTGGAAGTTCTCGATGATACGACTCAAGTAACAGGATTAAAAATATTAGATATCACTACAAAAGAAGAACGTACTCTTAACATCTCTGGTATTTTCCCCTATATTGGTGCAGATCCTGTAACAGAATTTCTGAAGCCGCTTAATGTATTAGATGATTATGGTTACATGGTTGTCAATGATACTATGGAAACAAAAATCCCTCTTTTATACGGCGCAGGCGATGTAACACAAAAGCATTTAAGGCAAGTGGTAACTGCAGTGAATGATGGAGCCATTGCTGCTCAGGATGCTTTTCATAAAATTAAAAATTTATAAACCCTCTTATATTGAAAAGAGCATGCCCAATAAAATTTTTATTAGGTATGCTCTTTACTACTATTTCTGTTTTCGTGCTTTTTTCAAAAGAACTAGAACTGCTGCTGCAGATATTCCCAAAAGTCCTCCCCACATTGCAATCGGTGCATAATCCCCTGTTTTTGCAGGAGATGAAGTACTACTGCTTGGTTTATTAGTCGGTTTACTTCCAGTATTGCTACTTGGCTTGTTGGTTCCGCCTTGATTTCCATTGTCTGGTTTTGAAGTTTCTGGTTTCAAATCCGGATTTGGAGTTTGTTCTGGATCTGGCGCTGGATTCGGATTTGGTTCTGGGTTTGGATCTACCTCATTCTTGCCTTCTACCTTTACCTTAAACTGTCCACTGCGGCTTGTGCCATCTGGTGCAGTCACTTTCAAGGTAACAATAACCTCTGTATCCTTTTCCGGTGTCACAACACTTCCATCTACCCCAATAACTCCTTCTGGGTCTACCTTTTCAATTTCCAATTTAAAACCTTCCGGAACTTCTGGAAGCATGAAAGATCCTTCCTCCTTTTTAATTTCAGAAGGTATTTTTCCATCCGCAATCAAAGAATTTAATACATCTTCCGCTGTAAGAGGTAATTCTGCCTCTGTTTTTTTGAAGTTTGCTGTAAGATTTATATGGGTATTTACCATAAATTTGTAAACAGCATCTTTGCTTACTTCTTTTCCATCCATGGTCCAGTTTACAAATTCGAATCCTTCTTTCGCTTGAGCTGTTGCAGTTGCCTCTTGGTGTTCTGTATAAATACCATTTTCATGATCAAGAAGAGCTTCACCCATAGTTTCATCATTTGTATCTACAACGACACGATATTCTCCTTCTGCTAACTCCATTTTAAATTCTGCTCTCAAAGTTCTGTTTTGTTCAGCTGTAAAGGTATAAACCTCTTTTGCATCTTTTACCGGCGTTCCAATTTCTTTTCCATCTTCACCCATGGTTACTTCTAACCACTGCACAAATTCACTGCCTTCTGCCGGTGTTGCTGTTACTGTTATCTCTGCGCCTTTTTTGTAAATATTTCCTACTGATTCTGGTTTAATGGAAACACTACCCATGTTTTTGTCATTTACATCTGTATAAATAACGCAGGTATTTGCTATCTCTCTAAAATTTGCCGTAAGTACTGTATTTTCTGCAATGTTAAATTTATATGTACTATCATAGCTCACCACTTCTGTTGTATCGCCCTTTGTAAAATTTACAAACTCAAAATCTTTGGAAGCCGGCGTTGCTGTCACCGTAATTTCCGTTCCAGCTTCATACTCTTCCTGTTCTGGCTTTACAACAATATTTCCCATAATTTTATCATTTACATTGGCTGTAAATGTAAATTTCTCAGCAGTTACAGTTGGTTTAAAGTTTGCTGTAATGACAACATCCTTGTCCACAGTATGAATATAAGGATTTTCTTTGCTTACTTCTTTTCCGTCAATGGTCCAATTTACAAATGTAAAACCCTCTTTCGCTTGAGCTGTAAGTGTTACTTTTGCACCCTTTTCGTATTCTCCTGTTTCGCGATCCAGCTTTACTGTACCCATTTTATCATCATTGACTTTTGTAGTAAGTGTATACTTTTCCGATGGTGCAGGTGTTTTTTCAGATACCCTGACACGCAATTCTGCCACTGCCATATGTTTATCTTGTCCTTGATCTGAATCAGTATGTTCACCTATAAATCGCACATATTTTGCCTTTACTGGTTCTTGAAATCCTAAGAGCATCCAGTCGCTTTGCTTCTTATCTATTGCTCCCTTTCCAGCAATCTGCCAGTCCTTGCCATCTATACTGTATTCAATTTTATATTCTGTCACACGTCCATTGGCCCCATCATTTCTTGGCAAATAACGTACTGCATCTATAACAGGCGCCTCTTCCTCATCACTGCCAAGTTTTAGAGTTACCATTCTATGCTCTAATTTTCCACCTTCTCCGGCGCCCCAATTGGTATGCCAATGTGTCTTTGGTTTTCCATCGAGAACATATTTTACAGGTCCTTCACTGGCATTTCCCGGTGCATATTCGCTTCCTGCAGTTGCAGTGATTTTTTCTACTGGATAATCTCTACTGTCATCATTTGGAAGAACAGTTTCTTCTTCTCCCATTCTCACTGCAAAATTCTTCATTACCTTATGATCTTCTGATTCTAAAATCATACGTACCACATGATCCTTATTTGGCAAGATGGTAAGAGATGCATTATCTTTTGCCTTTGCAGTCACTTCCCCATCCCTTTCTGGTACAGAATAACTATCCAATGTATATGCTGCCTCTGGAAGAACACGTTCTCCTACTTTCACTTCTGCAAACTCTGCTGATCCATTTACTTTAAAAGATCCTTCTGCCTTTTTTAGCTCTACTTCTGTAATTGCTGTACATGGTTTCTTATCTCCTGTATCAGTTGCATTAGCATTTACTACTTTTACTTTTACATAAGTAGCAGTGACAGCTGCCATTTCATAGCGGTAAGCTTTTACTCTATCTTTTTCTTCTCCGATATGTTCCTTTGCTTCTACTTTTTCCCATGATCCATCTGTTCCTGTTTCTGATACAAAAATTTCTGTTGTACCTGCATCTGGGAATCGGATACTACTATTATCTTTTGCAAAATGAATAACAATTTCACCAATTCTTTGCTGTGTATCAAATGTAAACGTAAGCTCGGCTTCTTTTGTACCTTTCTGAGATACAGCCCAGTTGCTCCATGCTGTTTTATTTGCTCCTCCACCATTATTTGAAGACATTTCTGTTTTTCCATCTTTAATGGCTTCTAGAGTATCTGAACCTTCAATATTCTGTGAAAGTTTTGCAACATTTGTTACACTGTTACCAATTTTAATCTCCTCTTTTTGTACTCGAATAGACGCTGTTACAGGAATTGTCTTTCCAAAAATATTGGTTGAACCATTTATTATCACAATTTCATCTGGCTTCTGGAATGCCTCAGCTTTTACTTCTTCCCATTGTACTGGAAATGAAGCCGATAAAACAGTTCCGTCTGGAAGCACTGCCGGTCTTACATCAGGAAGCTGTGGTTTTACTCCTTTTTGTGTAACTCCTGAATAGTTTAATAAAGCAGCCACATCATCAATCATATTTATATTTACTGTAATTTTTCTTTTACCTACTGTTCCCTCTACAGAGAAAGTTCCTGTTTTAGAAACCTGTTCATCACTAATATCGCCCCATTTAACAGCTACATCTTCTTTTGTTCCATCAGAATACTGGGCTTCAATTTTTTCAGGAAGTTGTGGTTTAGTACCTGTTTTTACATAATAAAATTTTGAATACTTATAACTTTCAATGTAACGTTCTGCACTTTCTTCTTTCATTGGTGTTGTAGCAATTTTCACTGTAGATGACTCTAATCCATCTGCTTTAGCAGTTACCGTAATTTCTCCTGCCTTCTCTGTAGACTGCACAATTGCTAAAACTTTTCCACTAAAAGCTTCTCTATTATCAGCTTTATATGAATCATGATCCGGTGAACTACCATTATCCACACCCACCAATTTTCCTGCACCCTGCACATCAAAAGTAACACGATTTGACGCATCTGGTACCATATTTCCTTCTTTATCTGTAATATCTACTGTAATATAAGAAAGATCCTTTCCATCTGCCTGAATGGATGCCCTATCTGCCTTGGCTGACAGTTTTGCCTCATCACTTGTAGTTTTTACTACGGAACGTCCTTTTGTATCTTTGATGATATTTCCTTTTGCATCTTTGGCAACTGCTTCCAATGTACCTGCTTTATAAGGAACTTGCCATTCCATATACAAATCTTTATGATTTTTCTTACCCTTTTCTAATACCTGATAAGTATATCCAGCAGCTGTTTTTTCCGTCTTAAAAGTCTGCTTTCCAAGAGATTCTTTCTTACCTCCATCTGCCGGAGTAAAGAATAATTCAACTTCTTTTGCATCAGAATAAACCACAACCGGAACTTTTCCATCTGCATTTTTCTTCACAGCATCCTCATTCCATGCAGGCAATATATGAAGGGTATTTACTTCATCATTCCACTGACTCTGATAAAAATAATAGCTGTCCTTTGGAAATCCTGCTGTATCAATAATACCAAAATAAGAGTTCTTTGGTGAAGGCCATGTGCCCTTTGCGCCCGGATCTGTACCATTCCAAGGAGTAGGCTCACCTATGTAATCAAATCCTGTCCAAACATATTCCCCTGCCACAAAATCTCTCTGGATAACATCATACCAGGCTTCACTGGCTAGAGCCCCCCAGTTTACTTTGGAATTATCATAAGAAGTAAGCTGTTGATCAGAAGTAGCCTCCTGATTACCTGTAACAGAATACACCCCACGACTATTAATAGAAGAAGCTGTTTCCGAACCATATAATTTCCAATCCTTATGTTCTTTATGAAGTTTATCATAACTTGCTCCATCGGAATAATTGGTTCCTGATGTTCCACCTGCTTTAGTAAGCTTATCTCCAATAGAAATTTGCTCTGAATCTCCTCTCTTAACCGCATTACTTCCAATCGTAAGCGTCTTCGTAGGGTCCACTTCTTTTGCCCACTGAATCAGTTTATCTGCTCTTTCTGCATATCCTGTACCTCCTGCACCTTCCTGAATTTCATTCCCAAGAGACCATTCAATCACCGAAGGAGCATTTTGATCACGTTTCATAATCGTTTTTAAATCATATTCTGCCCATGTCATATCTGCTTCTTTTCCAAGAATGCTATTCTTTTCCTCGATAACTTTTTCGAACCAGACAGAATAATCGTTATTGTTTCCGTTTTTTGCACGATGCCAGCCATCAAAAACTTCTTCAATTACTAAAATACCTTTTTCATTGCAGATTTCAATTAAATCTTTTGATGCAGGATTGTGTGTCACACGAATGGAATTGCAACCCATTTCTTGAAGAATTTCCACCTGCCGTTCTATAGCGCGACGATTGGCAACTGCCCCCAATGCACCTTGATCATGGTGCATACAAACCCCTTTTAATTTTACATTTTTTCCATTTAACTGAAATCCTGTTTCTGTATCAAAATTTAAATAGCGGAAACCATATTCAGTATCGTAAGTATCTAAAAGCTTGTCTCCTGTCTTGACTTCTGTTCGAACTGTATAAAGCTCAGGATTTTCTACGGACCAAAGCTGCGGATTTTTTACTGGTACTGTTGCAGAAACCTCCACCTTTTCTCCAGCTTTTACATCCTTTTCTTCCGTTGTAAAAGTTCCAATTGCTTGATCAGGCTTTTGATCTTTTTTAAATACAGTATGCGTTACCGTAACCTTTTGTGCTTCTTTTGAGTCATTTACAATTGTAGTTTTTACATCTGTATTAACTGTTTTCCCTGCTTCTTTTGCCAAATTGTTGCTTTCTACTTTAATTCCATTTAAATCCACGTGAACATCATTAGTGGTTGTCAGACTTACACTTCTATAAATACCACTTCCAGAATACCAACGACTAGAAGGTGTCTGATGATCTACTTTTACTGCAATTGAGTTTTCTTTGTCATAACTGATGTACTCTGTAATATCAAAAGAA
The DNA here is from genome assembly GCA_029257775.1 of Blautia sp. Classification (GTDB taxonomy): domain Bacteria; phylum Bacillota; class Clostridia; order Lachnospirales; family Lachnospiraceae; genus Blautia. Next base: position 20,618 of record JARIAQ010000044.1, on the reverse strand, counting down.
AATGGTGTATATCCATAAGGATGTGTTCCTACCTCTTTTCCATTCACATAAACTGTGGCATTCATATATACCCCATCAAAATCAATGCGAATACGTTTCCCTCTTGCCTCTTCCCCTAACATAAAATTCTTTCTATACCAACCAGTACCTCCCGGTAAATAACCGCTTTCTGCTTCCAGTGATTGAGAATATTCTTGCTCAATACTATAATCATGAGGTAAAGATAATGTTCTCCATTTAGAATCGTCAAATGCGGGATTTTCTGCATTTGATACATCTCCCAGATTAAATTTCCAGTCACTATCAAAATTTTGTGTTCTAACAGTACTACTTCCATAGTCTTTCACTGCTACACGTTCCATCTCTGAACTCATTTGCGTCTGAGAGTCTGCTTTTACTCTAACTACTTCTTCTTTCGCATACACTTCAGAAGAAAATCCTATATTCTGTACAGCAAGTACAGCTGCAAGTGTTGCCGCCCCAATATGTATTAGTTTTTGCTTTCTCATAAATGCCTCCTTTTAAAAAATATCGACGATTTATTATATCTCCTTTTCGCACAAAGATATTTACAAAATCCAACACTATTTTGTATAATTTTCAACATTTCCTATACAACAAAAAAATACCGTTGTCTAAGCATCACTGCTAAACAACGGTATTTTAAGCCCCATTTTCTATGTCAAAGATATTGTTTATTAAAAGTGCCCAGAGCCGGAATCGAACCAGCGACACGAGGATTTTCAGTCCTCTGCTCTACCAACTGAGCTATCTGGGCATTGTGTATAAGATTTTGTCTTACAACAACGGATTTATATTATCACATCCGCTCTAAAATAGCAATAGATTTTTTAAAAAGTTTTTTTGTTGTACTCTTTCTTTTCTTTATGTATAATGAATAATTGAAGAAAACAATATACACACTACAAAATAAAGGAATGAATTTATAATGAATATACGAAGACTTTTAGCTATATGGAGTGCTCACTTCATAAAAGCAGCCTGTCGCCTTACCGGAAAACAAGGTGCCACGCTAGCTGGGAAAGCCGCACTTGCTATATATCCGCCTATTCTTTCCGAACTGGCAAAAGAAGTAAAAAAAGATATTTTTGTTGTATGCGGTACAAATGGAAAAACAACCACCAACAACTTATTGGCATCTGTATTAGAAGCAAATGGTCAAAAAGTAATTTGTAACCGCACAGGTTCCAATATGTTAAACGGTGTTATTTCTGCTTTTGTACTAAATGCTAGTCTTTCCGGACATTTAAAAGCAGATTATGCCTGTATTGAAATTGATGAAGCTTCTACTGTTCGTGTTTTTCCACATTTTCAACCTGATTTTATGGTTCTTACAAATCTTTTTCGTGACCAATTGGACCGATACGGCGAAATTGATACTACAATGAATCTCTTATCTAAAGCCATGAAAATGGCACCTAACATGAAGCTTCTTGTAAATGGTGATGATTCTTTATCTACCTTTTTAGCTCTTGATAACGAAAACAACTATGCCACTTATGGCATTAGCGAAAAAGTTCTGTCCAATGAAGACAGCAACGAAATTCGAGAAGGCAGATTTTGTAAAAGATGTGGAGAAAAAATGCAGTATGATTTCTACCACTATAGTCAGCTAGGCAGCTACCATTGTCCTCATTGCGGATTTCAACGTCCCTATTTAGATTTCAATGCAACAAACGTGAACCTTGATGAAGGAATTTCATTTGATGTAAATAATTTTCATGTAAAAGCAAACTATAGAGGATTTTACAATGTCTATAATATTCTGGCTGTTTATGGAGCCGCTTCCATGGCCGATGTTTCTCTTGAGCATTTTAATGATGTGTTAGGGAATTTTACACCTCAATTCGGAAGAAATGAATTATTCCAAATTCAAGATACCAAAGTCATGCTAAACCTTGCCAAAAATCCCGCAGGTTTTAATCAGAATATTTCTGCTGTTATGACAGATACCAACTTAAAAGATATTATTATTTTAATCAATGATAATAGTCAGGATGGTACCGATATTTCTTGGCTTTGGGATGTAGATTTTGATCGTTTAAAAGATGCCAATGCTGCTTCTATTACAGTCTGCGGAATTCGCTGTTTAGATATGGCTCTTCGTTTAAAATATGTAGATATTCCATCTGAACTTGAACCAGATATTGAAAAAGCCATTGAAAACAAAATTCAAAATGGAACCAAAAACCTATATGTTCTCGTGAATTATACAGGACTTTACACTACTCACAATCTTTTAAAGAAAATGGAGGGCAGGAAATGATGAAATTAACCATCGGCCATTTGTATCCAGACCTCTTAAATCTATACGGCGACAGAGGAAATATCCAATGTATGACAAAACGCAGTTTATGGAGAGGTATTGAAGCAGAAACTATTGAGTTTGCCTTAGAAGATTCCATTGACTTTTCCAAGTTAGATATTGTTCTTCTGGGAGGAGGATCCGACCGTGAGCAAATGCTGGTTTGTAACAAACTCCGCAACATTCAAACAGATTTTAAAAACTATATCGAAGACGGTGGTAGCGTCATTGCCGTATGCGGTGGTTACCAGCTTTTAGGACATTACTATAAAACTTCCGAAGGAACTATGGAAGGCCTTTCTCTGGTGGATTTACATACCGAGCAAGGAGAGCCTCGTTTGATTGATAATATTGTACTGGAAAATGAATCCTTTCCTCTTCCTATCGTAGGATTTGAAAATCATGGTGGCAGAACTTATATTGGGGACAATAAACCTTTCGGAAAAGTTTTATACGGACATGGAAATAACGGAGAAGACCATACAGAAGGTGTTCTGTATAAAAACGTAATTGGTACCTATCTCCATGGACCACTTCTTCCTAAAAATCCTCATATATGTGACTATCTCCTCTCTAATGCTTTAGAAAGAAAATACGGAAAAGGAGACTTAGCTCCATTAGACGATGATTTAGAAGTAAAAGCTAATCAATATATTTACAATCGTTTTGTAAAACAGCCTTAAATTCTTACACATGGTGAAATATTTATACATTTCATGTATAAAAAACATCTACCACCTTGAAATGTATAAATATCCCATGTTATTTCTTATTCTCTTATTTCAGCAATCGCAAAATATTATCCACTGTATAACTTAAATTTTCAGTGCTATACTGCCTGCTTATAGAAAAATCCTGAGGAAGCCTGTTAATAGGAATAACTGCTGTCACCCCCATATCGTACACCTGCTCAATCTCCTTATCCTCTGCTCCTCCTGTAATAACAATCACTTTTTTTCCTTGTTGTTTTGCTCTTTTTCCCACTCCCATAACTACTTTTCCTCTTAAACTCTGTGAATCCAATTTTCCCTCTCCTGTAAAAATATAATCTGCATCCGCAATTTCCTGATCAAACTGAACAGCCTCCAACACAGTCTGTATTCCCATCTGCAATTTTGCATCAAAAAATGCTATCATACCAGCACCCATAGCACCTGCCGCACCTGTCCCTGGTATTTTACTAATATCTTTTCCAATAGTTTTTTCAATTACCTTGCTTAAATTTTTAATCCCTTGATCCAGTTCCTTTACACAGTTTTCATCTGCCCCTTTTTGAGGAGCAAAAACATAAGATGCACCAGACGGTCCATACATTGGATTATCAATATCACACATAGCTACAATTTCAATATTTCTAAAAGCTTCATCTAATTCCGAAAAATCTATACGATCAATATCAATGGTAGTTCCACCTACGGGAATAAATTCCTGCCCCATCTTGTTATAAAATTTTGCACCTGCAGCAACAGCTGCTCCACATCCCCCATCATTGGTAGCAGAACCGCCCAGCCCGACAATAATTTTTTTCACGCCTCTTTTTGCCGCTGCAAGCATTAACTCTCCTACCCCATAAGTTGTAGTAAGTCTGGGGTTTGGTCTTTTTTCCACTAATGGTAGACCTGCACACGACGCCATTTCAATTACCGCTGTTTTCCCTCCATCAATCAATCCAAAATAACTTTCCATATTTTCAAAATAGGGATTTTTCACTTTCACTTTTATCTTTTCTCCCCCTACAGCTGAAAGAAAGGCATCTACCGATCCTTCCCCTCCATCTGCTACAGGAATTTCTACAATCTCACTATTAGGAAAATGTTCTCTAATTTTTTCTGCAGTAATTTTACAAATCTGCAAAGAACTTAAGGTTCCCTTAAAAGAATCTGGAATTATTACAAACTTCATAGCTCTTCTCCTCCATTTCTATACGCTTTTCCTCATTCTATCGAATTTCCTCTTCTTTTTTCAACTATTCTCTTTTATAAAATAAAAAAAGTGTTCTTATTGCATCTAAAATTTATATTTTTAATTTTTTTCAAAAAAGTGTTGACATTTCAATCCATCTATTGTATTATAGGTATTGTCCTTGAGGGACACAAATAAATAACACTTGCGGGTGTAGTTCAGTGGTAGAACACCAGCCTTCCAAGCTGGATATGTGGGTTCGATTCCCATCACCCGCTTATGCGCGAGTGGCTCAGTTGGTGGAGCGCGACCTTGCCAAGGTCGAGGCCGCGGGTTCGAGTCCCGTCTCGCGCTTTTTATTTTTTAAGCTTGATTGATTCAAGCTTTTTTTATTTTTTAAACCAAATGAACTCATAAAAGAAAACCTCTAAAGTGCCCATAAGCAAGTCACTTTCAGAGGTTTTAACTTTCTTATTTTCTTTTTCCCGACATAGTCTGGTCTATAATACTTTTCATAGTCTGCTCATTTAACTGCCCGTTGGCATATCCAAATACTTCACCTTCTCTTGTAATCATAAAAGTAGTTGGAAATGCACTAATTCCATAGGACATAAAAACTTCTCCTGTAGTATCCATAAGCACAGGATAAGTATATCCATTTTCTTCGAGAAACTCTTTAATTCCTTCCTCGGATTTTTCTTTTCCCCAGTTAGGAGCTGCTACGCCTAAAATAACCAGCGCATTCTCTCCTTCTGTTTGAGCAGACTCATATAATTTTTGAATATCCGGCATTTCTGCTCTGCAAGGTGAACACCAAGTAGCCCAAAAATTTAAAAATACTGTTTTTCCTTTATAGTCTGACAGTTTATGTGTATTTCCATACTGATCTGTTAAAGTAAAATCAATAGCCGGTGTCAATCCACTTTCTTGATTTTGCTCTTCAGCTGATTCATCTACTTTCTCTTCTTCCTGCTTTTGTTCCTGTGCTTCTTTTGGAGCACCGCTAGATAAATATCCTGTCACTGCATTCATCTTTCCTGTAAACATAAGAACTCCCATGAAAATCATTAAAATCCCACCAATTTTCGCTGTATACTTTACAACCTTAATGTGTGTTTTAAAGAATTCCAATAATTTTGTAGTAAAGAGTCCCACTGCCAAAAATGGTAATATGAATCCTATTGTATAAACGCCGATGAGAATAAATCCCCACAGTTTTGTACTGGCCGATGCAGACATAATCAATACGCTTGTAAGAGCAGGTCCTACACATGGCGTCCATGCAAAACTAAATGTAAATCCCATAATTAATGCTGTAATCGGTGACATAGCAAGAACATCTAATTTAAAGGGAAGACGTCTTTCCTGCCCCAAAATACGGCTGGTTCCTAAAATTCCTAACTGATACAGACCAAAAAGTGTTACCAGCACACCACCTATTCTTGCAAATAAAAGCTGATTACTTTTAAAGAAAGTCCCAAGGGCTGATACACCTATTCCTAATAAGAAAAAGGCAAAACTAATACCCACAACAAAGCAAAATGTGTTAAACATTACTTTGCGTCTCTTAAAATAAATTTTTCCATCTTCGCCTACTGTCTGTGTGCCCCCTGACAAATAGCTGATATACAAAGGTATCAACGGCAATACACAAGGTGAGAAAAAACTTAATAGTCCCTGTAAAAATACAGTCAACACCGGAACACTTACATCCAATGAAAATCCCATATTTTCTACTCCTTTATTTTATTTTTTCCCATTGTATACTAAAACAGTCATATATGTAAAGAAAAAATTTAAGAAATTTTCATAAACTCTGACATCACACAGGCACCCTTTGCCCCTGCCATTTGAACTTCCAGAAACTGCTCTTCGTCTAAATGTATTCCACCAATAGCATAAACAGGAATCCTTACCCCTTGGCATATTTCTTTTAAAAATTCCAAACCTCTTGGTGGTAAATCAGGTTTGCATCCAGTTGGATAAATATGCCCTGCTGTTATATAGGAAGCTCCCAGTCTTTCTGCCTCTTTTGCTTCTTCTAGGGAATGTATGGATATTCCTATCAAATCAAATTCCTCTCTCTTAGAGGTTTGAAGAAATTCCTGCATTTTCCATAATGGAAGATGAATATTTTTAACACCTACTTTTTTCGCTTCCTCATAAAAAGTATGATAAATACAAGTCACTTGATATTGGGCACAAATCTCCCTTACCTTTTTCCCTAATCTTCCATATTCTGTTGCACTTAAATCCTTTTCTCTCAAAATCAATGCCTGCGGTCTATATCGACATACAATCTCTATTTGTTCTAAAAAAGGACGATTACATAGTTTGCGATTTGACACTGCAATTACATCTTGAAAAATTTCTTCTCTATACATAGACATAATCCGCCATAACCGGCTGCAAGTTTAATTTTTCTAAGTCCTCATATACCTGCTTCACAGAACGAGTATCAGAAATTTCAAACTGCTCGTCACCTTTATCTTCCATTTCTTCTACATGCTCACCAATGCCTGTACTTACGCCTGCTGAAATCTTATTTGCAGCAATCTTCATCAGATTATCTCTTACACGTTCACATTCTCTTGTAGATACTGTAATACTAGCAAAAGGCATAAACAAACGATATGCACATACCACCTGTAAAAGCTGTTTTTCATGAACGTCCATAGGGTTAATCTTGTCATTATTGATAATAGGGCGCAGTCTAGGACAAGAAAATGCAATCTCTCCATGAGGATATTTTTTCTGCAAAAGCCACCCATGTATTCCTGTTGCAAAAGCATCTTTTCTAAAATCATCCAATCCCAAAAGGGCCCCAAATCCTACACCTCTCATACCGCCTTTCAATGCTCTTTCTTGGGCATAAAAACGATATGGGAAAATTCTTTTATGGCCTGCCAGATGCAGTGTTTCATATTTATCTGAATTATAAGTTTCCTGGAAAACAGTTACATAATCAGCTCCACACTGATGAAGATAAGTATACTCTTCAGAATTTACAGGATAGATTTCCAAACCAATAACACGGAAATACTTTCTCGCAATTTTACATGCTTCTCCTATGTATTCTACTGTGGATTTGCTCCTGCTTTCACCAGTAAGAATTAAAATTTCCTGCAGTCCGCTTTTTGCAATAGCTGCCATTTCCTGCTCAATTTCTTCAGTTTTAAGTTGTGCTCTTTTTATTTTATTATGGCAATTAAATCCGCAATAGATACAATAATTTTCACAATAATTTGCTATATAAAGTGGAGTAAACATAGCTACGGAATTTCCAAAATATCTTTCCTTTTCCACCTTTGCACACTGTGCAATCTCTTCTAACAAAGGCAATGCTGCTGGGGATAGCAATGCCGCAAAATCCTCCGGTGTTTTTCTTTCGTGGGACAATGCTCTTTTTACATCTGCTTCCGTATAAGTTTCATAATCATAATTTTCTACATACTGTAAAACCTTATCTAAAATGTCAGACTCTAACACTTCCATTTCCGGCATATACTTCATATGATCAATTCTGTTTTTCTTCTGATGTTCCTTTATTTCATCACTTAAAATACTCTCATTAATATGATTTTCTGTGCTCATTTTCTTCCTCCTAATCTTCTAAATATCCTGTAAGAGGAGAAGATGCACTACCGCCTTTTTCTTTCACTCTGCCAAGCCCTGACAAATATGCATTTCTTCCTGCCTCTACTGCATTTTTAAAGGCTGCTGCCATAAGAGGAATATCTCCTGCTGTGGCAATAGCTGTATTTGCCATAATTGCGGCTGCTCCCATTTCCATCGCTTCACATGCCTGAGAAGGTCTTCCAATACCGGCATCTACAATAACAGGTAGTTCAATTTCATCTATAATAATCTGAATAAATTCCTTTGTGCAAAGTCCTTTATTGGAACCAATAGGTGCTCCAAGAGGCATAATACAAGCAGCTCCTGCATTTACCATATCTCTGGCAGCATTTAAATCTGGATACATATAGGGCATTACAACAAACCCTTCCTTTGCCAGAATTTCTGTTGCCTTTGCTGTTTCATAATTATCAGGAAGAAGGTATTTACTGTCTCGCATAATCTCAACTTTCACGAATTCACTTTTGCAAATTTCTCTGGAAAGGCGTGCAATACGAACTGCTTCTTCTGCATTTCTTGCTCCTGATGTATTAGGTAAAATAGTCACATTCTTCGGAATGTAATCTAAAATATTTGCAAGACCTCCTTCGTTTGTACGACGAAGTGCCATAGTAACAATTTCTGCTTTTGCCTGCTCTACAGCAGCCTGAATTAATTCCAGAGAATACTTCCCTGAGCCTAGAATGAATCGGGATTGAAATTCATGATTTCCTAATTTCCATGTGTCTTTTCTTGTTTCCATTTTATTTTTCCTCACTTTCAATAATTAACTTGGTAATCAAATTCGCCTGATGCGCTGCACAAATGGCAACTCGAGGTGCCATAAGCCCATTTCCTGGTATAGACTCTGATACGCCATCTCCACAAACATAAAAATTTTCTCCTGCTTTGCGAGTTTGTATATCATTACTTTTTCCGTACCCAGCCATACCATTGCCAGTCACCAGCACCTTGTCAGGGAATTTTTCTCTGACCGCATTTACCAGCATGGCTTTTTGTTCCGCCCGATCAAATGCTTCACAAATATATTCATCTTTTTCAAAAAGCTGCAAAATATCTTCCTCTTTTACTTTTCTACAATCTGTCTGAATATCTAAATATGGATTAATATCCAACAGAATTCCCTTCAGGGCCTCTGTCTTTTTCATTCCAATATGCTTCATAAAATAATACTGTCGATTTAAATTGGTTAAATCAACCTCATCAAAATCAATGAGATGTAAATGCCCCACACCAATTCTGGCAAGGGAAACCGCAACATTGGAACCTAAGCCTCCAAGACCTGCTATTGCCACCTGTGCTTTTTGTAATTTTTCCTGCACAGCTATTGAATGGCGACAACAAAGAGCTTCCCAGATTTCTCTTTCTTCCACTTGATCAGCCTCCTCCTACAAAGCTCACAATTTCAAGTTTATCTTCACTGTGAAGAATTGTGTCATGATATTGCTGCTTTGGTACAATTTTCCCATTTAATTCTACCGCAATATAGTCCAGACAATATTGACGATCTTTTACTAACTCTGCAAGCGATGTTCCCTCAGGAATATTCTCTTGTTTTCCGTTTAAATAAATCATTCTTTCCCTCCTTCTATGAAAAAAAGAGTTCACGAAAGAATACACCCGTGGTGGTGCACCCCTTCATGAACTCTTGTTCACTCTCAACTTCTTCGGTAAATAAAATATTCTTTCTCATAAAATAAGAAAAGGAAATCAAGATAACCTGATTTCCTAAATTTACCACTTCTGTATCCCTACGTTGGCATTATCCACATCAGGTTTATGGGTCGAAGTTTCAAACTTCCTCTCAGCCTGTATACAAGCTCCCCTGTTTTCTTATAAACATAACTATAAAACTTTTCTTTAAAATTGTCAATCCATTATTTCTTTTTGGGAAACCACGGAATACAGCGATGAACACGTTTACAATAATCAAGATATTCCTGCCCATATCTTTCTGTCAGCCATTTTTCTTCGGTACACTTCATGAGCACTGTAACATCTAACCAGTAAAGCAGCGGCAAAAATAGTAGCCATACATTTCCAAACAACAGGGCTATACCCGTCAGCGCCATCCCAATTGCCGAATAAATGGGATTTCTCACCCATAGATAAATCCCCGTTGTAACCAGATGATTAATCCGAATGGCTTCATCAATCTTCGAAACAAGGACTGCCTGTATCCATATCCAGATACCTAAGACGATCAATATAATACCAACAACCATAAAAGGTACTTGCAAAGGTTCTATTTTCCCCGAATCTAAATAGCCATAATGTCGTAATAATAAGCCTACAAATAAAAGTAATACCATGGATGCCACACACAGTGGACCAACTCCGAAAATCGGCAAATGTTCTTTTTTACTCATATTGCACCTCTTACTCCCACATACTAGATTTTACCCCATACACATCCACTGTTTTCATATTCGTCTTTTTAACAAATTCTAATATATCATCTCTCTTTCCTGAAATATAATATGCTTTTGTCTGCAACTTTTTCAGCGTTTTTGCATCCTCATAGCACGCTTTCATTTCTTCCCTCCCATCTACCCAAACAGTAGAACGGTAGGGAAGTTCAAGAGGGCACCAAACTTCCTGATGATCTACAAGATTTTTTAATTTTTCCACATAAACCTTTAAAAGTTCTTCTTCTGTCATCTCTTCTCTATCATCAGATGGTTTAAATAATGCGATTCTCCAAAGATTTAATCCCCCCTGAAAACTCTTGCTATTCGGATGATACACTTCAATCCAATCCAGTTGAACCTTTTCTTTTCGTAGCCCCTCTACATCTCTTTCCACATTTTCTGAAATAGCAAGACTAATTTCGGCTGATTCTGGTAATTTTTCCATTTCCATAATTACTTCTTCTATTTCTTCTTGGGTTTTAGGATTCTCAAATTCACCTAATTTTGTACTAAGAAATCTTTCTGGATCCTCCCAATTTTTATATTTCCCCCGTTCCAAATTTACCCACACATTTTCAATTCCAATTTCACGTTTTTTCATATTATCTGTGACAGAAATCCCCAATTTATATCTTCCAAATCCTTTTTTCTCCACTTGAATATCATTTATTTCAATATATGGTCTAGTAATATCATAATAATCCCTCATTACGGAAAAGAAGGTCTGATCTTTCTGCAATTTAGAAGGATTCAAATACAAAGCATCCATAACAGGACTAATGATAAAAAAGAAAACAACTAATACAAGAAACACTGCCAGCACTGTTTTAGCAATACTTTTTCTTATTTTCTTATTTATGTATTGTTCTATCTTTTTCTCGAAATCTGTATTCTCTTCCGTTACAGATTTTACGGGTGTTTCTGTTAAATCTTTTTTATTTTTTTCAGTCATTATCGTTCCCCCATCATAATAACTTCTAAATATTGTCTACTTAATGCTGCCCGTCCATCTCTTTCTTTATTTCATAATATCATATCTATCAAAAGAAAAATAGCCCAGAATACACACTCTGAACTATTTTTCTATCATACGAAAACTATATATTTTTTCAATTCTAATTATTTATTGTTCCCCAAAGTTCTAAGGCTTTATGAAGAATAGGTATCAGCTCTTCCTTTCGCTGATTTAATAATTCATTTTCACGTTCTTTTTGCTCCTTTGTCATCTTTTTTGTTGCATTCACTCGTCTTCCTTCTTGATCAATTTCTATCTCACCTGGGTATAATGCCAATGTAATTTTTTTATTTTTATCAATCATTAATGTAATATCTTGTTCCCCTTTTCGCGCAATTAAAATAAAATTTTTATTATCTAATTGATATTTTCCAATAGATTTTGGCTCCACCAAATAATCCACATCATCTTCTGTCAAAGCATAATATCCCTGATATTTTTCAATAAATTCTTCTGTCCACTCTTTTTTAAATCCAGCATCCTCTACTTTATCATACATTTTCTTGTGTTGCACCGTACATATAGCCATATATGCGACTATACAAACAAGAATACTTAAAATAACTACTCCTGTTCCCCAAAATACCTTTTTATACTTTTTATAATTGTCAATTTTTCTCACCATTTGTAGGTCCTCCTTTAATAATGCATCCAGCGAAACATTAAATTCATCACTGATTTGAATAATTGTTTGTAAATCTGGGTAACTTTTCTCATGTTCCCAATTTGAAACCGTTTGCCTTGTTACATGAAATATTTTTGCAAAATCCTCCTGTGTCATTTTTCTTTCTTTTCTTATTTTGATAATTCTTTCACCGATGTTCATTTGATTTCCTCCTTTTTTGATAATTCTTTCACCGATGTCCATTTGATTTCCTCCTTTGTCCATATTATTACTTGTCTTTGTATCAAAAATCTAGCAATAGAACTTTCCATCCCCAAAATATTACGCAAATTTTCTTTGCCATGCCGTAAATCACACTTTATAGTACCATTTATCAAATGATATTTCCATTTTCGCTCTTTTGTTTTCAAAACTTTATACATTATCGTTCTCGAACTTTCATCTTAAATTTTTTTACACACTAATGTTTCCAAAAGAAAATAGCCCAGAGCTTACACTCTGAACTATTTTCTAAATATAATTCTTTTAATTTTCATCTGGCATATCTATTCAATATATTTTTTCACCTATGATTATAATACTTCAAGGAATTATCTGGGTTTACATATAAATGGATTTTGTAACTATATATAAATAACCTCTTCATTAAATTCTTCAAATTCTTTGCTTGACATTTCAGATTCTTCCCAAGAAGGTATGCCGTTTTTTATTCTATAATGAACTTTTGACATAGTATCTAGATAATATCCTTCATACTCATAATCTATCGTTCGCGATTGGCGTATATGCATAGCTAATTCATGAGCTGCCAATTTAGAATCATTATCATTTAAACCGCCAATTGCCGGTCCACTCCCAGCACAATATACCTCTAAAAATAAATAATCACCTTTTTCGTTGATTGCTTTTATAATATAGCTAAACTGATTTTCTAAATTATTTGTAATGTAATTGGGTTGTCCAAATAAATATTTGAGTTGTCCTAGCACCATGACGCAGTTTTTTGCAAAATTTTCATCAAAATCATAAATGGCACAAATATTGGCTGACGGCATGTAGAAATCTTTTTTGACATTGGCATTTTCAAATTTATACATAATTTTCCTCCATATGATTTCCAAATTCTACACAATCCTTAATAAATAAAAATAAGGAAACGAAAATTCCATAACACAGTATAACATAATTTTGTAACAGATTATCAAAAAAAATGTCTTCAGGATATAGAAAAAGGCGCCAAAAGGTTTGCCAGGAATTACAGAAATATCTAAGTTCTTTTTATATACCCTTTTCTTCCAAAAAATGCTTCTTCAAAATTCCTTTCGCAATCAAGGAGCCAACAAAAGCAGCAACTGCAACTGCAAGTAACAGAACAAGGCATCTCCAGGACTGAATCATATTAGCAGCAGCCAACACATTCTGATTTGCCCCTTGGGCTGCCATAGCTTCTGCATCAGCAAAAAAACTCTTATATGCAATCACATAAGGATATACGGTTCCGCCTATAGCTCCAAGAACCTGCGTTACAATATAACTTGCACACACACCTTTGGAATTTCCATATCTGAATTTTGCCATTATCAGTTCCGCAATCACGCCTGCAAGTACATACAACAGAATATACGGAAGATAGAACCCCATAATACCTCTGATTGTACAATAAATAAGGAATGCACCTTTTTTAGGAACCTTTATAGAAATCACATAAAAAACAATTCCTTCAAGAAGTGAAAAAATCACTGGCATGGCAAGAATCGTAATAGGACTTATGTAGAAAAAGGATCCAGCCATAAAAATTATCACATTGATGAGGGTAAGTAAGGTGATGGTGATAATGTCTTTAATTTTGAGTTTTTGGTTTTTCATAATGTTTCCTCCATATTTATGTTTTATTTTATAAGATAATTCCAAACACTGTTAATACTAAAAGAAAGACTACCAACAAGATGTCCGCACTACAAAGGTGCAGTTTTATATAGGAATCTCGCTTCCTCTTCATGGCAATTCCTCTTGTTTCAGCTGAAGCAGAAAGACTTTCCGCAATTCGAATCACACGGAACATCATTGGCACAACAATATTTTCAAAATACTGAGGTAATCCATAGACTTTCTGTATAATCCCACTGGAAAGATTCCTTGTTCGAATCGACTGAGCCATGAGTTTTAAATCCTTGCATAACACCGGAAAGAATCGGAACACAATACTGGTAATCATAATAGCCTTTTCCGGACAATGACAGTTCCTTAACGCCGCACTAAGTCGGGCAGTATCTCCACTTTCAGATACCGCTGTCAGAGCAAGACAGATGGGAAAAAATCGTGGAAAATAATGGACCACAAACAGCATAATGGATTGTGGAGCAAGATAATAACCAAGAAAAATGGCTACATAAAGCAGGGAATATACTAAAGCTGTAACATAACGTTTCTCATACAGCGTAAGAATCAGGCAGGAAATCATAACACCTGTAATTAAGGGCGCATCTGTAACAAGACCAATAAGGAGTGCTGCAAAAAGATAAAGGAACTTAATTCTAGGATCACAAAGTCGTTTATTTTTCCCCTGCTGTAATGGTCTCTGATTATCTGAAAGTCTGAATTCAGAATCCATATATTGGGAGATTTTCCTGATTTCATCTCTTTGATATAAATTAAACTCTTGTAATACTCTACCCGTAGAAATACCTAAACAGCGTCCACAGGTTTTGGAAATCAACTCCAAGTCGTGTGTAATAATAAAAACAATTTTATTTTTTCTCATTTCATTGATTAAATCAATGCAACTTTCCAGGCTTTTTTCATCCAATCCTGCTGTTGGCTCATCTAAAACCGCAATTGGTTTAGGAGAAAAGTAAGCAAGCAACATGACAAGCTTTTGCATTTGCCCGCCGGAAAGAGAAAATGGATGTCTGTTTCTACAATCCCAGAGATGAAATTTCTTGAGTTTTTCTTCTACCTCCTTTTTAAGCTGTGGCGTTACTACTCTGCCATACAAAAGTTCATTCCAAACAGAATTTGTAAAGAACTGAAATTCCGCCTCCTGCATGATAAAAATCCCTTTTTTTACAAGCATTTTAGGTGTCTGAGGCTTATCGTTCCAGTAGAATGTTCCACCGCCGGGCTTAAATAGTCCTGCAATTAATTTTCCAAGTGTAGTTTTTCCGCTACCATTGGAACCAATCAATCCAATGACCTGACCACTTCTTGCTTCAAATGAAACTTTATCCAGAATAATATCACGGTATTTCTGATAAGAAAAAGTAATATTCTCTGCCTTCAGACAGTTTTCCTGTTCTGGTGTAATTTTCTGAGGCAGATTTGCTTTGATGTGTTTTAAATCCAGTACACGGAGGGATTTTTTTTGAAGTTCTTCTTGTGAAAGGTTCAGCATTTCTCTTTTGGAATATCGTTCAGTAATTTCTCCATGATCCATCAGCCAGTATTCGTCTGCAAGATCTCGTAGATAATAAAGACGATGCTCATTGATTATAAGTGTTTTTCCACGTCTTTTCAGTTCTGTAAGAACACTTGCAAGCTCTCTAACAGCTGCTGCATCTAGGTTAGCGGTTGGCTCATCTAAAAGCAGAATATTCTCATTGAGGGCTTGTGCTGACAGTATGGCAACCAATTGTCGCTCGCCACTAGAAAGTTCAAAAACATTTCTTCCCTTAAGCTTTTCAAGACCAAACTCTGAGAACACATCATTTACACGTCTTACAATCTCCTCCTGAGAAAATCCATAATTCTCCAGAGCAAAAGCAGCTTCTGATGAGCTGTTGGTAGTATAAAATTGACTTCGTGGATCTTGAAACACAGAAGCGGCGATTTCACCTACTTCACCTATGGACATAGATGCTGTATCTCTACCGTTTATATAACAGCAACCCTCAAAATTACCCTCATAAAAATCAGGAACCAGTCGATTAATGCATCGAAGAAGCGTGGACTTTCCACAACCACTTGCCCCACAAAGGACAACACAACTTCCTTTTTCTATAGCACCACTTACATTCTTAAGTGCCATTTGACTGGCTCCATCATAAGTGAAGTTCAAATCAAACTTTATGCTTTCTTTTTCATCATACCCCATGTACACCCTTATTATCCTTTCTGTAAAGTTAGCAAAAACTAACCTATTTCTTGAAAATATGCCGCAGCCATTCCTTTTGACTGCGACAAATCATCTCTAACATCACTTCATAATTTGTCGAAAAAACGCCTTCCAGCCCGCTTCCTGAAAATTCTCTACCATTTTTAGACAGGCGGTAGTTTGTTCTTTGCTTAGCCTCTTTTGAAGAATTGCTCGATAACAGTAAAATTGCTGTAATAACAATATTTCAACACCATCCGCATTTACTTCTTTTTTTGAAATATTCTCCAAAAATGCAACCGTTTCCTTAGCTTTATATGCCATAAACTCTTCCAGCTTAGCCTGTAGGGAACTACCATCGCTTTGGCAGAAAAATAGCACACACTGATCATAATATTTTAAAAGAATTTTTTGATACACTCTTTCTTCCTGCCGGATTGCCTCTAAAATGGCATCCACACTGTTGCTCTTTTGTGCGTCCATATACCCTTTCTGAAGCGGCTCAAACTCATGACTGATTTCAGAAAGAATATCTTTTACAATGGAACAAAACAAGGCATCTTTGTTCTCGTATCTGGTATAAAGTGCTCCAGTACTGAGATTTGCCCTTTTGGCAATCCGACGTAGTGACGCACCTTGAAAACCAAACTCCAAAAACTCCGTTGTAGCAGCTTCTATAATCTTGTCATCCAGCGAATGATTCCTTATAGCCATTTATCTAACCTCTATCAAAATAACATCGTTATCAATAACAATGTTATTTTACATCTGCTTCTTACTTTTGTCAAGCTTCCTTACAAGGATATCCGTATAAGATAAAGTAAAGGCGAAAAGCTAATTTTACTCAAGCCCTTCGCCTATCTTTATTACAAAAATCTTATTTATAGACTTTTCTTCATAATACTTCACTGCACGCTTTGTCATTCCGACTTCATTTATAATTTCCTTCAATAGCATCGGAAACACCTCCTTATGATGATAGTATAAGTGTGTACGTTGCGTACAGGTCAAGAGATTTTTCAAATTTTCTCATTTTTCTCATACAAACTAGATTTCTCAGGTTTACTTGGAATTCATGTTTTTCATTGCGAAACCAATAAGAAGAGCATTGGCTAAAAACATGATAACCACATAGCCTGTTAAAATTGTAAACATTGTGGGAACCACATCTAACAATGCTGCCCAGTCTTCCTTATTAACCCAATTTAAGACCAGTTTGTACTCCATAAGAAGTGTTAAAGCCACAAAAGAAAGTGAAGCAACCGACGCACAACAAGTTATACTTTTTTTCTTTGATACCATAATCCAACCAATAATGCAAAAAATAATGCTCAATGCAACAGATATAATCCACATAGAAATTCCCCCTTTACAAATCCTAATTTTAATTCTTACAGTGAAGCAACCTATTGCTCCTAATAATTCCCATAAATTAGCCTTAATCCATACACAAATCAATTATTTTTGAAATATCAATATTACTCTTATAATACTGTTTTACTCCTCCTGGTAAAGTTTTAAAAATTGAAACATATTTTCCGTTTTCGTAAATATTAATTTCATTTATATCATCTGTTTCATCTTGTTGTGCAGTATCATAGTATAATTTTATTGTGTACTCAAGATTAAAATTTTTATTTATCTTTTTTACCTGTTCCCAATTTTCAATATTTAACATAGATAAAAACTTATTTATGCTATTTTCATCGTCGTATTTGATTACTACTGTTTTATTTTGAACATCATATATTTCTACTTCTTTTATATTGTTTATTTCCCAACTCATATATTCTTTTGTTGTAGTATTAAGGCTTTTAGCATTAACATATATAAAAGAAATTAAAGCAATCACGACAACCACTAAACCGATGGCAAGCCATTTATAAAACGCATGTTTTTTAACTTTTTTATCAATATCAAGTACCATATTAGAATCTCCTTTCATTAATACATCCAGAGAAACATTAAAAATATCACTTATTTTTACTAATGTTTCTAAATCTGGATAACTTTTCTCGTTCTCCCAATTGGATACAGTTTGTCTTGTTACATCAAACATTTTTGCAAAATTCTCCTGGGTCAATCCTTGTTCTTTTCTAATCTTTACAATCATCTGGCCTAATTGCATCTTTTTTCCTCCTTCCAATTTCATTCTATCTTTATAATCCAACTTATCAAGCAATTAACCTTTTACATTGCCTAATTTACAACGCAAATATTCTTTGCACCCTTATTTTAATGGATATCTAATGCCCTTATATCTTCCTCTTTAATTTAAAAGTTATCGTCTTTTCCCATTCTTATCAAAATTCTTTTTGAGCACTATTTCTGTTTGTAAAATAGACCCGATTAAAGGAATAAGTTGAACACCACAGATAATTCCTCCTACGCTCCCCACACACTCTTCATTTTTACCGATTAATAAAAACATGAATATTACTGTTATGGGTAGCATAACCATTCCATATAAATACCAAATTTTACCACAATATTTATGAGCAAATTCCCATGTATCTTTATTTTTCATAGACATGGAAGTTCGATATCCAAATACTTCGTTTATTTCTTTAGGCGCCTTTTTCATAAAATATCTCCCAAAAACAATCATCGTAATTGGAAGGATTAGATTCATAATTAACATAAAAATCCAAAAACTCATTGTAAACCTCCATTTGTACTGTACTATTTAATTCCGAACTGTATTACAGTTCCGTAAAGTCTAAGTCTGTTTGACAAAATTAGACAATTATATTTTAGGATAGCTCTATTCTAAATTTTCCAAGCTATTCGAAAATGAACCCTTTGTTTTCTCCATTATAAAATATCGTTCTCCATCGAGGACCATTGTCTGCAATCGCTCATATTCCTGTCTCAACATCTCAATTCCTGTCTCTGAAATACGATACCATTTCTTACGACCTTCCTCCGCTGTTCTTCGAATCACATCATTGTCCTCAAATTTTGAAAGCATCGCATATAACGTTCCCGGCCCAACTTTTACACGTCCACCCGACAACTGTTCTACTTTATCCATTATATCCACACCACAGCATTCCTCTGTAAGTGCCAACAAAATATAATACATCGGCTCAGTCAACGTTTGAAATCGTTCCCGTGCCATTTCCTCACCTCTTACTCTATATACTCAATCATAGAAATTTGTACTAGTTACTATAATACAATTTCATTTTAATAAATCTTAACGAAACGCCTGCTCAAGTCCAATCTCTGGGTGACTCTCCAGCAAGAATTCTTTCAACACCTCAATACCATCCTGCTTCTCTCTTTTATTGCCGCTCACATAGATATCTACAACACAATTTGGATATTTCATATAATACATGTAATCTCCATCAAATCCCCAGGCATACCCTTCTTCTGCGCCCCATGCCTGATTTACACTTTCATCTTTTTTCATTGTAAAAGAATGATTTCCTTTCATTCCCCGCATCTCATCTTTCCAGATTTTCTCAGTTACCCAGGCATAAGGACTTATATAAATCTCGTACTCAATATTGGTAAATCTATAATCATCCCCTGAATAACTCCCTTCCCCTTGCACGTAATTACCAAATATACTTTGCTGAAATTCCACCGTCTGTTCCTCTGTTTTAAAAAACACACCTGAGCATATCATTACAATAATTGCAGAACCCAACAAAAGCATTCCACCCACTTCGAATAACTGTTTACTTTCACCCAGTGGTTTCCACCAGGATACGATAAAAATAATAATTCCAATTCCTGAAAATAAAAGAATTAGCGGAATCATCTGTCGAATCTCACTTTTCCTTATAATGTTGATAACTAAAAACACAAGCACTACCGCAAACAATACACTTCCTTTACTCACAGAGATTCCTCTCCTGCAATAAGAAATTTTTTCTCCACGTTCCAGGCATTCTTTCTGACGTCTTTTCCATATGGTCCCCCTGACTCCTTCAATCAAACCGATAATTCCCATAATGATCATAGCGAATACCACCGATAGTATCATATTGTTGAATGCCCAACGTTCAAAATATACTACAATAAATTCAAAAAGATACACTATACTGAGTGCCACCACTACTAAATATGTACGAAACCATCCTGCTTTTTCCTCCTTTGCAATATTTTCAAATTTCTCTTCTTCACTGACGATTGGTCGTGCATCTTCACGTATCTTTTGAAAAACACATATCTTTCCATGGGAATCCAGTAATTTCCACCCTGCTACTTCACAATAATCTGCAAAATCTTTTGTATCCTCACTTGGTCTCATATCCTGATCCGATGCTTTCGGTGATATTTGAATATCATAGACAATATCTTGTGGTTCCCCCTTTTCAAAAACCAACCCAAACCTCCACTCTTTAAAATGCCACCCTTGCAAAGATTTCTCATGCAAATATTCTGAAAATACATCGCACTCACGAGCTTTATAATTTACAAAAACTCTTTTTGTTGCTGTCATACTGGTCACCTCTTTCCCCAATAAAACTCTACGTTATCCATATTGTTCTGCATTAACTTTTCTTTCTATTATTTCTTCCCAACACTCTCAATATCGAGTGTCGTTATTTATAATCTCATTATATTATCGATACTCGATATTGTCAATCTATTTT
>JARIAQ010000037.1 GCA_029257775.1 Blautia sp. | reverse complement strand
ATAGCGACCGACCTCCTTTGTGTATTCCGTTTTCAGCCGTTATTCAGGTATTTTGACTCCTTTCCTATAACTGCTGTTCCATTCACCACAAATGAGCCGCAGTCATATGTATTCGGTGGCAGAAACCCCCCTTTACATATTAGCTCTTGGCAGTTGATCGTCTTCAGATATGTCTCAGAATAATTCTGCTTCAACAACTCATTCTGCCAGTTCCTGATATCTGCAACTGTAATCTCGCTTAAGACTTTATGCTCAAAATACGGCTTAATTTTTAAATCAATGATATAACGTTTTGTGTACATGGTATTTTCACGCAGCCGAACTTCCATATCTTTATAATAAATCTCAAGAAAGTTTCCAAACTCAATTTCCACACTCTGGGTCTGTTGCTGAAGGAAATCCCGTTCCCACTCTTTTGCTTCTCTTTTGGTCCGAAATCCACGTTTCTGTTTTCGCTTTCTATTTCCTTGCCAATCTCTATAATATACCTGTACTTTCCAGTTTTTTCCTTCTTTATATACACCCATTACTAATCCTCCACTTTCATACCATAAATCTTCTCGGCAAGAAACTTTGTTGATATCTTTCCAGGGATAACCAGGAACCCTTTCTTTTTTAACTCCTCGTTGTAACCTTTCATAATCTTATATGCAAAAGCTTTTGAAACCCCTAATACCGCACAAACATCATCTACATTCATATACATTTTTTCCTGTGTCATACTCATATTGCTTTTTCCTCCGATAAATACTGTTCCACATGTTCCAAACCATAAATCTTGTCCTCAACATAACGAGTAGGGACTCGTCCTAAAATCACATAATAATTTTTTCTTGCCAGGTCAGCATTCATCCGCTCCACTACCCGATAGGCAAAAGATACCGAGATGTCAAATACTTCTGCCACATCTTCTACTGACAAATACATCTTTCTTTTACGCATGGAACCAATCCACTCCCTTCTCTTGCGGAATCTGGCAGACATCCTCAATCCCATAAAAACGCTCCACAAAATATTTGGTAGGAACCTTGCCTTTAAGAACCAGATACCCTTTCTTCTCCAGCTCTCTGTTCAAATTTGCAATAATCTCATAAGCAGAGGTTGTAGACACCTCCAAAAGTTCACATACGTCTGCAGCTTTTAAAAATAATTTGTTCTGCATAATCAGTACCTCCTTTGTGTTCTGAAAGTTTTTCCTTCATCTACACCGGACTGACGGTAGTATTTTCGGACACGATTTTCCGAATCTTTGCAAATTTTCCGCAAATAAAATTTCCTTAACAAATCAAAAGCAATAAAAAAACAGTTTGTCGTGATTTAAACTACTTCATCAAAACAAACTGTTCTAAAAAATATCCCTATATTTTGCTCTGGAAATGCAATGATATTCTGAAAAACTTTGTTTTTTCAAGAAATCTGGCTAGAGAAAAAAATAATTTTAAACTCCATTTGCACTCCAGAGACAAAAAAGAATCCCCGGGAAAGCCCATAAATACAGGCTTTTCCGAGGACTAAACTCCTATTCAAACTCTATTGTTGCTGGTGGCTTTGGACTCATGTCATAACAAACCCTATTTACATGTTCAACCTCTGCCAAAATACGATTTGTAATCACTTCCAGTACATCCCAATCCACTTTCTCAATGCTGGCTGTCATTGCATCAATAGTATTCACTGCACGTATGATAACAGTATACTCAAAGCATCTTTCATGATTTTTCATACCAACGCTCTTAAAGTCCGGCACAACTGTAAAATACTGCCAAACCTTTTTATCAAGACCTGCCTTTGCAAATTCCTCTCTTAAAATTGCATCGGACTCTCTTACTGCTTCCAGTCTATCCCTTGTAATTGCTCCAAGGCATCTTACTCCAAGACCTGGACCTGGGAATGGCTGACGATAAACCATATCATGAGGAAGCCCCAGTTCAATACCACAGGCACGAACTTCGTCCTTAAACAACTGCTTTAAAGGCTCTACCAATTCAAACTGTAAATCTTCCGGTAGACCACCTACATTATGGTGTGACTTTACCATTTTAGCAGTCTTTGTACCACTTTCAATAATATCCGGATAAATGGTTCCCTGTCCTAAAAAATCAATACCTTCTAATTTTCTGGCTTCTTCTTCAAATACTCGAATGAATTCACCGCCGATGATTTTACGCTTTTCTTCAGGGTCTGCCACATTTTCCAGCTTTCCTAAAAATCGCTCTGTGGCATCTACATAAATTAAATTTGCATGAAGCTCATCTCTGAAAATCTTCACAACGCTTTCAGACTCATTTTTACGCATTAAACCATGATTCACGTGAACACATACTAACTGCTGACCAATCGCTTTGATTAACATAGCAGCTACAACAGAAGAATCTACACCACCGGATAAAGCAAGTAAAACCTTTTTATCTCCTACCTGTTTACGAATAAGTTCTACCTGATCTTCAATAAAGTTTTTCATATTCCAGTTTGCCTCTGCTTTGCATTCTTCAAATACAAATCGCTTTAAAGTTTCCTTATCCGGAAGTTCTTTAAACTTCTCTTGGCATTTTGAAGATGGATAATCTACAGATATCATTGGGTATCCTAAAGTATAAAGTTCAGGTCTTACCTCTACTTCTGCACCATCTACTACCCTGTTTTCACCACCATTTAAAATAATACCTTTTACATTATCCAGTTTCTGAAGTTCTTCCACTGTGATATCATGGGGATGAATTTCGCTGTACACACCCAGTTCTCGAATCTCTCTGGCAATCACTGTATTTTCTGTGCTGCCTAAATCCAGAATTACAATCATATCCTGTTTCATGGTATTCTCTCCTTTTGCATTTCAAAATCTAAATGTACCTTTATTATACCTCTTAAAATAGCAAAAATCATCAAGAACTTGCTTTTCATCCCTTAAATTTCAGCAGTCGCCTCTTTCAGCCATTGACGTTCTTCTTCACAAAGCATTGGTCCCACAATTTCATAAACTTTCTGATGATATGCGTTCAACCATGCAAGCTCTGACTTTGTGAGCATTTCCGGTAAAATCGCTTCTCTTTCATAAGGAACCCATGTCATATTTTCAAATTCCATAAATTGTCCATATCCATTCTTTTCTGCCTTTTTACACAGAAGAAGATTTTCTGTACGAATGCCATATTTCCCTTCCAAATATAATCCCGGTTCATCTGATGTCAACATTCCCTCTTCCAAAGGTGTTGTATTTCCACGTCTACCATTGGCGCGCATTCTCCAATTGATGTTCTGAGGGCCTTCATGGACATTTAACAAATATCCCACACCATGACCTGTTCCGTGATTAAAGTCCATAGCTCTTTCCCAAAGTGGTCCTCTAGCCAGTACATCTAAGTTTGCACCGCTGCAACCATACTGGAATTTTGCCATAGCAAGACGAATATGTCCCTGAAGCACAAGAGTAAAGTTTTCTTTCTGTTCCTGTGTTAATTCTCCAGCTGCAATGGTTCTTGTAATATCGGTTGTTCCCTGCCAGTACTGCGCACCAGAATCAATTAAAAAGAAACCTTTTGGCTCTACCTTCGCATATTCCGTTTCTGTTGGTGCATAATGACACATTGCCGCATTTGCCTCATAAGCACAGATTGTTTCGAAGCTTAAATCTAAACAATCAGGATCTGCTTTTCTAAATTCTAAGCTTTTTTCTGCTGCGCTGTATTCTGTAATTTCTCCACTTTTCACGTTTTGCTTAAACCAGTAGATAAATTTACACATAGCTTTTGCATCTTTGATATGCGCAACTCTGATATTTTCCATTTCCACTTCATTTTTACAGCCTTTCATAATTGCTGCAGGATTACTTTTAAAGGTAACTGCCACATTTGCAGGCATATTTTTATATAAAGTATAGTTTGTGCAGGCATCTTCTATCATCACATTACTGTCTTCTGCTAATGTTTTTACATCCTCATAAATAGCAAAGTAATCATGGAGTACTACACCTGCTTTTTCCAACTCAGCTCTTACTTCAACGGATACTGCTTCTTCCTGTACATAAAAATGTACCTGCTCCATAGTTACCATTACGTAAGACATCACTACTGGATTATAAATAATATCGTTTCCACGAATATTTAAAAGCCATACAATATCATCCATGCTGCTAATAATATGAACGTTTGCTCCAGCTTCTTTCATAGCAGTTCTTACATCCTGAATTTTTTCTCCTCTGGATTTTCCTGCATATTTTACATCTAAAGTATAAACTGGTTCTTTTGACATCTGAGGTCTGTCCGTCCAAATTTCACCAGCTAAATCATTCTTATACTCAAATCTGCCTTCTTTTTCCTCAACCAGAATTTCAAAATCTTTTCCCTCTGCCACATGAATCGTTCTTCCGTCGCATCCTAAACAGCCTTGAGCCGGCAAATTTGTTTTAATAAATTCGTCTACTGTTGGAACACCTTCTTCACCCATTTTCATAAGAGTTACTCCTGTACCTTCCAACTGCTTTGCTGCTTGAATAAAGTATCTACCATCTGTCCAAAGGTAAGCATTCTCCTTTGTTACAAGGAGTGTTCCTGCAGAACCTGAAAAACCGGATAACCATGCTCTTACTTTAAAATAAGTTCCTACATACTCTGACTGGTGAAAATCTGATGTAGGTACCAGATACATATCCATACCTGCTGCCTGCATTTTCTCCTGCAATTTTGCAATTCGTTCCTGATTAACGTTCATGTTAAGCCCTTCCTTTCTTTATTTAATCCCTTTCATTGTAAGAGAAATTCTCTTCTTCTTCATGTCAACACCCAAAACCATAACATCTACTACATCTCCTACACTTACAGCTTCAAGCGGATGTTTGATATAGCGTTCTGTCATCTGGGAAATATGTACCAATCCGTCCTGATGCACACCAATGTCTACAAAAGCTCCAAAGTCAATTACATTTCGAACCGTACCTTTTAATACCATTCCTTCTTTTAAATCTTTCATATCCAAAACATCGGTACGAAGGATTGGCTTTGGCATTTCCTCACGAGGATCACGACCAGGTTTTGTCAGCTCCTTGACAATATCTCTTAATGTCATTTCACCTACATTTAACTTTTGTGCCTGCTGTGCATAATCTTTTACAAAATATACCTGTTGTCCATTAAAAATATCTTCTGGCTTCATTCCCATACTTTCTAAGAATTTCTCTGCTGCAGGATAACTTTCCGGATGAACACTAGTCGCATCAAGAGGATTTTTACCTCCACGAATACGCAGGAATCCGGCACACTGTTCAAAAGCTTTCGGTCCTAATTTTGCAACCTTTAAAAGTTCTTTTCTGTCTTTAAATTCACCATTTTCTTCTCTGTATATAACAATATTTTTTGCAATAGCTTTGCTAATACCTGACACATATTCCAAAAGAGAAACAGAAGCTGTATTTAAATCCACACCTACTTTATTTACACAATCTTCTACCACTCCGGAAAGAGCTTCTCCTAATTTTTTCTGGTTCATATCATGCTGATACTGACCAACTCCAATGGATTTCGGATCAATCTTAACAAGCTCTGCTAAAGGATCCTGTAATCTTCTTGCAATAGATGCTGCACTTCTTTGTCCCACATCAAAATTCGGAAATTCCTCTGTTGCCAATTTGCTGGCAGAGTACACAGAAGCTCCTGCCTCATTTGTAATAACATACTGCACCTGCTGCGGAATTTCTTTTAAAAGTTCTACAATCACCTGCTCAGATTCTCTGCTGGCAGTACCATTTCCTACGGAAAACAAGGTAATCTGATATTTTTCAATCATCTTCTTTAAAGTTTCTTTTGCTGATGCAATTTTTGCCGGTGTAGTAGGAGCTGTTGGATAAATAACTGTGGTATCCAATACCTTTCCTGTGGCATCAACCACTGCCAGCTTACACCCTGTACGGAACGCTGGATCCCAACCAAGAACAACCTGACCAACAATTGGAGGCTGCATTAACAGCTGTTCCAGATTTTTCTTGAACACTTTAATTGCTCCATCTTCTGCTTTTTCTGTTAAATCGTTTCTGATTTCTCTTTCAATGGCAGGTGCAATTAAACGTCTATAACTATCCTCCACTGCTGCTTTTAACACAGGACTGGTGTTTTTATTATCTTTTGTAATGACCTGCTTTTCCAGATAACGAAGAATATCTTCCTCTGGTGCAGAAATCTTTACTGTTAAAATCTTCTCTTTTTCTCCTCGATTAATAGCTAGCACTCTGTGTCCTGCTACTTTAGATACTGGTTCCTCATAGTCATAATACATCTCGTAAACGGTTGTTTCTTCCGGTTTCTTTGCAGAAGAAACCAGTTGTCCCTGTTTCATTGTCATTTCACGAATACGAATACGATAATCTGCCTCATCAGAGATACTTTCTGCTACAATATCCATAGCTCCAGAAATAGCCTCTTTTACATTTTTTACTTCTTTTTCTTCAGAAACAAAAGCTTCTGCTTCTTCTTCAATACTCTTATCTGTCATCTGAAGAAGGACAATATTTGCCAATCCTTCCAGACCTTTTTCCTTTGCAATGGTAGCTCGCGTTCTTCTTTTTGGTCTGTATGGACGATATAAATCCTCTACCACAACCAATGTCTGCGCATCTAAAATCTGTTTCTTTAATTCCTCTGTTAATTTTCCTTGTTCTTCAATACTGGATAAAACCTGTTTTTTCTTATCTTCCAGATTACGCAGATAAGTAAGACGTTCAAAAAGTGTACGAAGCTGCTCATCATTTAAAGCACCTGTAGCTTCTTTACGGTAACGAGAAAT
The DNA here is from genome assembly GCA_029257775.1 of Blautia sp. Lineage (GTDB taxonomy): Bacteria > Bacillota > Clostridia > Lachnospirales > Lachnospiraceae > Blautia. The sequence continues at coordinate 17,261 of JARIAQ010000037.1, read as the reverse complement.
AAAGGGAATGGTATTTCCCTCATCTATTAAAGAAACAGCAGCTTCTACCTGCCATTTTTCTACATTTAATTCTTGAGTTATAATCTGTATAATGTCCATACAACTGTCCTTTCTCTTTTCACTATTATCACCTTACAACCTTATCAATGTGTAAGGAATTTGTCAAGAAATTCATGGTTTCCTTTTTTCTATGCATTTTTTATTGCTCGACAAAATAATACATGATAAAATAACTTTAGTATTATTCAAAAGAAATGAGGTATCGCCTATGGAACATCCTTATAATGAACAGTCTTATCAACCTGTTCCACCACAAGAACCAATACCACCTGCCCCCTCTCTTTATCAGGGAAATAATAACTTTGCCACAGCATCATTAGTAATGGGAATACTTTCCCTTGTTTTCTTTTGTTGTGCACCGCCTTTACTCTTTATTGTCGCAGGTCTTGGAATCCTTTTTTCCTGTTTATCAAAAGGGCAACGTGCCCGCTGCGGTACAGCCAAAGCAGGTCTTGCACTGTCTGCCAGTACATTGGCAATTATGAGTGCATTTTTAATCTTTATCTGTACTGCATTTTTTCTATCACCAGAAGGAAATTCTTTTTTTAATGATTATCTTCATATCCTGACAGATGATAATTTAACCGATGAAGAGTTATACGATTTTCTGAATGAATACTTCAATAACTCTAATAATAATGGAAATATGGATAATTGGGACTCATTAAATTCTCCCGACGATTATGAAGAATTTGATGATTTTAAGCTTCCTCCAGAATTATTCCAAAAACCACAAACAGAACATAACAACAACTTTATATAATCTTTCACATTATGTATATTTATGGGGAATTTATCTATTTATATTAGATTAATTCCCCATATTATTTTTACTGCATTCTTTAAAACACATTGTACCAAAATTATAACAATGGCTATGTACAAATACGTTTCCCTGTATGGCATACTTATACGAATTTTTCCTTTTGATAAATATTCAATGGTATGAGAAATCATATACCAACTATATAAAACAGCCCCGTACAATACTACCGGATGATAAAAAAGGGAACTGATTATGTCACCTCTAAGCAGAGCTTTTACTGCTCTGGTTCCCCCACACCCCGGGCAATAATAACCTGTCCAGCTGTGAAAAAGACAAGGTGGTAAGATAAAATTAACATCTAAAATTCTATTTGTTGCTACCAAAAGAATGCTCATTAGCAATAATAAAACACCTGCTTCATATAAGCTCTTCTCCTGTCTAAAATCTCTTTTTTTCTTCATAATTTTCTTGTATTCTCCACCTGCTATGCTATAATATCTATAATAATATTTTCTACAATATTATAGCACATATTTTCTCTGAGACAGGAGGTTTTTTTTATGAAACATACATCGGCACAATTAAAAGCCATTGCAAGAGAACGTTTAAATGGTAATTGGGGTACAGTTATTGCTGCCAATCTTATTTTTTCTATTATTAGTTTCTTTACTCTGTTTTTTGTTAACCTTTTTTCTAATACAACGACCATAGTCGGCATAATAACCAACCAATTTTTGACCTATACGATTTCACTATTTATATCTCTTTTAGGTGCCGGAGTTTCCAAGCTATGCTTAAATATCAGTAGAAAGCAAGACTATTCCATGAAAGACCTTTTATATGTTTTTCACCATAATGCTGACCGCTTCTTAATTGTAGGCTTAGTAATGGCAGGTATCAGTTTTATTACAGGTTTGCCTGTTATGTTTATGTCACTAAACAGCAATATTCCTGTATCTTTTCTTTTATTTTTCTCTTTATTCGATCTTGTGATTACTTTAATTATTAATTTGTTTTTAGGACTTAGTATTTACCTTCTATTGGATCATCCTGAAATGAGTGCCGTAGACTCTATGAAAGAAAGTATTCGCCTGATGAAAGGAAATAAAGGCAGATTTATTTACATCAACCTTAGTTTTATTCCTTTATTCCTACTTTCCATATTCACTTGCTATATCGGTTTAATATGGCTGATTCCATATATGAATATGACAATTGTAAACTTTTATCGTGATGTTATTGGCGAATTAAATACACCAGATAATACACCCATTGAAGAAACTCCAGAAATGAAAATAGAAGATACATTTCAGCAAAATAACTCAAACTTTTAAAAATTATTTATGAAACAAAGATTTTAGAAAAGGAAGGACTCCACACAAAATGGGAAGTACCTTCCTTTTATTTCTACATATATTCAAATAAAATATTTAAAAGATCATATCCTCTTACTGGTTTCAAAGAGGATCCTGTTTCTTCATTGTAATACATCTCTTTTTCCTGCAAATTTCTACTATCATATAATAAATACGGAACAGGATTTGCTGTATGGGTTTTCACCCTTATGGGTGTAGGATGATCCGGCAAAATCATAAGACGATAGTCCTCTTTTGATTGATCAAGCCCTTCTTTCACAAGTTTAATTACTCTCTCGTCTAAATACTCTATGGCTTGTATTTTCTTTTCCACATTTCCCTGATGGCCCATTTCATCTGGTGCTTCTACATGTATATATGCAAAATCATATCCTTCTTTCAAAAGCGCATGAAGAGCAGCTTCTGCTTTTCCTTCATAATTTGTATGAAGTCCTCCATTTGCACCTTCTACAGAAATGTTTTTCATTCCCGTTCCCACAGCAATACCTTTTAACAAATCTACTGCTGATATCATCACACCTTTTTTATGAAATTTACCCTCGAAAGAAGACAAAGATGGTTTTGTTCCCGCTCCCCAGAACCAGAGACTATTGGCAGGATTTAAACCTTTTTCCTTACGCTTTTGATTAATCCAATGATTTTCTAATACCTTATAACTAGCCTTCTGCATAGCAAGAAGAACCTCTTCATCAGGTAAATAATCTTTAATCTCTCTTTCCCGAATATCATGAGGAGGCGTTAAAGGTACCACTTTTCCCTGCTTCCAAATCAAACAATGACGATAACTAGTTCCTTTATAAAACTGAAACTTCTGGTTTTGCAGTTCTTCCTGAACCGCTTTTAATAAAATTTCTGCTTCTTCTGTACTGATTTCATCAGCACTATGATCCAAAAGATGTTTTTCCTCATAATTTTCTTCTTCTTCAGAAAGAGTTACAAAATTAGCTCGAATTGCCACATCTCCTTCTTCCATAGCAACTCCTATATTCAAAGCTTCTAAAGGAGAACGCCCTGAATAATAAATTTCTGGATTATAACCCATAATCGACAAATTTGCCGTATCACTTCCCGGACTCATTCCTTCTGGTACAGTTCTTGCCATTCCAATCTCACCAGTTCTTGCCAACAAATCCATGACCGGTGTTTTTGCATAAGCTAAAGGTGTTTTCCCCCCTAACACCTCTAAAGGCTCATCTGCCATTCCATCACCCAATATCACAACATATTTCATACCCTTGCTCCTTTTTATTCTCTGCCTAAAATTTTCAGATAATGCACTCCATTAATATGTTCAATATTATCAATCATAGCTACTGCGTCCCCTTCCACAGCAGAAATTGCCACACTCAAAGTAAGACTGGCAATTCCATTCATAGGAATACTTTGGTGAATAGTCAGAATATTTCCATGAAACTGTGCAATTGCTCGAAGCACAGCAGACAAAAGTCCTGGTTCATCATCCATCTGGATAATAAATGTAATATTATGTCCTTTCGTCTTTTCCTTAAATGGAAAAATATCATCCTTGTACTTATAAAAGGAACTTCTGCTAATCCCTACCGCTTCTACCGCTTCCTGAACTGTAACATATTGTTGAATATCCAGAAGTCTCTTTGCCTCTACTACTTTTAATAATACATCTGGAACCGCTTTCTCTGTTACTACAAAATATCTTCCACTATCTTTCATTTTTTTCCTTGTTCTTTCTATAAACACATTTGTACGTCTTCAAAAGATATTATCACATTTTTTTCCAGCAAGCAACTATTTTTCTATTTTTCTGTTTTTCCTAAAGCTATCCATTTTAAATAAGCATTAATAAAATTATCAATATTTCCGTTCATTACCGCATCTACATTTCCTGACTCCTCATTGGTACGATGATCTTTTACCATCGTATACGGCTGCATAACATAAGAACGAATCTGGTTTCCCCATCCAATCTCTGTCAATTCCCCCTGAATACCGGAAAGCTTTTTCTCATTTTCCTGTTGTTTTAAAAGATATAACTTTGCCTTTAACATCTGCATTGCCTTATCCTTGTTCTGGAACTGAGAACGTTCATTCTGACATTGTACTACAATACCTGTAGGAAGGTGAGTAATACGTACTGCAGACGAAGTCTTATTAATATGCTGACCTCCTGCACCACTGGAACGATACGTATCAATTTTCAAATCATCTGGATTAATTTCTACATCTACATCTTCCTCAATATCCGGCATAACATCACAAGAAACAAAAGATGTCTGACGTTTTCCAGCTGCATTAAAAGGAGAAATACGAACCAGACGATGGACACCCTTTTCTGATTTCAGATAACCGTAAGCATTTTCCCCATTTACTTGGAAAGTAACAGATTTAATTCCTGCCTCATCCCCATCCAGATAATCTAAAACCTCTGTGGAAAATCCCTGTCGATCAGCCCATCTTTGATACATACGGTACAACATACTTGCCCAGTCACAAGACTCTGTTCCACCAGCTCCTGCATGGAGTGTCACAATAGCATTGTCCTTATCATACTCACCAGATAATAATGTTTTAATACGAATATGTTCAAAATCTTGTACAAATTCATCCAACATTTCCTGAATATCTGGGATAACAGAAGGATCGTTTTCCTCATATCCCATTTCAATCATCAGCTCTATTTCTTCTTTTTGATTTTGCAGCTTATGATAAATTTCCATATCTCCTTTAAGAGCACTAAGTTCTTTCATCATCTTCTGAGATCGTTCTGCATTATCCCAAAATCCTGGAGCTTCCATTTCTCGCTCCAACTCCTCTACTCTTTTTTCCTTATTTTCCAAATCAAGAGAGTCTCTCACCTCTTTTAAAGGCTCTGTATAGTTATTTAATGTATATTTAAATTGATCTAATTCTACCAAAACTATTCCTCCTATTCTTCATCAATTTCTACGGTAACCATATAAATACTTACCTGAGGTTCTACTTTCACCACTGTTCCCGTTAATGCTTTTAAAGGCTTCTTTAAATTACTGGACATTGCCACTGCTGGTTTAATCGTATAATAATACATCATACCTGACATGGTAAGTGCCTGATCTTCCTTTAATTCTACTCTATCTCCTATTTTTACAAGCCCTTCTCTTTCCATAGTAAAATCAACCATCTGTCCCATAACCTTACACCTCCACTGAAACATAAAAACTGCTGGGGAGGATTTTTCCCACAGCAGTCTTTATTGATGACTTATCAAATTGATTTTCTGCCGCAGCACTGTTTATATTTCTTACCACTGCCGCATGGACAAGGATCATTTGGATAAACCTTCTTTTCTACTCTCTGAACCGGTTTTTTAGGGCCGGCATCATCCTTATTTGTTCCTGTTACCTGAGCAACCTGCTCACGCTCTACTTTTTGCTCTAGGCGTACATGATACAACAACCTTACCGTTGTCTCTTGAATTGCTGCAATCATACCATCAAACATTTCATAAGCCTGCATCTTATATTCCACTTTTGGATCTCTTTGTCCATAAGCCTGAAGTCCAATTCCCTGACGAAGCTGATCCATATCATCAATGTGATCCATCCATTTCTGATCAATAACCTTCAAAAGAATAACACGCTCTAATTCTCGCAGTTGCTCTGCTTCTGGGAATTCAGATTCCTTTTCCTCATAAAGCTTTACTGCTTCTTCTTTCAATTCCTGTTTTAGCTGGTTTTTCTTTACCCCTTTTACTTTTTCCAAAGTTAAAGGTTTTAACGGAATGGTTGGAAGAAGCACTGAGTTAAATTCATTTAAATCCCATTCTTCCTGATCCACATCATCAGAAAAACACATATCTACTGCATGTTCTACTGTATCCGTAATCATTTTATAAATAGAGTCACGCATATTGGCTCCATCTAATACCATACGTCTTTCTTTGTAAATAATCTCTCTTTGTTCATTATTTACCTGATCATACTCCAACAGATTTTTACGAATACCATAGTTATTTCCTTCAATTTTTCTCTGTGCCTTTTCAATTGCATTGGTAAGCATCTTATGCTCTATCTGCTCATTTTCTTCAACACCTAAAGATTTAAACACGTTCATCAATTTTTCAGAACCAAACAAACGCATTAAATCATCTTCCAAAGAAATATAGAAACAAGACTCACCAGGATCACCCTGACGTCCGGAACGACCTCTTAACTGATTATCAATACGGCGAGATTCATGACGTTCTGTACCAATAATCTTCAATCCACCAGCTTCTTTTGAAATATCATCCAATTTAATATCTGTACCACGACCTGCCATATTAGTAGCAATTGTTACATTTCCAGCTTCACCTGCATGAGCTACAATTTCCGCTTCTTTTTCATGGAATTTTGCATTCAATACCTGATGCTTAATTCCCTCTCTTGTAAGCATACGGCTTAAAAGTTCTGATGTTTCAATGGTAATCGTACCAACCAATACCGGCTGCTGTTTTGCATGAGCTTCTTTTACCGCTTCCACAACTGCACGGAACTTTTCTTTCTTGGTCATATATACAACATCTTCTTTATCAATACGTGCAACCGGTCTGTTTGTAGGAATTTCAATAACATCCATACCATAAATGTCTCTGAATTCCTGCTCTTCTGTAAGTGCAGTACCAGTCATACCGGATTTCTTTTTATATTTATTAAAGAAGTTCTGGAACGTAATTGTTGCCAAAGTTTTACTTTCGCGTCTTACTTTTACATGTTCTTTCGCTTCAATGGCCTGATGAAGACCATCGGAATAACGACGTCCAGGCATAATACGTCCTGTAAATTCATCGACAATTAAAACCTCATCATCTTTTACTACGTAATCCTGATCTCTAAACATAAGATTATGTGCACGAAGAGCAAGAATAATATTATGCTGGATTTCCAAGTTTTCCGGATCTGCTAAATTTTCAATATTAAAGAATTTTTCTACTTTTTTAACACCCTGCTCTGTCAGATTTACAATTTTATCCTTCTCATTGACAACAAAATCACCTGTTTCCGTAATTTCTTCGCCCATGATTGCAGTCATTCTTGTAACTTCACCGCTGGCTTCTCCTCGTTCTAACTGTCTTGCCAAAATATCACATACTTCGTAAAGCTTTGTGGATTTTCCACTCTGACCTGAAATAATCAAAGGTGTACGTGCCTCATCAATTAATACAGAGTCCACCTCATCAATGATGGCATAATGTAAATCTCTTTGCACAAGCTGTTCTTTATAAATAACCATGTTATCACGAAGATAATCAAATCCCAGCTCGTTATTGGTTACATAAGTAATATCACAAGCATACTGTTCACGTCTTTCATCATTTTTCATGTCATTTAATACAACACCAACGGTAAGACCTAAAAATTCATGAACCTTTCCCATCCACTCAGCATCACGGTGAGCCAGATAATCATTAACAGTTACCACATGGACACCTTTTCCTTCTAATGCATTTAAATATGCAGGAAGTGTAGATACTAAAGTTTTACCTTCACCTGTTCTCATTTCCGCAATACGCCCCTGGTGAAGAATAATACCACCAATTAGCTGTACACGATAATGCTCCATACCAAGAACACGCTTTGCTGCTTCTCTGACAGTAGCAAATGCCTCTGGAAGAAGAGAATCTAAAGTTTCCCCTTCTTGAATTCTATCTTTATACTCTTTTGTCTTTCCTCGCAGTTCTTCATCACTTAACACCTGCATAGAAGGGCGCAACGCCTCAATTTTATCCACAAGGGAAGTAATACGTTTTAACTCTCTTTCACTATGTGTTCCAAACACCTTTTCAATCAGATTCATGTGTCATACTCCTAAAACTATCTAATTTTAACATTACTAAAATCTATTGTAACACTTTCCTTCTTTTAACACAAGAACAAAGCGTTTCAGAGTAAAAAAAAGAACGAGATGGTTACCTAAAGCGAATATCACTTCATGCAACCATCCCGCCTTTTTAATAAAGTACTTTTCCTAAAAATTCCTTTGTTCTTGGATTCTGTGGATTACCAAACACTTGATCTGGTGTTCCCTTTTCAGCTATGATTCCCCCATCCATAAAAAACACCCTATCTGATACTTCTTTTGCAAATCCCATTTCATGAGTTACAATAACCGTTGTCATTCCTGTTTTTACAAGTTCTTTAATTACCTGAAGAACTTCTCCTACCATCTCTGGATCAAGAGCTGATGTAGGTTCATCAAACAGCATAACCTCTGGTTCCATTGCCAGCGCTCTTACTATGGCAAGACGTTGTTTTTGCCCACCAGAAAGTTTATTCGGATGCTCATTCACTTTCTCATAAAGTCCTACGCGATTTAATAAATCTTCTACCATTTCTTTTGCTTCTGCCTTTGTTTTCTTTCCAAGAAGAAGAGGCGCCATGGACACATTTTCTCCTACTGTCATGTTCGGGAAAACATTGAAATGCTGAAATACCATGCCCATTTTCTGACGATGAATATTAATATTTACTTTTTTATCTGTAATATCTGTTCCCTCAAAATAAATATGACCTGCCGTAGGTTCTTCTAACAAATTCAAGCAACGAAGAAATGTACTTTTTCCGCCCCCTGAAGGTCCAATTACTGAAACAACTTCACCTTTATTAATATGTTCTGAAACCCCTTTTAAAACCTGAAGTTTTCCGAATGATTTATACAAATTTTCTACACGAATAATTTCCTGACTAGCATTCACCTGCATTCAGTCTCCTTTCAAGTAATGTAATAAGTTTAGATAATCCAAATGTAAGAGTAAAATAAATCAAACCTACAATGGTCAATGGCTCTATTACTCGGTAAGTAATTCCATTAATTGCTTTAAACTGCGTCATCAATTCTCCAATAAAGAAGGTTGATGCCAGCGATGTTTCTTTGACAACTGCTATAAATTCATTGCATAAAGCCGGAAGAATGTTTCTTACCGCCTGAGGTAGTACCACCTTTAATAATGTCTGTGTAGCGTTTAATCCTAGGGAACGAGCTGCTTCTGTTTGTCCTTTATCCACTGCCTGAATACCTGCACGAACGATCTCACATACATATGCTGTAGAGTTTACACAACAAGCTATTAATACACAAGCAAATTCATTTAAATCAAGGAAAGGAAGCCATTGTGGAAGCATAAAATAAAAGAAATACAACTGAAGAAGAATTGGTGTTCCACGAATAATCTCTACATATACGGTTGCTACTGCGCGAATTGGTTTAAATTTACCGATTCCTAAATTGCTTCTTCTCATCAGTGCCATAATAGAACCTAGCACGGTACTTATGGCCACTGTAACTACACCCATAAGAATTGTCATTCCAAGACCTTTCATAAACAGTCCTGAATACTCATTCCATATTTTTGCTGTAATCTGGAAAAATTCACTCATGGTATTTATTCTCCCATCTCAATTCCTAATTTATTTGCAAGTTCTTCTGCTTCTTTTGTCCACTGATCATATAAACCTTTTTCATTTACTTCCGCAATAATTTCATTGATTGCCTCAACCAGTTCGGTTTCTCCTTTTTTTACACCTGCTACATTTCCTTCACTTTCATAGTCAAACTGAAACTCCGCCATGGCAATTTCAGGGTAATTATGCATAAGGTTTTTAGCATTATCAGAATCTACAGCCATAGCATCCGCCTTACCTGTTATCACCATCATGATTCCATCCGATGTACTGGTTACCGGCTGAAAATTCACATCTTTTGGTAACTGTTTTTCCACAAGTGCTTGTTGCAAAGAAGCATTTTGCGCAACAACTTTCTTCCCTGAAAAATCTTCTTTCGTCTTATAATTACCTGCATTATCTTTTAACATAAGAAGCCCCTGATAAGATTCTTCTGTTCCAATATTAAACTTCTCCGTAAGTTCCATTGCCTCTGCACGTTCTGGATTATAAGCAAACCCAGCAATACCAATATCAATAGTACCTGACTGAACTGCCTGCTGAATTGCTGAAAACTCCATAGCTTTTACTTCAAGTTTTACACCCAATGATTCCGCAATATATTTGGCAAGTTCCACATCTGATCCCACATAAACAGGTTTCCCTGATGAATTATCGATAAACTCTGATGGTGCAAAATCAGGTGATGTACCCATAATTAATTTACCTGATTCCTTAATCTGTTCCAGTCTGTTGTGTGCTTCCTTCTTTGTTCCTTTATCTACACTGTCTCCATTACTCTGACACCCAGCCAAAGTTCCTGCCAATAACATTCCTGATAATAAAATGGATAAAATCTTTTTCATAATGTTTTCCTCTTTCTTTTAATTCTTTGTAACTAGTTAACTTGCTTTACATTATATTGCATATTTTTGCACTTGTAAAGATATTTTTGTATTTTTTTACATTATTTATTTATTTTATGCATTTTATTAAGGTTTTTATACATTTATTTGTATATATATGCTGTGTATTTATACAAATAAAATAAGGTGTTGCATTAAGCTAACACACTTAATACAACACCCTATTTCAAGTTATTTTATTTTTTTATGTGTTTCTTTTTCCACCACCATAATCCAAATCCACTTGCAAGTATTGCCACTACAATTCCAGTCCATATATAAGGCTGTTTCGATTTCTGTTTTACAGTTTCAGAAACTGTCTCCGTTTTTTTATCTTTTTCTGTATCTTTTTGAGAAGTTTCTTTTGTCACCTCTTCACTTGTTTCTTCATTAGATGCTAACTGCTGTTCTTCTTTTTCTTCCGCTACCTCTACCTTATTATCAGAACTACTATTTTCTTGTCTTCTGCTATGAACTGCATAATCCTTTGTACTACTTACAGGTTTCTTAGACGCAGCCGGTTTAGAAGGTGTTACTGGATTTTCTGGCTTTTTCTCTGGCTCTGGATTATTTTCTTCCTCTGTCTGTGCATTTCCCTCATTCTCCGGTTTCTCCGGTTTTAATGATGGTTTTTCCTGTTCTGCTTTCACAAGACCAGCCATTGCACTTTCCAAATTTGCATTTGCACTATCCACTTCTTCCTGGGTTGCGTATTCATCTTCTTCTACCTGACTGGCTCTTACAAGTGCTCCTGAAAATACTCTTACTGTTTCTTCTGTGTATAAGCTGATGTCTACTTTAGAAGCTTTTTTAATAGCTCCCTGTAATGCCTTTTTATTTGCTTTAATACGTGCATTTCCCACTTTCCATGATAAATCAGAAGCTGCCTGATTTACTTGTTCCTGAGTTGCATTTTCATTTTTAAGCACATTTTTTGCTGCTTCTAAAGTTTCTTCCAAACCTTCTAAAGTTTCAGGAATATATCTATCTTTTTCTGCAAGGATTTTTTCTGCACTAGCAATCATATTCTTCAACTCTGCTGTATTAACTTTAAGTTCCAAACCAGCCATTGCCTGCACAAGATTTTTGTACGCCAGATCTACATCTTCTTCAAAAGCGTTTTTATCTCCAGCTATGGTTTTTGCTACTTTTAACATTTCTTCAAAGTTCTTTACTGTTGCGCTTGTGTAATCATCTTTATTCAAAGCTTCTGCTTGCTTAATGAGTTCTTCTAATTTACTCTTATCCACAATTGGAAGCAACTCATTCATTGCTTTTGTTAAAGCATTGGTTGCTTCTATAACCTGTGCCTGTGTTGCATTTACATCATCTCTTACAGCAACTGCCAATGCCAGCGCCTGTTCTAAAGCTTCCACACTATTTGGTGTATTTCCAGAAAGATCTAAGCCTTGAGCCTGTTTGATTAAAGCTGTTAATACTGTTTTTTCTGCTTTTCTCTCCAGCTGATACATCGCTTCAAATAAAGCTTTTTCCGCATTGTCAACTTCTTCCTGTGTTGCATATTCCTTTTTTGCAATCTCTTGTGCTGCCTTTAATTGCTCAGCAAAAACTTTCCATGTTGCAGGTGTGTAATCTTTCTCTGTCTTATTCTTGCATTCTTCAATTAAAATATTTAAAGCTTCTTTATCTGCACTTACTTTAATTGTCATCGTTGCTAAAACAGTCTCATCCTGCAATGTAAATTTAACAGTATAAGCTCCTGCTTTTTGCGGATGAAATGGATCTTCATAAACAGCTCCATCTTTATCAGTAATTACAACCTTCATACCTTCTGGTACTTTTGTCATAGTATCTGCATTATAGCCTTTTGCAAGCCATTTCTGACCTTTTAAAGCAGATGCACCATTACCTCTTACTGTCTTTGCTTCTTTATAGCATTTATCCATATAATCTTGGATTCGAACTGCATCACTGCCCTGTGCAAGCTGAATTTCCGCCGGAATAGTCTTATAATCCACCACAAGTACTGGAGACTGTTCTGCGTATTTTACAACACTTTCAATCTTATTTCTTGTGAAAGCTTCTAATTCTAAAATAACCGCTTCACCTTTGCCTTTATTGACAGTTGTATATTTTAAATACTGCGCTTTTACTGGTTTGTCTAAAACATCTTCTACATTTGGTTTCTTATTATCAGATACTGTTACCAGTTCTTTAAAGTCCTTACCGTTTTCAGAATATTCCCATTTGTATTGAGACGCAAATTCTTTTTCTCTATATGTAACTGCTACTTTGGAGATATCTTCTACTTTTCCAAGATTTATAGTTGCAGTTCCTTTGTTATCTAAATAATAACTTCCTGATAATGGTGCTTTATTACCATCCACCATAACCTTGGGATCTTCATGGCGTCCTGCCATTTCATCAGCTTTAATATCTTTTCCTGTAGAAACATTGTTATATTTGTATAAAGTTTTCGGAGGATTTTTCTTTAAGCTTTCCTCTACTTTATTTACAAATTCACTTTCCGGTGTCCCTTTACTAAGGTCTAATTTATTTCCGCTTAAATCAACTGCATATACTTTTTCGTATTTGCCATCTTTAGAAACATTTAATTTTTCCAGACCTACGGAGTTCATATAAACAAGAACTAATTTTTCACATCCACTGATGTCAGCCTCTTTCAGATTTTTAAATCCACCTTCACTTAAATCAATGGTTTCAAGCTCTGTACAACCAGACATATTTAACTTTTCTAAAGTTTTTGGCAAATTCTTACCATATACTTCTTTTAGCTTTGTTCCTGTCAAAGTAAGACCTTTTAAGTTTTCTAATCTTTCTAATCCTGCAAGATCTTTTACCGGAAGATTGGTTAAATCAAGTTCACCCTGATATTTTGCCAAATCCTCTACGGAACTGCATCCTGTCTGTTCTTTAATTGCATTTAAAAGAGCCTCGTCTGGAATAATTGTGCCATCTACCGGTACAATTTCAACCAGCTCTCTGGCTGCTTTATCCAGTTTTACTCTCTGTGTCTGAATGGTCGTTTTATCTGTCTGCGCATCTTCTTTTGCAAAAGCATTTACACTATCAAGCACTGGTTTAAATACTTCCCAGCTCTCTTTTGAGTAATGATCTTTATTTGCTTCATATTCTGCACAAACCTCTAAGATACGTGATTTATCTGCACTTCTTAAAAGTCCACTTTCTGCACTCTTTAATGCTGCCCTTGCCTGATCAGCCTGTGCCTTTGTAACATCTTTACCGATTAAGGCTGCTACATTACTGCGGGCTGTTCCAAAAGCTCCCCATGTAGAAGCAATAAAATCACTTTCATTGAAATTACGCTCATACATATTTGCCATTTCTACAAGATCTGTCTGGTAAGCTGGTAATTCTGATACTTTTCCATAACCCAATGTCAAACGCTCTGTATCTGGTTTTTTTGGTGCATGAATTGTATAGAATACTTTTCCTCCAGCTTCTGTAAGAGGAACTTCTTCTAAAATAATCGTCTGATCTTTTCCTGCTGGTGCAGATGTTAAAATTGGTTTTTCTGCTTTTTCATCTGCGTATACTTTTACAACTGCTTTTTCCTCTAATCCTTTAATTTCCAATGCTCCATAAGGATTCTCAAGGTTCACACCACTTGTTCTTGCAAAAAGTTTTGCTTCTCCTTGTGCAATTTTTTCTCCGTCTTCTGGCGGATATGCCACGCTTGTTCTTTGGCTACTTACAACTTCACCTGTTGAAGCATCTTGCACAGAATACCATAATCGTCCGCCTGCTGGGTTTAATTTTACTTTATCAAAAGTAGCAACACCCATAGCATACTGTTTATATAGGTTGTCTGGCTGCTGTGCACGAACCTGTGCAATTGGTTCCTTTGCATCCATACTGTCATATAAGGAAACAACACCTGTTTTCTCATTTACACTTCCATTTGGATATGCACCTTCAGAATACAACATACTCACATTGTCAATAATTACTTTATCCTGTTCACCTTTGTTATTGTAAACAGTCACATTTCTTTCCAAAGGTGATGGAGAAACTGCCACACTTCCTTCTCCTGCTTTTCCATATAGCTGGAATTCATAAATACGAATTGCAGACCACGCTGTGTTGTCAGATTTCGTTACATGCAATTTAATATAACGCGCCTTAACTGGTTTCTTTAAATTTCTATCTGTTATATTTTGCTTATTTCCTTTTACAGTATCAGCTTCTTTATATTTTAAATTTTTCACTCTTTCTGCTGCTTTTTCATCGGAAGGATCTAAAAGTTCTGCTTTATCATCACCCGCATAAAGAAGTTCAAAGTCAACGGTATTATAGCTAACACCTTCTCCTGCTCCTCGACAGTTTGCATGATATACAACCCAACGGCTAATATCCATTTCCTTACCTAAATCGATATAAGCACTTCCAGTTGTGCTCAGTCCACACCACTTACTGGATGGAATAACACCATCATTAATTTTATCTACCGGACCATCTGCTGCACAAGATACATCTGTAACCGCTGGCGCTCTAAGTGCCAGATTGGTTCCTAAATCAACTTCTGGGCCGTAGCCATTAGGCACTTCCTCTGGCCACTGAATTTTTATCTGTTTAGATGCACCCTCTACCCCATTTTTGCTAATGGAAGTAATTTCAAAGACAGCCTCTGTTTCTCCCTTCAGCTTTTTAAACTTCGGAATATAAAATGCATCAGATGGTGTAGCTCCCACAAATTCCTTTTCACCATCAGGTCTAACTCTGTGAATCACATCAACAAAAGAATTTTCACCTTTATCCCAGTAAATTCTTGCTTCTGCTGTCATATCTGTTGGGTAAAGCACATCATCTAAAGTAATTTCGCCAGGTGCTTTTGGCTTTGTCTTATCTGTGACAACTCCCAGTTTACCAATATTGATATCGTAATCTTTCACACCTTTTGCTGATTCCAGTTTCAAAGAAATCGCAATTGCTTTTTCTCCTGCTTTATTTGCCAGAGGAATAGATGCCTGCTGCCATTTACCAGTCCCTTTTATCTCAACAGGATAAAATTCAAAATTCTTTTCATCATAAGTGTCACCAAAACATAAGCCTACCGATAATTTCACATCTGAATTTTTCTTTGTTTTGTAAATCAATTCAAAAGTTGAATGATCCTGAATATCCAGTTGTGTGCTATAAAGCTTAATGTGGTTCGCTTTTCCAGCTGTTAAATCTCCATTCATTTTCAAAGAAGCTCCACCCCAGTAAGCATCTTCATAATCAATTTTCGGTGTTACTTTAGATGCTCCGTCTTCCGCCTCTACAATCCAACGCCATGTAGGAAGAACCTCTGTCAAAGAACGGTTATGCCATCCTTCTTCTTTCCCTGTCACTGCTCCGTTTTCATAGAATTTATATCCATTTCCTGGATTAAAATGTGTTACAAAATCTGTACCGATAATCGGTGTCTGATCAGCTACCAGATTAGCAAAACCACAAAATTCTTCCTCTGGTCTATTGGTTGAAGCCGGATTAAAGTCTGGTCCTACCCAAAGTTCCTGATCTTGCACATTCATAAAATCATCAGAATTCTTAGATTGTGTTAATGTGGAGGTAGGTGCCAAGATACCAAGAGAAATTTTCAATTTTCCATCTTTATCAAGTCTTGCCTGATAATCACCGCCCTTTGCACCATCTTCCATAGGAATATATTCCCATGTAGAGTGAATATCCCATTTATCTCTGTCAGCGCCATAAGCAGCATCAATAGTTCCATCTACATTTCCTGAGCCAGACATATCCAGCCACCATTCATCTGTAATTCTATTGTCGCCATCTTGCATCCATGACTGTATATCGCCTTCTCCTAATGTACCTCTACCGTTATACCAACTAATTCTAAAGTTTTCAGGAGCTTCTTTTTGCATATAAATTAAAAATTCTTTAAAGCCTTCTACTCCTGTACCAGACTCTGCGTTAAAAATATATCCATCAAAGCCATAATATTGAGCAATCTCAATCAACTTATCTGCACACGGATAGTTTCCTTGACTATCTTTTTCTGTCAATTCACGAACAAAGTGACTTCCATATTCTTCATCTCCCCATGGAATAAAAATTGTTCCGGTTGCCATAACTCCATTTCTATGGGCAGAATCAATATGTTCCGGTGAAGGAATCGCAATAGGACCTTCTGCTGATGAACCGCCCCAGAAATTATATGTATCTACATACTGAAAATTATTAAATGCATATACAAAATCTCCGTCTCCCCCTTGTGAAGGTGCTTCACTAGCTCTCGCATTAGACATTGCCAGAGGCATGATTTTAGCATCTCTTGATGCCAATGGATTTACATTTGGCCCCATATACCGCTCTTGAAGTGGAATTGCACTTCGATTATAGCGTGCATCTGGATCATTATCCGGACTCCATTTTTTTAGTTCTCCTACCTGAAGACACGTTCCATAGGGCTGTAAAGATTCATTTTGGTAATAATACTGATTTGGAACCGGCAAATCTTCCGGCCAATATCCTAAACCAGCACCAGCATATGCTGTATCAGTAGGTACCACAACCCCTGATACAATACAAGCACCACTTAACATTGTAGCCATTGTCTTTTTCAAGTTTTTTTTCTTCATGTTATTCCCTTTCTTGATGCTTAAATTGGCAACCCATGCTTTCTCTTCATATTGTTACCTTACTTTTTAATTATACACTTCGGATAACATTTGGCAATATTTTTCTATTGTTACTTATCATTTTTATTATAAATAGCAGAATTTTTTTCAATATTTTTATGCATTTTTCACATTATTCTTTTATTTACTTTTAA
>JARIAQ010000014.1 GCA_029257775.1 Blautia sp. | reverse complement strand
ATGAATGTAAAAGAATTTTCGTTTCATGTGTTTCACTGTTTAATTATCAAGGTTCCTGTCTTGTGACAGCTTCGATATTATATCATATCGTTTTTAGCTTGTCAAGAACTTTTTTAAAAAGTTTTTTTCGCTGCCTTTCGGCGCTTTGCTCTCTTGCGACAGCCATACTAGATTATCACATCTGCATCTTTCTGTCAAGAACTTTTTTAAACTTTTTTCAGTCTTTTTCGACTGTTTCGTTGCTGTTTTGCGACAGCTAGATTAGATTATCATATCTTTCTAACTTTGTCAACAACTTTTTTCTTTTATTTTACATGTTTTTTACCAGCAATCCGCTGATGGCATTTACTATACCATTTTCTATTATCCATGTCAATAAAAAGCGGGAAAATTTTCTCGCTTTTTGTAAAATTTCCCCGCTTTTATTTTATAAATCCATTTAAACAATATAAAAACACATTTTGTTCATATAAATAACTAGTAATCTTATTTTCTTTAATTAAGTAATAAAAATCTTGTGCCCAGACAGAATTCCAAAATACAGATACGACCAAGAAAAAAATCCATATTATACATATTCCTTTTGCTGCTCCTATAGCACCCCCGCCTATTCGGTTCATAGTACTGAGTATCGGAAAAGAAAAAATGGTTTCTAAAGTTCTTCCAATAATACCTATGGCAATACTCACAAGCAGAAAAGTTAAAAATAGACTTATACTCTTAATTATAAAATTTGTAATACATGCCGAAAGGTATTCAGCGAAACTTTCCATTAACACAGTGCCATTTTCATCAGTTATATTTTCAGTAAATAAAACCCTTGTCACTTTTTCTGGCAAAGAAAGCTTTTGAATGATTACTTTCTGTTCTTCCTCATTTATTTCTTCGTTGCCTTGCTTTTCTACTGTATCAATAATATAGCTTTCACATTTCTTTTGAATGCTTTCATAAATTCCTGTTTCCTGTTTCAATCCTCTTTCTATATATGGATTAAAGATAAAACTGGCTACCAGAGTCAGAAAAATAGAAAGAAAAGAAACTGTCATTTTCACCATGCCTTTTTGAAAGCCTCTAACCACATAAATTACTGGAATTGCCAATATAATTACACATAACCAATTCATTTGTATCCTCTTTACTTTAAACTAATTGTATTGATTCCATTTTCTGAAATTACTATATAGTGTTTGGGCGACATTTGAAAGATATTTTTCACTGCACCATCATCTATGACTCCATCAAACTTTAAAATTCCTTTTAAATTATACATTTTCACATCTGAACCATCGCACATGATAATCCTTTCTTTGCTAATATCCACACTTTGGTATTCATGCTTAATTTTTTTCGAAAACATTTGCTTTCCGGAAGGCGCATAAAGCTGTAGCAAAAAGCCTTCTCCCTCTCTCCCTTTTAAAACTAAGCCAAAATACTTTTCATTATGAAAGGTACTGACAATTTCCTCTTTTATACTCTCTTTCACTTTTTCTTTTGGACTTTCTGTCCCCTTAAAAATTGAGTACCCATCATCTCGAAATGCTACTACCGTTTCATTATCTAAGTAAATAACCTGAGGAACAATCAAATTTTCATATTGATATTCAGCTACAATATTATCTTCTTTATCTTGCCCTGAATCTCCAAAATTATAGAAAACGACTTTCGTCATTAATTGGCTATTTTCAACCTTCAAAAAGCTAACTACAATATTTTCACCATTAGGAGAAACTGCCATATCCAAAGGATAACCTGGATTCTCTATACGTGTCTGATTTTCTGCTATAATACTCCCATCAGGTGCGTAATAATTAATCCACGTTTTTTCTCCATCCTGTAAAATTGTTGCTACAGAACCTTTTTCTGTAATTTCTGCCTGTAAAATAGGAAACTTGGTTTCCATATCAGATATTATCTTATCTTGATTTAAAACAAACATCTTTGTTCCTTTTTTATCATAAATAACCGCCTGTTCCCCCCGCACTTCTACCGAAGGATTGCTCATTACAAAAGTACGATTCCATAAAATTTCCTGAGATCGAGACAATAAATAGACGCCATCATCTCCATATTTCAAAAGATTATTCCCTAAAGGAATATAACCTGATGATTGTGTATCTTCATTGCTAGATGAAGAAAGCACACGATAATTATGATATACATGATATTTTATACCAACAATAACGACCAGAACAAAAATTAGAATTCCTAACGGGATAAACCATTTACGATTCCATTTATTCTTATATAATTGTATGACTTTATTATTTTCAGAAGTATATTTTTTTAAATTCATAAATTTCTTCCTTAACTGTATTTTGAATAAGTATATCACAAATTTTTATGGTAGTAAAATTGTTTGTCCCGGATAAATTAAATCGTTTTCCTGTATCTGATTTAATTCACATATTTCTTTTACTCGTTTTGCATTTCCATAATTTTTTATACTAATTTTTGTAAGGGTATCCCCTTGTTGAATGGTATAGGAATTCAAAACAGGTGCCTGTGTTTCTTGCACTTTTTGGGTATTTTCCACTTCTGATTCGTCTGCACTATTTTCCTGATTTTCTTCCGGCTCTTTTATTTCTGCATTTTCCTCTGGGAAACCATTTATTGGTGTTACTTTTGTTTGTTCTTCTTTTATATTTGCAACAACACTTCTACTACTTTTTTCTTTTTTATAATCATTGATATAAATTACTCCCACTGCCAAAGCTGCTGCTACTGCACAAACTCCCACCGTTTTAAATACTGGAAATTTGTGATTTACTTCTGTCTCACTTTTCATTTCCACTTTTTTGCGGAATGTATGTACCGCAGAATCATCTACCTCTTCCGTCTTTTTTTCCTGCTTAGAATTCTGAGAGATTAAGAAATTCCTCATTGGTTCGTTTTTTTCATAATACACATAAAAACCAGTATGTCTTGACATCTTTCCATCTTCATAACGATAAAAAGCTTCCTCTTTTTCTAAAGGTTCCCGTACAAACAAAATTTTATCATTTCCTCCAAAATGATTTAAATGTGTTTGGCAAATGACTTCGTGGAGCTCCATAGAACACCCTGGTATAGAAAGAAACCACCCCACCACTTCTTGTTCAGAAAAATACTCTTTATTTTTTTCATATACGTGATTCCAAATCTCTTGGGTAAATGCCAAATGCTCTTCGCTTACTTCCATATCTTCCAAGGCCACTGCACTCTTCACAAAAAGATATGAATTTCCATCTTTCCAATTTGACTGCCCCATTAAAATTGCAGCGATTCCTTTGTGAGAATTTTCAGTAGATATTCTACAAAGATAAGTATACGCATAATCTTCTATATAGATTTTTTGTGTTCCTGTAATTTCCCCTATCTGGCGTATATTATTTGGAATACGAAAATAGCCTTCGTTTCCATCCGGCTTTTGTTTTTCCTTTTCATAAACAATTTCTATCATAATCAGTCACCCCTTTTTGAATGAAAGGATAACATATTCTCCTTGCGAATTTTAGCACATTTGGTGGGATATTCTATTTTTTTTACGACATTTTTTTCGGGATAAACTTTTAAAGAAAAGGAGAGAATAAAATCAGTAGAAAAAAGAAAGGATTTAAGATTATGCCAACTGAAACACAGCCTGTTTACTATATAGAAAATAAAAATTCAGGTGCTGACACTAAACTTGGAACTATACTTTATGATTTATTTGTTTCATGCAAAAAAAATTTCAACGAACTAGTTATTTTGTGTATCGGAAGCGATCGTATCACCGGAGATAGTTTAGGACCTTTGGTAGGACATAGCCTGTCTAAAATTTCTTTAAGATCCACCTATATTTACGGAACTCTTTCCCAACCTGTTCATGCCTTAAATTTAAATAAGACTATAAAGATGCTAAAACAACAACATCCTCATAGTCTTATTATTGCTGTCGACGCTTCTTTAGGCGCAAAAAATCACATTGGATTTCTCACAGTTTCTCAAGGAGCTCTGGAACCAGGATTAGGTGTTCATAAATCCTTACCTTCTGTAGGCGACATTGCCATCACCGGAATTGTTAATATGGCAGGAACTTTTGACCACTTTCTCCTTCAAAGCACACGTCTTGCTACAGTTGTACAAATGGCTGACTCCATCGTTTCTGGTATTTTATTAGCTCATGGTCAGTATTTTGGTCCCCGCTTATTTCCAGCTGTTCCCTTTTTCCAGTTACCTTGCGAACGTACCCGAAGTTTAACAAAATTTACACCACTGTCTGCCGCTGCTGTTTCCTCTTCTCCAAAAGGAAGAACATAGTTTTGGTATTTATACCCCGGTCCAAATACCTTTTTTACAATACTTTTAATCAAGGCATAGGCGCCCCTTGGAAACCAGGCTTTATAGTAATAGCGACCTATTTCACAAGTCCCACAATATTTATCTGTAAGAGTAATAATCCATGTTTCCCAATGTGTAGGAGGAACTGGCGTTACAGGAAACATATGCTTTACAATCATTTCCTCCTCTAAACTATTTAAATGAAAATATTTTTTTGCATTATGAAGAGCTCTATGAGGATGTGTCATAGCATGCACCGGATCACCGGTTCTTTTTCTATGTCCTCTCCAATCATATAAAAACAAATCATGAAGCATGCCTGCACGAGCTGCACTTCTCGCATCTAAATGAAAAAATTTACAAATTCGATAATTATAATAAGCCACATTTAGGCAGTGCTGATAACAACTTGTCTCACAGTGATGAGGAAACTTTTTCATTTTTAATACATACGGGTGATGAACCAAATCTTTGATATAACTGTAAAATTCCTCATTCCCAGGAGAATTTACTGTATATCTTTGCTTTCTTTTTTGTCTTCCTGTTTTCATTGTATTAAATTCCTTTCCGCATATTATAATTACTGTAACTATGTGTTGACTCAACGGTATAACTATAAAATCCTCGGCTTTTATGCCGAGGATTTTTATCCTTACCGTAAAAGTTTATACAAAAGCCTTTACTTTTTCGTAAATACCAGTTGCATCAATACCATATTTTTCCAGCAATTTAACTGCTGGTCCAGACTCTCCAAATACATCGTTAATTCCAATACGAAGCATTTTTGTAGGTAATTTTTCAGAAAGGACTTCTGCTACAGCACCACCAAGTCCTCCTATTACAGAATGCTCTTCTACAGTTACTACTTTTCCAGTCTCTCTAGCAGCTTCTACTACTAATTCTTCATCCAAGGGTTTAATTGTATGAATATTAATTACTTTCGCATCAATCCCATCTGCAGCCAGTTTTTCTGCAGCCTGCAAAGCTTCATTTACACATAAGCCTGTTGCAAAAATTGTGACATCTTTTCCTTCTCTTAATACAATTCCTTTGCCGATTTCGAATTTATACCCTTCTCTATCATTAATCACTGGAACTGCAAGTCTTCCAAAACGCAGATATACCGGTCCTTCATAATGGTAAGCAGCCTCTACTGCTGCTCTTGCCTCCACATCATCAGATGGATTTAAGATTACCATACCAGGAATTGTTCTCATAAGAGCTATATCTTCATTACACTGATGTGTTGCACCATCTTCACCTACAGAAATACCTGCATGTGTCGCACCAATTTTTACATTTAAATGTGGATATCCCACAGAGTTACGAACCTGCTCAAAAGCACGTCCTGCTGCAAACATAGCAAATGTACTTGCAAAAGGAACTTTTCCTGTAGACGCAAGTCCTGCTGCAATACCAACCATATTTCCCTCTGCAATACCACAATCAATATGACGTTCTGGGAATACTTTTTGGAATGTAGCTGTTTTTGTAGCACCTGCCAAGTCAGCATCCAGAACTACTAAATTTTCATGTTTCTTTCCTAATTCTACTAGTGCGTTTCCATAACTGTCTCTGGTTGCAATTTTCTTTACTTCTGACATAATGCTTCACCTACCTTTTCCAAGTCTGCCATTGCAACGGCAAATTCTTCATCATTTGGAGCTTTTCCATGCCACCCTGCATCATTCTCCATAAAAGAAACATCCTTTCCTTTTACAGTTTTCATAATAATTGCCGTAGGCATTCCTTTTATCGTTTTCGCTTCATCAAAAGCAGCTTTCAACTGGTCAAAATCGTTACCATCTTCCACATTAATCACATGGAAATTAAAAGCTTCAAATTTTTTATCAATGGGATATGGAGAACATACATCTTCAATATTTCCATCAATCTGTAATCCATTATTATCTACAATAACGGTAAGATTATCCAGCTTTCTATGTCCCGCAAACATAGCAGCTTCCCAAACCTGTCCTTCCTGAATTTCACCATCACCCAGCAATGTATATACTCGATAAGAATCATTGCTTAATTTTGCAGAAAGAGCCATTCCTGCCGCTGCAGAAATTCCCTGTCCTAAAGAACCGCTTGACATATCTACTCCAGGAATGTGTTTCATATCCGGATGTCCCTGGAGATAAGAACCAATATGACGTAAAGTCACCAAGTCTTCTACTGGAAAATAACCTCTATGCGCTAAAGTAGAATATAATCCTGGTGCTGTATGACCTTTAGAAAGTACAAAACGGTCGCGATTTGCCATTTTAGGATTCTTCGGATCAATGTTCATTTCTTCAAAATACAAATAAGTGAATACTTCTGTTGCGGACAAAGATCCCCCTGGATGTCCAGCTTTTGCAGAATGGACAGCTGTTATAATTCCTTTACGAATTTCGTTAGCCATCTTCTGAAGTTCTAACTTGTTCATTTCTTTCCTCCTGATATACAATAAAAATCCAAAATCTGATTTTCCCTGTCATTATAACAGATGATGACACGAATGCCAACCTTCATTATTCACCAAACACTGCAATATAATCCTTTTTGAATTTTTCAATTCCTGCATCTGTTAATGGATGATGTAGCATCTGTTCTATTACTTTATATGGTACGGTTGCAATGTCCGCACCAGCAAGTGCACAATCTGTTACATGCATGGGATGTCTTACACTTGCTGCGATAATTTCTGTTTCAATGCCTGCAACAGCAAACATTTCTGCGACTGTACGAATAAGTTCTACACCATTTGTAGAAATATCATCAAGTCTTCCCAAAAACGGAGACACATATGCTGCTCCTGCTCTAGCTGCCAAAAGTGCCTGATTTGCCGTAAAAACCAATGTGACATTGGTTTTAATCCCTTCAGCCGCCAAAACCTTTACGGCTTTTAAACCTTCTGCTGTCATAGGGATTTTTACAACCATATTCGGATGAATAGCGGCAATTTTTCTTCCTTCTTCAATCATTCCCTCTGCTGAAGTTGTTGTCGCTTTTACTTCTCCACTAATTGGTCCATCTACAATAGATGTAATTTCCTTAATCACATCTTCAAAATTTCGCCCTTCTTTGGCAATTAAAGATGGATTTGTGGTTACCCCGCAAATAACCCCCATGTCATTTGCTTTTTTTATTTCTTCTACCTTTGCCGTGTCAATAAAAAATTTCATAATAAATCCCTCCATACTACGCCCCACAGGCAACTTTTTATAGTTACAGTTTACTCTTTATAAGCACGTTATGCAAGAGAGCGTTTTATCATAAATAAATTTATTTTTTACAGCTCTACTCTACCCTCTAAAGCTCTTAAAAGTGTCACTTCATCAATATATTCCAAATCTCCCCCTACCGGAACTCCGCTGGCAATACGACTAACTTTAATTCCCGTAGGTTTAATCAATTTGCTGATATACATTGCTGTAGTTTCTCCTTCCAAACTAGAGTTTGTAGCAATAATCACTTCTTCAATATCATTTTCAGATATTCTTTGCATCAGCTCTTTTAATTTAATATCATCTGGGCCAATTCCCAACATAGGCGAAATTGCTCCATGAAGAACATGGTAAACACCATCGAATTTCCCTGTTTTTTCATAGGCCGCCAAATCTCTGGTATTTTCCACTACCATAATCACATTATGATTACGCTTAGGATTTTTACAAATAGGGCACATCTCTTGGTCTGTAAGGGTGTAACAACACTTACAATATTGAACATTCGCTTTTGCATTGGTAATAGCTCCTGCCAGCTGTTCCACTTGTTCTTGAGGCATATTTAAAATATGGAACGCCAGGCGTTGTGCAGATTTTGCACCAATGCCCGGCAATCTTGAAAATTCCTCTATTAATTTGTTAATATGACTGCTGTAATATTCCATTAGAATGGGAAGCCTCCACCCATACCACCAAGTCCGCCTGTTAATTTTGACATAACAGCCGCTGACTCTTCTTCCATTTTACGAAGTGCTTCATTAGTGGCAGCTACAATTAAATCTTCTAACATTTCGATATCATCTGGATCAACAACTTCTTCTGCCAATTTCACTTTTAAAACTTCTTTTTTACCGGAAACAGTAACTTCTACCGCACCTCCACCAGCTGCCGCTGTAAATTCTTTTTCTTCTAATGCTTTTTGATTTTCTTCCATCTGACGCTGCATTTTTTGCGCCTGTTTCATTAAATTATTCATATTTCCCGGCATCATACCACCTGGGAATCCTCCTCTTTTTGCCATAATAAATTCCTCCTATTCTTCTTCCATGTTTTCTACTGTGACTTCCATATTAATATTTTTATGAATTAAATCATCTACGGAAATTTCTGCCAGTCCGCTTCTTCCCTGACCGGTTTCACTACTTTTCAATATCATTTTTATTTCAACATCTTTTCCAATTTTCTTTCTCACTGCATTTTTCAGCATTTCCAGATTATCGGAATTATCAATACAAGTTTGCGCCAAAAAATTCTGAAACTCTACATAAAGTATGGGTTCTCCTGTATTTCCATCGTATTTAGGTATAGAGTCCAAAAGCATTTGCTGTAAAAGCCCCTTGGTATCACGAATAATCGCTTTCCAGTTCTTTTTTATATACTGCAAATCCTCCGGCGCTGCCTTTTCAGGTTTTATTATTTCCTCCTCTAAGACAGATTCCCCTGTATCTTCTATGCTTATCTCTTCATAAGGCCTGGCTGTCGTGCTTTGCACCATCACACCCTTTTCCATCTTTTCTTCTAAAACTCTGACTCTATCATAAAGAGAATCCAAATTTGTTTCCATAACTGGCTGACAAAGTTTTATCAATGCAATTTCTACTAATACTCTTTTTTGAGAAGCGTATTTTATCTGATTAGAAAGTTCTGAAAAAATACGAATATAACGCATCAGCGTTTCTGCATCCAGCATTTTACTTTCTTCCTTCATTCTTTCCAAGTTTTCCGCTGATACATCTACCGCCTCCTCAGGGTGTTCTGAAGTGGAGATTAAAAGCAAATTACGCAGATACCAGATAAAGTCTGTAACAAACTGTCCTAACTCTCTTCCTTGAATAATAATGTCATCTAATGTTTTAATCGTGCCTGCCGTATTCTGTTGTAAAATCTGTCGAAGCAAACGACTGAATACTTCCGTATCCACTGCGCCTAGATTTTCTAAAACCTTTTCATAAGTGAGCGTTTCCCCTAAATAAAAAGCAATACACTGATCCAAAAGGGAAAGAGCATCTCGCATGGAACCATCTGCTACTTTAGCAATATAGCGAATTGCTTTTTCTTCAACATCGTATCCTTCCTTCTCCATCAGTTCCTGAAGCCGGGCAGCAATAGTTTCTGCTGTAATTCGCCTAAAATCATATCGCTGGCAACGTGACAAAATCGTAATTGGAATCTTATGCACCTCTGTTGTTGCTAAAATAAAAATAACATAGGAAGGTGGTTCTTCTAAAGTTTTCAAAAGTGCATTAAAAGCCCCTGTTGAAAGCATATGCACCTCATCAATAATATAAACTTTATATTTTCCTGTTGTTGGTCGATATGCTACTTCCTCACGAATTTCACGGATATTGTCTACTCCATTATTGGACGCAGCATCAATCTCGATCACATTCATAGAAGTACCTTCATTAATTGCCATACAAGTCTTACAGCTATTACAAGGACTTCCATCAACGGGATGCTCACAGTTTACTGCCTTTGCCAGAATTTTAGCAATCGTTGTTTTACCTGTACCTCTTGTACCGCAGAAAAGATATGCATGTCCGATTCTATCAGCTTTTATCTGATTTTTCAACGTAGTTACAATGTGCTCTTGTCCTTTTACATCTTCAAATTCCTGTGGTCGAAATTTACGATAAAGAGCTGTATAGCCCATGTGAATTCTCCTTTTTCTTTTAATGTACCTTCCATACTATAAAAGAAGGCTCTTTCTATTATATAATATTTTATATTGACTCACAACTTATATTTGACATTTTCTCGAAAAGCCGTTATACTGTTAACATCGTGCAGCCGGGGAGATAGCGGTGCCCTGTACCTGCAATCCGCTAAAGCAGGGGTGATGCCAATCTGAGGGACTTCTTTTTGTGAAGCTGCCCTTTATAAGTGGCGTTGACGTTTGGGTCTTACGCAACAGAAATCTGTGAACCGTGTCAGGACAGGAATGTAGCAGCACTAAGCAGAACCTTTTGTGTGCCGTAAGGGTGCCTGGGCCGAGTTAACTGTAAAGGTAACGTTCATGAAAAAGTTTCGATGGGCGGCGCACGATAAAAAAATTAATCTTTTATCTATTCTTTTTATATCTGCCGAATATCCGGCATCCTTTTCGCATAAACATAGAAAAAAACAATGGTGATTTACTCATGAATGATTTACTTATAGAAATTCTAAATAACTATGGGTATTTAGGAATTGCCTTTCTGATTATGGTTGAAAATATTTTTCCCCCTATTCCTTCTGAAGTTATTTTAACATTCAGCGGCTTTATGACTACATTTACTAAAATGAACCTTCCCGGTGTGGTAGTTTCTGCCACAATAGGCAGTCTGGCAGGTGCTATTTTTCTTTACAAACTAGGCAGTATGCTCTCCATCGAAAAAATACATTCTTTGGTAAAAAGTCCTCTGGGGAAAACACTTCGTCTGGATCTTCAGGATATTGAAAAAGCCATGAACTGGTTCGACAGCAAAGGAAACTATACCGTTTTTTTGTGCCGCTTCATACCCATTGTCCGAAGTTTAATCTCTATTCCGGCTGGAATTGCTCAAATGAATTTAGGTCCTTTTTTTCTTATGACAACTTTAGGCAGCCTCATTTGGAATTTTATCTTAATTTTTTTAGGGGCTGCTGCTGGTTCTTCCTGGCAAAAAGCAGTCCAATATTTTCAAGGTTATTCTCAAGCTGCTAAAATTGTCATTCCTTTATTCGCTATTGCAGGCCTCCTTTTATTTCTGCGTCATCAGCTTAAAAAGAAACCTTCAGCTTAGCAAGTTCAGCCACATACTCTGGTGTGGTTCCACAACATCCTCCTACAAGGTCTGCTCCAATATCGATCAATCTTTTCATATGACAGGCAAATTCCTCTGCTCCCATGGAATATACAGGATTTCCAGTTTCATCGATAACAGGATTTCCTGCATTTGGTTTTACAATTAAAGGAATTTTTATTCTTTTTCTTATATTTTCAACAACACTAAAAAGTTGATCCGGTCCTGTGGAACAGTTAATCCCTACTGCATCTGCCCCCATCTCCTCTAAAAGTTCTACGGAATCATAAATATTTCCTCCAAAAAACAAACTGCCATCTGACTCAACCGTCAGAGTACACATAACCGGTAAATCACACAATTCTTTAGCAGCATCTAAAACCGCCATAGGCTCTGTTATTCCCAACATAGTTTCTGCCACAAGCAAATCCACTCCCGCTTCTAACTGTGCTGTAATCTGTTCTTTATAAGCATCCAATAAATTTTCATATTCTACGTCCTGCTTACCTGTGGTCGTTAAATCCCCTGCAACCATACAAGCTGTTCCCACTGCACTACGAGAAATCTGAACAAGCTGTTTGTTTAGACTATACACTTCCTTTTCCAAACCATGATTGGAAAGACTGATTCTATTTGCTGAAAATGTAGGGGCATAAACAATCTGGCTTCCCGCTTTCTGGTACTCTTTTTGAAGTATTCTAAGTGGTTCTGGATTTTCACAAATCCATTGTTCTGTACAAATTCCTCTTGGCATACCTGCTTTCATCAGATTCGAACCGGTTGCTCCATCCAAAATTACAATTTCTTTGCTGGTTAATTCTCGAAACGTTTCTCCTGTCATCCTATGCCCTCTCTTTCCAATTGTTTTTTCTTTGCCTTTTCTTCCCTAAGCTCCTTAAAAAATCCACTGAGCATACAACTGCACTCTTCCTCCAAAACACCTCGTGTCACTTCTGCCTTATGATTAAATTCATCCATTTCTAAAAGATTTAGAACTGAGCCAGCGCACCCTGCTTTTGGATTCATGCTGGCGATTACCACTCTGTCTATTCTTGCCTGTATAATAGCTCCAGCACACATCTGACATGGCTCTAAGGTTACATATAACGTACATCCCTCTAAACGCCAATCTCCTAATTTTTTACTGGCTTTCCTGATTGCATTTATTTCCGCATGCGACACCGTATTCTTATCTGTATTTCGACGATTATATCCTCTGGCAATAATTTTCCCTTCATACACAATCACACAACCAATCGGAACTTCTCGTAAAGCATATGCTTTCATCGCCTGTTTCTTGGCTTCCTTCATGAATTTTTCGTCTTCTGTCATTCCTACCTCCTTTTTTACTATGAAACAAAAAAGCTATCGCATTAAGCAATATGAACTTAATCCGACAGCTTACCTAAAACGGAGATAGTGGGATTCGAACCCACGTGCCCTTGCGGACAACCGCATTTCGAGTGCGGCTCGTTATAGCCACTTCGATATATCTCCAATAAGTCATATTATATAACTTTCTATTCTTTGCGGTCAAGTAAATTTCATATTTCTACAAGAAAATAGCTTGCCCAACAAAATCTTCCCCTGTCAGACAAGCCTATTTCTATTTCGTATCAACCACACGATACCAATATCCCTGTGGTTTCCCATCCGACTGCTTTTCCCCCGTTTCTTTAAAATATGGAAATCCCAGCATTCCTGCCATTAAAGCCTCCTGTCTTTCATAAACCCCTGGCACACCCAAAATATGCTTTTTATCTTCTTCTCTTACACCCAATAATAAATGTCCATACTGAGAAAAACCGTGACGCAAAAACTGATTATTTAAAAGCCCTCTCTCTTTATTATCCAAAAGTTCATAATCTTCAGGAGTAATTCTCTGACATTCCAGCACACTTCCATCTGAAAACGGCATAAACTTCTCTGTTTCCTGCATCTTTGTATCCACAACTATTACTTCTTCTTGACTTTCTTCTTGATTAGATATTTCCTGTGAAATCTTTTCAGATGTTACCTCCATCTTTACCTCTGGTTCTTCCTTCTCCATTTCTTGTATTGATTGGCTTCTTTCTATTTTCTCAGGAAAACGAATTGTATCCAACTGAATTGGCTGATCGTCCCATCCACTACCATAAGTCTCTCCTGTCTGGCTCAAAATAACTAAACCTTTTATATCCCCTAATCCATAAGAACTATTTTCTATATTATTTTGAGGCAGTTCTAATGTAAACTGCACGCTATTTCCTGCTAAATCACATTCTCCCAGCAAAATTGCAATGCACTCTTCCTGTTCTCTTATATATCCATAAATGCGGGCTGGTACATATTCTCGACTACAAATCCCTGTAAGCTTATAATCCATTCTACAAATTCCATCTTTTGCTTCTACTCGAATAAACCCCTTTCCATTTCCTTTTTTCCCGTGCGTATATTCATATACATACGCAATAAATCTACGATATCCTGTCATATTTTCCTCTCTTTTATTCTTATCTCTAAAATATATGTATGTAAATTGGATTTAGAACCTTGAAAATATTACGAAATATAGAAGCAAATAATATGTGTAAGCATCCTAAAATAACTGTCTGGAACGCACCAATCTAAATATCCTTTTTTCTTTTTTTCGTTGACATATACACCCTTTCCATGTATAATGTTTTTCGTTGATAATAACTAAACAACGAAGCGTGGCTCAGTTTGGTAGAGCGCTGCGTTCGGGACGCAGAGGTCGCGTGTTCGAATCACGTCGCTTCGATTACTTCATTGTAAAACACTGGATATCTTAGGATTTCCAGTGTTTTTGCAATTTGCACAAATATATCATATTATTCAAGTTTATCTGGATTTCATTTGCAATGCGCTATATAATAAAAGAGTTATAAATATTTGCATTTTTGCACATAGGAGAAAATAGCGTATGGAACAAATAAGTCTTTTTAATAGAGATAATGTACTAGAACAAATTACATTTTACAGTCTTTGCAGCACAGATGATCGTAAAAAAATTTTAGGTGAATTACCTATGACTTTTAACGATTTCAGACGTTTTTCCTTAATTTCGGATTATCTTCAACTACACGCCTTTAACGAAATGCTCTGGGATTTATATTCCGACACTTATCTAAGTGAAATTTTCGATTTAATGGAAAAATGTACTACTAACCATGAGGATATACCCTATCTTCTGTCCGAAGCAAGACAGTGGCTTGCAGATTTTCGTGCACAAGCTCCCAATGAAACAGTATCCTTTCTATTAAAAAAAGTTTTTTCCAGAAAACTCGATACCAAAACTCTTTTTTGAATAGAAAGGACTTCATGTATGAAACAACTTCCTGAAAAATTTTTATCCCGCATGGAAAACATGCTTGGCGAGGAATTTCCTGCCTTTTTAAAAAGCTACGACTTCCCAAGAAAATTTGGACTGCGAGTAAATACCAATAAAATTTCTGTTGAAAAATTTTTAGAAATTTCCCCCTTTCATTTAGAACCCATTCCATGGATTAACAATGGTTTTTTCTATGATGAAAATGACAGACCCTCCAGACACCCTTATTACTTTGCTGGACTTTACTACCTTCAAGAACCTAGCGCTATGACACCGGCAAACCAATTTTCTATAAATCCCGGAGATTATGTACTGGATTTATGTGCTGCTCCTGGTGGAAAGGCAACAGAATTAGGTGCCAAATTGCAAGGAACAGGATTTTTAGTAGCTAATGATATCAGTAATTCCAGAGCAAAAGCACTTTTACGAAATCTAGAACTATTTGGTATAAAAAATTCCCTGGTAACAAATGAAACACCTGGAAAACTTGCAAAATATTTTCCGGATTTTTTTGACAAAATTCTAGTAGATGCACCCTGCTCTGGAGAAGGGATGTTTCGCAAAGATCCTGATGTTGCCAAAACATGGGATGAAACTCGTCCGGAATTTTTTGGTAAATTACAAAAAGAGATTGTTACACAAGCAATTTCCATGTTAAAACCCGGTGGAGAACTTCTTTATTCTACCTGTACCTTTTCCCCCATAGAAAATGAAGGAATAATTTCCTTTATATTGGAAAATTTTCCCGAACTAGAACTTTTAAACCTTGGCGACTATGAAGGATTTACAAAGGGATGTCCTAATTGGGGAAACAAAGACAATCGTCTAAAAAAATGTGTTCGTATTTTTCCTCATCATATGGATGGCGAAGGACATTTTCTTGCACTTATGAAAAAATCTGGAACAACTGTTTTGAATCAGGCTGATGTATCAACAAAACCTGACAAAGCATCCAAAAAGCTGTTAGATGAATTTTTCAAAAATATGGCAAAACCTTTGGATTTTAATAGAATTGATATTAGAAACGAAAATGTTTATTATCTTCCCAAAACGGATACCTCTTTCTTAAAAGGTATTAAATTTCTTCGTAATGGGCTTTTTTTAGGAGAACTGAAAAAAAATCGATTTGAACCTAGTCAGCCCTTTGCTATGGCTTTACAAATGGATGATTTCAACCATGTGGTAAATCTTACTCCCTCGGACGAGAGAGTAATGCGCTATTTAAAAGGAGAAACTTTAATTCTAAACGAAGAAGAATTTTCCCAAAAAGGATGGCATCTAGTTTGTGTAAATGGTTTCCCTTTAGGCTGGGGAAAAATAGTTGGTACTACTTTAAAAAATAAATATCCTGCAGGTTGGAGACTGCATTAAATAAAAACTGCTGCATTAAGTATTTTCCACTTAATACAGCAGTTTTTCAATTCTAAGCTTCCATTTCCTCTACAGGTTCTTCCGCTAAGACTTGTTCATATTTCTCCAGAATAATATTCTGAATTTTTTCTCTAGTTGTTGAATTAATGGGATGTGCAATATCTCTATATTCGCCGTCTGTTGCCTTACGGCTTGGCATAGCAATAAACAAGCCTTTTTCCCCTTCAATAACCTTAATATCATGTACTACAAATTCTTCGTCAATGGTAATAGAAACCACTGCTTTCATTTTACCTTCCTTTGCTACACGTCTTACTCTTACGTCTGTGATGTTCATAACGTCCTTCCCCTTTCATTGCCGCCTTTTGCAGTCGTATTTTTCTGTCTTTTATTTGAGAGTTTTCTCCCGGCAGTTCTTCTGCCTAAAGAACATAACGTTCGTTCTTCTCCACTACAATTTTAATTTCATCTTCTCCACTATAATAAGAATTTGCACGAATTGTACCTCTGCTCTCAACAATACAATTCTCAATATGTGTATTATCCCCTAAATATACATCATTTAAAATAATAGAATTCTTAATCACACAATTATTGCCTACAAAAACTTTTTTAAACAATACAGAATTTTCTACCGTACCATTGATAATACATCCACTAGAAATCAAACTATTTTTTACAGATGAACCTGGATTATATTTTGCAGGTGGTAAATCATCAATTTTAGACTGTATTCCCGGATATTGACGGAAAAAATATTCTCTAATTTCCGGTTTTAAGAAATCCATATTTGTTTTATAATAAGACTCTACTGTAGCAATATTGCTCCAATAAGAATTAATTTTGTATCCATAAATTCGCTTCAAATTTTTATATCGGATTAGTATATCCTTTACAAAATCATAACGCCCTTCAATACCACATCTCTCAATTAATTCAATAAGCTGTCTTCTTCGAATAACATAAATACCAGTGGAAACCGTGTTAGATTGTGCTATCATTGGTTTTTCATCAAATTCTTCAATTCTACAGTCCTCGTTCATCTTGATACATCCAAAACGAGTAGCATCTTCCCCTTGTACATCTGTACAGACAACTGTAATATCAGCTCTTTTTGCAATATGGTACTCTAAGACTTTATTATAATCTAGCTTATACACGCAATCACCAGAAGCAATTACAACATATGGTTCATGGCTGTTTTTTAAGAATTCCAGATTCTGATAAATAGCGTCTGCTGTACCACGGTACCAAAAACTGTTATCTGGCGTAATGGTAGGTGTAAATGTAAATAAACCGCCCTGTTTTCTTCCGAAATCCCACCATTTTGATGAGCTTAAATGTTCATTTAAAGATCTTGCATTGTACTGTGTCAACACTGCTACCTTTTGAATATGGGAATTTGACATATTACTAAGAGCAAAATCAATACTGCGGTAGCTTCCCGCTACAGGCATAGCTGCAATCGCTCTCTTATTTGACAATTCTTTCATCCTGTAATTATTGCCGCCGGCAAGAATAATCCCTATCGCTCTCATTCTGTCTCACCTTCCTTATTCAATGTTTCTCCGCTAGCCAATACTCCATCTGGATAATCCTCTGCTGTAGTTATACCTACTACTGCTGTATTTTTTCCGATGCTTACATCTGACGGAATTACTGTATTTGCACCTATTGTCACCAATCCAAAAGAATATACATTCGGTTTAAATTTATTTGGAACTTCTTCACCAATTCCCATTACAACGTTATCGCCCACTGTTACATTTTCTGCAATAATAGCTTTATCAATCACATTATATTCTCCAATGGTTGTCCCCTTCATAATAATGGAATCATGAATGACGGCTCCTTTCTTAATGGTAACTCCTGCTCCAATTACCGAATTATGTACTTCGCCGTAAACCTCAGTCCCCTCTCCAATGATACTCTTTTCTACCACAGCATCTGCAGCAATGTATTGAGGTGTAATCACATCGCCCTTGGTATATATTTTCCAAAATTCTTCATATAAGTTAAATTCAGGAATAATATCAATCAGTTCCATATTTGCTTCCCAATAAGAGCCTAAAGTACCTACGTCTTTCCAATAGCCATTGTATTCATAAGCAAAAAGCCGCTGTCCTTTCTCTTTACAATATGGAAGAATATGTTTACCAAAGTCACATCCTGACTGATCTTTTAAAGCAATTAAAGCTTCTTTTAAAACCGGCCAGCTAAAAATGTAGATTCCCATAGATGCAAGATTACTCTTAGGATCTGCAGGTTTTTCTTCAAACTCAGTAACTCTTCCTGTTTCATCTGTGATTGCCAGACCAAATCTTGATGCTTCTTCCCACGGCACTGGCATACATGCTATTGTCACATCTGCCTTGTTTGCTTTATGGAAATCTAGCATAATTTCATAATCCATTTTGTAGATATGGTCACCACCCAAAATTAACACATAATCCGGATTAAAGGTTTCCATATATGCTAAATTTTGATAAATTGCATTTGCCGTACCTGTATACCATTCTGTATTTGTTTTCTTTTCATAAGGAGGCAAAATGGAAACCCCTCCTACATTTTTATCCAAATCCCACGGAATTCCTATACCAATATGTGTATTCAAACGCAAAGGCTGGTACTGTGTCAGTACACCAACCGTATCTACACCTGAGTTGATACAGTTGCTCAGCGGAAAATCAATAATTCTGTATTTCCCTCCAAATGTCACTGCGGGTTTTGCTACCTTTGCAGTAAGAACACCAAGTCTGCTGCCTTGACCGCCGGCCAGAAGCATTGCAATCATCTCTTTCTTAATCATGCCATCACCTCTTGTATCTTTCTATAGTGTTCTTATTATACCACACCTCTCTGAATAAGTGAACATTTTTAACAATTTCTTTTCGACATTTTTATACTTTTTGTTACATTTTACCTATTCTTAACAAGGATTTCTTAAATAAGGGGTTTTCATTTTGAAAAAACTTGATTATAATTAGGGAAATAAAATAAATTTTAAAGAAGGGATTATTATGTATCAAATTGATTTTCATAAACCGCTCCACATTCATTTCATTGGTATCGGTGGTATCAGTATGAGTGGTCTTGCGGAAATACTTCTGGGAGAAAATTTCCCAATATCTGGTTCTGATTCAAAAAACTCTGAGCTTACCCAACACCTGGAAGAAAAAGGTGCAAAAATTTACATTGGTCAGAGAGCTTCTAATATTACAGATGATATTGACCTTGTTGTCTATACTGCAGCAATTCATGAAGACAATCCAGAATTTGCCTGCGCTAAAGGAAAAAACATACCTATGATTTCTCGTGCAGAACTGCTTGGGCAAATTATGAAAAATTATGAACTTCCTATTGCCGTAGCAGGAACTCATGGCAAAACAACCACAACTTCCATGATTTCTCATGTCCTTTTGGAAGCAGAAGCTGATCCTACAATTTCTGTTGGTGGCATTCTTCCTGCAATACACGGAAATATACGTGTGGGAAATTCAGAAACTTTTATTACAGAAGCTTGTGAGTACACAAATAGCTTTTTAAGCTTTTTTCCAAAAATCAGTATTATTTTAAACATTGATGCAGATCATCTAGATTTCTTTAAAGACTTAGATGATATTCGCCATTCTTTCCGATTATTTGCTGAAAAGCTTCCTGCGGACGGCACTTTAATTATTAATGGTGATATTCCCAATGTAGAAGAAATCACTAATGATCTTTCATGTAAAATTATTACTTATGCATTGGAAACAAATGCTGAATATACCGCAGAAAATATTACCTTTGACGAAACTGCCCATGCATCCTTTGATTGCATGCATCATGGACAGTGTATTGGACAGTTTTCTCTATCTGTACCAGGGCTTCATAATGTTTCCAACGCACTTTCTGCCATTGCTTTAGGTGTAGAAGCCGGTATTGACTTAGATACTATCAGACGCGGACTTTTACATTTTAGTGGCACGGATCGTCGCTTTCAGTACAAGGGCAAAGTAGGCGGTGTTACTATTATTGATGATTACGCTCATCATCCTACAGAAATTGCGGCAACTTTAAAAACAGCTGGAAATTATCCACATAACACAACATGGTGTGTATTCCAACCTCATACTTACACACGTACAAAAGCATTGATGGATGAATTTGCAGATGTATTAGCAAAAGCAGAATGCGTTATCTTAGCAGATATTTATGCTGCTAGAGAAACTGATAATCTGGGAATTTCTTCCTCTGATTTATGTGACAAAATCAATGAGCGAGGTGGAAAAGCTTATTATTTCCCTACATTTGATGAGATTGAAGCATTTTTATTAGAAAATTGTATCAACGGAGATGTGTTGATAACTATGGGGGCTGGAGATGTATATAAAATCGGCGAAAGTCTCCTTGGGCAATAGAGTTATCCACACTATCCACCAAATCTTCCACATGTTCTTCTCCTGGAACATGTGGATTTTTTTGTGCATTAAATAGTTGACATAATTCGACATCAGTTGCAGCAAAAATATATGAAATTCCTTATTTTTTCGACAATTTTAGGTTTGCAATAAAAAACCATCCACTTTTTTATCCACATTATCCACATTCCCCACAAATTTCTTTATCCCCTTTCATTTTTCGCTGTCGAAAAAAAAGCTGGTTCTCTTTTTAAAAGTTCTGTGCTATACTGAAGTTGATTATAAAAGATAGTATAGAAACGTAAAGGAAGTGTAACATGGGACAATTTAAAGTTTATAACAGCTTTCCGGAGGAATTTACTTTTATCTCTAATTCTTTTCTGGATTTTTATATGCCGTCCGCTAATGGAGAATTCGTAAAAATTTATCTCTATCTTCTGCGCCACGCATCTGGAAAAGGAACTGCATTAGACTTATCCTCTATTGCTGATGCTTTTAATTGTACAGAAGCAGATATTCAAAGAGCTCTCCGTTACTGGCAAAACTGTGGTGTACTGGATGTTTCTATGGATGGAAAGGGAAATTTACAGGAAATCGTATTTTATCCCCCAAAAGAAAAAAACACTCCTCTTCAAGAGTCTACAGCAACTTTAGAAAAACCGATTTCTTCCAGCTTTGCACTGACACCGGATAAAATCAAAGAGTTAAAAAGCAATGACGAAGTACGACAACTTCTCTTTATTGCAGAACAATATCTAGGAAAAAATCTTTCTCCCACAGATATACAAACTTTACTATATTTATATGACGAAGTAAAACTTTCTTCTGACTTGCTAGAATATCTGATTGAATATTGTGTTTCTAAAGGTAGTACCAGTATGGCATATATTAAAAAAGTAGGTCTTGCATGGGCTGAACAAAATATTACAACTGTTACTGAAGCAAAGGAAGAAACAAATCTTTATAATAAAAATTACTTTACTATATTAAGAGCTTTTGGGATTAAAAACCGAAATCCTTTAGATAAAGAAATCCAATATATGAATTTATGGTTAAATCAGTACGGATTTACTTTGGAAGTTATCTCCGAAGCATGTAACCGCACAGTCTTAGCTACTGGAAAAGCAAGTTTTTCCTATGCAGACAGCATTTTGGAAAGTTGGTTCAAAAATGGCGTACATCATTTATCTGATATTGATGCTTTAGATCAGAACTTCCAGCAACAAAAAGCTTCAAAGACTACTGTTTCCAAACCTATGCCAGCTTCATCTAAAAACAAATTTAATAATTTCCATCAAAGAAATTACAACATGGCAGAACTTGAAAAACAACTTCTGAACAAATAAGGTAAGGAGATTCACTGTGTCACTTAAAAACTTTCAATATGATGCGCTTATGCGCAGCTATAATCAAAAGCAACTTCTTCATAAGCATGAACAAAGTGAGCGAATTGCACAAGCGGAAAAACAAATACCAAGACTAGCAGAAATTCGTCAGGAAATTGCAGCTCTGGGACTTTTAAAAGCTCGTATTGTTTTGGGTGCTGTAAAAGAAAATGACTTTGATCTCTCTGAAAAAATACAAAAGCTTTCTAAAGAGCGCACAGAAATTCTTTTAAAAAATGGCTATCCAAAAGATTATCTAGATATGCATTATGACTGTCCTCTTTGTAAAGATACTGGCTACATTGGATCTGAAAAATGTGGTTGTTTTCGAAAAGCTGCTGTTGATTTACTATACACCCAGTCCAATATTCGAAGCATATTAAATACGGAAAACTTTAGTTATTTTTCTTTCGATTATTATTCTCCTGATTTTTTAGATGCTGCCAGCGGAATCACTTCTTTAGACTCTGCCAAAAACGCTTACGAAAAATCATGGGATTTCATTAACGGTTTTCCCAATGGTAATAATCTCCTTATTTACGGAGATACTGGTGTAGGAAAGACTTATCTTACTCACTGCATTGCCAAGGAACTCCTAGACCGTTCTTTTTTTGTTTTATATTTTACTTCTTTTGATTTATTTGACTTATTATCTAAAAATACATTTGATAAAAATACCGAAGTGGCTGATATGGCACAATTTGTTTTTGACTGTGATTTGCTTATTATTGATGATTTAGGAACGGAGCTCACTAATAGTTTTATTTCTTCTCAGCTCTTTTGCTGCATCAATGAGCGAATTATTAATAAACATTCAACAATCATTTCTACCAATCTTACTATGGAAGATTTTCTGGATACTTATTCAGAAAGAACATTCTCCCGAGTAACCAGCAATTATACCATGTTGAAACTGGTTGGAAATGACATAAGAATTCAAAAAAGACTTTTAGGAGGAAAATGAAAATGTCACCAAAAACTGCAACCCCTTTAGATTCCCTTCCTGTAGGCCGTCTGGGTATTATCCCACTGAAAAGTTGTGAAAAACTGGGAAACAAAGTAAATGATTACATTGTAAACTGGAGAAAAGACCGAGACCATCAGGAAAAAAACGACCTAAAATTTGAAGGCTATCAACGAGAGTCCTATTTAGTAAACGCACAGACTCCACGTTTTGGCTCAGGAGAAGCCAAAGGTGTTCTAGGCGAATCAGTACGAGGTGATGATCTCTACCTAATGGTAGATGTATGCAACCATTCCCTGACTTATAAAGTTTGTGGACAGGAAAATCATATGTCACCAGATGATCATTTTCAGGATTTAAAAAGGATTATTGCTGCTGTAGGCGGCAAAGCCCGCAGAGTAAACGTAATTATGCCATTTCTCTATGAAAGCCGCCAACATAAAAGAACTGGTAGAGAATCCTTAGACTGTGCTTTGGCTCTTCAAGAACTGACACGTATGGGAGTAGAAAATATTATCACTTTTGACGCCCATGATCCTCGTGTTCAGAATGCCATTCCACGTCATGGTTTCGAAACTGTACAACCTGCTTACCAGTTTATTAAAGGATTGTTTAAAGCAGAACCAGATTTAGCTGTTGATAGTGATCATTTAATGATTATAAGTCCAGATGCCGGTGGTACAGGACGTGCCATTTACCTTGCAAACGTACTAGGTGTAGACATGGGAATGTTCTATAAACGTCGTGATTATTCTACAATTATAGATGGTAGAAACCCTATTGTAGCTCATGAATTCTTAGGTGCTGACGTTTCCGGTAAGAATATGATTATTATTGATGATATGATTTCTTCCGGTGATAGTATGTTAGAAGTAGCTGCACTTTTGAAAAAAAGAGGAGCAGGAAAAATTTTCATGTGTTCTACTTTTGGTCTTTTCACAAATGGCTTGGAAAGATTCGACGCAGCTTACAAAGAAGGTACTTTTGATCGTCTACTTACCACAAATCTCGTATATCAGACAGATGAATTGTTAGAAAAACCTTATTATGTAAACTGTGATATGAGCAAATACATTGCACTGATTATTGATACTTTAAATCATGATGGTTCTATCAGCAATCTTTTAAACCCTGTGGAACGTATTAATAAACTCTTAGAAAAGCACAATCAAAGTCTGAAAAAGTAAAATCCAAACTTGAAATTGACAGTTATTAGGATTATAATAAAAGAAAAAATCACATATTTTTTCAGTGTCAGGAGGTGCCACTATGAGAGATAAATTAATCCCTATCGTAAGTGTTTGTACTGCATTATTTACTATTCTGTATGCTGGATACGTTTACCAAATTACACAGGATATTAGCCTTGTAACTGTATTCTTATTAATTGCTGGTTTGGCACCTGCCATTCATACAGCTTGGAATTATGTAAAAATTAAACTGGAAGAATATGAGCACAGACATTTTAAACAACATTATGGTTGCTAACTTTTTCTTCTTTTATATCGGAGTCAACACCTCCTTTCTAACAGAAAAGAGCCTCGGCTGTATAGCCGAGGCTCTTTTCATCAAAGCTTGGATACAAAGAATGGTATCCCCATCTTATCTAAAGCCTGTATTTCCCTTTTATTGCTACTAAACAAGATTACTTGAGTTTTCCTTCGACTAATATATTTTAATGTCTGAATTAAGCGTTTTTCATCATACATAGCAAAGGTTTCATCAAGGATCAGCGGAAGATCTTCCTCCTTACATAAAATTTCGCTACATGCTAACCGAAGTGCCAAATATACTTGTTCTACTGTTCCATAGCTAACTTGATAAAGTTGTAAATATTTTTCTCCTGTATCCAAATAAATATCAAAGTTCTCCGTTAAAAGAATTCTCCGATATTTTCCATTTGTTATCTCTGAAAAAATTTCTGAGATTTTGTCCTGGAGTCTCTGTGCCGTCATCTTCTGCAAATTTGCTGCAGCTTCCTTTATTTTTTCTTCTGCCATAGCAATCGCTTGTATCTCTTTACGAATTTTTTCTATCTTGGAATAATCTGCCTTTCTTTCTGTTGCTTCTTCCTTCAGATTTTCAATTTTTATTCTTCTTTCCTGAAGGCTCTCTGTAAAAATTTTTCGACGCTCCTGTACTTTTGCCTTTTTTTCCTTGAGTTTTTGTTTCTTATATCTTCTTTCTAGTAAATACAATAAAAACGGAATGATTATGGTCCACAGAAAACTTTTCCCTAAAACTCCTATTACTATACCTACTAAGATAAGAGCTATTAAAAAAAGAAGTTTTTCTTTTACTGCATCCTGTACTATTTTTGTTGAAGTGTCCTCTACCGGTTTCTCCCTTAATTTTCTTTGTATATTTTCTATTTCTTCTTCTTCGTGACGAATCTTAAAAACAATTTCCTGATAAAGATTTTCTTTCTCTGCAAGGACTTCCTTCTCCTTTTGCTCCAGCTCTTTTCTACGTTTCTTTAGACTTTCCACAGCCTTCTCAGGATGAAATCGAAAATCCCCAGTCCCTTGAAATTCAGATAAATAATCTCGAATTTCTCTTAAAAGTCCTTCCTCTGTTCTACTTTTTGCCTGTCCGATGGAAACCGTATTTTCGTAAATATTCTCTGTAATTCCCCCCAGAAGTATAGCTAAATCTCCCTGCTCTACAGATAACATTTCTCCATCTGTCTCACATACAAGAGCAGGAACTTTTGCAAATTTTCCAAACCCTCTTTCCAGACGAAATTTTCTCCCTCCACAAGTAAATATCATGCTACCCTCATACCAATTTTCATTTTCCCACGGTATATAGCGACTATAAAGATCTGTTTTAGAAGCTTTCCCTCTAGCTCTTTTCATTCCAAACAACATACTTTGAAGGAACACATGAACTGTGGATTTTCCACTCTCATTCTCTCCAAAAAGAACGTTCACACCTTCCTTTAATAAAATTTCCTTCCCTTGAAATTTACCAAAGTTTTTTAAAATCAGACGATTGATAATCATGGTAATTCCTCCCCTGACTCTAATAATGCCTCCACACCATATTGGAATGCTTTTTCCTCTTCTTCTGTAATTCCTTCTTGCTGAAACAGACTCAGATATACTTCCATAATACTTCCTTTATAATTTTCTCTTAACTGTGACTTCGAATATGATATGGTCGTTTTATCTTCCACATCTCTGATATTCCCTAATTTATAAAAAGCATCTATAAAAAATTCTGTATGGGTAGGTTTTTTTCCTTCCAAAACAATGGTATATAGATGTTCCTCACCTTCTTCTTTTATCTTCTCTCGTACTGTGTTTTCTAAAGAAAATTGTGTGGTGTCTTTGCCTACCCGTATAGAAATAATTCGGTACTCTCTTTTAGATGCAGGCACAAACTCTATGTAAATCTCTTTTTTGTGAATTTCTCCTTTTATAAATCCATGCATTCCTGTTTCATTTTTATCCAATGGTTCTAAAGAACCAGCATAGGCTACTTTGTTCTCTTCCAAAATCTGATGTTTATGAATATGTCCCAATGCTACATAATCAAATGGTGTCGAAAAAAAAGTATCTCCAGTAATTGGAATATGGCTTTCATCTCCTCCATGAGCCAACAAAATATTCACAGGCATTGGAGAAGAAATTTTCATCTGATCATATCTCGGTTCTAAAATTTCTCTCTGATGGTAACTAAAACCATATACACGAACACCCAAATCTGGAAAGTCAACATAAGAAAGCTCCTCCTTTGAAAGCCAAAAAACATTTTTTGCCCATGAAATCTTCTGGTAAAAAGAGTTTTCTTTTATAAAATCGTGGTTTCCTGCAATAAGAACAATTTTTGTGTTGGGAATAGAAGCAAACAATGCATTTACTTCTTTTAGTTCTTTTAATAGAGGCTGTCTATGGAATAAATCTCCTGCAATGAGAAACAGACCGACATTTTCTCTGCCGGCCTGTCTAATCACATTTTGAAAACTTTCCCAGATTTCCCTGCCTCTGTCATAACTCCAAGGGAATCCCTTATCCGGTACTGCCCCCAGATGTACATCTGCCATATGGAAAAATTTCATAATACTCCTTTATAATTCACAATTGTTTACAGTTCTTGGAAATGGAATGACATCACGGATATTCTGCATACCTGTTAAATACATAACACATCTTTCAAA
Source organism: Blautia sp. (assembly GCA_029257775.1). GTDB lineage: Bacteria > Bacillota > Clostridia > Lachnospirales > Lachnospiraceae > Blautia. Next base: position 96,006 of record JARIAQ010000014.1, on the reverse strand, counting down.
TCCCAATCCGAAACCAGAATGGCGAGTAGAACCATATTTACGTAAATCCAGATAAAATCCATAATCTTCTTCATTTAAATTCATCTCTTTCATTCTCTGGCTTAATTTCTCATAAGAATCTTCTCTCTGGCTTCCTCCAATGATTTCACCGATTCCAGGTACAAGGCAATCCATTGCAGCAACTGTTTTTCCATCATCGTTCTGTTTCATGTAAAAAGCTTTAATTTCTTTTGGATAATCTGTAACAAATACAGGGCATTTGTAAACCTGTTCTGTTAAATATCTTTCATGTTCTGTCTGTAAATCACAACCCCAATATACTTTATAATCAAACTTATCATTTGCTTTTTCCAGAATCTCAATGGCTTCTGTATAAGTAACATGTGCAAATTCTGAATTCAATACATTATTCAATCGGTCAAGAAGTCCTTTGTCTACAAAGGAATTAAAGAAATTCATTTCTTCTGGTGCATTCTCAAGAACATAGCGAATTACATATTTTAACATAGACTCTGCCAATGCCATATTGTCATCTAAATCCGCAAATGCCATTTCTGGTTCAATCATCCAAAATTCCGCTGCATGACGTGTTGTATTAGAATTTTCTGCACGGAATGTTGGTCCAAAAGTATATATATTGCGGAACGCCTGTGCAAAAGTTTCTCCGTTTAGCTGTCCACTTACAGTAAGATTTGTAGGCTTTTTAAAGAAATCTTGAGAAAAATCTACTTTTCCTTCTTCTGTTTTTGGAATATCCTTCAAATCCATAGTCGTAACTTGGAACATTTCTCCTGCACCTTCACAATCACTTCCCGTAATCAATGGAGTATGAACATATACGAATCCTTGTTCCTGAAAGAACTGATGAATGGCATAAGCAATTAAAGAACGCACTCTAAATACTGCCTGAAATGTATTCGTTCTCGGTCTTAAATGGGAAATCGTTCTTAAATATTCCATAGAATGACGTTTTTTCTGCAATGGATAATCTGCTGCAGAATCTCCCTCCACCATGATTTCAGTCGCCTGAATCTCAAAAGGCTGCTTTGCCTGTGGTGTTGCTACCAGTGTTCCTTTTACCACAATAGCCGCCCCTACATTTAATTTTGAAATTGCCTGGAAATTCTCCATAGTATCATGGTATACAACCTGTAATGTTTCAAAAAAACTTCCATCGTGAAGCACAATAAATCCGAATGTTTTAGAGTCACGGACACTTCTTACCCAACCGCCCACAGTAACTTCTTTATCTAGATACTCTTCTCTGTTTCTGTAAATTTCTTTTACCGTTGTTAACTGCATATCTTTATCTCCTTCTTATCAATCCGTATGCTAAAAGCTTTGCAATTTCCTTATAGTATATCTCATTGCTCTATTCAGCGCAAGGCTAAAGTCCGCAATTTATTTACATACTCTTTTTATATTGCTTTTTTCGATTTAATCGTTAAACATTTCACACAAATATTTTATTTTTTTCTTGATATTTTTATGCAATTATGCTAATATACCCTTAATCGAACAGTGCTTTAAGTATGCTTTAAATATTTCTTACTTTATCATGGCATACTTCTATCTTTTTATCAAAAACAAAAAGGAGGTATTTTTAATGACAAGCTTTAAAAAGGACAAACTTCAAAATGCCGTAAATATTCACTTGAAACAAGCAATTTCTTTAAGTGAATATCTCTGTGATAATCCTGAATTGGCTTATGAAGAATATGCGTCCAGCGAAAAAATTGTAAACGTATTAAAAAATAACGGCTTTGATGTTACATATCCATATGCTGGATATAATACTGCCTTCTGTGCCTGTCTAGATAACGGAGAAGGCCCCAAAATAGCTTTATTGACAGAATACGATGCTTTGCCAGAAATCGGACATGGTTGCGGACATAATCTCCATGGCTCCCTTTCTGTACTTACTGGTCTCGCCCTTAATGAATTAAAGGATTCCTTCAAAGGCAAGCTATATGTAATTGGGACACCTGCTGAAGAAGAAAACGGAGCAAAAATAGGTATGGCCGAAAAAGGTATCTTCGACGATTTCTCACTTGCCGTCATGATGCACAGCTGGGCCGGAGGATATTCTCATCCTAATATGGATGTTCTTAGCCTACGTTGCTATGTAGTGGAATTTTACGGAGAAACCTCTCATGCAGTAGCTGCTCCATGGAAAGGAAAAAGTGCACTGTCTGCCGCAAGAAAGTTTCTTGATTTAATTGATGCTAGACGAGAATGTTTTACCCCTGATATACATGTAAACTCTGTTATTTTAGATGGGGGTAAAGCACCAAATATTATTCCCGATTATGCTAAAATTCGTATGGAATTTCGTACAAATTCCATGAAACGTCTAGAAGATGTGGATGATATGATTCAAAAATGTGCAAAAGGTGCTGCTATGGCTCTTGATTGTAAAGTTACATTGAACTATGGCTTATCCGACTTCTATGATATGGTACGTGTAAAATCTCTGGAAGATTTTACTGTATCTGGATTTGATGCATTTCAAATGCCTCATCTTCCAGTTTCTACACCTACAGGTTCTTCGGATGTGGGTAATGTTAGTTATCACTGCCCTACAATTCAACCTCTTTTATCTATTTCTGAAAAACCATTAGCTTTACATACTTCAGCGTTTCGTGATGCAACAAGAACGCCAAATGCCTATCTTGCATTAAAACAAGGGGCTCTCATTATGATGAATCTTATTTTAGAAGTTTTTAATAATTCTGATTATCGTGACATAATTAAAACTGACTGGGAAAAAGAATTACTTAAAAAAAGGAATTTATAATCCATAAAAAGGAGTTTTATATTATGAATAAGAAAAAAGAAAAAACAGAAAGAAAAAAATTTGAATTACCCCATATATTTGTTTTATTGACAGCAATTATTTTATTCTGTGCCATTGCCACATGGATTCTTCCTGCTGGTGAATTTGATCGTACAGTTAACGAGATCGGTACAGAAGTTGTTATCCCTGGAACTTATCATCAAGTAGAATCCACTCCTGTTGGAATTTTTGATGCAATTAAAGCCATTTATCATGGTATGTTAAATGGAAGTGATGTTATTTTCTTTGTTTTTATTGCATACGCTTCCATTGGATTGATGATTTCTACAGGTGCTTTTAATGGACTTGTTGCTGGTCTCCTAAAAATTTTAAAAGGAAAAACAAGGGCTGTTATTATTCCTATCTTCATTTTGGTTCTTGGATGTGCTTCCTCTACAATTGGTGTTTTTGAAGAAGCTTTTCCTTTTATCCCTATCTTTGTGGGAATTTCTATTGCCCTAGGATATGATGCTATTGTGGGACTTGCTATTGTAGCCCTTGGAACAGGTCTTGGATACAGTGGTGCCGTTATGAATCCTTTTACAGTAGGTACTGCGCAAAGTATCGCTGGTGTTCCCCAAATGTCTGGTTCTGGTTTTAGAATAATTTGCCATTTGACAATGATTGTAATTGCCTCTGCATTTACTATACGATATGCATTAAAAGTACAAGGAGATTCTTCTAAGAGCCTTGTTCACGGTGATAGTTTCCAGCATTTATCCATGAATCCTGATGACATTGAAAAACATTCCTTTGGCATAAGAGAAAAATCTATCTTAGCCATTTTAGCTGTTGGTATTGCTGTTATCGTATGGGGAACGAAATTTAAAGGCTGGTATTTTGAAGATTTAAGCTGTGCATTTCTAATTATGGGACTTGCAAGTTCTCTTATTATGGGGTGGGGACCTAATACAATTGCTAAAAAAGTTGCTAAAAGCTTCTCTGAAATTGCAGTTGCATGTATGATGATCGGTTTTGCCAGAGGAATTCTCGTGGTTTTACAAAATGGACATATTATTGATACCGTAGTATATGCTCTCTCAATTCCTCTTTCTAAACTTCCCGGATGGATTGGCGGAGAAGCCATGTTAATTGTTCAAAGCTTTCTTAATTTTCTGATTCCTTCTGGATCTGGACAGGCAGTTACAAGTATGCCTATTATGGCACCTTTAGCAGACTTATGCGGCATTTCACGCCAAGTGGCTGTTCTCGCATTCCAGTTTGGAGATGGTTTGTCTAATATTTTATGGCCAACCGCTATGACACCTATAATGTGTGGAATTGCTGGTGTTAAAATGGATAAGTGGTGGAAATTTTTTGTTCCGCTCTTCCTCTTACTATTACTTACCCAAAGTGTATTAATTGCCATTGCCTCTCTTATCTGGTAAAAAAAGGTCTGCTGTAACAACTATCAAATTCTTAAAATTGTAGTTATTACAGCAGACTTCTATGTGATAATTTTTATATGGTAAATATTAATCGGTCTCCCCTTATTTCCATTTCTTTTTTTTCCAACAATTTCGGCATATCCATTTCTTTCTAAATTTGACAGGATTTTGTTTGCTGTGCGAAGGGAAATTTGAAAAGCATCCATCAGTTCCTGAGAAGTAACTTCCTCCGTTTTAAGTGCTTGCATTACACCTACAATCTTTAGTATGGTTTCTGAAGAAAGTTTCACTTTATTGGCTATTGCACTAATGTAACCTTCTGAGGATATAATTTGCCTCTCCTCACCATTGGTCTTTAGAACATAAATCCCCTCTTTTTCATCTATCAAAATACTTGATAAATCCTTTTCTTTCATATTCCTTCCATAACGTGAAGCATCCATAGCATTAAGTCTTGCTTGATATAGATTATTTCCTATTCCATACCCTACTGTTCCCTTAAATCCTATTTTATCACGTAGCCAATCACTAATAGGACAATATTGAAATCCTTCCGTAATTTTGCATAGAAAATCATAATCTGAGATATACTCTAAATCTTGATCTCCCTCTTTTTCTATCATTTGATTAAAATGGCTTTGATTAAAGCTCTCCATGGATGCTTTAATATCTTTTCTGAAACTTTTTTCCTCTTGGGCTTCAATATGAATAACTACCGGCATCTTATTCTTCATAAGACGCAAGGAAATGTTTTTTTTAAGTCCATCTAAAATTTGAAAAAAGGCTTGTGTACTTGGATACACATAAAAACATTCCACATCATACTCCTTCAATGTTTCTACAACAGAATAAAAGTAAGTAATAATTAAATCAAATTTCTTTTTCTTACATTCTGCCACATAATATTGATTAATAATTTCTTCTTCTCTTTCTATTTCAGAAACACTGTTCATCTTCTCCCACTTTTCTTCATATTGATGTACTGCTTCTGCAAATCTTCCTGTTGCAATAAGTTCTTCTAAATCCGCATTTCCTCTTAAAAAGTCCATTCCCACTCTGGAAAGGCTTAAAACTTTTGATGTTACCATTTTCTGAAGAAGTATTTGATAGGTGTTTTCCATATCTATAGGGGAATATGCTAAAGAAACCGTTTCATTTTGCTTCCTCAATATACGTAAAGCTTGATAAGGCATAATTCCACTAACATAAATTCCATCCATTTCTTCTTGCAAAATATCAAAATGCTCTTCCAACTCTTGAAAATCTTTATATGGCACAAACTTTACATGAACATTGGAAGGAATCTCTTCACACCACTTTTTTAATTGTTCTTCATAATGCTCCTTTAACAAAAAAGCAATTTTGTATTCCATGGTTTCTCCAATACTACATCCTCTTTATTTTAAATTCTCTGGATTGAGGCATTCCAATTCAGGAACTACAAATCTTCCATCTTTACGAATTAAAACATCATCAAAATAAATTTCTCCTCCGCCGTATTCCGGTCTTTGGATTAATACTAAATCCCAATGAATGGCAGATTTGTTACCATTGTATGCATCCTCGTAGCATCTACCTGGTGTAATGTGAATAGATCCCTGAATTTTTTCATCAAAAAGAGTATCTTTCATTGGCTTTAATACATAAGGATTTACACCAATGGCAAATTCTCCTACATAACGTGCTCCTTCATCAATATCAAATACTTTATTAATTCTTTCTGTATCATTCGCTGTTGCTTTAATAATTTTACCATCTTTAAATTCCAAAGAAATATTCTCATAAGTAAATCCCTGAAATGCTGACGGGGTATTATAAGATAAAGTTCCATTGATGGAATCTCTCACTGGTGCAGTAAAGACTTCACCATCTGGGATATTACAATCGCCACTGCATGGAATAACAGGAATATCCTTAATAGAAAATGTAAGATCTGTTCCTGGTCCTGTAATTCTTACTTTATCTGTTTTTTCCATATATTTCACAAGAGGCTCCATTGCCTTTGCCATTTTATCATAGTCTAAAGTACACACATCAAAATAGAAATCTTCAAAAGCTTCCAAACTTGTATTAGAAAGCTGTGCCATGGAAGCATTCGGATATCTTAAAACAACCCATTTTGTCTTTGGAACACGTATATTACCATGAACCGGTGTACTATAATACTGCTCGTACAAATTTAATTTCTCAGCAGGAACGTCCGACTTTTCTGATACATTATCCCCACCACGAATTCCAATATAACAATCCATCTGGGACATTTCTTTTCCATCAATTTCTGCCATAAGCTGAAGCTGCTCTTTCGTACAATGAAGAAGCATTTCTCTTTCTACCTGTGGATCTGAAAAGTGTGGAAAAGGAATTCCGCCCACTTCATATACTTCTTTTATTAACTGTCTTGCCAATGCCTTTGTTTCATATCCTACGTAATTAATATAAACTTTTTCACCTTTCTGCACTCTGCAAGAGTGGTTTACTAATACTTTCGCTAATTTTTTAATTCTTTCATCCATGTTATTTTCCCTTTCTTTATTCATTAATTTTTTCCATGTAACAAATAAATACATTGCCATTTTCTTCAAATGCTTTTGTACTATCATTCATTCCCATAGGAGCTGTTGTCTGCGAAGAAGGATCATATAAATAAGTATTATATCCATCAAATCCTACGATAACTTTTGGATTTCCACCTTCGCCTTTTACAATAACAGGTCTTTGTGCACTGATTTGATACAAAATTTGTGAGAGTGTACAGCCTGTCAGATCAATGGCTTGTCCTTGTTTTTGCACTTCTTCATTTAACTCTGCTATACTAAGAGGAGCTTTTTTCACTGCATCTGGAATATCTTGAAATGCAATGGTTCCCTTATCCGCTGTATTTCCTCTTTCCCACACATACTGCTGTGATTCGTTTAACACGACTCCTGCGTTACTATCTGCATCATTAATTGCTGCTGCTGCATTTTCATAAATCCCCCATAGTTTTCCCATGGCATATACGTAGTATTCTTCTTTATTTTCTTCTTTCTGCTCCATGTTCAGAACAATATCTTTCATATTTTCCGTGAATTTAGCCTCCATAATAAGCGGGGGCTGTTTGCTACCACCTTCAAACTGCAAACCTATCATATTCGCCTGTCTGCCTGTGGTCATAAGAACCACAGCAAAATTCTTATTCTGCTTGTCTTTTATATTATTCAAAATTTGACTATTAGAAACATTTTCATAGATTTCTCCATTCCACTGCGCTCTTACTAATTCTAACAGATTATCTTGAAACTTTACATCCATTATATAATATCCATCTTCATGATAAGTTTTCTTCACTTCACCCTTTAAATTCTGAATTCGAATTTCACGCATGGCAAACTGACCACCTAGGATATCACCATCACCGGCAATTCCATAGACAAGGTCCTCATTCATAAATCCGAATATCCGTAACTTGGTACCATCTTCTGCCTGAATTTTTTCCTGCTTCTGTGTTTCCATATCCATCATAGTAATTGATGTTCCATTATTGACATCCATACCGTCTAGCCAAGCCACATACCGACCACTTTCAGACACTTTAAAACAGTCATCTTTTAAATTTTCCTGCAAAACTGTGTACTGTTTATCCTCCATATTAAACTGATATAGATTTCCATCTAAAACCCTATAAAAGTACCCGTTTTTGCTGATGTAGGAAGCTTTTTCTACCTCCTGCTTTAAAAATTCAAAAGACTTTGTGCTAGAGAGGAAAAACTTTTCTTCTACTACATTTTGCTCTGCGTCATAATGATAAACTGCCGTTCCCACACATCCTTCGTGCTGTCCTCTATTCATATATCCATATAAAAGAAAGTCCATATCTCCATCTTTTTCCACCCTTACAAGATGAATATCATGCTGAGAATAATCATTTCTTTCATCATTACTGCCCAAATCACGGAAGCTGAAAACACGGCTCATTTTATTAGTCTTTAAATTATAGGACCACAAATCACCCTGCTGCACAAAAGCTACAATTTGTCCTGTTTTATCCGAAAGATATTGCACATCTTTTCCCGTAACTCCTAAATTTAACTGCCCTACTGTTACAATGGACTGCTCTGTTGTCAATACTTGCTTTGTATTCCTATGGAAATCAAGAAGCCTTATTCTAGTTTGATCATAACGCATACGGTAAAATTCATCTACCTGATAACGTTCGATTTCACCTTTCTCATTTTCTGCAGTCATATAATAAGTAATGGAAACACTGCCTGTATTGGCATTAATATCTTTAATTGAAGGAATTCCCGGTCTACTGATTTCAGGTTTTAATTCTTTCCATGTAATCATATCTAAAGATGCATGTATGTTCAAATCATTAAAACTATTATTTCCTCCTGAATTATCTGTTTCCAAATAAGTTCTTAATTCACCTTTTCCCTCTTCTTCAAAAGTTTTTGTATAAAAATCATTTACGAACTCAACATATTTTTCTGTACTAAGCCCTGCTCTTTGTATTAACCTTGTATAATAATTCCAACTTTCTTCCTCTGTCTGTAGTGTAAAATTCAATGCGTATTCCTGATCCATCAGTATGGATTTTTGCAAAGTAAATACAGCACTTAAAGTTCCATCTTCCTGTTCCTCAAAATGATTGATTTTATTATTTTCTATAACTTTATTGCCATCAGAAGTACGGATTTCATATACTAAGCTCTTAATTTTTTGACTATAAGGTGTAATACTTACCTCTAATGTCTTATCAGTTCCCAGAGGCGTCAAAGAATCCCTCATAAAATCTGCCTGCATAGTCTCCGCATATCCATACATACGGTTGACCTGCATACCGCCGATTTTCATTGCCATGCAGGGAATTGATGCCGTTTGCAAATCTGTCCTATTATCCGTATTTTGGCTGTTCATAAGACAACTAAATCCTGCTACACCTAAAATAAAGATAATAAACAAAATTAAAATTCTTCTTAGCTTTTTTCTCATTTAAAATCCTTCCTGTCTATTGGCTCAAACAACAGCTTCTGAAGAGTAGGCTCTACATGAAAAGCTTTTGCACACGCTTCCCAATCTCTTTGCTGCTGTATATCATTCTTCTTATTTTCATTTTTCACCCCACGAATAAGCAGATTCTTCGGTGTGTGTTCCATATCAATAAATTCCAAAATTTGAGTATCGTATCCTTGGCTCTGAAGCATCTGTGCCCGAAGCCCATCCGTTAATATAGCTGCAAAACGTTCTTTTAAGATCCCATACTCCAAGACTGGCTGTAAAACCTCATTGGATACTTGTCTGTTTAATTCATGCTGACAACATGGCACAGAGAGAATGACAGAAGCACCCCACTTCACAGCTTTTGCTAATGCATAATCTGTAGCCGTATCACAGGCATGAAGTGTTACCACCATGTCCACTTTATCTGCACCTTCATAAGAAGCAATATCCCCCTGAAGAAAACGAAGCTTGGTGTATCCATATTTCTCCGCCAGTCTACTGCACGTTTTAATTACATCTGCTTTTAAATCTAACCCTGTGACACGAATATCATATCCTTTTAACTCTTTTAAATAATAGTACATGGCAAAAGTAAGGTATGATTTTCCACATCCAAAATCAATAATCTGTACCTCTCTATCTTTGGGTAATTTAGGAAGTACATCTTCAATAAATTCCAAAAAACGATTCAACTGTTTAAACTTATCATAACGAGCATTTTTCACCTTTCCGTCCTGACTCATGACACCCAAGTCCACAAGCCAGGGGACAGGTACGCCTTCTTTTAACAAATAATTTTTTGTTCGATTATGAGACAGCATGGGTGTATAATCTTCCTTTGCCATCCCTTTGTTTTCTTTTACCTTAATCGTTACTTTTCCCTTTTTGCTTACTAAGACAGATACTGAAACTTCTCTTGATTCCAACTGAAACTGTTTAAAGTTTTCTTCCATCTGGCTAATGAAATAAGCAATCACACCTTGTTTATCAAAATTTTCATGAAGTTCCTTAGTTCCCTCTGTTCTGGTCACTTGATAAACCAGATTTCCTTTTAACAAAATTGGTCTTGTTTGAATTTTGGATACTCCATCTTTTTTTCTCGGGTTGCTGATTACAACTTTTTTTAATCTCTCATTTATATATTGCTCTAAAAGTTCTCTTAACTTATCCATGTTCTTCCCCTGTATTTTCTATATCTCCCTAACACTGCACAAATGTTCGCAGTTTATTACTATTGTAAAAGCTTTATCCAAAATCTGCAACCCCAAAACAAGGAGTTTTAAAAATTTACCTCCATCGATTTCTTCTGCACCGTCTTTGATACAGTTCTTGGCAAAATAAAGTTCTGATAAATTCTCCTAACAAATTCTCTGATAAATCCTGCGCCTGTATTTCCAACTGGCCTTCTATTTCCTGACAAACTCGCTCCATGTTCCATTTATCCGGATATTCATCGTATAGAAAACTTCCTTCATAATCCAGCCTGTCACAGGCATCCGCTACAAATGCCTGTATGATTTTTGCTGTTTTGGGGTAATATGTCTGCATAAGGCTTTTTTCACTTTCCATAGGAGCTTCCTTATCATACAGTTTACCTTTTTTTGCTGTTTTGTAGAAAGGTTTTTTTTCTTCCATGGATAATCTCCAAATATTTCTTCCTATTAGTATATGAAAAAGGAAAAAAATGGTTACTTTCCTTTTTTATAAAGTACAAATGAATAAACCACTGGCAGGACTACAAGCAGGACCATAGCCACAACCAAAACTGTTATTGTCTTATAAAATCCATTTATGCAAAACAAAATACCAACGATTATAAATAACCATGAAGCCATACGATGTGTTTTATTCCAGTTTTCTTCGCTACTTAAAGTCCAAGGAATTTTAATTCCCACAGTATAGTTCTGCTTAATTTTATGCATATAATTTCCAATGATAATACATAAGATTCCCACAAGAAAATTCATTACCATTCCAATGTCAACGGAATATCCCAGGGCAATTGCATATGTTGACATCATAGTAATTAAGGAAATAATCGGTATCAGCCACAAAATATATACAAACAATTTTTTATTAATATTCCTTTTTTTAGGATCATTAGAAGTAACTAAAAATGCAAACCACTGTAATGCCAACATCACAAAGGGCATTCCAAAGACAGTCATAGGTTTACTACTCCAACCATTTGCTTGATTATCGGCTCCAAAATGAGTTGCAATCTCATTGGGAAGTTTATTCCATAATATAACTCCCACAATAATAGGGATCAATATCATAATCGATGTCATAATCATAGTTCCTTTGTATTCACTTTTCTTCATCCTTTTCTTCATCCTTTCTTAGTTGTGCCAACCATGCCATAATTTCTTCTACTACAGAAGTGTTTAAATCATAATAAATAAAATTTTTTTCTTTTTCTTCCCATACCAATCCTGCTTTTTTCAAGATATTTAGATGGTTGGAGATTGTTGCATTGGTTATATCAAAGTGACTGGCAATCTCTCCTGCAGACATTCTCCCTTTCTTTAGCATTTGCAGAATCTCTCTCCTAATAGGATTTGATAATGCTTTAAATGTATCTGCAAAACCCATTCATACACCTCCTTTAACTATTTAGAATATTTTCTAATTAGATATTTTTCTAAATAGTAGCAAATTCTTTCCATTTTGTCAACAAAAAAAGCCACCCTACTATTTTTAATACGGTAGCTTTTTCATTACTTTTCTTATGCACTTACTTTTCCAAGTCCCATTTCCTGCCCTATATTCAAAATATGGTCCCCAATTCGTTCAAAGTCTGTAAGCATCTCTGCGTAAATAATACAACCTTCTTCTGAACAGGTTCCCTTTTGCATACGAACTAACTGTTTCTTTCTATAATCCTCAGTCATATCATCTATCTTCTGCTCAAAATTTTCAATGGTCTTTACATTATCCATGGTATTATCTTTAATTTGACCTAGAAAATCTAAGGCTTTTCCACAGATATCACGCATCTTATCAATTTCTTCTTTAACTTCATCTGAGAAAGAAATTCCCTGTTTTTCAATCATTTTTGTATATTCACAAATATTCATAGCATGATCCCCAATTCGTTCCACATTTCCGCATACCTTGAACAATGCGCTAATATACTGTGAATCATCAGGATTACTCTCATTAACTAAAACTTTAGAAATATATTTTGAGATTTCTTTGTTTAAATAATCAATATAATCTTCACGTTCCCTGACTTCTTCCAAAAGTTCCCTTTTTCCTTCTTTTACACAAAGGAAACTTGTATCTACATTTTGTTTTGCCATATCAATCATACGATGCAGCTCATTTTTAATACTGGTTACAGCAATGGCAGAAAGGCCAATCTGTGTATCTCTCTTTGTTTCCATTGGATGAATAAACTCCATATGCATAATACCGTCCATTTCTTCCTTTTTTTCTGGAAGAATTTTCACTGCCAGCTTTGCAAGATATGTTCCAAATGGAATCAGCAATAACGTTGTTGCAATATTAAATAATGTATGCATATTTGCAATTTGAGCAGATACATTATCTGGTGTAAAACTTTCTACTATAGATGTCAGTGGTGTTACCAGACATATCACTGTAAAAATTGTTGTACCAATAATATTGAACAGTAGGTGAATCACCGTTGTACGTTTTGCATTTCTACTTGTACCAATTGCTGCTAATACAGCAGTGATACACGTACCGATATTTTGACCAAACAATACAAATACTGCACTTGGCAATCCAATCAGTCCACTGGTTGCAAGCGCCTGCAAAATACCCACGGATGCAGAAGAAGACTGAATAAGTGCTGTAAAAATCATACCAGCTAAAATTCCTAATATAGGATTGGAGAATTTTGTCATAAGAGAAACAAATGCTTCCGATTCTCTTAACGGCATCATTGCCCCACTCATCATTTCCATACCAATAAACAAAATACCAAGACCTGCTACAATTAACCCATAATGATGTACCTGCTGCTTTTTAATAAAAACAATCGCTGCAACACCAAAAAAGGCTAACAAAGGAGCTAACGCACCTATATCTAGCGCAATAAGCTGTCCCGTTATGGTAGTACCTATATTGGCACCCATGATAATCCAAACAGCTTGTTTTAACGTCATCATTCCTGAATTAACAAATCCAACGACCATAACGGTTGTTGCGGATGAAGACTGAATTACTGCAGTAATACCTGCTCCTACTAAAATTCCTAAAATGCGATTTGAGGTAAGCTTTTCCAAAATTTGTTTCATACGGTTTCCAGCTGCTGCTTCTAAACCATTACTCATCATCTGCATTCCATAAAGAAATAATGCCAGACCACCTAAAAGGCTGAAAAAATCTGTAATTTTCACTGTGTTCCTCCCATTTGTTTTTTTAACTTTCCTTACATTTATACCTTTTATAAAGGAATACTGCAAGATACTGAGCAAAGATTTTACATTGTTTTACATAGATTTAACATGGAGAATCTCCAAGGCTTCTTATAATATTTATTGACGCAATTCTAAAAAAATCATATAATGAACATTGTTCAAATAAATTTTCAAGGAGATCCTATTTATGCACCCAAATACAACACTCCACGATAAAATTCTCTTTGCCAGCAAAGAAATTGCTGCAAGTAAAGGTTTTCAATCTATTAATATTCGGGCAGTTGCAGCCAAAGCAGAAATTTCTGTCGGCTCTGTCTACAACTATTTTCCAGATAAATTAGCTTTGTTACAAGCCACCATTGCGGATATCTGGTGTGATGTTTTTCATCATACAGATCAATGTACTACCTTAAGTTCTTTTCATGATTGTTTACTTTGGTTCATCGTATCCATTGATCAATGTAGTTGTCAGTACCCTGATTTTTTTTCTTCCCATGCAATCTGCTTTAAAAATACAGATCGCATAGAAGAAAACCGTGAAAAAATGAATGAGTATTTAAAGCATATTCATAATGGAATGAAACTGATTCTAAAAAAAGATAAAAAAATAAAAGCCAATGTATTTTCTGAAACTTTTACAGAAGATGATTTCATTGACTTTGTATTTTCTAATATTATTTCTGGTTTAAGTAAAAAAGATCATTCCTGCTCTTTTTTACTTAAACTAACAGATAAATTATTATATGACTAAGGAGATTTTTATGATTTCAAAAAAATATTTATTTTTTCTCGCCGGAATTGTCTGGACTATTGCCGGCTATAACGTACTTCATATTGGTTTACAAACCTATACACGCTATCTTTCACCTATTCCGTTTTTAGGCTCTGTTGCAGTGTTTCTTTTCTTTCATTTCATGATTTTTGGTAAACTTGTAAAAAAACATACAAAACGTATCAACGGTTATACAGAAAATAAAAAATGGTTTTGGAATTTCTTTGATTTAAAATCTTTTTTAATTATGGCTTTTATGATAAGTGCAGGTGTTTTGATTCGCAATTGGAACTTGGTACCGGAATGGTTTATCGCCTTTTTTTATACAGGACTAGGAACTTCCCTCTTGCTGGCTGGTATCCGTTTCTTTTATCAATTCTTTTTTATTCAAACAAAATTTTCTATACAATAAGAAAAGCTATTACAGAAAGTAGGCTATTTTCATAGCACTTTCTGTAATAGCTTTTTTTTATATCAGCATAGTAATCACTCGGAATGCAAACAATGCACACACCACATACATAATAGGATGAATTTCCTTAATTTTACCTATACATACTTTAATTCCAAACCATGCCAACATACCAAACATAATACCATTTGCAATAGAATAGGTAAGAGGCATAACCAAAAACGCCAAATATCCTCCTATGCAATCTGCTGTATCACCTTCAAAATGCATTTTCTTAATAGATGATGCCATAAAAAATCCTACGATAATCAATGCCGGAGCTGTTGCAAATCCTGGAATTGCAAGGAAAATTGGTGACAAGAATAAAGAAACCAAGAACATAAATCCTGTAGTCAAAGCTGTAAGACCTGTCTTTCCTCCTTCTGCAACGCCTGCACTGGATTCTACAAAACTGGTAATTGTAGATGTACCCATCATAGATCCTGCCACAGTACCTACAGCATCTGCCATAAGTACACGTCCTACACGAGGAAGTTTACCATCTTTATCTAAAAGATTTGCTTTATCTGCAACACCAATAACTGTTCCAATTGTGTCAAACATATCTACAAACAAAAATGAAAATACAATAATCACAAACTGTGATAAATTTTGTCCAATCCATCCAAAATCGAATTTAAAAAATGTAGGTGCAATGGATTTTGGAATAAAAGAAGATGCTGTAAATGCAGGAATTAAAGAGAATGCACCTGCTTCCGGATCTACAACATACCAACCTATTGTTTCTGCACCAATACCTAAAACCCATGTAATGAGAATCCCCCATAAAATATATCCCTTTACCTGAAAATGGTACATAATTGCAGTAATCAATACACCAATCAAACACAATGCCACTCCTGGATCAGCAAAATCACCTAATTTTACTAAGGTAGCTTCATCTGCCACAACAATACCAGATCCTTGAAGTCCAAGAAAAGCAATAAATAAACCAATACCTGCTGTAATACCGTATTTTAAGTTTGCTGGAATTGCATTTACAATGCTCTCACGTACTTTAAAGAAAGATAAAATAATAAAAACAATTCCTTCTACTAAAACAGCTGCAAGGGCAACCTTCCATGGGTCATCCATTCCCTTTAAATCACCGCCACATACAGTAAATGCAAAATATGCATTCAATCCCATACCTGCGGAAAGAGCAATGGGATAATTTGCCCAAAAGGCCATAATAAAAGTTGCCAGTGCAGACGCTAATGCCGTTGCTGTAAAGACTGCACCAGAATCCATACCACATGCAGGATTTCCCAGTAAACTTGGGTTTACAGCCAAAATATACGCCATTGTAAGAAAGGTTGTCATCCCCGCCATAATCTCTGTTTTCACAGTAGTATTATGCTCCTTCAGTTTAAAAAATTTCTCCATGTTTCTCCTCCTAAAATTATGAAATGCTCAAAACTTGATTCTATAAAAAGAAACATATTTTGTCAAGTATAAAGCGTATATTCCTGTAAAATATAATAAGACAGAACTTGCATACAAGCAAACCCTGCCTTATCTATTACAATACAACTCCTGTCAATTCAATTAAAATCCCCCAGAAAATACTAACTCCGTAAAGCAATAATGTGATGCATAAGTTTTCCTTTACACCTCTATTGCTTCTAAATAATACCAGAAGTCCCACTCCAGCACCTGCCAATAATCCGGCAATCATCTGACCTACTCCTAAAATACCTCCTAAATACATCTGTGTAATAATTACAGATGCTGCACAATTAGGAATCATACCAATAAGAGCTGCCAAAAATACACCTATTACTGGCTGGCGGCTTATAAGACCTCCAATTCGCTCTGCTCCCACGCTTTCTACTAAAAATCCAATCACAAAAGAAACGAGAAAAATAAACACCACAATTTGTATAGTATGCCAAAGAGATGATTTTAAAATACTTCCCTGCTCGCAATGACAATGTTCATGTTCACATAAATCATGAATATCTTTTTCATGATGCTCTGTATGATTATGAGGATTTTTTTCATGTTTTTTCCATAAAAAATCAATTCCAAATCCCGATATAATACCAATTCCCACTTTTAAAGCAAGCACCTTGAAAATCACACTTAAACTTACCGCTTCTGAAATAAAAATCGGAATCATTTCATCTGAAGTAGAAAGAAAAATTGCCATCAAAGTTCCTACAGATATAACTCCTCCTGCATAAAAACCAGATGCTGCTGCGGAAAATCCACACTGAGGAAATGCGCCCAATATACCTCCCATAAGGGGACCAAATCTTCCTGCTTTCTTTATCATAGTTCTGGATTTTTCTTTTGTTTTATGTTCAAGATATTCCATCAAAAAATATGTAACAAACAAAAACGGAATAAGCTTTGCTGTATCTAGCAAGGCATCTAATAACACATCAATAATCATGGTAAACTCCTTATTATTAAACTTTAACTACCGAGTTTGAATTTACCATAAATCTTATAAAAATACAATCCCTCATTTATTCCAACATGATTTTTATGATTTCCTCGTTGGTTCCTTTCATCCCATCTTTCCCAAGTCTTCCAACACTCTTTATGGTATCTTCAATACCTTTCTTTACAATTCCATCTCCCCCATAAAACTGCTGGCCTTGTACATACATATGATATCCCAAAATTCCTGCTTCTACAGCAAAAGCAATTTTCCCTGCGCAAGATGCTTTTGCACCATCACAAATAATACCTGATACAATAGCTAATGCATTGATAACTGTATGAATAACTGCTTCGTAATCTCCACCTGATAAATAAGCAATACCTGCACCTGCTGCTGCTCCTGCATTGACAGCTCCACAATATGCGGAAAGCCTTCCTATTGGTGTTCTTTGGTGAATAGCAGTTAAGTTTGATAATGCCAAAGCTCGATATAATTTTTCCTCTGTAACCTTTAATTCTTTGGCATATGTAATAACAGGCACAGAAACCGTGATGCCTTGATTTCCACTGCCGGAATTGATAATAACCGGAAGTTCACAACCATTCATTCTGGCATCAGAACCTGCTGCTGCCATAGCTGCAGCTCTGGCTTTAAGACTGTTCGTATCTGTAGATAGAATGACCTTCCCAATATTAGCTCCGTAGTCAGATTCTAATCCCTCTTTTGCAATTGCCATATTATAATCTATTTGTTTGTCAAGAACTTCTCTAATCTCTTCTATATCTACATGATTAACATAATCCCAAATATCTTTCATATTCAACATATTATAGTTGGAAAGATCTGATGGCATATCTGTTAAACAATCAGAACTCTTTAAAATTTTGTGATTATGCTCAATCAACACTACATTTGTATGAGAATTGATAATATGTACTTTGGCATAATCCTCTCCCTTATACAGAGTAATAACAATATCGAAAATAATCCCCTCATCAAGATGTTCTACTATAATTTCTTTTTCTTGCATAAATTTTTCAATATTTTTAATATCTTCCTCTGAAACCTCAGAAAGCACCTCTAATTCTCTATCTGGATTTCCTGCAACAATTCCCGCTGAAACCGCTGCTGGAATTCCTTTTAAATTTCCTGTATTTGGAACGATTACGGATTTCACATTTTTAATAATACTTCCACTACTTTGAACGACAACCTTCTCCGGAATATCATTCAAGGTTCTTCTAGCTATTGCCGCAGCATAAGCAAGAGCAATGGGCTCTGTGCATCCCATTGCCGCCATCAACTCTTCTCTTAATATTTGTGTATATGCATTATATATTTTCTTTTTCTGTTCCATATATAATTCCCTTTACTCTCATTTGCATTTTTTATTCTAATATAAGAATTATACCATAATTTTCTTCAACTATCTATTAAGCTCTTCATAAAATTTTTTGGTAACAGAAAAACCCCGGAAACCTTACGGTTCCGGGGCATCTTACGCTTGGACACAATGTACCTTACGGTACTTAATATATATAATTCGATATCAGTCGATAATTACTCGATGATTGTAGCAACACGACCTGAACCTACAGTTCTACCACCTTCACGGATAGCGAATGTAAGACCCTGAGCCATAGCGATTGGGTGGATCAGTTCGATTGTCATTTCTACGTTATCACCAGGCATGCACATTTCTGTACCTTCTGGTAACATACAAACACCTGTAACGTCTGTTGTTCTGAAGTAGAACTGTGGACGGTAGTTGTTGAAGAATGGAGTATGACGACCACCTTCATCTTTTGTTAAAACGTAAACCTGAGCTGTGAATTTTGTATGGCATGTGATGGAACCTGGTTTAGCAAGAACCTGTCCTCTTTCGATTTCGTTTCTCTGAACACCACGAAGAAGTGCACCGATGTTATCACCAGCCTGAGCTTCGTCTAACAATTTACGGAACATTTCGATACCTGTTACAACTACTTTACGTGATTCTTCTTTAAGACCAACGATTTCAACTTCGTCAGATACATGAAGTGTACCAGCTTCTACTCTACCTGTAGCAACTGTACCACGACCTGTAATAGAGAATACGTCTTCTACAGGCATGATGAAGTCTTTATCTGTGTCACGCTGTGGGTCTGGAATCCAGCTATCAACAGCTGCCATTAATTCCATGATTTTGTCGCCCCATTCGCTGTTTGGATCTTCAAGAGCTTTTAAAGCAGAACCCTGGATGATTGGTGTATCATCGCCTGGGAAATCATATTCGCTTAACAGTTCACGGATTTCCATATCTACTAATTCAAGTAATTCTTCATCGTCAACCATATCACATTTGTTCATGAATACAACGATGTAAGGAACACCTACCTGACGAGATAACAGGATATGTTCTTTAGTCTGAGCCATAACACCATCTGTAGCAGCTACTACTAAGATAGCACCATCCATCTGAGCTGCACCTGTGATCATGTTTTTAACGTAGTCAGCATGTCCTGGGCAGTCAACGTGTGCGTAGTGACGGTTTTCTGTTTCATATTCTACGTGAGAAGTAGAGATTGTGATACCACGTTCTCTTTCTTCTGGAGCTTTATCAATATTTTCGAAATCTGTTGCTGTGTTACCTGCAACTCTTGCTGCAAGAGTTTTTGTGATAGCAGCTGTTAAAGTAGTTTTACCATGGTCAACGTGTCCGATAGTACCAATGTTACAATGCGGTTTGCTTCTTTCAAATTTAGCTTTAGCCATTTTGAATGTCCTCCTTGTTTAACATGCGCCCCGTTTGGGCATATATTTTTATTTTTGTTGCCTCATAACGAGGCGGTTGATATAGTCAACCTGCTATCCTTGATTATATTGCAAATCAAGGATATTTGCAAGTTTTATTTAACTATTTAATTATTTGTCTGCTTTTCCAGACAGAACCTTTTCCTGTACAGATTTTGGAACTGGTTCATATTTTTCAAAGAACATGGAGTAGTTACCACGACCCTGTGTTCTGGAACGTAAGTCTGTTGCGTATCCGAACATTTCAGCCAGAGGAACGAATCCGCGGATCATTTTACCACCGCCGATATCATCCATACCTTCGATACGACCACGACGGGAGTTGATATCACCGATAACATCACCCATGTAATCTTCTGGAGTTGTAACTTCAACTCTCATGATTGGCTCAAGAAGTACTGGTGCTGATTTTGCCATAGCATCTTTAAATGCAAGAGAACCTGCAATATGGAATGCCATTTCAGAAGAATCGACTTCATGGTAAGAACCATCATATACATTAGCAGAAACACCAACTACAGGGAATCCACCAAGAATACCAGCCTTCATAGCTTCTTCGATACCTTCACCAACAGCTGGGATGTATTCTTTAGGAATAGCACCACCAACAACAGTAGATTCAAACTTGAACAGTTCTTCTCCGTTGGCATCCATTGGCTCGAATTTAACTTTACAATGACCGTACTGTCCACGACCACCAGACTGTTTTGCATATTTACTGTCAACATCTACAGGTTTTGTAAATGTTTCTTTGTAAGCTACCTGAGGAGCACCTACGTTTGCTTCTACTTTAAATTCACGAAGCAGACGGTCTACGATGATTTCAAGGTGAAGCTCACCCATACCTGCGATGATTGTCTGTCCTGTTTCTTTATCTGTATGTGCACGGAATGTTGGATCTTCTTCAGCAAGTTTTGCTAAGGATTCACCTAATTTACCCTGACCAGCTTTTGTCTTAGGCTCAATAGCAAGCTCAATAACTGGTTCTGGGAATTCCATGGATTCCAGAATTACTGGATGCTGTTCATCACAGATTGTATCACCTGTTGTTGTGAATTTTAAACCAACAGCTGCTGCGATATCACCAGCATATACTTTATCTAATTCCTGACGTTTGTTAGCATGCATCTGAAGGATACGTCCAACACGTTCTTTCTTTCCTTTTGTAGAGTTCAGAACATAAGAACCGGAGTTTACTGTTCCTGAATATACACGGAAGAATGCAAGCTTACCAACAAATGGGTCAACCATGATCTTAAATGCAAGAGCTGCAAATGGTTCATCATCTGAAGAATGTTTCTCCATTGGGTTTCCATCCATATCAGTACCCTGAATAGCTGGTACATCTACTGGTGATGGCATAAACTCAATAACTGCATCAAGAAGCTTCTGAACACCTTTGTTTCTGTAAGCTGTACCACAGCAAACAGGAACAGCAGCACATTCACATGTACCTTTTCTTAAAGCTGCCTTTAATGCTTCGTTAGAAGGTTCTTCTCCTTCTAAGTATTCCATCATAAGGTCATCGTCTAATTCGCAGATTTTTTCAACCAGCTCTGTACGATACAGTTCTGCATCATCTTTCATATCTTCAGGAATATCTACGATAGAAATGTCATCACCCTTATCATCATTGTAGATGTAAGCTTTCATTTCGAATAAGTCAACGATACCTTTGAATTCGTCTTCTTTACCGATTGGTAACTGAATGCAGATTGCATTTTTACCTAATCTTGTTTTAATCTGTTCTACAGCGTTGTAGAAATCTGCACCAAGGATGTCCATCTTATTGATGAAAGCCATACGAGGTACATTGTAAGTGTCAGCCTGACGCCATACGTTTTCAGACTGTGGTTCAACACCGCCCTTAGCACAAAATACACCTACAGCACCATCAAGTACACGAAGAGAACGTTCTACTTCTACTGTAAAGTCAACGTGTCCTGGTGTATCAATGATGTTGATACGATGCTCTAATGCTCCAGCTTTTGGTTTGCAGTTTTCCTGCAGAGTCCAGTGGCATGTAGTAGCGGCTGAAGTAATTGTGATACCTCTTTCCTGTTCCTGCTCCATCCAGTCCATAGTTGCAGTACCTTCATGAGTATCACCGATTTTATAGTTTACACCGGTATAATATAAGATACGCTCTGTTGTGGTTGTTTTACCAGCATCGATATGAGCCATAATACCAATGTTTCTAGTTCTCTCTAATGGATATTCTCTTCCAGCCAATTGGATTTCCTCCTCTTAGAAACGATAGTGAGCAAATGCTTTATTTGCTTCAGCCATCTTATGCATGTCTTCTTTCTTCTTAACAGATGCTCCTGTGTTATTCATAGCATCTAATAACTCATTAGCCAGTCTTTCTTCCATTGTCTTTTCTCCTCTTTTACGAGAATACAATGTAATCCAACGAAGTGCTAATGCCTGACGTCTGTCTGCTCTTACCTCGATTGGTACCTGGTATGTTGCACCACCAATACGTCTTGCTTTTACTTCTAATACTGGCATGATATTGTTCATTGCTTCTTCAAATACTTCGATTGCTGGTTTTCCAGCTTTTTCTTCCACTCTGGCGAATGCACCATAAACAATTTTCTGAGCTACACCTTTCTTACCATCTAACATAATGCTGTTGATAAGTTTTGTAACTACCTTGCTGTTGTACATTGGATCAGCCAGAACGTCTCTTTTTTGAGTATGTCCTTTACGTGGCACGTTACTTCCCTCCTTAATCATATCCGATTAAATCATAGGTACTCACACAAACTATCCTGTATGTTCGCACTCGGTAAATCCTATATCTAAACCCGCAGCCACTACTGGGCTTATGGAATCCCGGTACAATTTTAATAGTTCTTTGTGACTTCTATGAATTCATCATAACAAATTTTGCTTTGCTATTTCTGGATTTTTAAAAGTTACTAATTTTTATTTATTTTTTCGGTCTTTTAGCACCGTATTTAGAACGAGCCTGGCGTCTGTTAGCAACACCTGCTGTATCTAATGTACCACGAACAATGTGATATCTTGTACCTGGTAAGTCTTTTACTCTACCGCCGCGGATAAGAACAACGCTATGCTCCTGTAAGTTGTGACCTTCTCCTGGAATGTAGCTTGTTACTTCGATTCCATTAGAAAGACGAACTCTGGCGATTTTTCTAAGAGCAGAGTTAGGTTTTTTAGGTGTAGCAGTCTTAACGGCTGTACAAACACCTCTCTTCTGTGGAGAAGACATATCAGATGTCTTTTTCTGTAAAGAGTTGTAGCTTTTCTGGAGTGCAGGCGCAGTAGATTTTTTAACTGTTGTCTGACGTCCTTTTTTTACTAACTGGTTAAATGTTGGCATTCCTTTCACCTCCTGTAAAATTTGCACATTCTTTTATTTACCTAAAAGAAATAAGTGGCTGCCAGTTATTCATCATTATGAATACTTGTTTTTGTGCATAAAAAATTCACGTTTCCTATGCACGCTTTTTTATTATAGCCACGGTAATTTCCTATGTCAAGGGATTTTTTCTTTTTCTTTGAGAAACTTTTTTCTTTCTATACATAAAAAGAACGGAACATTCCCTTTTCCAAGAAAATGCCCCGTTCAAACAGGAGTTTATCTATTATTATAGCTATCTGTCGTGTAATCTTCTAATGGGTTCCAATTTGCAAATTCAAAATCCGCTACTGAAACATCAGCACCGCCTTCTTTTGCTTTTGCAATTGCTTCCTCCCATGCCTTCTGTGTATTATCAGATAAGGTCTGTAAAGACTCTTTATAATCTGTCTTTCCAGTTAATACACCCTGAACAATCTGACCAAGATTTGGTGAAATTTCTGTTACATTTGCGTAAACCTTTGCTGTATCTGCTTTTGCCACAATCGGATCTGGGCATAGTTTTCCCTGTTCTTTGGCTATTGTATAATATTTTTTCATAATACCATCTTTCATGTATTTCTCATTCACACCTTCAACAGCAGATACAAAACCGCCATCTTCTACTACACCAGACTGATATTCTTCTGAATATAATCCCTGAAGATATTTTGCTGCCAATTCTGGATTAGCAGAGTTTTTAGAAATACCCATCCATGGCTGTGCTCCAATATATGGAAGGCCACCCTTAGCACCATTGTCTGGTTCAGGCATCTCCATAACTCCAAATTTCAAATCCGGATTTTCTTTTTCCCATGTAGAAATACACCAGGAACCCTGAACTAGAAATGCTGCCTGATTTTGTGCAAATAAAGCTCTTGCTTCTGGAGCTGCAAGGTTTGCTGAATCTGGATGGAAACTTCCGTCCTGTACTAATCCGCTATAGAAATCAAATGCTTGAATCATTGCATCAGAAGCCATAACATTTTTTCCATCTACCATACTAATAACACCAATATCATTAGATTTGCTTCCAGCAAGATTAGATAATGCACGAATTGCAATTTCCAGACGATTGATCTGTTTTCCTCCTTCGATCATTCCGTAATATTTACCTTTTCCTGCTTCTGTTACTTTCTTACAAACTTCTCTAAATTCTGTCCAAGTCTTTGGAAGCTTATTTACATCAACTCCTGCATCTTCTAAAACTGTCTCGTTATAGAAAACCAAAGTATTTACAATATTAGCAGATTCTGGCAAAACATACACTTGTCCATCCATTGTAGTAATACCTTCATTTAAAGAACCTTCTGAAAATGTATCGAAAAATCCTGCTTCTACATAATCATTCATTGGCATGTACCAACCTTCTTCAATTGCTGTAGAAAGTTTCACACCAGTTGGTAGTGCAAACAAGTCAGGTGCTGTATTCGCCTTAATAGCAGAGTTAATAGTAGTCTGATATTGGTCACCAGAAAGAACTGTATATTCTACCTTACAGTTATTTTCTTCTTCAAATTTTTTATTATAAACTTCCCTTCTGGATTTTGTACTATCACTTGTGTCCACAACCTGAAGTACCTTTTCTCCACCTTTATCTTCTTTCTTTTCCGTAGACACTTCCTCTTTTACTCCCTTGTCTCCACTTACATTAGGTCCACAACCTGCTGCTGAAATCACCATAAGTCCTGCCATAATTAATGTTACAATTCGCTTTTTCATTTTTTACCTCCTTGTTTTAAATTGCAATATTTTTTAATTTTAAAATAATATTAGAATAACTCAACTCTTAACTGCCCCTGCTACACCATCCACAAAATATTTCTGCAAGCATACAAAGATAATGATAATCGGAAGAACCGCAATGCATGCACCTGCCGCAATTCCCGTCCAATCTACTACATTCTCACCTCTCAAGGCATAAAGGCCTACTGCCAATGTTCTCAATTCCGGCTTACTAAGAGTCACAATCAGAGGAAGCAGGAAAGAGTTCCATGTCCAAATAAATTGCATAATTACTACCGTTGCCATAATCGGTTTCGCAAGAGGAAACATAATGCTACTATATGTTTTCATAAATCCACTTCCATCAATAGTTGCTGCTTCTTCCAGTTCTTTAGGAAGTCCTCCATAAAAGCTAGAAAATAGCATTAGGAAAATCACATGTCCGCCTCCAGCCTCTGCCAGAATTAACCCTAATAGATTCGATTCTAACCCCATTTCTTTTAGCAATTCGTAAATAGGAATAACCGTAAACACTAACGGAATGGTGATACTAGCCATAAAAATTCCCATAATTAATTTTTTACCAACAAACATATAACGTCCCATAACATATCCAGCAGCAGATGTAGCCAATAATACGATTACAACAACACTGACTGTTACAATAATAGAATTTTTAAAATATACGCCAAAGTTTGCATTATTCCATGCTCTTACATAATTATCAAAATTTAAACTTTTGGGTATTAAACTCAATCCGCTTGCAAAAAATTCGTTCTGTGTTTTCAAAGAAGCTGTAATCATCCAGATAAACGGATATACCCAGACAAATGCCACTGCCGCAAGCAGTAAATAAATAATTGTTTTTCCTACTTTTTTCATAGCATTTCCTTTCTTACACATTTCTCTTCTTATTAAAATGGTTCTTGGCAAAATTAAGAACCACGCCAATTGTTACTACCATTAATCCAAATAGCAATGCGGCTGCACTGGCATATCCAAGTCTCGGACTTCCTGTTGTGCTGGAATATGCAGTTCGATATACAAATGTTGCCACAACATCTGTAGCAAAATATGGCCCTCCATTTGTCATAGTCTGAACGATATCAAAAACCTTAAGGGAACCAATCACACAAAGTACAGCAATTACACCACCAATAGGAAGAATCAATGGGAACACTACATCTGTAAAGGTTCTAAATTTACCTGCACCATCAATTTTGGCTGCTTCATATACATCTTGAGATACACTCTGTAAAGCTGCAATCCAATAAATCATATAGGTTCCTAAATCTTTCCATATACCTATAAGAACAACGGTAAACAATGCCGTCTTTTCATCCCCCAAAAAGTTAATTGTATCAATTCCCAGAAGAGCAAGAGCTTGATTAATAGGACCTGTTCCTCCGAAAATAAAAATCATAATAATACCTACAATGGATGCTGTAGTAATAACCGGAATGAAATACATAGTACGAAATACTGTAGCACCCTTTTTAATAATACTTGTAAGTATGTAAGCAATCACTAATGATAAAATCAACTGTATAGGTACACTCAATACCATATATTTAACACTGTTGGCAACGGAGTTACGGAATAATGGATCCCCCAATAATTCCTTAAAATTTTTCAGCCCCACAAAAGTTGCATTCATAGTCATCCCTGACCAATCAAGCATGGAATACCACGCACTTGTAATAATAGGATATCCTTGAAACAGAATATACAAAAGCAGTGTAGGGAGCATAAAAATCCAGCACCACATATTCTTTCGCAAAATCCTTTTTTTCTTGACAGAATTCATTTTTCTAAACTCCATCAAAGTTGTTTTTCCTTCCATGTTTCCCTCCTGTATTTATTATTTAATATAAATTATTAAACTCGCCTTTATATAGGTATAATATACTATACCATTTCCAATAAATCAATATATTTTAAACATTTCGTTAATTATAGTTAATAATACACGTTTATTTATGTGCATTTTTAACATATACTTTTTATTTTCATTTCGTTATAATCTATTTATATTTTTTATATTAAATAATAAATAACGATACTTAAACGGAGGGAATACCATGTATATTAGAATAATATATTCAAAAGAGTCAGAAACTATTTCTTTCGCTGCTTCAGAACTGAAATATTATTTATCAAAAATAACTAATTCTATTGTTTTTGTTAATGACAATACTACAGATTACCATTCCTGTATCACCCTTGATCTTTTCCCGGACTCAAAAAAACATTCTGATATGGATGATGAATATAGTATTGAAATTTCTCAAGGAAACGGGCACATTTATGGAAGCAATGCCCGCTCAGTCCTTCTGGGTATTTATAAATATCTGACACTTTTAGGCTGTCGCTTCCTAAGACCCGGGAAAGATTACGAATACATTCCAAAACTTTCATCTATAAATGAATTTAATATTTGCTGTCATGAAAAAGCTGAAAACAAATACCGTGGTGTCTGTATTGAAGGAGCTGACTCTCCCGAGAATATCTTTGAATTTATTGACTGGCTCCCTAAATTAGGTTTCAATACTTTTTTTCTACAGTTTGAACTTCCTTTTGCCTTTTTAAACTTATGGTACAGTCATAAAAATAACCCTATGCTTCCTGCAGAAAATTTTTCATTGGAAAATGCAGCTGAGATTTCCGCTTCAATAGATAGGGAGCTACAAAAACGAAGTTTAGAGCATCATCGCGTAGGACACGGCTGGACTTGCTCTGTATTAAACCAAAATACTTTAGGTTGGGTAGCAACCGATACTGCGTTAAGCGAATCGCAACTTCCTCTTACTGCATTAGTTAATGGTAAAAGAGGATTTTTTGGTGGTATTCCAATTAACACAAATCTCTGCTATTCAAATCCTGATGTAGTGGAAAGTTTTGCCGAAAAAGTAGTATCTTACGCCGAAAAACACCCCGAAGTTGATTATCTTCACGTATGGCTTGCTGATGCTTTTAACAATCATTGCGAATGCAAAAACTGTCAAAAATCCATACCGACAGATTTGTATGTGCGTATATTGAATAAAATTGATACACTTCTTACCGCAAAAGAACTGAAAACAAAAATTGTTTTTTTAATCTACGAAGAATTGCTCTGGGCTCCTCAGACAGAACAACTTGCAAACCCGGATCGCTTCGTTATGATGTTTGCACCAATTAGCCGTACTTTTATGAAATCTTATCATATACCCAAAAATCTTCCTGCTTTACCTGCATATATACGCAATAAAGTTACTCTTCCTGTTAATTTAGAAGAAAATTTGTCTTTTTTAAATCAATGGCAAAAAGTATTTTCAGGAGAATGTTTTGACTATGATTATCCTTTAGGGCGAGCCCATTACGGAGATATGGGATATGTACATATTTCAAAGATTATATATAAGGATATTAAATGTCTTAAGGAACTTCATTTAAATGGCTATATCAGTTGCCAAGAACTCCGGACATTTTTGCCTAATGGTCTTCCTAATTATATAATGGGTAAATGTCTTTTCGGAACAACTCAGACTTTTGAAGAATTAGCTGAAGAATATTTTATTGCAGCCTACGGCGAAAACTGGAAAATCTATTTTAAGTACTTAAGTCAAATTTCTACTCTTTGTGACTGCGATTATTTTAATGGAAAAGGTCCTCGCGAAAACAAAGTTGTACAACAAAACATGTTAAAATTAAAAGAAATTCTTTTGGAATTTAAAAAAAGCCGCCAAAATTACCCTATTTCTCAACTGTCAGATATAAACAGGGTTTTCTGCAAACACCTTGACTATCACAATGAGTATTGTATACTATTAGCAGATGCTCTTTATTTTTTATCAGGGGGGGAACAAGAAAATGCTCAACAGGCATGGAAAAAGTTTCACGATTTTATTTGTTCGCACGAGCTTGAATTCCAAAAAGCCCTTGACGTTTATCGTATTATAGAAGTTTCTACCAATTATACTGGTTTCCCCATCATAGGAGGTTAATCATCTATGACTAATCAAGAAAACAGAAGTATCATACTGGAGTATATTTTTCGCAATGCACCTGTTGCCCGTTCTACTATTGCAAAAAAAACACAAATCACTCCAGCCACGGTAACTTCTATTTCTAGCAACTTTATTCAAGAAGGAATTATACGAGAAATTGGAGCAGATGAAAACACTATAGATTCTTCACCCGGAAGAAAAAGAATTCTCCTGGATATTGTTCCTGATCGGGTACATGCCATAGGAGTTGAATTTACTTCTCATCATATCCGCTTTTCAATATGTAATTTACGTGGCACTCCAGTGTTACAAGCTTCTTTTTCTACAGAGAAAACCAATAACGGCAATATTACAGATTTTATAGCAGAAAAAATTGAAAATCTTTTAGCAGAGAGACCTGCACTTGCTTCTACCATAATCGGTATCGGCATTGCAGTTCCCGGGCACATAGACATTCATCAGGATAAAGTAATCACTAATTCTTCTATGTGTCCAAAGTTCAGTGGAGAAGCTCTAAGAAAACGGTTAAATATACCGATTATCTGTGAAAACAATGTCCGTTGTATGGCATTTGGAAGATATTTATTTGATTGTTCCTCGCCAGATACTTTTGCTTATTTCCATGTAGGAGCAGGTATGTTTTGCGCCCTCATAGAAAACTCAAAACTTTTTCAAGGAACAAACTATTATGCCGGAGAAATCGGCCACACCATTGTAAATCCTAACGGAAAAAAATGTGAATGCGGAAAATATGGCTGTCTTCAAACTTATTGTAGTGAAACTTGGCTTCTAAAATATTCTCGACTCTTATACGAAAGTAATGCAGAAACTATTTTAACTTCACTAAAACCTTGCGCTGCTGCTTTAACAATTCAAGATATCTCCACTGCTTTTTCTTTAAGAGATCCTCTTGTAGGAAATTATATTTCCACAGCCTTAAAATACCTTGGCATTACTGTATCTAATTTAGCAATTATCAATAATCCTGATAAAATCTATCTGCACGGAAATCTTTTTTCAAACACTGACATAAAAGAAGAGCTGATGGATTATATTACACAACAGCTCTTGTTTGTAGACGATCCTTCAGATCAGACTATTCAGATTTTAGATTACGATACATACGCCGGAGCTTCTGGAGCTGCAGCCTATGCAATAAAACATTTTTATATTTCTAATATATAAAAAGGCAAACCTACATCAGTAGGTCTGCCTTTCTTTTGTTTATTCTTCTGTAGTTTCTTCTTCCACTTCTTCAGTTTCTGGTTCTTCTACTATTTCTGTTTCTTCAACGATTTCTTCTTCTAAGAATTCGTCTTCTAACTCTTCCTCTTCTCCATCTGTATCCAATTTAATATTAGCATATTTCTTCATACCCGTTCCGGCAGGAATCAATTTACCAATAATAACATTTTCTTTCAGACCAATCAATGGATCAACTTTTCCTTTAATTGCTGCTTCCGTCAGAACCTTTGTTGTTTCCTGGAAAGAAGCTGCTGATAAGAAGGAGTTTGTTGCCAGAGAAGCTTTTGTGATACCCAGCATAACCTGTTTACCATCTGCCGGCTCTTTGCCTTCTTTGATAAGTTTTTCATTTTCTTCTTCAAAGTCAAGAACATCAACCAGTGTTCCTGGAAGGAATTCGGTATCACCATTGTTCTCAATACGAATTTTCTTCAGCATCTGACGAACAATAACCTCGATATGCTTATCATTGATTTCTACACCCTGCAGGCGGTATACTCTCTGAACTTCACGAATCATATAATCCTGTACCGCACGAACACCCTTAATTCTAAGAATATCATGTGGATTTACGGAACCTTCTGTCAACTCATCTCCGGCTTCCAGATAATCCCCGTCTTGGATTTTAATACGTGAACCATAAGGAATTAAATAAGTCTTACTTTCTCCGCTTTCATTGTCTGTTACAATGATTTCGCGTTTTTTCTTTGTATCTTTAAGAGTAGCAACACCCTTAATTTCAGTAATAATTGCAAGACCTTTTGGTTTTCTTGCTTCAAAAAGCTCTTCGACACGAGGAAGACCCTGTGTGATATCACCACCGGCAACACCACCGGTATGGAAAGTACGCATAGTAAGCTGTGTACCAGGTTCACCGATAGACTGAGCCGCAATAATACCTACTGTTTCTCCTACCTGTACAGGTTCACCTGTTGCCATGTTTGCACCATAACATTTAGCACATACACCAATGTGGCATTTACAAGTAAGAATTGTACGAATTTTAACAGCTTCATATGGCTTACCTTCTGCATTTACACCTTCATTTACTACACGCGCAGCACGTTTTGGTGTAATCATATGGTTTGCTTTTACGATAACATTTCCATCTTTATCTTTAATAGTCTCACAGGAGAATCGTCCTGTAATACGTTCCTGAAGACTTTCGATTTCTTCTTTGCCATCAACAAAAGCTTTTACCCACATTCCTGGAATTTCGCCTTTGCCTTCGCAACAATCTACTTCACGTACAATTAATTCCTGTGATACATCAACAAGACGTCTTGTTAAGTAACCTGAATCGGCTGTACGCAAGGCAGTATCAGACAGACCTTTACGAGCACCATGGGCAGACATAAAGTACTCCAATACGTCAAGACCTTCACGGAAGTTTGACTTAATTGGCAACTCAATTGTATGACCTGTTGTATCGGCCATCAAACCACGCATACCTGCCAACTGTTTAATCTGTTTATCAGAACCACGGGCACCAGAGTCAGCCATCATAAAGATGTTATTGTATTTATCAAGACCTGTAAGCAGTGCTTTTGTCAAAGCATCGTCAGTCTTCTTCCATGTGTCAACAACTTCTTTGTAACGTTCTTCTTCTGTAATAAGACCACGTTTAAAGTTCTTTGTAATTAAATCCACAGTATCCTGTGCCTGTTTAATCATTTCTGGTTTCTGTGGTGGCACCGTCATATCAGAAATGGAAACTGTCATAGCCGCTCTTGTAGAATATTTATATCCCATTGCTTTAATAGCATCCAATACTTCTGCTGTCTTTGTAGCACCATGTGTATTAATAACTTTTTCCAAAATCTGTTTTAACTGTTTCTTTCCAACAAGGAAATCTACTTCTGGAAGAAGTTCATTTCCTGGAATTGTTCTATCTACAAATCCTAAATCCTGTGGAAGAATCTCATTAAATAACAGACGACCTAATGTAGACTCTACTTTTCCTCTTAAGATATTTCCGTCTGCCATACGTTTTTCCATGTAAACGAAAATCTTTGTCTGTAAAGTAATTGCCTGATTTTCATAAGCAAGAATTGCTTCATTTAAATCTTTAAATACTTTACCTTCACCTTTATATCCCGGTCTTTCCTGTGTTAAGTAGTAAATACCGAGAACCATATCCTGAGAAGGAACGGCAACCGGACCACCATCAGATGGTTTCAGAAGGTTGTTTGGTGAAAGAAGAAGGAAACGGCATTCTGCCTGAGCTTCTACAGACAGTGGAAGGTGAACCGCCATCTGGTCACCGTCGAAGTCCGCATTAAACGCTGTACACACTAATGGATGCAGCTTAATCGCTTTACCTTCAACTAAGATTGGTTCAAAGGCCTGAATACCTAATCTATGCAGAGTAGGGGCTCGGTTCAACATAACAGGATGCTCTTTAATAACATCTTCTAATACATCCCAAACTGCAGGCTCAAGCTTTTCTACCATTTTCTTTGCATTTTTAATATTATGTGCAGTACCATTACTTACCAGCTCTTTCATAACGAATGGCTTAAAGAGTTCGATTGCCATTTCTTTTGGAAGACCACACTGATAAATCTTAAGTTCAGGTCCTACAACGATAACAGAACGTCCTGAGTAGTCAACACGTTTACCTAACAGGTTCTGACGGAAACGTCCTGATTTACCCTTTAACATATCAGAAAGAGATTTCAGTGCTCTATTACCAGGTCCTGTAACAGGACGACCACGACGTCCGTTATCAATAAGAGCATCTACTGCTTCCTGAAGCATTCTCTTCTCATTACGAACAATAATATCTGGTGCACCTAACTCTAACAGTCTTTTCAAACGATTATTTCTGTTGATAATTCTTCTGTATAAATCATTTAAGTCAGATGTTGCAAAACGCCCACCATCCAACTGCACCATCGGACGTAAATCCGGTGGAATAACAGGAACAACGGTCATAATCATCCATTCTGGTCTGTTTCCAGACTCTCTGAATGCTTCAACAACTTCCAAACGTTTTACAATACGTGCACGTTTCTGGCCTGTAGAATCTTTCAAACCAGCTTTTAACTCTTTGGATTCTCTTTCTAAGTCGATAGATGCCAGAAGCTCTTGAATAGCTTCTGCACCCATACCAACTTTAAAATTATCACCAAATTTTTCTCTCGCATCCTGATATTCTTTTTCTGTCAGAACCTGTTTGTACTGTAAATCACTTGTACCTGCATCTAAAACGATGTAGTTTGCAAAATACAATACTTTTTCCAAAGTTCTTGGAGACAAGTCAAGAATAAGTCCCATTCTGGAAGGAATACCTTTAAAATACCAGATATGAGAAACCGGTGCGGCAAGTTCAATATGTCCCATGCGTTCTCTACGAACAGATGCCTTAGTTACTTCAACTCCACATCTATCACAGATTACGCCTTTATAACGAATTTTCTTATATTTACCGCAGTGACATTCCCAGTCTTTACTTGGTCCGAAAATTCTTTCACAGAAAAGACCGTCTTTTTCCGGTTTTAATGTTCTATAATTAATGGTTTCCGGTTTTTTCACCTCACCATGAGACCATTCGCGGATTTTCTCCGGAGATGCCAGTCCGATTTTAATGGCATCAAAGGTCATCGGCTGATATACCTCTTTATTTGCTGTTTCCGGCATTGTGGACTCCTTTCCTAATTACTCATCAAGAGTATCTTCATCTAAGTCTAAGAAAACACTATCTTCCATGTCTTCTTCCACATCTACTAATTCTTCGCCTTCAAATTCCTGTTTGGAAAATCCATGACTTCCATAGTCCTCACTGTCATTACCTCTGGAATCACCTTCGATAATAGAACGCATATCTGTGTCGCCATAATCGATGTTTTCCATAATTTCAACTTCTGTCATATCTTCTCTAAGAACTCTTACATCAAGTCCTAAGGACTGTAATTCTTTTAAGAGTACCTTAAAGGATTCTGGAATACCTGGTTCAGGAATATTGTCACCCTTAATAATTGCTTCGTAAGTTTTAACACGACCAATAACATCGTCGGATTTCACTGTCAAAATTTCCTGCAATGTATAAGATGCACCATAAGCTTCCAGTGCCCAAACTTCCATTTCTCCGAAACGCTGACCACCAAACTGAGCTTTACCACCCAGAGGCTGCTGTGTTACTAAGGAGTATGGACCTGTGGAACGTGCATGGATCTTATCATCTACTAAGTGATGTAATTTCAAGTAGTGCATATGACCAATTGTTACAGGACTATCAAAATATTCACCTGTACGACCATCACGTAATCTTACTTTTCCATCTCTGGAAAGAGGAACACCTTTCCAAAGTTCTCTATGTGCTTTGTTTTCATCTAAGAACTGCATTACTTCTGGTCTTAATGTATCTTCGTATTTTGCACGGAATTCTTCAAAATCTTCTGTATTTACATAATCATTTGCTAATTCCAATGTATCCTGAATATCATTTTCGTTTGCCCCATCAAAAACAGGTGTTGCAATATTAAATCCTAAGGCTTTTGCAGCAAGACTCAAATGGATTTCCAATACCTGTCCAATATTCATACGTGAAGGCACACCAAGTGGATTCAATACAATGTCCAAAGGACGTCCATTTGGAAGGAATGGCATATCTTCTACAGGAAGTACACGGGAAACAACACCCTTGTTACCATGACGACCAGCCATTTTATCACCAACAGAAATTTTTCTCTTCTGAGCAATATAAATACGAACTGCCTGATTTACACCAGGAGATAATTCATCACCATTTTCTCTTGTAAATACTTTCGCATCTACTACAATACCATATTCACCATGAGGCACCTTAAGGGAAGTATCACGAACTTCTCTTGCTTTCTCACCAAAGATAGCACGAAGCAATCTCTCTTCTGCAGTAAGCTCTGTTTCTCCCTTTGGAGTAACCTTACCAACCAGAATATCACCGGCTCTTACCTCTGCACCTATACGGATAATACCTCTTTCATCCAAATCTTTTAATGCATCATCACCTACACCAGGTACATCTCTTGTAATTTCTTCCGGTCCTAACTTAGTGTCTCTGGATTCTGCTTCATATTCCTCAATATGAACAGATGTATAAACATCGTCCATAACCAATCTTTCACTTAAAAGAACAGCATCCTCGTAGTTATAACCTTCCCATGTCATGAATCCAATAAGAGGGTTCTTACCAAGAGCTAATTCTCCATTAGAAGTAGACGGACCATCAGCAATAACCTGACCTGCTTCTACATGTTCGCCTTTTATAACGATTGGTCTTTGGTTATAGCAGTTACTCTGGTTACTTCTCATGAATTTTGTGAGATGGTAAACATCTTTTGTTCCATCATCATTTTTCATAATAATTTCTTTAGAAGCAGCACATTCTATAGTACCGGATTTTTTTGCTACAACACAAACACCGGAGTCTACAGCCGCTTTAGATTCCATACCTGTACCAACTACAGGTGCTTCAGTTGTAAGAAGAGGAACTGCCTGACGCTGCATGTTAGATCCCATCAGTGCACGGTTCGCATCATCATTCTGAAGGAAAGGAATCAAAGCAGTAGCAACAGAGAACACCATTTTAGGTGATACGTCCATGTATTCAAACATCTGACGTTCATATTCCTGTGTTTCTTCTCTATAACGACCGGATACGTTTTTATGAATGAAATGTCCTTCTTCATCCAATGGCTCATTGGCCTGTGCAACATGATAATTATCTTCTTCATCCGCTGTCATATATACAACTTCATCTGTTACTCGTGGATTCTTAGGATCTGCTTTATCGATTTTTCTATATGGTGCTTCCACAAAACCATATTCATTAATTCTTGCATAAGATGCAAGAGAGTTGATCAAACCGATGTTTGGACCTTCAGGAGTCTCAATAGGACACATTCTTCCATAATGAGAATAGTGAACATCTCGAACCTCAAATCCGGCTCTGTCTCGTGACAAACCGCCAGGACCTAATGCAGATAAACGTCTCTTATGTGTCAACTCACCCAATGGGTTATTCTGATCCATGAACTGGGACAGCTGGGAAGAACCAAAGAACTCTTTCACTGCTGCTGTTACCGGTTTAATATTAATCAGAGACTGTGGAGAAATTCCATCTAAATCCTGAGTTGTCATTCTTTCACGTACCACTCTTTCCAATCTGGAAAGACCAATTCTATACTGGTTCTGAAGCAATTCACCAACTGCTCTGATACGTCTATTTCCTAAGTGGTCGATATCGTCATCTGTTCCAAGTCCATATTCCAGATGCATATTGTAGTTAATAGAAGCTAAAATATCCTCCTTTGTAATATGCTTTGGAATAAGCTCGTGGATTTCTCTTCTAATTGCGTCTTTGATATCTTCCAACTCTTCATTTTCTTCTAAAATCTTTGCAAGGACTGGGTAATAAACTAGTTCAGTAACACCCAGCTCTTTTAACTCTTCTTCGCTTAAATCCAAGTAGTTTTTCAACTCTACTGCCATATTAGACAGTACTTTAATATTACGTTCTTCACCCTGAATCCATACATAAGGAACAGCCGCATTTTGAATTGTATCAGCTAATTCCTGACTCACAACAGTACCTGCTTCAGCAATAATCTCACCAGTTGTCATATCAACAACTTCTTCCGCAAGCATATGTCCTGCAATACGATTACGCAAAAGAAGTTTCTTATTAAATTTATAACGTCCTACTTTTGCTAAATCGTAACGACGAGCATCAAAGAACATGCCTGTAATCAAGCTTTCTGCGCTTTCCACTGCCAAAGGTTCACCTGGACGAATTTTCTTATATAATTCCAATAAACCTTCCTGATAACTCTCAGAAGTATCTTTTGTAAAGCTGGCCAGAATCTTTGGTTCTTCGCCGAACAAATCTATAATTTCTGCATTCGTACCAATTCCTAAAGCACGAATCAAAACTGTAATAGGGACTTTTCTTGTTCTGTCTACACGTACATAGAATACGTCATTGGAGTCTGTTTCATATTCCAACCATGCACCCCTGTTCGGGATAACAGTAGAGGAATACAGGGTTTTACCCAGTTTATCGTGTGCAATTGCATAATAAATACCTGGTGAACGTACTAACTGGCTGACGATAACACGTTCAGCTCCATTAATTACAAACGTACCAGTTGCTGTCATAAGTGGCAAATCACCCATGAAAATTTCATGTGTTGTAATTTCGCCGTTTTCTTTGTTGTGTAATCTTACCTTTACCTTTAAAGGTGCAGCGTATGTTGCATCTCTTTCTTTACATTGTTCGATGGTATATTTCTTTTCCTCTTCACACAAAGTAAAGCCAACAAATTCCAAGCTTAATTTACCGCTATAATCTGCGATTGGAGAGATATCTTCAAAAACTTCATTTAAGCCTTCGTCCAGAAACCACTGGTAAGAGTCTTTCTGAACCTCAATGAGGTTGGGCATCTCCAGTACCTCTTTCTGGCGCTGGTATGACATTCTCATGGCCTTACCATTAGTTACGGAACGGATTCTGTTTTTCTCCATTGACGTTTCACCCCTTGTATGTTTTAATTTAAATTAATGCAGGAGTCTCTTTTTTATAGACTCCTAGGCATAACTTGCCATAATAGTGCATTTCTCACTATATCACCTTTTGTCAATAGTGTCAATATTTTTTCTTAATTTTCTTTTTTCTTCTACAATTTAGACTCTGCATTTGTTTCAAAAACAAAGAGTCTGCATTTACAGACTCTTGTACAAACTATTTTAATAGCATCTATATTTACATTTATTTCATCCCCATAAACACTGCCTGTTTCACTACCAATCGTTTCGTATAAGATACCACTCCCACTTTTTGCTTTTTCGCAGCCGCTATATAAAATACCAGTCCCAACATCCCCCACATAAGTACAATCATCCACTCATAAACAGACATAGCCGCCGGCGCCCCAGGTATATACATCAAAAGCATACTCCCACAGGAAACTACTGCTGCAATACCAGTAAACATACCATATTTCACTTTATAAGGTCTTTCCATCTCAGGTTCTTTTCTTCTAAGCCGGATAAAAGAAGCAGACACCAATAAATAAGCAATCACAATAGCAAAAGCTCCTGCATTAGATAACCAAGCAAGCATATTTTCACCTAAAAATGGTGCAAGCGAAGTCACTGCCCCAATTAACAAAATAGCATTAACTGGTGTTTTATATTTTTTATGTTTCTTTGCCAAAAATGATGGCAACATTCCTTCTTCTGCCATGGCACAGATTGCATGGCTACATCCAACATAAAAAGAATTCCAACTGGTAATAATTCCACAAATACCGCCTACAATCAAAACTTTAGAAGCAATCCTACTTCCCATATAAACCTTTCCCATGGCATCTGCAGATGCCATTCCTGATACAGCGATCTCACCACTTGGCATAGAAAGCGAAACTCCAAAGATGATCATTGCATACCAAAAAATTGCCATGACAACTGATAAAACCAACAACTTTCCAATCTTTTTATAAGGAATGCTCATTTCTCCTGCTGCTTGTGGAATAACATCAAACCCCATAAGCATAAATGGCGTCATAACGGCTACCGTAATAATTCCTGCTACGCCGTTTACAACTGGCGCATCAATATTGGCCATACTCCCATTCACTGCGGAGCCTCCCATCAAAGCCAAACCAATCACTGCAATAATAAACGTGCATATCGTTTGAAGCAATGCAGCATTTTTTGTTCCAAAATAATTTACTGCAGCTACAGAAAGAGAACTAAGAACGCCCACCAATACCCATGTAGCATAAATATCCGAACCATTTACTGTATACATATACCCCTTTACATAACTAGGAAACAAATATTTTAAAACACTAGGAAACGCAACGGCTTCAAAAGCAATTACAGCAATATATCCCAAAATCATACTCCAGGTGCAAAGAAAAGATGCTTTTTTTCCAAATGCACGTTTCGAAAACTCCTGGCAGCCTCCATTCCTGGGCATAGCCGATGTAAGTTCTGCGTAAACCCTTCCCACAAACAAAACCATAATACCCCCTAAAACAAAGGCTAAAATTGCTCCAAAGGTGCCGGCTTTTGTAATCCAATCGCCAGACATTACTACCCAACCCCAACCAATCATAGCTCCAAACGCAAGAGTAATAGCATCTAATTTTCCTAATCCCTTTTTCTTCATAACCAGCACCAACTTTCCTCTGCTAAAACATTACCTCGTTATATTTGACAACTTTATTATATTACTAAGTTGTCACTTTTGCAAGATGTATTTTGCATTAATTACAAAAATAGTTTAAAATGAAAATTACTATAACAACAAATGAGGGAAGATTATGGAAGGAAAAAAAGAAAAAAAGGAAAATAGTCCAAAATACGAACAAATAGCCACAGATATCGCCTATCAAATTGTAGAAGGAACTTACAAAGAAGGAGAAAAAATTTATGCCCGATCCTCTATCGGAAGTAGATATAACGTTTCATCCGAAACCGCCAGACGTGCCGTCTGCGTATTGGCAGATTGGGATATTGTAGAAGTGGAAAAAAACAGCGGTGTCATCATTAAATCCATATTAAACGCTAAAAATTTTTTATCTCAGCACCAACAGACACAATCTATTTACGCATTAAAAAATAAGATTATGGACAGTGTAGAACGTCAAAAACAAGAAAACAAAGAGCTGCAAAATCATTTAACAGAACTGATTAATCAAATAGAATGCTACAGAGCAACCAACCCCTTCATTCCACATGAGCTAATCAT
Organism: Blautia sp.; assembly: GCA_029257775.1. Taxonomy (GTDB): domain Bacteria; phylum Bacillota; class Clostridia; order Lachnospirales; family Lachnospiraceae; genus Blautia. The sequence continues at coordinate 55,935 of JARIAQ010000014.1, read as the reverse complement.
TTCAGAAAAAACGCCTTATTTAAATAAATCTATAGCAGAGGTTAATTTTTGGCAGGAAACTTTTGCAACTGTCATTGCTATAAAACGAAATGGAAATCTCATTATGTCTCCGGGTCCCAAAGCCATTTTTCGTTTAAATGATATTTTTTATTACACTGGAAATGATGACTGTTATAGAAGGGTACAAGAATTTATGTATCCAAATAAATAATCCCAAAAATGTTCCGATAATACAACAAAACCCCCATTGTCTTAAAGACAATGGGGGTTTCACCTTAAATAAATTATTTAAGAGTAACTTTAGCACCTTCTGCTTCAAGTTTTGTTTTGATTTCTTCAGCTTCTGCTTTAGATGCACCTTCTTTTAATACTTTAGGAGCTCCATCTACAACTTCTTTAGCTTCTTTTAATCCTAAACCTGTTGCTTCACGAACAACTTTGATAACTTTAACTTTGTTTGGTCCAACTTCTGTTAATTCTACGTCGAACTCATCTTTTTCTTCTGCTGCTTCACCAGCACCGCCTGCTGCTGCAACTACAACACCTGCTGCTGCAGATACACCAAATTCTTCTTCACAAGCTTTTACTAATTCATTTAATTCTAATACGGATAATTCTTTGATCGCTTCAATAAATTCAGCTGTTGTTAATTTTGCCATTATTATTTACCTCCAATTTTTCATTTATAAATTATTTTCTTTGCCCTATGGGCGCTTCATACAAACTTCTGATTAAGCCTGCTGCTCTGCAATCTGGTTAAGCACACGAGCGAAGTTTGCAATAGGTGACTGGATACTTCCAAGCAATTTTCCAAGAAGTTCTTCTCTTGAAGGAACCTGGGAAAGTGCTTCGATTCCTGCCTTATCATAGTAAGTGTCTTCTACAACACCTGCTACTAATTCCAATGTTGGAACTGTTTTTGCGTATTTAGCAAGGATTCTTGCTGGTGCTGTTGCATCTTCTGTACATACAGCTAAAGCATTTGTTCCTTCTAAATGCTGGCATAAATCTTCACAAGCTGTTCCTTTGAATGCAAAGTTCATCATTGTGTTTTTGTAAACTTTGTAAACAACTCCAGCTTCTCTTAATTCCTTACGCATCTGTGTATCCTGTTCAACATTGATACCTTTGTAGTTTACTAAAACTACTGCTGCTGCATCTTTAATGCTGTTGGAAATCTCTTCTACGACAGGTTTTTTAAGTTCTACTTTTGCCATGAATTAGTGCACCTCCTTATTTTTTTAGGCTGCGCTGCTCAAAATTAAGAAAACCTCTTTGCACAAGACAAAGAGGTTTAAAATCAATCTTATCTATAAAGAATGAATCTTTCCTCGGCAGGCGTTTTTATCCTTATGCCTTACGGCACCTGCTGTCTTCGGCAGCTATTCCTTTGATAAGGTAACACATTTAAAATAACTTGTCAACTACTTTTTTCATAATCCATAATTTTGCAAAAAATCACTGCTACTGCTGTACTGGCCGCAGTGGCCACAATAGCTGGTCCTACAATTGCCGTAGGACACACGCTCCCATACTGACTTCGGTAAGCAATAATATTCACAGGTATCAGCTGCAACGAAGAAATATTCAAAATCAAAAAGGTACACATTTCATTACTTGCAATTCCTTTCTTTCTGACAGTTCCAACTGCATTCCCCCGTCTTCTGTCATCCTCTAATTTCCCAAGTTCCTCCATTGCCTTTAATCCAAAAGGAGTGGCTGCCCAACCAAGACCTAAAAAATTAGCAATCATATTTGCCGAAATAAACTCCATAGCTTTATGCTCCACAGGAATTTTCGGAAAAAGAAAACGCAAAAGTGGCTTCATTGCTCTTGTCATTCGTTCTACCAAACCAGAGGATCTGGCAATCTCCATAATCCCCACCCACATTGCCACAATTCCAGCCATTGCAATACACAAAGAAACTGCCTCTTTCGCAGAAGAAAGTGCTGCATCCGTTACCTTACTCATATTTCCCGTAGCAGCACCATATAAAATCCCTACAAGAAGCATCATACCCCAAAGTATATCCAGCATACATCCTCCAAACACACTTTTCTTTATAATAAAAGATATGTACTAAATCAACTTCTTATTCACTATCTTTCTTCTCTTCTGCCCCTTTCACTTCTTGACTATACTGGTCAATCCTTTGCATAATTTTTTCTTTCTCAACTCCATCAACTAAAACAGGCTGATAATTATTATATCCTTCCTCATAAGCAGAAGAAATTTTGCACGGAAGAATATTTGTCACATTATCCTGTTGCAATTCCCCATCTTTCATAGTAAAAGTCTGCTGAAAAATCATAGTGTCCATATCTCTTGGTGATGAATTTCCTCCAAAGCAAAAGTTTCCCAAACTGTATACAATATTTTTACCCTTATATTCCTCAATTCCCTGCAATACATGAGGATGATGACCCAGTACTAAATCTGCTCCATGGTCAATAGCTTCATGAGCAAGGGCAACTTGCACATCACTTGGAACATTTTCTCTTTCTTCTCCCCAATGAAAACTTACAATAATAATTTCTGCTTTCTGTTCCTTTAAAGCATCAATATTCTCCAACAACTTCTGTTTACATCCCATATGTTCAGCTAGCTCATATACCCCTGCAAGTCCTACTTTCACACCTTTTACATCTACCACAGCAGTTCTCTCATATCCAAAAGAACGGATTCCTTCTGCCTCAAGAGCTTGGATTGTATCCTCATAGCTTTTCTCTCCGTAATCAAAACTATGATTATTAGCCAGATTTGCCGCCTCTACACCTCCTGCAGTAAGAATCTTCGCATACTCAGCATCTCCCTTAAACGCAAACTGCTTGGGCTGTCTTTCTGTTTCCTCCGTCAAGGTTCCTTCCATATTCACGATAGTTAAATCATCTTGTGCAAAAACAGGCTGTACCTTCTGAAAAAAATATGCCGGATCTTGCACCGCATCGTACTTTCCTCTAAAGCTTCGTTTGTAATCAAATCCCTCGTCTGTTCCTAAAGTACAATCACCTGTGGCACTAATCGTAATCGTAATATTCTCCTCCTTAACCGGTGCCTCTGGAGACTTGATTTCGTCTTTCTTCCCATTATGTAATCCTTTTACAAGTAACACCCCACATAACATTACCAATAGAACACTATCCACAACCACTACTAACTTTAAACGTAATTTTTTCTTTCGTTCTTCTCTTTTCAAAATTTCCCTCTCGTCCTTTACATCCTATTCTTCCTGATTTAAAAGTGCCTGATATACATCGCGTTTACGAATTCCCCGGTCCTTTGCCACCTGTTTCATAGCATCTTTTCGGTTCATTCCCTCGCCCTCATAAATAGCCAAATGTTCTTCCAAAGACATAGTTTCCCATTTCTGACGTTCTTCTAAAATCAACTCTTCTCTAGGACGTCCTGCCAGAACCATAACACATTCTCCTTTTGGAGGATTTTCTTTATACCACATAATTGCCCGAGATAATGTGTTCCGAAAGACTGTTTCATGCTTCTTCGTAAGCTCCCGACAAAGAGAAATTTTCCGGTCTCCCAATTCTGCATAAAGCTCCTCTAACGTTTTCACTAACCTGTGAGGCGCCTCATATAAAATAATTGTCCTAGTTTCATTCTTCATCTCTTGTAAAATAGAAGTTCTCTCCTTTTTATCCGAAGGTAAAAAAGCCTCAAAAGCAAATCGTCTTGTAGGAAGTCCTGATAAAGTCAATGCTGTAATACAAGCTGCTGCTCCCGGAAGCGATGTAACCTCTATACCAGCTTCGTAACACATTGCCACCAGTTCTTCCCCTGGATCAGAAATTCCCGGTGTCCCTGCATCTGTGATCAAAGCAATATCTTTGCCTTCTAAAAGCTGCTCCACCAGATATCTGCCTTTATCAAATTTATTATATTCATGATAGCTGGTCATAGGCGTTTTAATTTCAAAATGGTTTAACAACTTGATGCTATTTCTCGTATCTTCTGCTGCAATAAGATCTACCTCTTTCAAAGTACGCAATACCCTATATGTAATATCCTCTAAATTCCCAATTGGAGTTGCACATAAATACAATTTTCCACTCATTTTCACACCTCCTGCCCATAAATTTTCCGTATTTCCTCAGTATAAATACCTGGTCTTTCATATACAATCAATGGTTTTTCCACAATCATACGAGATTTTCCTCCTCGCAGCCCTTCAATCAACACCATATTCGGCTCTTTATCCACAAAAGGATACACAAGCCTCATTCTCTTAGGTTCCAAACCACACCTAACCATAACAGACATAATCTCTGCCAGACGAAAGGGTCTATGCACCATATAAAACCGTCCTTTTGGTTTTAAAACCTTTGCTGCCTGAGAGATAATATCCTCTAAATTACAGAGGGTTTCATGTCGTGCAATTACTTTAGCTTCATTACTTCCTGTAAGCCCGTGATGTCCAATCATATAGGGAGGATTTGTCGTAACAACGTCAAAAAAAGCCCCTCCATAAATGGAAGCGGACTCTTTAATATCCCCAGTTGTAATCGTTATTTCCTGCTCCAGATGATTGTACGCAACGCTCCGCCTTGCTCGGTCTGCACTTTCCTTCTGTATTTCAAGCCCTGTAAAATGCTCTCCTTTTGGATATCTTGCTTTTAATAAAATGGGGACGATACCTGTACCCGTCCCCATATCCAATACTCTTTCGCCCGTCTTCACTTGTGCAAACCAGGATAAGAGCACCGCATCAATTCCAAAGCAAAACTGCTGAGGATTTTGTATCAAACTATATCCATTTTGGAGGTCATCCAGTCGTTCTCCTTCTTGAAGTATCTTCTCCATCTTGCGAATGCCCTCTTTATTTATCTCTTTCTAGTTCTTTTAACGCTTTCATTTCTTCTTCTGTGAGTTTCAACTTTTCTCTCTTCTGACGTGCTTTGAACTTCAATTCTGATGCCTGATATTCACGAATCTCTTTCTCATCTTCTACATCTACAATCACTTTGACATACTGGCGCAACACGTTAACACTCTGTACTTCTCCCTTTAGCCCTTCTGGCGTTGTTACCTTATCTCCTGGATTTGGAAGCTTACGGTTTAACTCTTCATAAGTTTCTTCCTCATTCTTCAAGCAACACATTAATCTTCCACAAACTCCAGAAATTTTTGTTGGATTTAAAGACAGATTCTGCTCTTTAGCCATTTTAATAGAAACCGGTACAAACTCAGATAAATAAGTATGGCAACACAACGGTCTGCCACAAATACCGATTCCTCCTAAAATCTTAGTTTCATCCCTGACACCAATCTGACGAAGTTCTATTCGAGTCTTAAAAATCGCTGCCAAATCCTTTACTAACTCACGGAAATCAATACGTCCATCTGCTGTAAAGTAAAATAAGATTTTATTATTATCAAATGTATATTCTACATCAATCAGTTTCATCTTCAGATTATGTTCTCTAATCTTCTTTAAACAAACCTGAAAAGCTTCTTTTTCTCTTTTTCTATTAGATTCCTCTTTTTTATCATCTTGAGGAGTAGCAATGCGAATAACCTCTTTTAAAGGCTGTACCACTTTTTCATCCGGCACTTCTCTAGGCGGCAATACCACACTCCCGTATTCCACACCTCTTGCGGTCTCTACAATTACATGCTCTCCTGATTTGATTTCTAAATCTTTAGGTGAAAAATAATAAATTTTTCCCACGTTGCGAAATCTTACTCCAATTACCTTTGTCATAACTAGTTCTCCCTAATTGTAAGGAACAAAAGTTCCATGGTTAAATCAAAATTTACATTGGCCTGCAAACGAGCTTTCGCCGTTTCAATTGCCTGAATAATCTTTTCCAGTCCTTCATAAGAACTTCTATCTGCACGACTTTTAATATCATTATATTCCTGACGAAATACCAAGCCATCCATCTGTCTGGTAGCCTTAAACATCAACACATCTCTAAACCATACCAAATATAAATCTAAATATTCGTATATCGTATGTTTTTGTTCAGAAAGTAGCTTAATGGCATCTACCATCTCATAAACTTCCATATCCTCACCACGTTTCAGAATACGAAAAGCTGCATCCATCATTTCTGTAAAATCTTCAGCCGTGGCAATTTGCTTTGCTTTCCCCACATTTCCCTGGGCAAAAGCAACACTAATCTCTGCCTGATAATCCGGCACATGAAGCTCTTCCATTAAATATTTTTTAATCACTTCATCTCTTACCGGTTTAAAATTCAATGTCACACACCTTGATGCTATAGTAGGTAATAAAGTGCTTCCGTTATTTACCAATAAAAGAATAACTGCATAAGCCGGCGGTTCTTCTATGGTCTTCAGCAAAGCATTCTGTGCCTGTACAGTCATCTTTTCTGCCTCATTTACAATATAAATCTTATAGGGCCCCGTATATGGTTTAATGGAAACGTCTGCAATCAACTGTTCTCTAATGTCTTCGATACCTATAGAATTTGGTTTTTCATGACGAATGTAAATAATATCTGGATGATTCCGACTCATCGCCTTTTTACAGGAACTACACTGCAAACACGGCTCATCCCCATGTTCTTCACACTGCAATGTCATAGCAAACAACTTTGCTAGAAGCTTTTTTCCACTTCCCTTTTCCCCTGCAAAAATATAGGAATGGGAAACCTTATCCATTGCTGCTGCATTTTTTAAATGTTTTATTACTTCTTCATGTCCCAATACTTTTTCTACTTCTTGCATTGCAATTCACCTCAATCCCTGCATTTAAGAGCCAATTCTTTGGCTTAATCTGCACTTTATTGAAATATTATATCACACATTTTTTCTCTACTGCAACTTTTGTATATAGTTTTTAATTTCTTTTATACAATTTTCTAATTCTGTATTATAAAATCTTTTTGTAATGCCTGCTTGTTGTAACTTTTCTTCTGAAAAATCCTGTGCATCTGCTAAAAACCTCCGGCACATTTCTTCATATTTCGGCGATGTCTGCTGTTCTTCTCTGGCAATAGCTCTTTTTAAACGCTCCCCATCTTCCACTTCTATGTAAACAGGACAAATTTTTTCCTCTCCATAGTAATTTTTCAGTTGTATATATGACTCCAAGGTTCCAATTCCCAAATAACTTTTTTCTGTATCTGTCATCTGTCCATCAGCCACCGTAAAATATGTCCATGGTCCATATACTGTTTCATATGTCCTTGATTCTATTACCTTTCCCTCTTGTTTTAGACTCTCAAATTCTTCTCTCTGAACAAAATGATACTCTCTTCCCTCTATTTCCCCTTCTCTCATGGGTCTGGTCGTATACAAAATCAAATTCAAAAGCTGCAGTTTTTCATCCGCTTGCAAACGATTATAAATTGTATCTTTTCCTGATGAACTTTTTCCCATAATATAAAAAATTTTTCCCATCTTATTCTATCTCCATTATGAAAATTTTTTTAAAACACGTATTTTCTCCTGACTGTAATCATGCAGCCCTTGAAGATACATTCCTTGAGCTTGCAAACTTTCTGCCCTTGCTAAAAAATCTTCTGAAATTTCTTCACCTGGTACTAAAAGTGGAATCCCCGGCGGATATAAATAAGCATATTCCGCCGACACTCTACCCTTACTTTCCTTTAGAGAAACGTTTTCCCACTCTCCTTCTGTCGCTTCCCAAATATCACACTTCTGTTGATTTTTTGCTACAGCACTACTATCTATAAATTTGTAATTCTGTACGCTCTGTTTCCCCTCCTGTAGACTTTCATCAATTTCCAAAAGCGCTTTTACCAGTCTATCGAATCCCTCCCGACTGTCCATAACACTAGTTAGCGCCAATACATACTGTTCTGCCTCCATCTCCATTTCAAGATGATATTTTGTTCTTAAAATCTCATGAAGCTGAGGACCATTAATTGTTGCATTTGCAGTGGAAATTACTATTTTAGAACAATCCAAATCAAAAATCTCATTCTGCTCTATCAATTCCTCTCCAACTAAGTAAAGAATCTTCATATTCTTTAATTTCTGTCTTGTTAATCTTAAATTTTCCCAAAAGTTTTCAAACTTCTCTTTTCCCTCTTCCTTTAAAAAACGAAGGCAATAGGAAATCCCCCCCATTAAAATATAAGAAGGACTACTAGTTTCATAAATTCCAAGAAACTCCTCTATCTTTTCATCTGATACACGATTCCCCTTTTTGTGTAAAAGCGCTGTCTGTGTCATAGCTGGCAATGTCTTATGCAAACTATGAATCACTATATCTGCTCCCAGTTCTAAGGCAGATGTAGGAAAATGCTTGCAAAAAGCAAAATGAGCACCATGAGCCTCATCTACAATCAACGGGATTTTGCGGGAATGAACAATTTCTGCAATCCGTCTTATATCTGACACCACACCATCATAGCTGGGAGAAGTGATCACAACAACTTCCATATCTGGTCTTTCCCGTAATGCTTTTTCTACATCATCTGGAGAGATTCTACCGTTTAATCCACACACTGGATCATAAGACGGATAAACATACTCTATTTCTAATCCACGCAAATAAGCAGCATGATATACTGCTTTATGACAATTCCTCGCCATAAGAAGTTTGCCTCCTCTAGAGGTGCAAGCAGATACAGAAGCCAAAATTCCTGCTGTACTGCCATTAATTAAAAACCATGACTGGTCGGCATGATACAATTCTGCCGCCATCTCTTGATTTTCCTTTATAATTCCCTCTGCATGATGCAAATTATCAAAATCTGTAATTTCCGTAATATCTATGGCATAAGGATTATCCAAATATTTCGTATCTACCTGACGTTTATGACCCGGCATATGAAAAGGATAAAAATCAGTACAACTGTATTGGTGCAACACCATATCAAGGTAATTCATATATTATTCTCCATATCATTTCTGATTTTAACAACGCATATTCAAAAGTATAGTAATACATTGACTTCTTGTCAATCGTACCTTTAATCCATTATTTGTATTTTCTACAACTTTTTTCATTCTTTCTATTGACATTTGTGCAATATTATTGTATATATAAATTACATAATATAACGTTATATAACGATATCATTTATTTTAAACAATTAGGAGGTTTTTAAGTTATGAATAAAGAAATTATTGCCCAAATTAATGTAGCTGTTCAGGCCGTAGCAAACAAAAAGGTTAATCATTTTTACTTTGTAGCATGCGGCGGTTCCCAAGCTTTTATGATGCCTGCTCAGTTTATATTTGACCGTGAAATTGAAATCCCAGCAAGCATCTACACTTCAAATGAATTTGTACATATGAAACCACAAGCTTTAAACGAGAATTCTGTTGTTATTACCTGTTCACACTCTGGTAATACACCTGAAACCGTAAAAGCAACTGAAGTAGCAAGAGAAAAAGGTGCTGTTACCATCGCTCTTTCTCATTTAGAAGACTCTCCATTATGGAAAGCAGCTGAATATCCAATTTTCTATGATTGGGGCAAAGAATGTGATACCTCTGATTTAAATAAAGCAGTGCTTTATTCCCTGATTTTCAAGATCTTAAATACTGTAAAACCTGATGAAAAATATATAAAAGGTCTTGAAGCTTTAGACCATTTACAGGAAGCAACAGAAAAAGTAAAAGTTCAGTATGCTGACTTTGCAACAGAATGGGGCAAAAGCTATAAGAGAGAAAATCTTCTCTACACTATGGGAAGTGGCGCTTGCTACGGCGAATGTTACTCCTACGCAATCTGCCTTATGATGGAAATGCAGTGGATTAACGCAAGCTGTATACATTCTGGCGAATATTTTCATGGTCCTTTTGAAATCACAGATTTTGATGTACCTTTCATCATCGTAAAAGGAACAGGCTCTACCCGCTATTTGGATGAAAGAGCTTATAATTTCTGTAAAAAATATTCTGACCGTATTGCTTTAATCGATGTAGAAGAATTTGACTGGTGTGGAATTGATGAATCTGTTCGTGAATACTATGCTCCACTTCTTGCAGGTACTGTATTACGTTCTATGGCCGATGCTATTTCTTATGAACGCGGACATGATTTAGGTGTCCGCAGATACATGTGGAAGATGGAATATTAATATTGTTTCAAGAAAGAAGGATACCAAATGAAATTCAAGAAAATAATAGCTCTGTCACTGGCTACAATTTCTGTACTTTCCATGATAGCCTGTGGTGGTGACAGTTCAAACAAAGAGTCTACGGAATCAAAAAAAGATGGAGACACTATTGAAATCAATTTCTTCCATCGCTGGCCTAACGATCCAAAAAACTCTATGTTTAAAGACCTAATTGCAAAATATGAAAAAGAAAATCCTAATATTAAAATCAACATGGACTGTATCTTAAACGACCAATACAAAGAAAAAATTCGTATGATTGTTTCTACAGATGAAGTACCTGATATCTTTTCTTCTTGGTCTGGAAGCTTCGCTCAAGAAATGATTGATTCTGGAAACGTCATGGATCTAACCTCTGTATTCGAAGAAGATGCTACATGGGCCGACACCATTGCTAATGTCGCCAAAGGTCCTTTTATCTTTGATGGAAAAATAATGGCTGTTCCATGGTCTCAGGATGGAAAAGCTTTCTTCTACAACAAACGCATCTTTAAAGAAAATAATATTGAGATTCCGAAAACTTGGAACGAATTTATTGATGTCCTCGACAAACTCAAAGCAGCCGGATATGAAACTCCCATTGTAGAAGGTTTAAAAGATAACTGGACAATTCTTCACTATTTAGGAACTATGAATCAACGTATGGTTGATCCAGAAGTTCTTGCAAAAGATTATGATCCTGCTACAGGTGAATTTACTGATTCCGCATATATCGAAGTGTTAAACAAATGGAAACAGCTTACTAAATACATGGGCGAAACTTGTACTGCTATCGACCATGAAGCTGCAAGAAATACTTACTTTGCTACCGAAGAATCTCCCATTATGTATCTTCAGTTTGCTGAAATACCTCTAATGAAAGATACTGTCACTTTTGACTATGGTTTCTTTAACTTTCCTGCATTTGAAGACGGAAAAGGGGATCCAAATGCTCTTACAGGCGCACCTGAAGGTTTCATGGTTTCTAATAAATCAAAACATCCTGAAGAATGTATTAAATTCCTAAAATGGTTAGTAAGTTCTGAAGGCGGAGCTGTACAGCTCTCAACAATAGGCGGAGATTTGACTAGCGTAAACGGTGCACTTACAAAAGAGAATGCTCTTCCTGCACAAATTGAAGCATTAGAAACTATTGAATCGGCCAGTCAGATGGCTCCATGGTTTGATAATGCCTGTGACGCAGGTATCTACACTGTATTTGGACAAGGCGCTTCCGCAATCGCTACTAACGATATGACTCCAGAAAAAGTTATAAAGGATGTACAGGCTGCTGCTACCGAAATCAAAAGAAAATCCAAATAACTCAGGTCGTCCCATATAACAGGAACTTTTGCAGACGGTCTTTCATGGCCGTCTGTTCCTTTTTAGTGGCAGAATATTCACAATTGATTCTACCACTTCACATACAACTATACTACAAAAAGGAGGATCATTATGGCAGGAAAGAAAAATAAACAGGCCTTTCTTTATATTCTTCCATGCCTTCTGATATTGGGCATTTTTGTATACTATCCACTTATTATGAACATAGTTTATAGTACACAGTCCTTTACTCTGTCTGCCACGACAAAAGAGTTTGTAGGACTTTCTAACTTTAGCAAACTCTTTTCAGACAAAATTATTCTTACATGTCTGAAAAATAATATATTATATGCTTTAATTTCAGTTATCATCCAAGTGGGATTTGGGTTGGTTCTGGCTGCTGTTCTAGAAGATAAGCTGCTCCAGAAATTTTCACCTTTTTTCAGAACCACTTTTTTTATCCCTACTCTGCTTTCCATGACTGTTGTATGTCTGTTATTTGAGTTTATCTATAATCCTCAAATGGGACTTTTAAACAGCTTTCTGGAACTTATTGGTCTGGATAATTTAACCAATATCTGGCTTGGAAGAAGCAAAATTGCCATGTTTGCTGTAATTGCCGTATCTCAATGGCAAAGCACCGGTTATGTCACCATGCTATTCATTGTTGCCATACAAAAAATTCCAAGAGACTTATACGAAGCTGCCGAAATGGACGGAGCCGGAAAAATTCGTCAGTTCTTTAATATTACTATTCCACAGGTGAAACAGATGTTCTTTGTTACTATGGTTATTACTGTTGTTGGTGCTTTCACAGTATTTAATGAACCTTATATCCTGACCGGCGGCGGTCCCGGTACTTCGACCATGACACTCGCTTTACATATGTATCAAACAGGTGTTGTCAAAAATGATATGGGTTACGCATCTGCCATTGCCATACTGATTTTCATTGTAACTGCAGTTCTTTCCAGCATTCAGTTCTTCACTATCGGAGGAAAGGAGGAATAATACGTGAAGAAAAAATCAAAACTTCAAAGATGGAGCATTGGCGAATATATATGGTTTATCATTCTGGTAATTCTTGCTATTATAATTATTTACCCCATGTTCTGGATTATCATGTCCTCCTTTAAGGACTATAATGGTATTTTTAAAAATGTATGGGGACTTCCAAAAGATTGGCTTTTTGAAAACTATAAGATTGCTTGGGAAAAGGGGATTTCCAATTATTTTATTAATTCCCTAATTGTCAGCATCGGAACCATCATTGGCGTTGTATTGATTTCTACTTTTGCGGCTTTCGGTATCTGCCAAATAAAAAGTCGTTTTGCAAATTTATGTTTTCTGCTAATTATGGGGGGGCTTCTTCTCTCCCCACAGGTTTGTTTATTACCACTTTATATGCTTTTAAAAAACCTCGGACTGAAAGATACCTATTTTGCATTAATTCTTCCTTATATCGCATTCAGACTCCCTGTTTCTGTAATGCTGATACGTTCCTTCTTCGTTAGCATTCCAAAGGAACTTGAGGAATCTGCTATTATTGATGGATCGACTTTCTTTCAAATTTACAGGAAAATCTATTTGCCTCTGTCAAAACCTATTATTTCAACAGTAATCATCATGACCGCTTATTATTCTTGGAATGAATTTATTTTTGCGACTATGTTTATAGATTCTTCCCAGAAACAGACTATCCCCGTGGGACTTATGGTATTCTCAGATGGTCTGATGACCAACTGGGGTGTTGTTATGGCCGGTATGGTTATCGCCTGCCTCCCTATTGCCATTCTGTTCATCTTTATGCAGAAAAGCTTTATCAGAGGTATTACTGCCGGCAGTGTAAAAGGCTAATATAAAGGAGGAATAACATGAAATTAATTGCTGTAGGAGATAATGTAACTGATTGCTATGTAGATGACAACGTATACTATCCAGGAGGAAACGCTGTAAATGTAGTCGTAAACTCCCAAAGAGACGGTGCTGAAAAAACTGCATATATAGGCATTTTTGGAAATGACGAAAATGCACACTGGATACAAGAGTGCCTAGCAAACGAGGGAATCGATACTTCTCGCTCCAGAAAAGTCTATGCACACTCCGCACAACCCAAAGTCCTTTTAAGGGATGGAGACCGTGTATTCGTTGCAGGGAAAAGAGATAGTTGCCAACATCTTTTCAGCATTCACTTGGTGTCAGAAGATCTGGACATTATAAAAGAATTCGATATTTGTCACACAAGTTGTTACTCTAATATGGAATATGAACTTCCTACTCTCGCACAAGTATGTGATATCAGTTTCGACTTCTCAGATAAACATGATAGTAAATATCTGGAAAGAGTTTGTCCTTATATCACTTATGCATTCTTCTCTGGTTCAAATTTAGATGAAGAAGGATGCAAAAACCTCTTAAAACTTGCTGCAGACAAGGGTGCAAAAATTTGTGGTGTCACAAGGGGTGCAAAGGGTTCTATATTCTACGATGGGAAAACTTTCTATACTCAGGGGATCTTAAAAACAGAGGTTATCGACACCATGGGAGCAGGAGACAGCTTTATTGCCGGTTTCCTTACTAACTATGTTGATACCAAAAATATGGAAGAGGCTCTGTCATTTGCAGCTGCTAAAGCAGCTACTACATGCAGAATCCACGGTGGGTTCGGATACCCCCACCCCATGACAGAATGATAAGAACTATTCCAGATTATCATGTTCACTCCTCTATTTCCCCAGATTCCCAAGAAAGCTACAGCAACATTCTGAATACCGCCCAAAAAAACGGTATTTCAGAACTAATGCTGACCGAACATTTTGAATTTTTTTCCGATTCTTATAACAGTCCATCATTCCATGAAAAATATCTAGATAACTATTATACTCAATATTGCCTTCTAAAACAATCAAACCCTACATCTGTGCATGTAGGGTTTGGCATTGAATTTGGACAACCTCATCTTCAATTGGAAATGGCAAAAAAATTTTTAAAGAAATATCCTTTTGACTATGTAATTGGCTCCTGCCATAAAATTGACAACATGGATTTATCAAGATATAATTATAAAATGACTAACATAGAGTTGCTATATAATAATTACTTTTCCTCTCTTCTGGAGATTATCAAAAACAATTTATGCGACTGCCTAGGACATCTTGATTTATTTAAACGATACGCAGCCAAACAGGGCATTTCTCTAAACGTCCCCTGTGAAAACGATTATTTACAGAAGGTTTTAAAGGAAGCAATTTCTCATGGAATTGGTATAGAAATAAACACATCCGGAATCCGTTATAAAATTGGTTGTATGCCATCCTTGGATATATTAAAACTCTACTCCCAGCTTCATGGTGAAATTGTGACATTAGGTTCAGATGCTCATTGTGCATCTGACTTACAACAAGATTTTGATATTGCACTGAAATATCTGAAACAGGCAGGTTTTTCTTATATTACACATTATCAAAATCGAATCCCTAAAATGATTAAAATATAAGATTAACTGGAGATTAAACTTAAATATGTTAGAACAAAATACAATAAAACCCTTATATGAGCAGCTTATAGATGCCATTATAGCCAATATTAAAAACGGTACCTATAAAGCCGGCGACAAACTACCTACCGAAACAGAATTAGAATCTATATACAATGTAAGCCGCATTACTGTCAGAAGAGCTGTGAAAGAGCTGTGTGATAAAAAGATTTTAATAAAAAAACAGGGAAAAGGTACTTTCGTACTGGAATCCTCCTTATGTATCAAACTAAATGAAATCGGAGGTTTCCACGAGGCAATGGAAAAAAGAAATCAGTCTACATTCTCGCAACTGCTTTCTTTAGAAACAGAAAAACATTCTGAAGAGTTTGCTGGATATCTTAACCTTTCCGATACTTCTGATGTTCTCAAAATCAAACGTGTTATGGGATATGATAATACAGTGATTTTTATAGACACCTGCTATCTTCCAGTTTCCCGTTATCCTGATATTAAACAGTATCTGACCGGAAATTTTTCTATCTATCAAATTTTAAGAAATATTTATCATATCAAAATGATAAATTCAGAAAAGGTAATTAAAGTTCGCAAGGCAAAAAAGGAAGAGGCTTCTTATCTCCATTGTTCACCTGGCGACCCTGTATTTGACATATTTAAAATTGTATACGATGAAAATGATATACCTGTTCATGTTTCTATCAGTATTTTGAATGGTGCAAATACCTCGTATGTAATATCTTCAAACAATACAGAACATTTAAAAATTAAAAATCCAATCAACAAGAAAACACATATTTTAGCACAATGAAGTAAAGGGGACTGCACAAACAGTCCCCTTTACTTTTCCACTTTATCACACTTTGAACCGATATCCTACTCCCCATATTGTCTCAATATATTGCGGTTTTGCTGTATTAAATTCAATTTTTTCGCGAATCTTTTTAATATGCACAGTAACAGTTGCAATATCTCCAATAGACTCCATAGCCCAAATTTCCTTAAACAGTTCGTCTTTCGTAAACACTCTATTAGGATTTTGAGCCAAAAAGGTAAGAAGATCAAATTCTTTCGTAGTGAAATTTTTTTCTTCTCCATTTACCCATACACGTCTTGCTGTTTTATCAATTTTCAATCCACGTATTTCAATAATATCATTTTCTTGAATTCCGGTTCCTATCAAACGTTCATATCGGGCAAGATGCGCCTTAACTCTGGCTACCAGTTCACTAGGACTAAAAGGCTTTGTCATGTAATCATCTGCCCCTAGTCCAAGACCTCTGATTTTATCAATATCATCTTTTTTAGCTGAAACCATAATAATCGGTGTGTTTTTCTGATTTCGAATTTCCCTACATATCTCAAATCCATCTACTTCCGGAAGCATTAAATCTAAAATAAACAAATCATAATCTTCCTCTAATGCTCTTTTTAATCCCACATCACCTCTATTTTCAATTTCCACCTCAAATCCGCTTAATTCCAGATAATCTTTTTCTAAATCTGCAATTGCTTCCTCATCTTCTACAATTAAAATCTTACTCATTTACTGGTACCTCCTGATATTTTCTCAGAACAAAATACATAACTGTTCCAATATTTTCTTTACTTGTGGCCCAAACTTTCCCACCATGATCTTCCATAATTTTCTTAACAATGGAAAGGCCAATTCCACTTCCTCCTTTAGACGAATTTCTGGAAGCATCTGTTCTGTAAAATCTGTCAAATATATTAGGCAGATCCTTCGCTGCGATTCCTTTTCCGCTATCCTCAATTTCTACCTGGATAAAATCTCCTACGTCTTTTACTCGAAGATTAATCCTTTTTTGCTTTTCCTCTCCCATATATTTCAAAGAATTGCTTACGATATTATTTACCACCCGTTTAATTTGTTCTGCGTCTGCAATTACCATAATTTCCGGTTCTACATAATTAGAGTAAGAGAAATCTACATTTTTGGAACTAAGTTCCATATTTAAATCCTCAGCGCAATCATCAAAAAACTCCGTTACATAAATTTTATTAAACGTATACGGAATTTTATTTGTATCCATTTTCGAATAAAAAGTCAGCTCATTGATTAGTCTGTCCATTTCATTGGCCTTATTATAGATTGTCTTAATATAACGCTCCATCTTTTCCGGTGTATTGGCAACTCCATCCATAATTCCCTCAACATACCCTTTCACTGCTGTGATCGGTGTCTTTAAATCATGAGAGATATTACTGATCAGTTCTTTACTTTCTCTGTCAAAAACAACTTTTTCTTCTGCATTTTCCTTCAAACGGCGACGCATATCTTCAAAATCTTGACATAAATCTGCAATTTCACTGACTCCTTCCGTGGATACAGAAAAATTCAAATCTCCTTCTTTAATCCTTCTTGTAGCTGTTCGAAGACGATCCAGAGGTGCAATAACTCCTCTGTAAATCCACCATGTAAGTCCTAATGCCGTAGCAGCCAGAATTACAATTACGGTGACCAGCATATTCTTAAAAAGTTCTTTTAGCTGAGGAAGTGTCTCAAAAATATTAGAAATAATAAAAGCACTTCCATCTTTTACTGTATCGGTATGAAAACTAACCTTCTTTACAAGAGCTTGCACTCTGCCCCCCATATATACACTATCACTGTTTTCTGAATTAAAGTTTTCGTAATGATCTAAGCGTTCTACCACTTCTAAGGGATAATTTTCACATCCATAATACGTTACTCGATCCCCTTCCTTAATCAACAGGTAAGCGTGTATTTCCTGAAGTTCTTTGTTCATTTCATCTAAATAAACAATGTCTTCAAATTTGTATGGTTCTTTCTCCGCAATCTCCTGCATGGCCTGCGCCCGCTCATTTGTAAGATGATTTACAATCTCTGCTGTATTAGAAAGACTTTTGTATGTAGCATCTTCAATACCATACTGCTGTTCTATGACACGGCACTGATATTCTGAAAATACCCAAAAAGCCAATCCTGTAAACAACAAAGGTTCTAAAACGATAATAAAAAAAGAACTAATAATTCTAGTCTTAAGTTTCATAATCACTGCCTCTCTGCCCAGTTTTCTTTTTGTTCGTGCATATTATGCAAATATTATATCATATTTTTTCTCCTTTTCTTCTAAATAATCTGGAATTAAATCTAAATTTTCTATAAAAAACCTTTGAAAATGTTTTGACTTTCCTGAAAAGTACACCTAAAATAAAATTAAATCTTATTTTACAAAATTCAAGGAGATCTTATGTTTTTAGACAAAGGGAATATACTTTCCGACTTTAATCATTTATTTGACACGAAAGCTTCCTGCCATGTATCTTTGTATTCTCATCCTGGTATGGGAAAAAGCAGACTTATTCAGGAACTTTCTAATAACAAAAAAACTTTATATTTTAAAGCTGCACCTTTATCTTTTGAAGAAAATATGCATAGGCTAAGGGCACTATGTACACGACAATTACATGAGGATTTTCAACAGACAAAAGGGATGACCGATATTTTAAAGTTAATGGCAAAATATTCTGAACAAGAATCTTTGTTAGTAATTTTTGATGATTTTCCACATCTTTTAGCTGCTAATAGAAGGATTTCCACTTTGATTTCCTCATTTTTTAACCGTATAAGCAAAGACGCAAATATTTTTCTAATTTTATGTAAATCTGCTTCTACCTACAAAAAAGAGTCCAAAAAAGAAAAAAACACTTTTCTTTTAAGACCATTTTCCTTTTTTGAAATGCGAATGTTTTATCCTGAAATGTCTTTGGAAGACCAAATGCTGCTGTATAGCATTACAAAAGGGGTTCCCGCCTATTTGCAGTATTTTAATCCCCAATTATCTGTTAAAGATAGTATTTACCATCTTTTCTTTCAAGAAAAAGGTATCTTTTACCGTTTTGTACCATCCAAGACAAGAGAATACTATTCTGGTTCCTGTATTATGCGCTCTATTCTCCTTTCTCTTGGACAGGAGGAAAAGAAACTCCAAGAAGTTTGTGACTGCACTGGCCTTACTACCAGTGCTGCCAGCAGCCTTCTTCTTTCCTTATCTTCACGGAATCTTACAAAAAGAATGGTTCCTGTAACGGAAGATCAAGGCAGTCGCCGTGCTGTCTATACTATTTCAGATGGTATTTTTCGTTTTTGGTATACATACGTCTTTCCTTATCAATCAGAAATTGAGTCCGGACAAGGTAAATCTATTTTTAACACATTTATTCTGCCAGAACTGGATAATTATGCGAAAAATATTTTTAAAACTATTTGTAAGGAATTTCTAATTCTAACAGATGAAATGGGCACTGCACCCTTTCCTATGAAAAACGTAGGCAAATGGTGGGGGCAACACCCAACTAAAAAACGCACAGAGACAATTCCTATTGCAGCTTACCATGATAATAATATTCTACTAGGATCTTGTTTCTGGACAGATGAATGGATTGACATTGATGCGCTTTACAAACTACAAAAACATGCTTCTCTTTTTCCTGATATGGAAAAATGGTATTATCTGTTTTCTAAATCAGACTTTGTAAGCGGTTTTGAAGTAATTTCCGGAAATCATGTACATGTCTTTAGTCTTGAACAAATGTGCGATATTGCTGATAATTATATAACCGTACACTGCAAAAATTAGTTACCACCTATATTATGCAATTTAATATTTTATTTTTGCACTATATTAGTTTGTTTTTGTTCATTTATGGCAATGCTATATTTAGCAAAAAAAGGAGATTTGCCTTTATGGACGAAAAAAGGACAAGACAACTTCGTGAATTAGGATTAACCATATCTTATTATCGAAAATTAAAAGGATTAACACAAACCCAACTTGCAGAACGTGTAGGACTTAGCAGAACTCATATTAGCAATATCGAAGCGCCGAGAGTAAAAACTTCGATTTCTCTTGACAGTCTCTTCGATATTGCCGAAGCACTGGAAGTTCCTATTCGTGATTTATTTGATTTTAAATGCTAAGGAAGAAACAAAACTATGCAGATCAGAAATTTAGTATGTTCTGTAGCTTATATGAAACAGGGATTTTTGCTTATGCGAAACCCCTGTTTCTTGCTCTATAGATTTTCTTTTAAAAACCTTCTTACATTTTTGAAACATACTTTTTCAATCTGCGTATACGGCATACCTGCCTTCTCCATTGCTTCTGCTAAAAGTGGAAGACCTGCTCCATTTTTTATTTCAACCGGTGCTTCTTCAATCCCGTCGAAATCACTGCCAAGTCCAATACACTCCTCACCGCCTACATGAATAATGTATTTTACTTGTCTAATAAGCTCAGATAAAAGAGCTCCTTCCTCTTGTGGCTTCCAATTTTCTCTTACAAAAGACACGCAAAAATTCAATCCCATAACACCGCCTTTGTTAGATAACAATTGAATCATCTGATCTGTTAGATTTCGAGCCGCATTAGGGGCAATGCCTCTGGCATTGGAATGAGAAGCCAGAAAAGGACGCTTTGCGTATTTCACAACATCGTAAAAACCTCCGTCAGAAAGATGAGAAACATCAAGAATCATCCCAAGTGCTTCCATTTCCTCCAGCATCTCAAATCCTTTTTCTTTTAACCCTGCAGATTCCCCCTCACTCCATACCTTTTTCTCCAAAGGATTATAAAAACGGTTGGGATATCCTAAATCATTTTCATAATTCCATGTAAAAGTTGCCATACGCACACCTTGATTATAGAATTTTTGTAGCATTTCAGGCTCTTTTTCATAAATGGCTCCTTCCTCTAGGGATAAAAGTGCAGATATTTTTCCATTTTTTTCATTTTCCTCTATATCCTTATATGTAAAAACTTGCGCAATATCTTGACTATTTTTCTTAATCTCCTCCTGAAAAAGGACAAGCATTTCTTGTGCAGTTTCAAAACAATTTTTCTGTGCCTCTTTATCTACAAAAAGGGCAAATGTTTGAAGTCCATAATCTCCTCTTCTCATCTTGTCTATATCTAAATGTAAATTATTCTTTCTAAGTTCTGCCACTTTATTACATTTTTTCTTTTCATAAATAGCACTAATCGTATCACAGTGCATATCAAAAATTTTCATTTGCTTTCCTCCTGACAGTATTTGCTTTAGTATATATTAACTTTTCTTCTTTTTCCATACAAACAACAATATCGGCAAAAGAAATACAAGCATAATTTTCATAGTATTATCTTGCATTTTCTCTTTTTGTAACGAATTTGGCATAACCAAAACACGAAGTCTTTCCAGATGCTTATTTTTTGCCGCATCTATAGCTGTTACCTGAATTTTCTGCCATCTTTCATTTTTGTAAATTTTTTCTTTAATTATCCCCTTCTTCTCCTTTAATTCTTTCTTTTTATATTGAATTTTTCTATTCCCAATCTGAAGCTCTACTTCTTCTAACCCTTGATTATCTGTAACTTCAATTACAATATCTTTTACTAAATCCTGATATTTTCCTCGATTTTCTACTCCCCGTATGAAAACAGCGGGAGACGTATAATCTACTGTAAATGAAATCGGCATTACTTCTGCTTTTCTTTTCATACATATATTGTTCATACTATTATTTGCATTGTCTTTGGAATTTAAAATAACTGTATAATTTCCTTCTCTTTTAAAATTTTCCGCTTTTATCTTATAATAGCTTTTTTTCCACTTTCCTTTGTTTTCCAAAGTTTCCACCCTATAATCCTGACCTTCTTTTAAGTTTTTCAATTCTCCATCACAAATCACTGTAATGATTCTTTCCTTAATGCGATCTACATTATATTCATAAATACCAATTTCTTTCCCCTCTTTTAAATATGTATGATTTCTTTCCTCTACACTGAGCCATTTTTGTGTACCAGGATCCAGTTCATAAATAGAACCATACCGATTTACAGAAAACATAATTTCCTTTTTTACCCAATTTCCCGCCTTATCCACTGCTGTTACCAAAAGTGTGTAAGCATCATCCACCTCTTCTGTTCTTGGCAGATCATCAACAGCTATTCTCTGCCCCTGTTTTATCCCTCTCACCGTCTTATTTATCTTCAAGCTTTTTCCATTACTACCCAGTAACTCCACAGTAAAAGCCCCCATCTGATAATTCACATCTCGAATTTCAATTATCGGTGCTACCTTATCCTTATTTGCAGATTTATCTTTTACATTAAAAATTTCAATTTCAGGAATCTCTAAATCTAAAATAAATTTTTCAGACTGAAAATCCTTTGCCTGATTTCCAGCTTTGTCACCACAGGAAACTTTTAAATCATATTCACCACTTTCTTCATAAAGAACTTTTGCCCTATGAACACCTTTTTGAGAAGAAAATTCTGTAATATGAGGCTGTTTTCCTTCCATCTTCTCATTTTTTACACTTACTTCCACCTGATTCTCATCAAAATTCTGCTCATAAATCACAATTTCTGCCACACGGGGGCGATTAAAATATTTTATGTGAGAATCTATTTCATCCTCATAAGTAACTTCAATCACTGGACTTGTGCGATCTATAATAAATGTATCCGGTTCTTGATACTTCTTCTGATTACCTGCCTGATCCACACAGGAAAATTCCAATCCATATACACCATCTTTAGAAAAAACAACATCACAGAAATGAACATCCCCCTTTGATTTCCACTTTTCAATTTTGGCATTTCCTTTTATTTCCCACTGAATCAAAGAGTCTTCAAAATTTTTTTCTTTTATTTCTATATGGGCAACCCTTTCTGTATTATAATATTTTTTTTGACTATTCTTCCCCGTATTCCACTGCACCTTTACTTCAGGTAATACCGTATCCATTTCTAAATGTAACTTTTTTTCTGTCCTATTTCCGGCATAATCTGAGACAATAACGGTAACGCAAACGTCTCCACTATAATTTTCCTGAGCTACTATGGTATATGGTAATAATATCTCTTGTAAAGTTGCTCTCTCTATTAAAACATCTTTTTTAATTTCTTTTCCCCCACAAGTCACCAGAACTTCCATTTTAGCTATAGCAGATTTTTCATCTTTTGCAAAAAATTCCAATTTGACATCTTCTCCATAAATTCCTGTTTTTGATATTTGTTGCTTTTTTCCAAACTTTATTTGAACATGAGGTTTTTCCCTATCTATGGAAATTTTATTGGAAACATAAATTTTTTCGTGTCCCAAATAATCCTCCACCTTTATTAAAACAAGATACTTCTCTTGCTCTAAAGAAAATTCTATTACACCATCCTGGGGTAACAAATTCCATTGCTTTTCTTGCAACTCATTATATAAATAGTTCTTTATCATCTCTTTTGTAAAATCTTCCTCACTTTCTATAACATGATACCAGCTTTCTTTAATGCCACACCCATTTTTATCCTCTAGATAAAAGTTTTCTCTTCCCACTTTTTCTTGGCCGTAATACTTTCCAATAGTTATTATATCTGATAAAGTTTCATAATCATTCATCCTATCACTTATGGTATTTCCCGTCACTTCAGGAGCACAGGTATCAAAAAAAAGAGAAATTGTAAAAGGTTCTGATTTCATCTGATTTTCTTCATGAACTAGATAAAGACAAATTTTTTGTTCTTCTCCTTCTTTAAAATTCTCTTTTGAAAAATCCAAACCTTTCCCCTTTCTACTGATTATTTCCCCTGTATCCATACATACATCAGTATAAAATCCCCCTTTCTCACTTTCTTTTAACTGTACACAAAAATCTTGTGTTTTTCCATCAGCCCAAAGTTTTCCTGTATCTTTATCAAAATATACTTGCTTCCTATCTGTTTCAAAATCAATATATTGGGAATAATCTTCGATTATCTCAGGTTCTATTTTCAACGTACCACAAACAATCTCCTTATCGTTAAAATAATAATTTTTTCCAGCCTCCCCATCTTGATTTATTGTTATTCTATCTTTCCATTCACCTTTAGGATAATCTGGCATCCAATCCTCTTCTATGGGTTTTTCGCACGGAGTTGGATAAGAAACCGCATCCCCTTTTAACACCCCTTCTATTTCACAATTCACATAACTTTCCGTATTTTCTCCCACTGGAATATCCTGATCATATATTATCTCATTATAATGGCCGTACTCTCTACTTCCCCCTGCTATCCTTAAATTAATCTTTCGCTTTTTTATAGTAATCACTCCGTCTAAACGAACTTTATTCCTCTCTAAATCCACCTTATATTTGAAAGCATCTTTTCCTCCCAATTCAATTCTTGTAAGAAGAATGCCAATCTCTCTCTCTTCCACTACATCCTTCACTTTTTCTTCTAGGATTCCTTCAAGTCCTCGTACAAAAACTTCATCAGATTGTTCAACTCCTTCTATTTCTATGTCCTCTAAATTTTCCAGAGTATCTCCTGTTTGAGAATTTTGAAAAACGCGAAAATCGTCTCTATCATATATCTTTGTATATTTCAGTCGCATTCCCTCCTTCATTTTCAAAACAACTGGCCTTTCCCTATGAGAAGAAGCTTGTATTTGCTGTACGCAAATAAAGCTCCCTACAACTCCAAGCAAAAATATTCCAACAAATATTTTCAAATTCTCTTTGCTTTTCCAACTATAATATAACCAGACAGTTATAATCAGGCAAAAAATACTCATACTTAAAAATATATTTTTAAAACACTGATACAGATAAATTTTATTTTCTATTTCATTCATATTCTCCCACCTCCCCTTCAAAAGCAGCCTCTATACTCTGATACGCTGCTGGTAAATTTTCACACAAAATTCTTTTTATCTCTTCTTCGTAAAGAGCATTGGCGCTACTCTTTTCTATTTTCATTTGATCTAATACCTCCTCAATTTCTTTTAGCTGTTTTTGTATTTCTGCCTTAGATATTCCTGCTTTTACAAACTTAGAAACCGAAACAATAATTTGCGATAATAGCTCTTTATAGCTAAACAATAAATCCTGAGAATATTCTGAATTTTTCTTTTCGTAATTCACAATTTCTATTAAATCCTCCCAGTAATCTCTATAAGAAATCCCCACATCTCCACCTTGATGATACATACCCAACTGTTCATAATACGATGCAATCTTCCATAATTTTTGAGCTTTTTTAATTTTATATTTCTGTAATTTTTTAGAAGGTCTTCCTTCTCCTGCAATTTTTAACCATTTTTCTGCCACTGCCTTATTTCCTATCCCATTGTAAGAATAAAAATAAGCAACACCTAAATCATATGCAAAACTTTCATATTCCCTTTTTCTCAATTTTAAGTAGTCCTCATTTGTCTTTTTTCCACGTCTTTCAGCTCTTAATATTTTACGAATAAAAGCTTCCTCCTCCTCTGAAAAAAAACATACCGAATAATCCTGTACCTGTTCCTGTTCCTCATTATCTCTCCAAAGAAAAGTCTCTAAAAGTTCTTTGTAGGCTTTACTATTTTGTGGATTTAACATAATAGCTGCTTGATAATATGCCCAACACTGTTCCTTTTCTGTTTGACTTTGGGCTTCATAAAGATAGTCCTCATATATACGATTTACAAATTCCTTTTCCTCTTTATAAAAAGCAACTCCTAAAAGTCCAAAAGCAATGGCCAAAATAGAGAAGCAGAAAAGAATTCCCTTTTGCATTTTTTGAGATTTTTGATATTCTACATCCAATTCATAATAGTGAAAAAGAGCTTGCCTTAACTCCTCACAAGATTGATAACGTTTAGAAGGATTTTTCCTTGTACACTTTAAGATAATAGATTCAAGACCAGAAGAAAGATTGGCATTCCAATAACGAATGGGATAGATTTCATAAGGTTTACAGACTGGATTATGACCCGTAAGAAGATAATAAAGAGTTACACCCAAACAATAGATATCCGTTCTCATATCCGTTTGTCCATAACCTTCATATTGCTCTGGCGCTGCATAGCCACTGGTTCCAAGACAAATCGTATCCTCTGTTTGGCTTTCTTTTAGTTCTCTGGCAGTACCAAAATCAATAAGCACTATTTTTCCATCTTCTTGTAAAATAATATTGGAAGGTTTCATATCCCGATAGATAATCGGAGGATTTTGAGAATGAAGATAAGATAATAGATCGCACAACTGCTGCCCCCATTTTATAACCTTCTCTTGCTCCTGTGGTCCATATTGCTGTACTATACTTTCTAATTCTCTCCCCTCTATATAATCCATGACCAGCAAAAAACTTTCTTCCTCTTCAATAATATCCACAATATCCGGAAGATTTGGATGATGAAGCCTTGTTAAAATCTCTGCTTCCGCTAAAAGTCTTTGATGAACAACTTCAAAATTTTCTACTCCCTCTTTTTTTACTTCTTTAATTGCCCAGTGCTTATTTACCTTTTCATTTACTGCCAGATATACAACACTCATACCTCCTTCACCTAATTTTTTTAAAATTTTATATCTTCCGGCAATAAGTTCACCTGCTTTACGCATAATATCACCTTCCCTTTTGCCCCAAAGACCGAATTGTACATAAAAAATAATTGGAATATTCTTGACAGAATTGTCAAAAAGATTTCTTAGAATTGAATTTCTTTGTAATTATGAGAATATCATAATTTCTTTGCATTTGCAATCAAAAATATTGCCAAATTAAAAAGAGACTTCCACATAAAACCATCTTAAAAATAGGTTCTCATGCAGTTATCTCTTTTCAATTGCTCTTTTTATTTTTAAAATTTAAACACCGCAACGCCATAGGCTGGCAATGAATATGCAAAAGAATATGGTCTTCCATCACATTCCCTTTTTACAGCTTTATAATCCAGAACTTCTTTGTGTGTATCGCCGCCAAATTCTGGTTCCTTACTATTTAAAATAAGTTTATAATGTTTCTGTTTCGGCACACCAACCCGATAATCCTCTCTTGCCACAGGTGTATAGTTAATTACAAACAACAAATTGTTTCTTCCTGTTGGAGACCAACGCACAAAGCTGTAAATACTTCTGCTAGCATCATCTGCATTAATCCATTCCAGTCCTTGATTATTGCTGTCATTAGCATACAAAGCAGGGTACTTTTTATACATTTTCAGCAATTCTTTCACATAATTTTGAAGCTGCTGATGGCTCTGTTCTCCCAATAAATACCAATCCAGTTCCCGCTCTTCACTCCATTCCTGATACTGTCCAAAATCCTGTCCCATAAACAATAATTTCTTACCTGGATGTCCTATCATATAAGAATATCCTGCTTTTAAGTTTTCAAACTTATCCTGTCCAAGCCCTGGCATTTTATTAATCATGGAGCACTTCAAATGTACAACCTCATCATGTGAAAGCACCAACACATACTTTTCACTATATGCATAAGAAGTAGAAAATGTCATCTTGTGATGATTATATTTTCTGAAATATGGATCTAGCTTCATATATTCCAGAAAATCGTGCATCCATCCCATATTCCACTTCAAAGAAAATCCCAGACCTCCATCTTCTGGTCTCCCTGTCACCATAGGCCATGCTGTGGATTCCTCCGCAATCATTACAACACCTTTGTGTTTATTTAAAACGATAGAATTCAAATGACGGAAAAATTCAATGGCCTCTAAATTTTTGTTTTCTCCATATTGATTAGGTATCCATTCCCCGTCTTTTCTCCCATAATCCAAATATAACATAGACGCAACTGCATCTACACGCAATCCATCAATATGAAATTCTTCAATCCAAAATAAAGCATTGGCAATCAAGAAATTCTTCACTTCATTTTTACTATAATCAAAGACCTTTGTTCCCCAATCTGGATGTTCTCCTTTTCTAGGATCTTCATATTCATAAGTAGGGGCACCATCAAAATCTGCAAGTCCATGAGCATCCTTGGGAAAATGCGCTGGTACCCAGTCCAAAATAACACCAATTTTATTTTTGTGTAAATAATTAACAAAATAACGAAAATCTTCCGGTGTACCATAGCGAGATGTAGGTGCATAATATCCTGTCACCTGATACCCCCAAGAACCATCGAAAGGATGCTCTGCAATCCCCATAAGTTCCACATGGGTATATCCCATTTCTTTTACATATTTTACCAGCTCATGTGCCAGTTCCCGATAATTATAAAATCCCGGATCATCACTCCCCTGTGCCGGATGTTTTTTCCATGACCCTGGATGAAGTTCATAAATGGACATCGCTTCCTTGTCCACATCAAATTCTTCACGCTTTTTCATCCAGACACTATCTGACCATTTATAACCTTTTAAATCTACAACTTTAGAAGCATTTCCAGGACGAAGTTCAGAATAATTAGCATAGGGATCCGCTTTATACAATAAATCACCATTTTGTGTAGTAATGCAAAATTTATACAAATCTCCCTCTCTTACTTTTGGAATAAAAAGCTGATAAAGACCCATATCATTATCACATTTCATAATATCTGCTTTTGGATCCCAGCTATTAAAATCCCCTACTACAGAAACAACTTTTGCATGAGGTGCCCATACTGCAAAAAAAACAC
Organism: Blautia sp.; assembly: GCA_029257775.1. Taxonomy (GTDB): domain Bacteria; phylum Bacillota; class Clostridia; order Lachnospirales; family Lachnospiraceae; genus Blautia. The sequence goes on along the minus strand of JARIAQ010000014.1, from coordinate 27,645 downwards.
CTTCCTTTTTCCTATTGACTCCTAAATGTGCCCCCAACAATTTATAGATTTCATAATGAGTTCCCTCCCCAAATAAATAGCGATCCAACTCTGTGATCTTCATATTAGCACCCATAAAAATCTCCTCCTTCTATGAATAAATTCCATACAGAAACTGACGAACAATCTCTTGTGTAGTTTCATCAGAAATTTCAAACATTTCATTTTCCAATAATCCATAACTAGCAGTCATAATATGATGATTTAGAATACCTGTAAATCCTACCGCATACATTTTTCTTTGATCAATATTTCCTTTTAAAGATGTATCTTTTTCAAAGACCTCTACAATGTATCCATAATAATTTTCTATAAAAGGAAGTACCATTTGAAATGCTTCGTTTTCTCTCCCTGAATAGAAAAGTGAAAGCATAAACAGATAAAACTTCTCGTGAGCTGATGCAAAGTTAAAAAATCTTCTTGCAATCTGATATAAAATTTGGGGTAATTCTTCATCCACCCTGACAATCTCTATAATATCCTTCTGCAAAATTTTATATCCACTTTCTAAAAGATATTGCAAAAGTCCTTTCTTACTCCCAAAGTAATAATAAAGTGTGGGCTTTGTTACTCCCGATTTATCTACAATCTCCTGTATCCCCACTGCATCATATCCTTTTGCATGAAACAAATCCAGCGCCACTCGCAGGAGCACCTCTTTGTTATCCATTCTGCTCACCATCCTTCTACTTTCAATTATACTTATCGGTATATAAAAAATCAACTATTCATTTTTAAAAAGGAGAAATCCATTACCAGCAGAGTCTCAACAATAAAAGTATTCCATACTTTACGTCAATCCTACCGATAAGAAATTTCTCCTCTAAAACTTTTTATACTCCAAATAACCGTCTGGCATTTTCTCTTGTTACTTCTGCAATCTTTTCAACAGATACACCTTTTATTCTGGAAATTTCAGCTATTACAAACTCCAGATTAAGAGAATTATTTCTTGTGCCTCTGTGAGGTACAGGTGCTAAATATGGAGCATCTGTTTCCAAAAGCAAATAATCTAATGGTGCATATTCTACTACCTGCTTTAGTCTTTTGGCATCAGGAAAAGTAACTACTCCCCCAATTCCCAGATAATACCCCATATTCATATATTCTCTGGCATGTTCTTTAGAATATGAATAACAGTGAATAACTCCTGACAAATTCTCAGCTTTTTCTGCCTTCATAATATCCAATGTGTCCTTAGCTGCATCACGACTGTGAACAATAATTGGCAATTTGGTTTCTTTTGCCAAATCCATCTGTCTTACAAACCATTTCTTCTGTATTTCACTATCTTCTTTATTCCAATAATAATCCAGTCCAATTTCTCCTACTGCAACTGTCTTGTCCTCATCACACAGACACTTAAGCCTATATATTTTTTCTTCATCCAAATCTCCTACTTCATCTGGATGAACACCTACTGCCGCATACACAAAAGGATACTTTCTGGCCAACTTTACAGAATCCTCTGCCCCTCTAAAAGAGGCTCCTACATTTATGATTTTTCCAACTCCATTTGCTTGCATATGCTTTAAAATTTTCTCACGATCCAGATCAAATGCTTGATCATCATAATGCGCATGAGTATCAAATATCATAAATTCCTCTCTCCTTTAGTCTTTTATATACGGTTTCTCGAAATAATGCATATACTACGGAAGAAATAGGAATAAAAATCAGCATACCTACAATCCCCATTAAGCTTCCACCTACTGTGACAGCCACCAATACCCAAATGGAAGGTAATCCTACTGAACTGCCTACTACGTGAGGATAAATTAGATTTCCCTCAATTTGTTGTAATACTAAGAATAAAATAATAAATGCAATCGCCTTCATAGGATCTACTACCATAATCAAAAAGGTTCCTAAAAAACATCCAATAAATGCACCAAAAATCGGAATTAAAGCTGTAAATGCAATCAAAACTCCTACTAACAGTGCATATGGGAATCTCAAAATACTCATTGAAATAAAAAACATGGATCCCAAAATAACTGCTTCACAACATTGTCCGGTAACAAAATTAGAAAAAGTTTTGTAACTTAAAGATGCAATCTCCAATATTTTAATTACCACCTTCTTAGAGAAAAAGGCATATAAAATTTTTTGAATCTGTACTGCAAGCTTCTCTTTTTGAAGAAGGATATAACAGGCAAACACAAAAGCCACAAAAAAATTCATAACAGAATTAATCACTGTCTTTGCCATAGTCATCGTGGAATTCAAAACATTTCCAGCCCCATTTTTCAAAAAGCCAAATGCTGTATGAATAATTCCATCCCAATCAAACTGCAAACTCGCAATCCATACCTCAATTTGTTTGTTATCCTCAAAAATATCCATTGCCCATTTTTGAAGTTTCATAAGTGACACTTCTATATTCGTACTTAAACTAGCAACAGTACGTGCTACTTCTGGAAGCACTACCAAAAGCACAATCCATAAAATAGCAACTACAAAAAGAATAGATAACACAAGACAGACTGGTCTTGTCAACTTTTTTATCTTCCCCTTTGCTTTGGCAAATAACTTTTTTTCCATAAAGCTCATGGGTACATTTAAAATAAATGCCATGGTACCTCCCAACAGAAACGGGAAAACAATACCAATCACAAAGGAAAATCCTGCTGCCAGACTGTCTATTCGCTGTACCCCCACATAGAATAAAACAGCAAATACAATCAGCAGCATAATATTTTTCATGTTTTTCTTATTCAAATCCATACATCTCCTCCAAAAATCTTTTATTTACCGATTTTGGTACGTATCCATTTAATACACTGAATAATTGGAAGGTTTGCCAGTGACAGACCAAACATAATAAGAAGCTGTGTCAGATTTAATGTCTGTACCTGGAAAATACTATGGAGTGCAGGAATCAACATAACTGCTGTAATCAATACAATCCCCAGTCCAAAAGCACCAATTAAGTAGATATTATTAAAAAATCTCTTGGTAAACAATACTGGTTCTGAAGATTTACAGTTAAATCCGTGTACAAGACGGGAAGTACATAAAGTACCAAATGCCAGTGTAGAAGCTAATAAAGGACTTTCCTGATATCCAATGTAAAAAGCAACCATCGTCATAATACCGATTACAAAACCTTCAATTCCAATTCTTGATAGAAAATCTTTTGTTAAAATAGATTCGTTCATTGGTCTTGGTTTTTCATTCATAACTTTTTCAGTGTGTGGCTCAAGACCAAGAGCAATAGCTGGTAAACTATCTGTAAGTAAGTTAATAAACAAAAGATGAACCGGCGCAAACGGAACTGGAAGACCTGCAATGGAAGCATACAATACTGCTAAAATACCTGCAAAATTACCGGACAACAAGAACTGAATTGCACTCTTAATGTTTCGATACACATTACGTCCATTTTCTACTGCTTTCACAATCGTTGCAAAGTTATCATCTGTCAATATCATAGATGCTGCATCTTTAGATACTTCTGTTCCGGTAATACCCATGGCAACACCAATATCTGCCTGTTTTAAAGCAGGCGCATCATTCACACCATCACCAGTCATGGAAACAATATTCCCCTTATCCTGCCATGCTTTAACAATTCTAATTTTATGTTCCGGTGAAACTCTCGCATATACAGAAATACCTTCTACGAAATCTTTCAGTTCTTCGTCAGACATATTTTCAATTACCGCACCTTCACATGCTTCAGAATCATCTTTCAAAATCCCAATACGTCTGGCAATGGCAGCTGCAGTTACCTTATGATCTCCAGTAATCATAATCGGCTTAATCCCTGCTTTAATACATTCTGCAACAGCAGCTTTTGATTCTTCCCTTGGCGGATCCATCATAGCAATTAAACCTAAGAATGTCATATCCTTTTCATCTTCTACTGTAAGAGTTGTATTTTCCGGTACATTCTTATATGCAAAAGCAAGAACACGAAGACCACCTTTTGAAAATTTCTGATTCTGCCCTTCTATTTCTTGTATATCTTCTGGTGTAATAGGAACAATTTCACCATTTTTCTGAATGTGAGTCACACGTCCCAAAAGAACATCCACGGCGCCTTTGGTTACCATAGTAGAACCTTCTTTTAAATTATGAAGTGTCGACATCATCTTTCTATCACTATCAAAAGGAACTTCACTATATCTTGGATATTTCTGTCTTACTACTTCAGCAGGTGAACCTAGTTTATCTCCTTGATTGATTAAAGCTGTTTCTGTAGGATCACCAATTTCCTCCCCATTTTTATTAGTAGAGTCATTACACAAAATACTATGACGAAGTAACTGCTTTTGAGCTCGATCACCTAAATCAATAGCCTCTGCAGAAATTTCTTTCCCCTCTACATAATAATATTCTACAGTCATTTTGTTTTGTGTCAGTGTTCCCGTCTTATCTGAACAGATAATAGAAACGCTTCCCAGACCTTCTACTGCCTGAAGCTTTCTTACAATAGCATGCTCTTTGGCCATTTTCTGTGTACCAAAAGAAAGCACAATTGTTACAATAGAGCTTAATGCTTCTGGAATTGCTGCTACAGCAAGCGCAACGGCAAAAAGGAAAGCATCTCCAATACTTTCTCCACGAAATACACTAATACCAAATAAAATAGCACAAAATACAAGAATTAGAATGGATAATTTCTGACCAAAGTTATCTAAATTCATCTGGAGAGGCGTTTTCTTTTCAGAAGTGGTTTTTAAAAGTTTTGCAATTTTTCCTACTTCTGTTTCCATACCAATTCCTGTTACAAGAAAGGAACCACGTCCATAGGAAACAAAACTTCCAGAATATACCATATTCGTTCTATCTCCTAAAGGAACTTCACCTTGAATTTCTTCTTCCTTCTTATCAACTCCGAGGCTTTCCCCAGTTAATGCACTTTCATCAACTTTTAAGCTGGCATTTTCCAGAATACGTCCATCTGCTGGAACATAATCACCAGCTTCCAGCATAACAATATCGCCTACAGTTACTTGGTCTGACGGAACTTTTATTACATCTCCGTTTCTGAAAACCTTTGCCTCAGGGGCTGACATTGCTTTTAGGGAATCCAAGGATTGTTCTGCTTTAATCGTCTGAACTGTGCCTAAAATGGCGTTCATGGTAATTACCACCAAAATAACAATGGCACTTTCTGTTTCTCCCAATAACCCAGATACAACGGCTGCTACAATCAATATAAGAACTAAAAAGTCTTTATACTGCTCTAAAAAAATCTGTAGAATGGACTTCTTTTTTTCTTCTACTAAAGCATTCGGTCCATACTTTTTCTGGTTTTTCTTAATTTGTTCCTCACTAAGAGGATGAGTACTGCCATTTACTGCCTTTTGGGCTTCTGTTCTTGACATTTGATAATACTCTTTCATGCTTTTTCCTCCTGATTTTTATTGTGCATTGTAAAAGTCCCTTGATACAGAAAAAGGCAAGACTCCTACTGCACTTTTCCATGCAATAAAAGTCTTGCCATTTCATCACGATACGGATGGAAATTTTTCCATCGAGATTGACGTCATCGCGAACACCTATAGGTGCCAGCTACTCCCTTTTATTAAAAAAAACTATAAACGATATGAACTATGCTGTCAAGCCCTTTTTAGCAGATTTCTGCACCTGCTGGCATATCCTTATCTGGTGTCATAAGAGCCAACTCACCGTCAAACCCTTCTGCACACAAAATCATACCTTCCGAAACAATACCAGCTAATTTGGCAGGTTTTAAGTTTACTAATACCATAACTTTCTTCCCAACCATGTCTTCCGGTTTATAATTAGATTTGATTCCAGATACAATCTGTTTTACTTGACTTCCAATTTTCACCTGAGAGCAAAGTAGTTTTTTTGATTTTTTCACTTCCTCGCAAGCAATAATTTCACCAACCTGGAACTGCATCTTCATAAAGTCATCAAATGTAACTTCTTCTTTTGCTTCAACATCAATAACAGGCACTTCTTCCTTTTCTTCTGCTGTTTCTTCTGTTTTTTCTGCTTCCTTCATGGCTTCTACTTTTTCCAATACTTCTTTTACGTCAAGACGTGCAAATAAAATTTCCGGTTTTTCTGTAACTCGATTTCCAGAAGGATACAAACCAAAGGTTTCTAATTCTTCATATTCACGTTTTGGTGCATTTAACTGCTGCAGAATTTTTCCTGTTGTATCTGGCATAAAGGATTCTAATAAAGAAGCGCCAATACAAATTCCCTCTACTAAATTATAGAGAACCGTAGCAAGACGATCCCTCTTATCTTCCTCTTTTGCCAAAGCCCATGGCATGGTTTCATCAATATATTTATTGCAACGTTTGAATAAAGTAAAGATTTCTGTAATAGCATCTGCTACACGAAGTTCTTCCATTTTTGCCTCTACTTTTGCTTTTGTTCCCAGTACCACTGCCTTTAATTCTTCATCTACCGGCTCACATACATTGGTATTTTTTACTTCACCGTCAAAATACTTATTAGACATGGAGATTGTTCTGTTTACTAAATTACCTAAAGTATTTGCAAGTTCAGAATTTAAACGTTCTACCATCAATTCCCATGTAATCACACCATCATTTTCAAATGGCATTTCATGTAAAACAAAGTAACGTACTGCATCTACACCAAAGAAATCTACTAACTGGTCTGCATAAAGAACATTTCCTTTAGATTTACTCATTTTTCCATCACCCTGCAACAGCCATGGATGTCCAAAAATCTGTTTTGGTAAAGGCAAATCAAGAGCCATAAGGAAAATTGGCCAGTAAATTGTATGGAAACGAATAATATCCTTTCCAATTAAGTGCAAATCTGCAGGCCAGTCTTTTTTAAACTGTTCTGTGTTTTCGCCATCACAGTCATATCCAATACCTGTAATATAATTTGTCAACGCATCAAGCCATACATATACTACGTGTTTCGGATCAAAATCTACAGGAATTCCCCACTTAAAGGAAGTTCTGGACACACATAAATCCTGAAGTCCCGGAAGAAGGAAATTGTTCATCATCTCATTTTTTCTGGACACAGGCTGAATAAATTCAGGATGTGTATTAATATGATCAATCAGTCTCTGTGCATATTTACTCATTCTAAAGAAATATGCTTCTTCTTTGGCCGGTGTTACAGGACGTCCACAATCCGGGCATTTTCCATCTACTAATTGAGACTCTGTAAAGAAAGACTCACATGGAGTACAGTACATACCCTCATAATGTCCTTTGTAAATATCTCCCTGATCATACAATTTTTTAAAGATTTTCTGTACCTGTTTTTCATGGTAATCATCTGTTGTACGGATAAATTTATCATAAGAAGTGTTCATTAAGTCCCAAATACTCTTAATTTCCCCTGCTACGTTGTCAACAAATTCTTTACAGGTAACTCCTGCTTCTGCTGCTTTTAATTCAATTTTCTGCCCATGTTCATCTGTTCCTGTCTGGAAAAACACGTCATACCCCTGCTGTCTTTTAAATCTAGCAATACTATCTGCAAGAATTGCTTCGTAAGTGTTTCCAATATGAGGTTTTCCTGATGTATACGCAATTGCTGTAGTAATATAATATTTTTTCTTATCCATTTTTATTTCCTCCTTATCTTTTCTAAAGTGGAACTGTATAAAGAATTTTTATTTCATAAGAAGTATTCCCTACAAAATAAAAAGCTCACCTTCCAAAAAAGAAGGCGAGCCTATATAACCCACGTTACCACTTCTATTCATCTGTACCTCGCAGTACAAATCTCAACAGGTATCTATTAAATACCTTGCCGCTATAACAGGCGGAACCTGTCGCAGCCTTAGCAAATTTTGCTTCGGTGCGCCTCTCAGGAGCCATCTTCCATATATTCTCATTTATTCCTCTCAGCCATGGGAATCTCTCTGTAAAATGCGAAATATATGTACTCTCTCCGTCACTGTGTTTACATATATAAATTATGCTAACATATTCGGAAATGTTTGTAAACACTCTTTTTCTACATTTTCTCATGCTCTTCACTAAGTTTTTTTACAATTCTAAATCCTGCTAAGACTGCAATTAAATTAGGAATTACCATAAGTCCATTAAACATATCTGACATATTCCATACTAAATCAACTTTTAAAGTAGAACCAACTAAAACACAAATTACTACCAAAAGAGCATAAATTTTAACTGCTTTTGAGCCGAAAAGACTACGCACATTAACTTCCCCAAAATAATACCAGCCAATAATCGTAGTAAATGCAAAAAATAACATACAAATAGCAATAAATATTTTACCAAAGGAGCCAAAGGCTGAGTCAAAAGCAACCTGTGCCAAAGCAGAACCTGTTTCTCCACTTGATAATGCACCAGTAGAAAGTATTACAAGAGCTGTGAGAGTAAGGATTAAAAAAGTATCAATAAATACACCAATCATAGCAATAATTCCTTGATCTCCCGGATGTTTTACATCTGCTGTTGCATGTGCATGAGGAGTAGAACCCATACCAGCTTCATTGGAGAAAAGTCCTCGAGCCACACCAAAGCGCATTGCCTTTTGTACGGTAACACCAAGAGCTCCACCAAGCACTGCTTCTGGTGCAAATGCTGCTACAAAAATATCATGAAATGCAGTACCCACTCCACTGCCATTCATACATAAAATAACGATACATCCTATAATATAAATAAGTGCCATTAAAGGAACTACCTTTTCTGTTACTCTGGCAATTCGGCGGATACCTCCAAGAAAAATAAATGCTGCTACAATAGCCACTAAAATTCCCACATGAAATGGCTTTATACCAAAAGCATTGTAAAATGAGCTTCCAATAGAATTAGACTGTACCATATTCCCCATAAAGCCCAAAGCTAGAATAATTGCAACTGAGAAAAATCCTGCAAGAAATTTACCAAATTTTCCTTTAAAAATATATTTAATATAGTAAACAGGTCCGCCCACAATCACACCATTTTCTTTTACTCTTGTATGCTGTGCCATAACAGCCTCTGCATAAATAGTCGCCATTCCAAAAAATGCACTCACCCACATCCAAAAAATTGCCCCTGGCCCTCCTGAAGCAATAGCCGTTGCTGCACCAGCAATATTTCCTGTACCTACCTGTGCTGCAATAGCTGTTGCCAATGCCTGAAAGGAGCTTAATCCGTTCTCACTACTTTTCCCATGGAGAGAGAACCCTCCAAACATTTTTTTCATTCCAACACCAAATTTTCGAACTTGAATAAACTTTAATGTAAAAGTATAAAAAATACCTGTACCTAAAAGCAAAATCAAAAGTGCATAATCCCATAAAAACTTGTTTACCAGATCTACAATAGACGCTATCATTTCCATTTCCTTATCTCCCTTTTCCTTTTATTTTCTATTTGCCTATTGTTATCTGAAATAGAAAAGTCCATGAGATTTTTAAAATCCCATGGACTAAAGTTCTTTTTAAGCGCAACTAAATTCAAACGCAAACATAGTATAAAGATACTATCTTTACGAAAAACTTCACTGTCCTTTTGCCTGAGAGATTCACAGATTTTGTCTGCTTACACCTTCGGCACCCTTTTCGGGATTCTCCAGAGAGCCATCCAGTTACAGTCCTGCTTTTTTACAAAGCCCCTGAGAGTATTACTCCTTCGGTGGGCAATTTTGCCTCTTTCCTGCAACCTTCTATTGGCACAATATGCAAATAACGATTTTATTATAGCACTGGTTTTTCATTTGTCAATCCCTTTTGCAAAGACAAATGTGTTTTTCTCAAGCACATTTTATTTTTTCTTCTTAATATAACAAATATTACTAATAAAAGGACAGCTATACTTCTTTATATAATTTTGATACTCATAGAAATTAATATAATACTCTCTTCCCCATGAAGAAATTCGAAGCCATTGCCCTTCAAAACCTGTAATTACCACAAAGTGAGCGGCTGCTTCTGCGATTTTCTCATATCCTTCTTCTATTTTTTCATAAAAAGACACTTTATGTTTTCTTACTGGCAAAGGAAAATTGGGACCAATTGCCAAAATAACAGGTATATCATGAGCCAGCATTGCCTTAATCCTATTGGCCATATTCCTGCTCCTTACACCAAAAGTTGCTCTTAAAGAAATCCGATTTTTTATAAAATAGCGATTTATTTCTATTGCTAAAAGCCACCCAGGAATCCCTAAACAGGGAATAATGGGAAAATATTTCTTACACATTGTCTCTGCACACTTCTGGTACACCTCTACGTCTAAAAAACCACTTCCCTTTTCTTCTTCCTGAAATTCTCTTCCCTTGCAATATTCTTTATGTAAATCTAAATATAAAAGGATATCTGTCGCTGCAACCACACCACAGCCATAGCCGGACATCATTTTTCTTTTCCACCACTCCTGGCTACCACCATAGGATAACATACCATCTTTCATAATTGCTATATAGGGTTCCTTTAATTTCCCTCGTTCCATCTTATGTCAACCTTCATTTCTTCTGATATTGTTACAGGTCCTCCCATTTTACAGGAAAGTACCTTACCTTCCTCTTTTTCCACATAAGCTTCTATCATGCCCCCTGGCTGATAAAGTTCATATACAAACTCACCTGTATCTATATCTTTTGACAGATACACTGCTGCTCCCATACTACCGCTTCCACAACTGCTTTCCCATACCATGGAAGCCGTACTCTCTACATACACCACCGGCGTCATCTGATTTTCTTCCAAAAACATAACACCATAGGCATCACAACGATATACTTCTTTTGCTTTTTCGATCAGTTTATCCACAAACTCCTGATCTTTTGGATGGCTCTTTACAATTATGTGACAAATCCCCTGAAATACTACCATGGAAAAACTTTCTTCCTCTACAACAATTTCTTTTATCTCCAAAGGAAGCGGCATTTCTGTCCTCGCAGTACCTTTTTCCATGTCCAATACCACTTTTAGCTTCTTTTCAGAACCACTAACATCTACCCACACTTCGTCTTCTGATTCCTTAGAAAGCAAGCTTAACAAATAACCAAAGCTTCTAGTTGCATTTCCGCAAAATTCTCCGCCCATCATTTCCATATGATAGCTTCCATCCTGCTTCTGTTCCACAAACCCTACTTGCTCTCCATGAAGCTCTTCCATACATAAAAGTTCTCTGGAAATTTTTGCATAATCCTCCCTCTTTGCAGGACTTATAACAAAAATTGTCACATTACCGGCCGGATTTGCTACACGAATTTTCAATTCCATAACTTAATACCTCCCACATTTTTTTATTCCCCAATATAGGTTTATCATATCATATTCCTCATCAAAAAATAATAAAATTTATCGACATTTGTAAAAAGCTATGATATATATTGAATGTATTATTTTTATCATAAAGGAGGATTTTGATTGAAAATAAAAAATACTTCTGTAAACCAAATTACAGAAGGGGTTATATGGAAGCAACTCCTGCTTTTTTTCTTTCCCATTATGCTGGGAACACTGTTTCAACAACTCTACAATACAGCTGATGCTGTTGTGGTAGGCCGCTTTGTTGGAACCCAAGCCCTTGCCGCTGTAGGTGGCTCTACTGGACAGATTGTTAATCTAATTGTAGGATTTTTCGTAGGACTTTCATCTGGTGCTACAGTGATTATTGCTCGCTATTATGGAGCCAAAAACAAAAAGGAGTTAAATGATGCTTTACACACTGCCGCTGCCCTTTCTATTATAGGAGGGATTGTTATTACCATTGTAGGCATCTCTTTAACACCTTTTATGCTAAAACTTATGAATACTCCAAAAGATGTCATAAAAGGATCTGCTGCTTATTTAAAAATTTATTTTGCGGGAATTATTTTTGTTTTTATTTATAACGTAGGTTCTGCCATTTTAAGAGCAGTGGGAGATTCCACACGTCCTCTTTATTTCCTGATTGTATGTTGTTTCCTTAACATCTTTCTGGATGTTCTTCTGGTTGTCGGCTTCCATATGGGTATTGCCGGTGCTGCTCTTGCCACTGTAATTTCTCAGGCAGTCAGCGCTATCTTAGTAATTTATACCTTAATGAAATCCAAAGATATGTATTGTCTGAAGCCTAAGAAAATTCGTTTTCACAAATTTCTTTTGGTTTCCATTATCACTATTGGACTTCCTGCAGGAATTCAATCTATTATGTACAATCTTTCTAACATGATTATTCAAACTTCTCTCAATGATTTGGGAACAAATGCCATGGCTGCCTACACTGCTTTTGGAAAAATTGACGCCATTTACTGGATGATTTCCGGAGCCTTTAGTGTGGCAATTACAACATTTATCGGACAAAATTATGGTGCCGGAAAATATCATCGCATGAAAAGAAGTGTTACTGTTTGTCTTTTCATGGACTTTATTGCCTCCTTGCTAGTAAGCATTCTTTTACTCTGTCTTGGAGAATACCTCCTGCGAATGTTTACTACCGACCCAGAAGTCATTAAAATAGGCATGAAAATCATTCATATTATTGCACCTTCCTATGTACTATTTATTTTTATTGAAATTTTGTCCAGCGCCCTTCGAGGAATTGGAAATGTATTAGTACCTATGCTCATGACTTGTACCGGTGTATGTCTGCTTCGTATTATCTGGATTTTTCTTGTGATTCCAAAAAAACCAGACATCTCTGATATTTTGCTTTGTTATCCGATCTCATGGGGATTGACAGCAACCCTCTTTGTTGTTTACTATTACTTTAACCAAAAAAAATTCTATAAAAAACATACAGAACATTAAACACAAAAGGAGATTATTACTATGATTTTTTCTTATTCAAACACTCCTTCTTCTTTCAATTTATCCTTTATTGAGGAAGGCACAAAAATCTTTGTAGAGGAATACCATGCACAAACGAAAAATATGGAAAATCTTTGTGTAAACGTAACTTTTACTTCATCTGGAAACACTTTGAAAGTCTTGAAAAAAGGCAATGAGTGTAGCATTACCTGCCATGAACCAGTACATTATTTCCGTTGTCTTAATTATCTGATTCACCACTTAGAAGAAGATTTTTCCTTTGAAGAAACGGGATTTTTTGAAAAAAATGGTTTTATGCTGGACTGCTCCAGAAATGCAGTAGCCACAACAGCTACTGTTAAAAAATTAATCCGTATTATGGCCAAACTAGGATTAAATCAATTACTTTTATACACAGAAGATACTTATGAAGTTCCTGACCTTCCTTACTTCGGTACTTACAGAGGTCGCTATTCTCAAAAAGAACTTCGTGAATTAGATGATTATGCCTATCAGTTTGGAATTGAACTTGTTCCTTGTATTCAAACACTGGCACATCTTAGAAATGCTTTAAAATGGCCTATGGGACAAGACCTTAAAGACAGTGCAGATATTTTGTTGGTAGGTTCTGAAAAAGTTTATACTTTCATCAGACAGCTTCTTACTTCTGTAAAAGATTGCTTCCGTTCAGAAAACATTCATATTGGTATGGATGAAGCTGTCATGCTTGGACTGGGAAATTATTTACATCAAAATGGATACAAGAAAAGTTCTGAACTTATTTTAGAACACACCAATCGTGTTCTTGAAATTTGCCGAGAATTAAATTTAAAACCTATGATGTGGAGCGATATGTTTATCTCCTCCAATTCTGGAAAATGGTATTACAATATTGACGAAGACACTGATACCTCTAACTGGACAAAACCCGCAGATGATTTGGCACTAGTATACTGGGACTACTATAATACAGATCGAAATGTATATCGCAAAATGCTTCGCGTTCACCACGAAATTGCAAAGAGAACCATTTTTGCAGGAGGTATCTGGAACTGGAACGGTATTGCACCAAACTATGGTAGAGCAATTACCTGTACCATTCCTGCCCTGTTAGAATGCCAGGCACAAAATGTACAAGAAGTATTTGCTACTGGCTGGATGGATAACGGAGCAGAAACTCCTATTGAAGCTATCTACCCAGGACTTGTGGCATTTGCTACCCTTTGCTTCCACTCAAATTTAGATGAAACTATTTTAAAACAGAACTTTACTGACTGCTTAGATAGCAAATGGGAAGATTTTGAACTATTAGATAGATTTGACTCTCTTTTCCAAGGAGATGGAAATAATATTTCTGCAGATAATCCTTCTAAATATTTACTTTACCAAGATCCTATGCTTGGCTTATTTGATTTTCATATTCAAGGCGTGGATACAAAGTCTTATTATAAAAATTTGGCAGACAAGTTAGATGAATGCGTAAAAGAAAATACTTGCTATAAAACACTATTTAACTTCTATAAATATTTTTCACTTGTATTGTCTGAAAAAGCTGATTTGGGACTTCTTTTAAAAGAAGCTTATGACAAAAAAGATTTGTCCACATTAGAAGAACTAAATACAAAGGTTATCCCCAATATTCTGGAAAATTTACAACTTATGCACCAGTTCCGCGAAGAATTATGGATGAAAGACGCAAAACCTTTTGGTTACGAACTTATGGATATTAAACTAAGTGGTGTTTCCGCACGCTTAAAATCCTGTCAAAGACGTATTACTTCTTACCTTTCTGGAGAAGTAACACAATTAGAAGAATTGGAACAGGAACGTCTGCCTTACTGGACAGTAGAAAATCAATATCCTCATGATATGAAAGTAGAACTTCGGGAAAATATCTGGAGTAAAATCATCAGTGGTTGTGATTTAGTCGATACCATTTAATTTAACAGATTTTAAAGGTTTCCTCTTTTATTTTCATTGTTTTATGTTACACTATAGAAATAAAGGAGGAAATACTTTTATGAAAGAGCATACATTACCTCATCAACACGGAGAAAATGGGGAAAATTTAATCCAACATATACCTGATACTGAAAAATTTCAAATCGTTGCCTCTATCTTCAAACAACTTAGTGATACAACTCGTATTCGTATTTTCTGGATTTTATGTCATTGCGAAGAATGTGTCATTAATATTTCTGCCTTGATGGATATGAGCAGTCCTGCTGTTGCACATCATCTGCGACTTTTAAAAAGCAGTGGACTGGTAGAAACACGCAGGGAAGGAAAAGAAACTTATTACAAAGCCAGTTCATCAAAAAAAGCCCAGTCTCTTCATCATATGATTGAGCAAATGATGGATATTTCCTGTGTATCGGACAAATAACTTATTTTTGACTTTTTCCTTGATTCAGGCTCATATATTAAAAAAGATTGAAACTGCTTACTATAACAGTTCCAATCTTTTCCTTTACAAATTATGGACTCTAAGAGTACGAATTGCATTTAAGATGGCAAGTACCATAACACCCACATCTGCAAAAATAGCAAACCACATATTGGCAATTCCCAATGCCCCAAGGGCCAGACATCCAAATTTAATAACCAAAGCAAAAATAATATTCTGATATACGATACCAATACACTTTCTAGAAATCTTAATTGCCTTTGAAATTTTTAAAGGATCATCATCCATTAATACTATATCTGCTGCCTCAATGGCCGCATCTGACCCCATAGCTCCCATAGCAATTCCAATATCTGCACGGGTAAGAACCGGCGCATCATTAATACCATCACCAACAAATGCCAATTTTTCTTTTTCTGACTTTTGTAAAAGCAACTCCTCAACCTTTTCCACCTTATCACCTGGAAGCAATTCTGCATAAACTTCATCAATACCCAAGGACTGTGCAACCTGTTCTGCTACTGTCTTTGCATCTCCCGTAAGCATAACCGTCTTTTTCACTCCTGCTTTTTTCAGTCGAGCAATAGCCTCTTTAGAATGTTCCTTGATAATATCAGAAATCACAATATGACCTTCATATTTTCCATTGATTGCTACATGAATAATCGTTCCCACTTTATGACAATTGTGATATTCCACATTCAATTTCTTCATAAGCTTACTATTCCCTACAGCAACCTGGTTTTCATCCACCTTGGCAATCATTCCGTAACCACTAATTTCCTGTATATCAGAAACCCTATTTCTATCTATTTCTTTACCATAAGCTCTTTGCAAACTTTTACTGATTGGATGAGAAGATGCACACTCTGCCAAAGCTGCGTATTCCAGTAACTTCTTTTCTTCCATATCATTGTGGTGAACACCAGTTACTTCAAAGACGCCCTGTGTCAAAGTTCCTGTCTTATCAAAAACTACATACTTTGCCTGTGATAAGGTTTCCATATAATTGGATCCTTTAATTAAAACACCTTCCTTACTTGCCCCGCCAATTCCTGCAAAGAAACTAAGAGGAATACTAATAACAAGAGCGCATGGACAACTAATAACAAGAAATGTTAATGCACGGTAAATCCATACATCCCATTGAGCTGCCTGTCCTAAAAATAACATCTGTACCAATGGTGGAAGAATAGCCAGTGCCAACGCACCATAACAAACTGCCGGTGTATATACTTTTGCAAATTTAGAAATGAAATTTTCAGATCTCGATTTTCTTGAGCTGGAAGTTTCCACAAGTTCTAAAATTTTAGATACTGTAGACTCCCCAAATTCCTTTGTTGTCTTAACTTTTAGTACACCATTCAGATTAATACAGCCACTGATAATTTCATCTCCCTGTTTTACATTACGAGGACGACTCTCACCAGTTAACGCACTTGTATTTAAAGTAGAATTCCCCTCTATAACAATCCCATCTAAAGGAACCTTTTCTCCTGGTTGAACAACAATCATGCTGTCAATCTCCACTTCATCTGGATCTACTTTTTCTAATTTTCCATCTCGTTCTACATTGGCATAATCAGGACGAATATCCATTAATGCGCTAATATTTCTACGGCTCTTTCTCACTGCGTAACTCTGGAACAGTTCCCCTATCTGGTAAAACAACATAACTGCAATGGCTTCATTATAGTCTCCACTTTTTGAATGAATAGCCAAGGCAAAAGCCCCTACTGTGGCTATGGACATTAAAAAGTTTTCATCAAAAATACGTCCGTTTCCAATACCCTTTCCAGCTTTTTTTAGAATATCATATCCAATTAACAAGTAAGCTACTAAATAAAGTGCTAATTGTATTATCCCTGTTACAGATACTAGATTTAATACAATTACCATAACTGTTGTAATAATGATTCTGGCAAGGATTTTCTTTTGCTTTTTATTCATAACTCCCTCCACCTTCTTTCTAAGATAAATTTGCACCCCTTTGCATTCTGCATCTGGGGTGCTATTTCTTAAAGTTCAATTTCACAATCAGATTCTACTTTTTTACATGCTTTCAAAACATTTTTCATAACTTTTTTAGGATCTTGACCTTCTTCAAACTCCACAATCATTTTCTGCATCATAAAGTTCACTGTTGCAGAAGCAACACCTTCCGTCTTCTTTGTAGCGTCTTCCATTAAATTTGCACAGTTTGCACAGTCTACTTCAATATTATAAGTTTTCTTCATAATAAAATACCTCGCTTTTAATATAATATTTATTTAATGATTAAACATTTATTTAATTGTTGATTATAATATAATACCGTGGAGTAAAAAAGTCAAGAAGAAAATCTCTTTTTTAAAAGAAAAAAAGAGACTGTTACACAAAACAATCTCTTTTCTGCTCTCTATTACATTAATTTTGTTTCTTCTAACTTTTCTGTAAATAACTCATTTAAACGAATAACCGGCTTACGAAGTACTAACCCCAAAAACAGGGAAAAGATTAAAAACAATCCCAATATTCCCAATTCTTTTATATAAGCATTTCCATATAAACCAGCAATGGCTTCCCGCATTGCTCCCATACTATGTGTAAATGGCAAAAACTCATATACTTTCTGGAAGAAAGGTGGTGCCATCTCTATAGGGAAAGTTCCACCAGAACCTGCCACTTGAATGACCAACAAAATAACACAAATTGCCTTTCCTACATCTCCAAAAGAAACTGTAAGGGTATAAATTAAATTTACATATACAATACTACTAATCCATCCCGATAATAGGAATAAAAACGGATGCTCGCATTGAATTTCTAAGAAGAATAAATCTCCCAGACAAATTAGACCACTCTGAATTAAGCCCATAATAAAGAACAATAGATATCTACCAAAATAAATCTGATAATTCTTTACATTTGTAAGATTTTTTCTTTTTTCCTCTGATAACGTTACTTTCATCATGGCAACCAATATAATACCACCAACCCAAATAGACAATGTAGAATAAAATGGTGCCATAGCTGAACCATAGTTATTTATAGGATATATACTCTCTGTCTTCATTTTTACTGGCGAAGCAAGAAATGTGCTAACTGTATCTGGTCCATTTCCCAGAAGCGCCTTTAAAGTTTCAAGATTCCCGTTTTCTGCTGCTTCAGATAATTTTTGCTGAACATCATTAATTTTATTCGAAGCTTCCTCTAATAAAGAGGCTGATGTATCTAAAGCAACTTTTAATTTTCCCAAGTCAGAAGCTGCAGAACCAGACAAATCTTCCATTCCCTGGGTTCCCTCATCTAATTTTGATAAAATCAACGAAACATCTTTATTCGTATTTCCAAGGGTATCAAATAACTGATCCAAATGATTTTTTACATTTTTCTCATAATCTTCCTGTACAGTCTGAATTTGCTGAGCACTTTTTTTTGCTATTTCCTTTAACTCGCTCTGATAATTGCCTGCATCAGAAACGGACTGAGAAATTTTATCAGCAGTCTCATTTAACTTGTCTCTAACAGCCTCCTGCTGTGCAATGGAAGCATTTAATTTTCCAATAATTGTACCTAACTGCTCCCTTATATGATGAAAACCTTCAGGTAAAGAATCACTAATTCCCTGCAGGCTATCTCGAAAAGTAACATATCTGTCAATGATTACTTGTACCTGATCTGCCAATCCGTTTAAACTTTTTCCTGCTGTTGTGGCATCCTGTGATAAAGATGCAAACGTCTCATCTACTTGTGCTGATACTGCACGGTAAACATTCCCTCCTGCTGTTAGCACGTCATTAACACTGTCCGTAGTACCAGACAAAGCATCTCTTAAACTTTTAACACTTTTCCCTGTATCTGTAAGAAGTGACAGATTCGTATCTACACTATCTCCTGTCTGTTTTAAAAAAGAAGCTGTGGCTTCTAGCGTACTTCCAGTAGAATCTGCCATATTAGAAAAAGCTTTTATAATTCCTGATGCAGCAGTAAGATTATCTGCAACTTCTGTAATATTTTCGTTTACCTTACCAATTATTTCTTCTGAATTTTCCTCGCTCAACATAGAAGACAAACTATCCATGAGCTGTAATCCTACTTGAGAAATGGTTTTCGTAAATAATTCAGCAATCTGTTTGCGAACTGCTCCGGCACCTTTATCTGTGACCTTAGGTGCAATTGCATTTTCTTTCTCATTTAGATAATATAAAATATCAGAATGCTCTACATCCTCTGAAAAAAGACTCATCATATCATTGCTAAACGTTTTCGGTATAACAATTGCTGCATAATATTTCCCAGACTTTACCCCTTCCACTGCTTTTTCTTCATTGGTGAATACCCAGTCCAACTGATTATTTTTCCTCAGTCCTGAAACCACCTGTTCTCCCAAATTAATATGAAGAGGAAGTAGTTCTCCTTCATAACCTTGGTCCACATTGGCAATGGCCACTTTCAAATTACTGGTATTACTATAAGGATCCCAACTGGCCGCAATATTAAACCATGCATAAAGAGAGGGAACAACACTAAGTCCCAGAATAACAATCCAAGCAATTGCATTCTTTTTCATTTTCTTTAAGTCTTCTATGAAGATTTTCCATATATTTTTCATTGCTCTCCTTCTCCTCTCTCTATATTTTCTTCCGCCTTTCCTTCTTTCTGCGCCTTTACTTTCTTTAGAAGCAGTTCATCTGACATTTCACTAAAACGATGCTGTCTTTGTAAACTCTCATGAATATACTCCACTACAATCAAATAAATTGCGATTACAAGGATAGATGCTATCCATAACACCAAAAATATCACCTTGGAATTAATGCTAAACATCAATATCAGAAAAATAATCGGAATAATCACAATTGCAAGAAATCCTCTACGTATTTTCTTCTGATAATCAGACTGAAATTTCTCAATTTTATTGTTCAAAGATTTACGAAATTCATCTTGTCCTGCCAAAATTTTTACTGCTGTGGATAAACTAATTTTTTCTCTACGCATACCTTCTTCTTCAGAAATCAACAAATCTGTTTCAGCAAGCTTTTGATCAAATAAATAATTCAAATTCAACAGCTGTGGTCTTAAAAGAAGTCCGATTCCAAATGCAACAGGCAAAAATACTGCTAGACAAAGAATATTTTTCCAATAATGCATGCCATAAATTCCAGCAATTGCCTCTCGCATAGCATTAATTCCATAGGTAAATGGTAAAAGTGGATGAACAAACTGGAAAAATGCCGGTGTCATTTCAATAGGATAGGTACCTGCAGAACCTGGAATTTGTAAAATTACTAAAAGAACACTTAAAGCTTTTCCAATATGTTTAAAAGTAATAGACAATGCGTAAATCAAATTCACATATACAAAAGAAGCACATAATCCTGCAAATACAAATGCCACAGGATTTTCGCACTGTATCTTTAAAAGATAAATGTCTCCAAGACAAATAATAAGCGCCTGTACCAAACCCGTTATTATATATAAAATCCATCGTCCAAAATAACCCTGGGTTACAGTAAAACTTTTTATTTTTTCGTCTTTGTCTACTTCCATCTTAAAAATAGCAATTAAAACAATACCACCTACCCAAATTGCTAGATTTGTATAAAAAGGCGTCATGGCGGAACCATAATTCTCTATAGGATAAAAACTTTCCGTTTTCAATTGTACTGGGGAATACATAAATTCTGCTACTTCTTCCGCATCTTTTTTGGTAAGCTCCATTAAACTCTGATAAATATCTGAACTTTGTAATGTGCCCAAATCTGCTATAACCGTATTTAGCTTTTTCTGCACCTCACCAAGAGCATCTCCCGTACTTTCCATTGTTGTTTTTGTATTGTTCAGCGTTTCTTTTAAATTTTCTGTTATATTTTTCACTTGCTCTGTAGAAGGCTCTACTCCACTAAGGATTCCAGAAACTTTTCCTGAAAGCTGTGCAAAAGAATCCAACGACTGGTTCAAAGATGGCAACACATTTTTCTCAAAAGAACTCTTAGATATCTGTAAATCTTTTTGCCCTTCTTGAATTACAGAAGCAATCTGGTTTAATCCCTGCACAGAAGTATTCGCTGCATTTCCTATACTGGTATTTCCTGCCTGTAAATTTTTTAAGATTTCTCCATGTCTCTGATTCTCTGCTTCCAATTTCCCTATAATATCAGACAGTGGATGACCTGGAACCTGATTATCTAGCTTCCGAAGAACCTCTAAAATTTCCTCATTTTGCTTTATTAAATCCTGCACAGAGGTAATTGCATTACCTAGCTTTTCATTTACGTTTTGAATTTTCTCATTTAGTTTTCCCAGATCTGTTCCTACAGCACTATTAATATTGGACAGTGTTCCTGCACCTTGTGTAAATCCATCTGCTAATCCGGAACTAAGAGCCCCTACACTTCCCCTTACAGAGGATAAAATATCTGTTCCATCATTAATAGCCTTTGCACCAGAAGCAGCTGCATTTTTTAAAGAACCTAAAGTCTCCTCTGTTCCATTGATTAAATCCTCACTCCCAACAATACTCTGGTTTAGATCGTCTAAAACTATCCGATATTCTTCTAAGTTACTCTCTACCTTTCGTACCTTTGCAATTAAACTTTCTTGAGCCTTGTCAACTTGAGTTCCCATTTCTTCTGCTGTCTGTCCCATAATTTTTGAAACAGTTCCTGCTGCTGCTGCAATAAATTCCTCATTTACTTTATCTTGAATCGTAGAAGCACCTGTATCTGTCACTTTAGGTGCAATAGCATTTTTCTTTTCATTTAAATAATACTCAAATTTAGGTTGCTTTAAATCTCCAGAAAGAATACTCACCAAAGAAGCGCTAAAATCTTCTGGTATTACAATCGCCGCGTAATATTTTCCTGATTTTACACCTTCTACTGCTTTTTCTTTATCAGTAAAATTCCATCCTAAATCCTTATTCTCCTTTAGATTCTGAACAATTTCTTTTCCCGCATTCAGATTTCCTACTAGCTCATTTTCTACACCTTCATCTACATTCGTCACCGCAATTTTCACATTTCCAGTATTTGCATACGGATCATAATTGGCCGCAATATTAAACCATGCATAAAACGATGGTATTAAGCATACTCCCATTGTAACAATCATTGCTACCATATTATGAGATAGTCGATTTACATCTCTTTTAAAAATTTCAAATGCCCGCTTCATACTTTCTCCTTATTTTTCGATTATCTTCTCCTATAAACCTATTATCTGCAATTCGTATATTTTAACACTGACAGTTGATATGTCAATAATTTTTCATAAAAAAAATAAAATTTCTGACTTAAAGTCAGAAATAAGGGAGGGCAGCACCCTGTGCTATCCCTCCCTCTAACAAAAAATACAGCAAATACCTACTGTATTTTACTTTTTTGATATCGTAAATTTACTATATAAATACCAACTGCTACTAATGCAAGTGCAATCATATTTTTTAAACTAAATGCTTGCTCCCCTTCATGAAGCATAAACGCCGAAAGCACCACGCCTATAATTGGATTGGTGAATCCGTATATTGTAACTTTAGACACTGGATTGTATTGCAATAAAATTCCCCATATAGAATAGGCTGCTGCTGATACAAAAGCAAGATATAAAAGCATCCCAACTGCAGGTGCACTAACTTCCTGTAATCTTCCACCCATCATGCCGCCAATGGCCATAAGAATCAGTCCACCTACACAAAACTGATATCCGCTTAACATAACTGGATTATCATATTTGGAATATTTTTTCAAATAAA
Organism: Blautia sp.; assembly: GCA_029257775.1. Lineage (GTDB taxonomy): Bacteria > Bacillota > Clostridia > Lachnospirales > Lachnospiraceae > Blautia. The sequence continues at coordinate 4,782 of JARIAQ010000014.1, read as the reverse complement.
TAGAGGATAGTGCATAAGAAATTGCCGAAATTAACATGAATCCTTCCCCATTCAGTGCAAAATCAAAATCAATTCCACTTCCACTAAAATTTGCCAGAACTACACCTGCAAATCCAATTAAACACCCAATCATTTTCTGAGAAGTCAATTCCTCCTGACGATAAATAAGACTGGCTGCTAAAATTGCAATCAGCGTATTGGTTCCCATAATAATTGATCCCTTTACACCACTGGTATGTGCAAGTCCTACATAAAAGAAAAAATATTGAATAACTGTCTGAAACATACAAAGTCCCAAAATACGACCTATGGATTTCTTGGTAGGCACCAACACTTTTTTCTGGGTTATACTTCCAATAAATATTGCCATTACACCTGCCAATGTAAATCTTAATCCTGCAAATAATATTTGTGTTCCTGTATCACTGGAAGAAATATGGAAAAGAGAATATCCTATTTTAATACATGGAAATGCACTTCCCCAAAGAGTACAGCATATAAGTGCTAAAAATGCTACAACCCATCCCTTCGTTAATATATCTTTTACTTTCATCTAAATAATCCTCCTAATATATTTTAACGCGGGAATTAGTATAACACTTCAGCTACTTTGTTACAACCTATTATAAAACTTCCACAAGCTCCTCCTTGCCCCTTCTTTCGCTATGTCTAGGAGATGGTTCTGCATCTTCTGCAGCATATCCAATTGGAAATATTGCAATTAGTCCATATCCTGCCATCTGTGGACAAAGTTCCTTTAATTTAGGAGCATCAAAATAACCTACCCATGTAGTAGCAAGACCTAAATCCTCAATTTCCATCATCATATGTGTTGCTACAATTGAAGCGTCTATATCAGCAAAATTTCTGCTATCATATTTTCTTACCCATGCTTCATCTTCTTTATATCCAACAACAAGAAATGTTTCTGCACCAAACGTATATCTTGTAATCTGTCTGATGGTTTCTTTTGCTTCTTCAGATTCCATTACCCATATTTTAAAAGGCTGTTTATTAACAGCTGTTGGTGCAACTATAGCTGATTCTATAATCTGATCAATAAGTGTCTTCTCTACGGGTTTATCTGAAAATTTTCTACATGAATATCTCTTTTTTGCTAATTCTAAAAATTCCATTTTTCTCTCTCCTTTTAAAATATTATCTAATTAACGTTCTCCCAAAAATTTATATAACAATCCTTTTTCCGGCTCACTGGGATTCCTATGAAAAACATTAATTTTATTCCTATCACCACTTCTCTCTGAAAATGCCGGATATAAAAAGCCAAATGCCGGTTTATCCGGTTCATATTCACCTTTTAAAGGACTCACTGTACAAACAATAAAATTATATATTTCCTCGGATTCATCCAGACGCTCTTTATCCTGCGCTTTCAGTGGCACATCATAAACTCCATGAAATACGAATATAGAAAAATCATGTTCTACTGGATATCCATCTGCAATTTGTTCATATAATACTTCCATTAAAGCATCATTCTTTAATCCACATTCTACAATTGCCTGTAACAGCCTCCAGATACTGTCTTTCCCTTTTACCTTTTCTTGAAATGTATATTCTTTTAATTGTTCATTTGTTTTTGAAAGTAAAACTGCTCTAGCAAGTTCCAGATTTACTGTTTTTTCAGAATCTGATAATTTTCCAAAATGAATATTAAAAGTTTCATCTTCCTCACCGTTATGATCTATATAAGCTCCTGCAATTCTATCAAAACACGTTCTCGAAGGTGTCATTCTTCTTGTAAGTTCCAACATGTCTTCTCTGTTAATCACCCTAATTTCTCCTTATAAAAAATTACAATTTTCTAACTTAATAGGGATATATTAACATGAAGATCTAGGCTTTTCAATAGAGGAAGAAGGTTCTATACAATCCACAAATTCATTGTTGAAAATGAATTACTTTTCTAAACTTCCCTACATAAACATCATTACTATTCCTGTTTGACAAGAACGCTTGTATTTGCCCCACTCATAATGATATTTTACTTGTCTGGTTTAATTTGCATAGTTGTCGTTTCAAAATTTTGGGTTCCCGGAATAGAGGTAATTTTCACAACTCCTTCTTTCGTAATGGCTTTTCCTGATCTCAATGCAGCCAAGTCCTCTTCCGTAATGGAATCCCACGTAACCGGTTCCTGTGTCTCTACGCCATCATTCCATTTCACACGTACATATGATTTTGTACCCTCTAGGTTTTTTTCTATATAATCAGTTCCTTCATATGTTTTTAATTCAATTTTATTCTCCGGTATTACTAAATCTTCTGCTTGAATCTCTTCAATTTCTAAATCTGAACTCGGCATCTTTTCTTCGTTTTGAGGTAATTTTTTATACACACGAACATAATCCACTTCCATGGAGTTTGGATATGGCATCCACTCCCATGGACCAGTCCATGCATTTTTCTCACGTTTCTCATAAACAGAAATAAGCTGAATCATTGGATATGGAATGTTCACATTTTTTTCTGCATACTTTTCGCCATCAACATAAAATACAATTTTGTCTGGATATTTTCCCCTTCCCGTTCCCTGTTGCCAATCAAAACCATATACATGGTACTCATTATTAAAATCTTTATTACTTGATCTATATGCATGAATTGGCATCTGAATAAAGCAATCCGAATCCTTCCATTTATGAACTGCTGGTGGAACTGCTCCATTATTTTTTCCTAACACTTCAAAAATATCAATTTCTGCACTTTCTTCCGGAACATCCTCAAAACCTGTTAACCACCACGCACTATGTCTTGCTGAACCTGATTGTCCTTTGGCTCTCATTTCATAATACCCATATTGATTAATATGAGTAAGCTCGGTATCTTGTGGATTACGTACCTGATTTTCCGGATTCCATTTATGCAATCCATTCCTTTGTCCAGTAGTAAACCCACTAATTACTGTACTTCCATCAAACTCTGGACACCAAGGTTGCGTATCTTCCTCAATCTGAAGATTCATCACTCCATCTTCCATGTAAAATCCTTGTGTTCGTTCCCAAGTTTGACTCCACGAAGATAAATATTTATCCACCCATTTTGTCTTATCTAAAGTTTTACCATTAAATTCTTCGTTAAATATCAAACGATAACCTGGTTTTTCCAGTTCATTTCCATCCACATTTTTTCCGAAATATGCTACAAATTCTACTGTTCCATTTAAACTATTCAAAACATTTTCTGGAATCTTTGATAAATCTAGTGGGAACACTCCTTCATATTTTTTAGGATTTTTTTTTGGCCCCCAATACCATCCAAGAAAATCTTCTCCCTCTTTCGTTGGCTCTTCTGGAAGACACTCCTCTGTTATCACATCTTTTGTAGATACTTGCAATTCTTTTACTACTTCATCATTAACTTTAAAGGAAATTTTAGCATCTTCTATGAATGTCTGATCATTTGACGCCATTGATTGCAATGGTGTTGATAATGTAACAGGAACAACACACAATACTGTAATAAGTAATCTTTTTTTCATATTTATACCATTCCTTTCTCTTCACGTAAATGCAAACCATTATGGGTTGTGTTTTTTACACCATTTTTTTTATATGATATGGTAATATTTCCATATACATTTTTTTAAATTTTTCTGGTTCCTTTATCATTTCTATGAGAAGTTCATGATCATCTAATTCCATCTCTTCTTTCAAAATCTGATATTGTTTTTTAAAAAGATCGATCACTTCTTCTTCGGCTTTCCCTAAAACCACAGCCGAAACAATTCCCAGATGATTCCAAAAATATTTCCTTAATAAGGATATCTTATCTACAGATAAATCGGTTTTTAAATCTACGTTAATAATATCACCTGTCATATAAATAAATTTCATGGGAGTCGTTGCTCTTCCTATTAAACTAGATGTTACTCTTGGATATCCAATAATAAGAAGATTTTTAGCAATCAGTTTCCCTCTTGCACAAATCCAATGTTCACTTAATTTAATATCACAATTCGTAATATTGCCGTCTTTCTTCGATATCTTTTCAAACACTTCTCCTTCAAGTAACTTTTCAAGTTCTTCTTTTTGTAATTTAAAATTCAAACATGGAACACAATGGTATACTGTAAAGGCATATTTTTTCACTCTAGAAAAAAATACTACAACTCCTATTCCAAAAAGTATTCCAACTAATAAACTTTTCACATCCTTGTTTGAAATAGATACAATACTTCCTGCTACAGACAAAAAGCATCCAACTAGCCATAGCATCACAAGTAGTATTTTTTTAACGGGATACATTCCTTTCCATTCCAATATTTTAATTTGGTTCATCTCTACCCCCATTCTCTTGTACTTCGTAAAGAATTTTTCCGTTTCTTTGTTAAAATCTCATAATAGAATTATATATCACAAGGTGTTTCTTGTATATATTTTTTTATATATAACATCATAAAATGAACAATTTTGAATTTAAAAAAGGACACTCCTTGAAAGTTTTTCTTTCAAAAAGTGCCCTTAACAATACCTATTGTTATTCCATCATAAAGTTTTTAGTACAATTTCGCTCCTGCCGGAATCTTGTCATCAAGAATCAGAACATTCAGTCCTTCTCTTCCTTCTACAATGTGTGTAGCAGAAATAATCATACCACAAGAATCAATTCCCATCATCTGACGTGGTGGAAGATTTGTAATTGCAAGCAATGTCTTGCCAACTAAATCTTCTGGCTCATAATAATCGTGAATTCCGCTTAAAATCACACGATCTTCGCCACTTCCGTCATCTAATACAAACTTCAGAAGCTTCTTAGATT
>JARIAQ010000055.1 GCA_029257775.1 Blautia sp. | reverse complement strand
TCAAGATAACTACTTGGCTATCTATCCCTTTTACTGTTTTTGGTTTTTCAACCGTTTTTAAAAATGAATGTAAAAGAATTTTCGTTTCATGTGTTTCACTGTTTAATTATCAAGGTTCCTGTCTTGTAACAGCTTCGATATTATATCATATCGTTTTTAGCTTGTCAAGAACTTTTTTAAAAAGTTTTTTCGCCGCCTTTCGGCGCTTTGCTCGCTTACGACAGCCATACTAGATTATCACATCTGTATCTTTCTGTCAAGAACTTTTTTAAACTTTTTTCAGCCTTTTTCGACTGTTTCGTTGCTGTTTTGCGACAGCTTGACTATATTATCACGCTTTGCATTTCTTGTCAACAACTTTTTTTCAACAGCTTAATCGCTGTAACGGAGAAAGAGGGATTTGAACCCTCGCACGGCGCAAACCGTCTATACCCTTAGCAGGGGCACCTCTTCAGCCACTTGAGTATTTCTCCAACGCCTGAATAAATATTTTATTCAATTAGTTGCTCTCTATGAGCAAAATTGATTATATCTTATTTTACTTACATTTGTCAATGATTTTTTTTAAATTTTATTATTTTATTATTGCTGCACCAAATCTTGAACTTGATGCAGCATTTTTATTTATTATATACCTTTAAATCCGAATGTAAATTTCATTTTTTCTTCTGTGTTTAAAAGATACTCTTCATGTGTCTTTGCTCCCCAGCTATTATCTCCACCAACACCCATCTGCTGCTTGGAAACGCGTACTACTGTATAATGTACCTGAGGAAGTTCAAAATCATGTCTGGCATTTTCCATTTCATGAGGTGTATAAGGAAGTGCAGAAAATTCCATATGATCTCCAGTAAATAACATACCTCTTCCTTTCAAATCTGTAACGGAAGCCCAGCGCACTCCTACCTTATTTCCACATTCTTGTGGATTTAAATATTTTGCCATATTGTCTTTTACTTTATTTTTATAAATACCAAGTTTTGCACCTTTGCATCTGTCTGTATATGTTTCCTCATATCCCATACCATACCAAGAAACATTTTCATAATCTGCATCGAACTTAAAGATAACTCCAAATTCTGGCATATCTCCTAATTCTTTTACAGGATCATAGGACAGTTCTGTTTCAATATATCCATCTCCGTATACTTTATAAGAAAGGTTACAGGATGCCTCTGGTGTAGTAGGCAAATAATAAGTATATGTTATTTTTGCATAGGTTTTTTGAATGTCTATTATAGGATCTGTTGAACTAATACCACCTTTTTCAGATGTCTTCTTATGAGAAAGATACATACTGGCAATTTTCCACTGTGCGTAACGCATAGGCATTAAGTTTCCTTCATCATTATCTGTAGGAGTTCTCCAGAAGTTTGGTTTTGGAATCATCTTAATCATTTCCACTCCACCGTATCGATAGGATACTAATCCTCCATTGGGATAAGAAAACATAACTTCAAAGTTTTCACCTTTTATACCCAAGTTATGTGCACTTTTGATTACTTCAAATTCACCTTTATGTTCTTCTTTTTCCTTTTTAATTTCATAAACTTTTTGTCCAAAAGCTACTTCATGTCCTTTTTTTGCCCATAAAGTGTCTTCTTTTAACAAGAATGATACTGTAATTGTATATTCTCCCGGTAATGTCTGTATTGAAATTGGAAGTGTATATTCCTCTTTTGAAAGTGGCTCTGTCTCTGTTTGCATTGTTGCTTTTTTGATTAGTTTTCCATCTCTTTGCAAAGATACTACACAATCAAAGGTATTGGTATTCACAAAAAGGTTTTTATTTATAATTCTTACCTTATTCTTTTCTACCTCTGCTGTTATATTTTGATAATTAAATTTCACTTCCTGCATTTTAGGAGAAGGATTTCTGTCTTTTCCATACACAATTCCATTTCCACTGAAATTATAATCACAAGGATGATCTCCAAAATCTCCTCCATAAGCCTGATAAATCTTCCCGTAACGATCTTTTTTATCCAATGACTGATCAATATAATCCCAGATGAATCCCCCTTGATATAAAGGTTCGGTATCTGTCAAATCCGTGTATTTATGCATTGCACCACAAGAATTACCCATAGCATGTGTGTATTCACAGCAAATAAATGGTTTACTTCTATCTTTTTCCAGGAATTTTTTAATTCCTTCCACGCTTGTATACATCTGACTTTCCATGTCACTTGTATCATTATAACGTCTGTCATGGAATACCCCTTCATAATGCACCAGTCTGGTTGGATCTTCCTTCTTATAAAATCTGGACATTTCATAAATATCCTTGCCTCCATAAGACTCATTTCCACAAGACCAAATTAAAATAGATGGATGATTTTTGTCTCTTTGATACATAGAGTTTACTCGATCAAGCATCATTCCCAACCATTTTGGATTGTCCATTGGCACAACTCCTGATTTATCTCCAGCATATACTGCCGGGTCATCCCAGGAACCATGGGATTCCAAATTATTTTCTGCAATCATATATAGACCATATTCATCGCAAAGTTCATATATCATAGTCTCATCTGGATAATGACTGGTACGAATAGCATTAATATTATTCTGCTTCATGGTAATAATATCTTTTATAACATCTTCTCTCTTTACATAACGACCTGACGTGGAGCAAAATTCATGGCGATTAACACCTTTAAATACAATACGCTTTCCATTTAATGTCATAAGATGATCTTTCATCTCAAATCTGCGAAATCCTACTTTTTCAGGAACTACTTCTACCACTTCACCCTTTTCATTCATCACTTCCAGTAATAAATCATAACGATGTGGTACTTCTGCACTCCACAATTTAGGATTTTCTGTTTTGATAACGAAAGTACTGTCCTCTTCCAAGAAATTTTCCTGCTGACATATATTTTCACCATCATCAGCTAAAGTAATTCGAACTTTTCCTTTTGCAGAAGCTTTTACCTTAATTTCCAAATCTGCTTTTGAAAAGGTATCATCTAACAGAGTTCTAACTCTTAGATCTGTTACATGAATTTCTGGAATTGTATATAAATATACATCTCGATATAGTCCTGAAAATCTAAAGAAATCCTGATCCTCACACCAACTGCTGCTCGTCCATTTAAATACCTGCGCTGCCAGCTTGTTCTTTCCTTCTTTGATATATGGAGTTAATTCAAATTCAGAAGGTGTAAAACTATCTTCACTATATCCTACAAATTTACCATTTAACCAAACTGCCAACCCACTTTCTGCCCCATGAAAGGATATAAAAATTCTTTTTTCTTTCATGTTCTGTGGAACTTCAAAATATTTTACATAACTTGCCACTGGATTAAATTTCTCCGGAATTTCTCCCGGAACAATTTCTTCTTTTCCTTCCCATGGGTACTGTACATTGGCATATTGCGGCACATCATATCCTTCCATCTGAATATGAGCAGGCACGCGTATATCGTCCCATGATTTACAACAATATTCCTCTTGTTCAAATCCTTGTATGGTACTTTTATAATTTTTTGCATAATGAAATTTCCAAAGCCCATTTAAGCTGTATTTAAACTCTTCCTCTTCCAGCTCCATAGCTTCCAATGAACTATAATATTTATGACTGGAATGGGCATCTAAACGATTATCTCGAAAATATTCAGGATTTTTAACCTGATTATAATCAAATGTCTTCATTCTATTACTCCTTTATCTCTTACTAATATACCTTTATTTTACCATTGATATTTCTTATATTGTATGATATGTTTAGCTAAATAATATAACATTTCGAAACAGGTGATAAAAATGCCCATTTATTTTAGAGACACACCAGTAAATGAACCTTTTACCTTTAATTCCATAGGTACCAATTGGATACAAGAATCGACTATTCGCCCAAATGGCTATCCGCTCTATCATTATCTTCAAACAGAAAAAGGAATCGGCCATATTTCTATTCAAGGCAAACATTATACCTTAAAAGAAGGGGAAGGTTTTCTCATTGCACCTTTTATCAGCCACTCCTATTATGGTGAAACTGATGTATGGAAAACTTGCTTTTTTACTTTTACAGGAACCTTAGAAAGCAATATTCGTAAAATTTTAGGTGAAAGAACAGTTATTTTTACCTCTAAAGAACAAGGAACACAAATTAGTTGCTTTATCGAAAATATTATTAAAAAATATGAGCATCCACCCTTAGATGCAAAAGCATTATCTGTTGACTGCTATCAGCTTCTTATCTTTTTTGCCGATGGCGTTTCTACAAAGAATTTCATTAATGAACCTCTTTATCAAAGATATATTGCTCCTGTTTTAAAAGAAATTGAAAACAATTATACAGAAGAATTAACCATTCAAGAGCTAAGCAATATGGTTTACATTACACCACAATACCTTACCCGTCTTTTTCAACGTTTTCTGGGATGTTCTGCATATGAATATCTCACAATTTGGCGCATGAATAAAGCAAAGGAATTTCTCCTTACTTTTCCCCATGTTGAAGTACAGGAGATTGCCAGACGAAGCGGCTTTACAGACTCCAGTCACTTCATTGCCATGTTTAAAAAAACCACAGGTATGACCCCCTTAGAATTTCGAAAATTAAATTAAAAAAGAGGAGAATGTTTTTCGTTATGAATTACATTCTCCTCTCTCTTTATTCATTTTCCTTTATTACTTTTTCAATTCGTGCTTTTACTTCTGCTGCAATTTCTACTGTTTTCATATCTTTATATTCTTCATAAAGCATAGGTTTCAAAATATGAACTTGAACTGTAATTTTTTTAATAGACTTTGTGTCAAAAGATTTATAAGAATCTATTAATGCTACAGGAACAATAGGGCACTTTGCCTTTGTTGCACTTTTAAAGCTTCCCCCTTTAAAATCATGTACATGATTCGGATCTTTTGTTCTTGTACCTTCTGGAAAAATTAAATAATTTCTTCCCTCTTTTACTTCCTTTGCCACCTGTAAAATAACTTGCATGGATTGTCTTACATCTTCTCTGTCTATAGCATAGGCCTTCATACATGCAAAAACCTGTTTCAAAAACGGTATGTTTGCAACTTCCTTTTTCATAACTACAGAAAAAGGTCTGGGACAAGCATGCATAATTGCCAGTACATCAAATAACCCCTGATGATTGGGAAAAAACATAAATCCGTCTTCTTTCGGTATATTTTCCTGTCCATGTACATCAATGGTTATACGTCCACCTTTGATGGCCCGACTGTCAATAAAACGCAGCATCTTATAACGCTCTTCTTCTGTATACTTCTCTACGTGCCGTGCATAATAGCACAATTTAAACCACATATATGGTACTAAGAAGAAGTTATACATTACCATTAAAATTATTCTTTTCACTTTTCTCTCCGCTATTTTGTTATTTCCTGAAATTTATTTTGCAAACTATTTTCATACTTTGGATTTTTTCTAATAAAGGTCTGATATTCTTTATCATATGCCTGATAAACATCGCCCTTCATAAACTCACTGTATTTTTTTCTGGAATTTTCACTCATTTCCTGGTTTACATCTTTTGCAGGAACAACATAATATTTCTTATCTTTCTCTTTCACATAATAGAAAGATATTGCCGGTACTTCTAAAGTTTCTTTCTTCTGTTTTACCTTATAGTTATACCATACATATATTAATTCATACTTATCAAATTTTCCTAAAGATTTTGCCTTCTTTAAATCTATTTTCTCTGCTTCATGTGCCTTAAAGTAATTCATATTATAATTAATTTCTGACTTTATCTCTTCTGCACATTCCTTGTCTGGATTAAGTCCAAAACATTTTTTCACTGCCTTCTGATTTTGATCCTGATAAGCACTAATTAATGATTTTACCACTGCTTCTGGGCTTTTGTGGCTGACTTTAGTGCCACATCCCCCCAATAGCAGCATGAAAATCATACCCATAATCATTATAATCCCTTTTTTATTCTTCATTATCCCCATTCTCCTAATCGGCAAGGTTTTCTGTTTCCTCAGAAATTTCTTCCTCTTTCTCTCTTACCTTTGCAATACTTGCAACTGTAATATCGTCCTTTAAATCCATAAGCTTTACTCCAGAAGTAATTCTGCCTAAAATTGAGATACCATCACATTCTAAACGAATAATAATTCCTTCTGTTGTAATCATCATAATTTCATTTTCACTGTTTACCGCTTTTATCCCAATAACATTACCGGTTTTTTCAGTGATTTTATAACATTTCACACCTTTTCCACCTCTATTTTGGCGTGTGAATTCACTAATAGAAGTTCTCTTTCCAAGTCCCTTTTCTGATACAATCAGTAAATAATCTCCCTGACAGGTAAGCTGCATACCGATTACTTCATCTTCTTCCATCAGATTAATGCCTCTTACTCCCATAGAAACTCTTCCAGTGCTTCTTACATCTGTTTCATTAAATCGAATACACTGTCCGAATTTTGTTACCAAAATAATATCTTTTTTATTATCTGTGAATTTAACTTCAATAAGCTCATCATCTTCTCTTAAAGCAATGGCTGCAAGACCTGTTTTTCTTACATTTTCATAATCTTCAATTGGAGTCTTTTTCACCAAACCATTTTTCGTGGCCATAAATAGATAATTGCCCTTTTTAAATTCATTGATTGGAATCACCGCTGTAATTTTTTCCTCCGGCTGCAACTGAAGAAGATTAATAATTGCTGTTCCTCTTGCAGTACGACTTGCTTCAGGAATTTCATAAGCTTTAATTCTATAAACACGACCTGCACTTGTAAAGAACATGAGATAATGATGTGTCGTAGTCATTAAAAGTTCCTCGATATAATCATCATCAATTGTAGACATACCCTTAATACCTTTGCCACCACGGTTCTGACTACGGAAATTATCTACAGTCATTCTCTTTATATAGCCCAGTTTTGTCATAGCAATTACTGTATTTTCCTTAGGAATTAAATCCTCCATGGAAATATCAAATTCATCATATCCAATAGCTGTTCTTCTGTCATCTCCGTATTTATCTGCAATAGCAATAATCTCTTGTCTAATTACACGAAGAAGTAAATTTCTATCAGCCAAAATTGCCTTTAACTCCTTAATCTTAGCTTCCAGTTCCTGAAATTCTTTTTCTAAACGTTCTCTTTCCATACCAGTCAGCTGATACAGACGCATATTTACAATTTCCTGAGCCTGTACTTCTGAAAAACCAAATGTTTCCATTAAAGTTTCTTTTGCTTCCTGTCTTGTTTTAGAACTTCTAATAATCTGAATTACCTGATCAATAACATCTAATGCCTTTAACAATCCTGATACAATATGAGCTCTGGCTTCTGCCTTATTCAAATCATATTGTGTTCTTCTTGTTACAACCTCTTCCTGATGTGAAAGATAATGTTGCAGCATTTCCAAAAGACTCATAACCTTCGGTGTATTTCCTACTAATGCCAGCATAATGACACCAAAAGTATCCTGCATTTGTGTATGCTTATACAGACGATTTAAAACAACATTGGCATTTGCATCACGTCTTAAAGTAATACAGATACGCATACCTTCCCTGTTAGAATGGTCACTAATGTCTGTAATTCCATCTATCTTTTTATCTCTTACCAACTCAGCAATCTTTTCGATTAATCTTGCTTTGTTAACCATGTACGGAAGTTCTGTGACAATAATCTGGCTCTTTCCGTTTGGAAGTGTTTCAATATCTGTAACTGCACGTACTCTGATTTTACCACGTCCAGTGCGATATGCCTCTTCAATTCCCCTTGTTCCTAAAATTGTTGCTCCTGTAGGAAAATCTGGACCTTTTACAATAGACAACAATTCATCAATAGTAGTTTCTCTTTGTTCCTCAATCTGATTATCAATGATTTTTACAACTGCATTTACAATTTCTCTCAGATTATGAGGTGGAATATTGGTCGCCATACCAACGGCAATACCAGAAGTTCCATTTACCAGTAGATTGGGATATCTGGACGGAAGTACCGTAGGTTCTTTTTCTGTCCCATCAAAGTTTGGTGCAAAATCAATGGTGTTTTTATTTATGTCTGCAAGCATTTCCATTGAAATCTTACTTAAGCGCGCCTCTGTATAACGCATAGCAGCAGCACCGTCTCCATCCACAGAACCAAAGTTTCCATGTCCATCTACTAAAGGATAACGGGTAGACCAATCCTGTGCCATATTTACTAATGCACCATAAATAGAACTATCACCGTGAGGATGATATTTACCCATAGTATCACCCACGATACGGGCACATTTTCTATGAGGTTTATCTGGCCCGTTATTCAGTTCAATCATGGAGTAAAGAATTCTTCTTTGTACAGGCTTTAAACCATCTCTTACATCAGGAAGGGCTCTTGAAGCAATTACGCTCATGGCATACTCTATATAAGATTCCTCCATCTTTTTCTGTAAGTCCACTTCCTGAATTTTATCAAATACATTTTCTTCCATTTAGTTTCTCCTTATCATGCAAGGTTATCAAATATCCAGATTTTTCGCATATTTGGCATTTTCCTCAATAAATTCCCTTCTAGGCTCTACTTTATCTCCCATAAGAGTAGTAAATGTCAAATCCAGCTCAGAGGTAGAATCCTCGTCCATTACAACACGCATAAGAATACGGCTTTCTGGATTCATGGTTGTTTCCCAGAGCTGATCTGCATCCATTTCGCCAAGACCTTTATATCGTTGAATATTGCAGCCTTCCATACCGATTTCAGCAAGAATATCTACCTGCTCCTGTTCTGTATATGCGTAATGAATTTTTTTATTTTTTTCAATTTTAAATAATGGCGGTTTTGCAAGATATACATATCCCTGCTTAATTAATTCCGGCATAAATCGATAAAGGAATGTAAGCAACAAAGTTGCAATATGAGCGCCATCTACATCGGCATCTGTCATAATAATAATTTTGTGATAGCGAAGCTTTGAAATATCAAAATCTTCGTGAATTCCTGTTCCAAATGCAGTAATCATAGCTTTAATTTCTGCATTGGCATAAATTTTATCCAAACGTGCCTTTTCTACATTTAAAATTTTACCTCTAAGAGGCAAAATAGCCTGTGTTGCCCTGCTTCTAGCAGTTTTTGCCGAACCACCTGCAGAGTCACCCTCTACAATATAAATTTCGCATTTGCTAGGATCTTTGTCCACACAATCTGCTAATTTACCCGGCAATGATGTTCCTTCTAAAGCTGATTTCCTTCTAGTGAGCTCTCTTGCTTTTCTGGCAGCATCTCTCGCTCTTTGAGAAAGTAGAGATTTCTCCACAATCGTCTTTGCCACAGCCGGATTCTGCTCCAAATAAATTTCCAACTGATTACTTACAACATTATCTACGGCACCTCGAGCTTCACTATTTCCTAATTTCTGCTTTGTTTGTCCTTCAAACTGTGGGTCTCCGATTTTAACACTAATAATGGCAGTCAAACCTTCACGGATATCTTCTCCTGTAAGGTTTTGTTCACTTTCCTTTAACAGTTTATTCTTTCTGGCATACTCATTAAATGTTTTTGTCAGAGCATTACGAAATCCTACAATATGGGTTCCACCTTCCGGTGTTGTAATGTTATTCACAAATCCATAGGTATTTTCTGTATAGGCATCATTATGTTGCATAGCAACTTCTACCATAACACCATCTTTATTTCCTTCAAAGTAAAGAACATCCTCGTACAAAGCTGTATTGCTTTTGTTTAGATACTGAACAAATTCTTTGACACCACCTTCATAGTGGAAAGTTACTTCTTTTTCTTCTTCCTCACGTTTATCTCTTGCAATAATTTTAAGATTTTTTGTTAAGAAGGCAATTTCCCTAAAACGATGTTTTAATGTTCCAAAATCAAAGATTGTTTCTTCAAAAATCTCTGGATCCGGCAAAAAAGTAACCATAGTTCCTGTTTTATCTGGTTCGCATTCCCCTACTATTTTCAGACTATAAATTGTCTTTCCTCTTTCATATCTTTGTCTGTAAATTTTTCCTTCATGAAAAATTGTTACTTCAAGCCATGTAGAAAGTGCATTTACTACAGATGCACCTACACCATGAAGGCCACCTGATACCTTATATCCGCCACCACCAAACTTACCGCCTGCATGGAGAATTGTAAATACAACTTCAACAGCCGGAATACCTGCCTTTTGGTTAATTCCAACAGGGATTCCACGTCCATTATCAATAACTGTAATTGAATTATCTTCATTGATTGCTACATCAATGGTATCACAATAGCCTGCTAAAGCTTCATCTACTGCATTATCTACGATTTCATAAACCAGATGATGAAGACCCCTTGAAGAAGTACTGCCGATATACATACCTGGTCTCTTCCTAACTGCTTCAAGTCCCTCCAAAATTTGAATCTGGTCTGCTCCGTACTCTGTTTTAATTTCTGTACTCATGCAATTCCTCCTGTTTTCCGGTCATTCCGGTAGTTGCTCAATTTTTTGTGTTATATGTATTATGTAAACCTTTCATTCAGGAAGGACAAAATACATTTCCATCTATTACTTTAAAAATTTTGTTGATATGAAACCTTTTATCTATAAAATCATCTAATCCCGTACAAGTAATCATAGTCTGCACGTGACGGATGCTATTTAAAAGATAATTTTGCCGATTGGAATCAAGCTCTGACAAAACATCATCTAACAGCAACACCGGCATATCTTTTATTACTTTTTTCACCATATAAATTTCTGAAAGCTTCAAGGACAATGCAGCAGTACGCTGCTGCCCCTGAGAACCATATTTTCGAATATCAATTCCATTGACCTTCACACAAAAATCATCTCTGTGAGGTCCTATAGAAGTTTGCCTGAAACGACAATCCTTATCTCTATTTTTTGAAAGCTCCTGATAAAAATTTTCACTTGTCACGCTGGGTTCATACACAAGTTCTATTTTTTCACGATTTCCGGTAATACTACTATGTATCTCTTCTATTATGCCATTGATCTCGTCCATAAATCTATGGCGTGTTTCAATAATTTCTCTGCCATATTGAACAAACTGTTGATCCCAAATTTCCAGTGTATCTTTTAAGGACTCTTGAAAGGAAATATCCTTTAGCAGCTTATTTCTTTGATTTAAAACATGGTTATAGCTGGACAAATTAGATAAATAAATTTTATCAAGTTGACATAACTCTAAATCCATGAACCGTCTTCTCTCTCCTGGACCATTTTTAATAATATTTAAGTCCTCTGGAGAGAAAAATACAATATTTAAAATTCCAAACAATTCACTGGCTTTACGAATTGGAATCCCGTCAATGGCAATACCTTTTGGCTTACTTTTCTTTAAATGCATATCAATTTTACGGGATATACCGTCTTTATTTACAAACATGCGAATATGTGCTTCATCCGCATCAAACTTGATCATCTCTTTGTCCTTACTCCCCCTGTGGGATTTTGTTGTGCTGCATAAATATGCAGCTTCTAGTATATTTGTTTTTCCCTGGGCATTATCTCCGTAAAAAATATTCGTTCCCTTATCAAATTCTAAGGCTAATGAATTGTAATTTCTGTAATTTTTAAGTTCTATTGATTCGATATACATGTATACACCTATTTTACAATTTTAACTTCTTCTCCATGGAAAGAAATAATATCACCATCATATAATTTACGGCCTCTTCTGGTATCTGTCTCTCCATTTACCATAACTTCACCGTCCTGAATTACAAACTTAGCCTCAACACCGTCTTCCACTAAGTTTGCGGCTTTTAAAGCCTGACCTAATTTTATAAATTCATCTCTAAGTTTAATTACTTCCATTTTTTCTCCTTTTATCTGCTGACAGCATTAAAGTTTACAGGTAAAATCAGATAAATATACTGCTGATTATCGTCACGGATAAAACATGGAGCCTTAGCATTCATAAGATAAATACTAACTTCTTCATCATCAATTACCTTAAGAGCATCAATTAAAAATTTTGGATTAAATCCAATCATAATATCTTTGCCCTCTTTTTCAATATCTATTTCTTCTTTCATAGAACCAATCTGTGAATCAATGCGAAGTTCCATCTGCCCATTCTGAATATTGATAATAATTGGTTTTTTATCTCCTTCTTTTACAAGAAGTGTTGCTCTGTCAATACAATCTAATAATTCTTTTTTATTAATTTTCACTTTTGTTTCATAATCACTGGAAAGCATTTGATCAATTTTAAAATATTCTCCTTCAATCAGACGAGAAATAACTTTTGTATTATCAAACTCAAATAAAATATGATTTGCAGAAAGATAAATTTCAACAATATCTTCCAATTCACCAGATAAAATTTTACTGATTTCATTTAATGTTTTTCCAGGAACAACTACTTTACGGTCTTCACATTCTTCTTTTAAGGCGATTTTTCGAATAGAAATACGATGTCCATCAAGAGATATTACTCTTAATATGTTATTTTCTATTTGAAATAACTCTCCTGTCATCAATTTATTGTTCTCATTTACAGCAATAGAAAAAATTGTCTGACGAATAATTTCTTTTAAAGTAAACTGTGAAACCCGTATACAATCATTTTTTTCAATTAAAGGTAAATAGGAAAAATCTTCACCTGATTTACCGGGAATATTAAATTTTGCTTTTTCACAGGTAATGGTTGCATTTAATTTTTCATCTGTTTCAATGGTAACATCATTATCTGGAAGTTTACGAACAATTTCGGAAAAGATTTTTGCATCTAAAGCAATGATACCTTTTTCAAGAACAAGTCCTTGAACCCGGGTTTCGATACCTAATTCCATATCATTTGATGTAAATTTAATATCATTTGTTGATGCATCAATTAAAATACATTCTAAAATAGGCATGGTTGTTTTACCAGGAACGGCTTTCATGACAATACTGACACTTTTTTGAAGTTCAGATTTAGGACAAACTAATTTCATAGTGTGAATAACTTCCTTTCTGTGTGAAGTGGTTAAATAATAATAAAAAAATATAAAAAATTCGTAGTAACCGCCGTAGGGGCTGTGAATATGTGAATAACTCATAAAACCTTAGAAAACACGGGCTTTAAGGATATGGATAACTTTGTGGGTTAAGGTTGAAATTCAAGTGTAAGACCTGTTGATAAAAATGTGGGTTAAAAACCGTAAAAATAACAAAAAAGGTTTTCCACAACGAATTCACATAATATACACCAGCTAATGTGGATAAAAGTATTCTATTTTGATGGATTGATTTTTTTCTTTAAAATATCAATAATTTCCTGAGTCGGAGCGGCATTTGAACCATTAAGTTCTGCTTCAATTTTATCAATGCCGTTCATAATAGTAGTATGATCTCTGCCACCTAAGACTTTTCCGATATTTTTTAAGGTTACTTCCGTCATATTGCGGCATAAATACATGACAATTTGTCTTGGAAATACAATTTTAGCATTTCGTTTATTGCCAGTAAGATCAGAAGGTTGTAGATCAAAGTGTTCTGCAACAACTTCAATAATAAGTTCTGGTGTAATAATGCGCTTCTGGTTAGGAGAAATAATATCTTTTAATACTTTTTCGGCTAAAGCTAGGTTAATTTCACTTTTTTCAAGATTGGCATAGGCCATAATTTTATTGAGAGAACCTTCCAGCTCACGAATATTTGATTTTACATTTTTGGCAATATATTCAATTACTTCATCATCAATTTTGTAACCATCTAATTCTTCTTTTTTTCGAAGAATGGCCATTCTTGTTTCATAATCAGGAGAAGAAATATCTACAATTAACCCCCATTCAAAACGTGAACGAAGGCGATCTTCTAAAATTTCCATATCTTTTGGTGGTTTATCAGATGAAATAACAATCTGTTTTTTAGCTCCATGCAGAGCATTGAAAGTATGGAAAAATTCTTCCTGTGTAGATTCTTTTCCAATAATAAACTGAATATCATCAATTAGAAGAACATCAATATTGCGATATTTCTCACGGAACTTTGACATAGTGGTATTATTACCATTACGAATAGAGTCAATCAGTTCATTTGTAAAATATTCACTTGTTACATATAGAACTTTTGCACTTGGATTTTTTTGTAAAACAAAATGTGCAATGGAATGCATTAAATGTGTTTTTCCAAGACCTACACCACCATAGATAAACAGTGGATTGTAAGCTTCTCCCGGAGATTCCGCAACTGCCAAAGATGCAGCATGAGCCATTTTGTTGTTATTTCCTACAACAAAAGTATCAAAAGTATAACGAGGATTTAAGTTTGCTTTTTCAATATTTTCATTTAAACTTGCAGGGGTGGCTGCGGGAGGTTCTTTAAATTCTTCTTTAATATCTTCTGGAAGAACAAGTGAAATCTCAAAATCTTGTCCAATAGTTTCTGCAATGGAAACTTTTAAAGGGAGAAGGTATTTTTTATTAATATAATCTAATGCCATGCTCCCATTTGTAACAATAATTGTAACAACATTTCCTTCTACTTTATAAACCTCTAAAGGTTCAAGCCATGCATTGAAGGAAACATCAGAAACATCATGTTCAATTTTAATCATATTTAAGATATCTGACCATTTTTCCTGTATTATGTGCATTTTCATTTCTCCTAATAAGTATTATATGCCGATTTTAAAACACAAAAATATATGATTGACTGATTACCTCATTCAATCATAGGCAAAAAAAAGTATTATTATCTATATAATATAATAAAAAAGGAGTTTTATCAATGAAAAATTAAAAAACCGGTGTTTGAGGAATGTTGGTATGTGGAAAACTTTACTGTTTACATTATATATAGAAGTAATACTAAAAAATAGATGAAAAAAATGGAAATGTGTGTATGTGGAAATAAGAATGTGGAAAATGAGGACAATATGTAGCGAAAAAGATGTGGAAAAATAGAAATGTGAAAAATGTGTATAACGTAAAAAACATAATCCACATGTCGAAAAACCATGAAAAATAAGGGTTTTTGAAATTATAAGGTAGAAGAATGTGAATATCTGGTATAAGTTATCCACATGTTATCCACATTTTGTGGATAAACTTATGTGAACTGAAATAATGTGAATAACTGTGTGTATAAAAAAATGGATAATTTTAGTTAATGCAAGATGGAAACATTTTGATGTGGATTTCTTGTGGAATCTATGTGGATTGCAAAAACCATGGAAAAAACCGCAGAAAACGTAAATAAGTGCTTGACGAAATAAGGGTTTCTGAATATAATTGAAATGATGTTTTCTATCATGCATAACTAGAAGTGACATCTAAATTAAATTATTATCGGAAAGATGTCCATTAATATAAGGGAGGTGCCTTGAATATGAAAATGACATTTCAGCCTAAAAAAAGACAGCGTTCCAAAGTTCATGGATTTAGAGCTAGAATGAGCAGTGCTGGCGGAAGAAAAGTTTTAGCTGCTAGAAGAGCAAAAGGAAGAAAAAAATTATCAGCTTAAGACCGCAGACATGTGGTCTTTTCTTCTCTTTGCGGTAAAGGATAGAGTATGAAGTATTCAGAATCATTAAAAAAGAACAACGATTTTCAACTGGTTTACAAAACGGGAACATCATACGCAAATCGTTATCTGGTTATGTATATTCGGGAAAACCAGTTGAATCGTAATAGAATCGGTATATCCGTAAGTAAAAAAGTCGGTAATAGTGTAGTAAGACATCATTTAACGCGTTTAATCAGAGAAGGTTACCGTCTGAATGAAGAAAAATTTTGTTGTGGATATGATATTGTAGTAGTGGTAAGAGTGAATGGGAAAAATCAAAATTACCACGTGTTAGAGAGTGCCCTTCTGCATTTAGGAAGATTGCACAAGGTTGTGAGAAGTAAAGAGAATGAAAAAAATACTAATAATGTTGATTAAAGGTTATCAGAAGTATTTATCTCCTTTAAAAAGTACATGTTGCCCGTATACACCTACATGTTCTCAATATGGATTAGAAGCAATTGAAAAATACGGTGCAGTAAAAGGAAGTCTTTTGGCGGCATGGAGAATATTAAGATGTAACCCTTTTTCTAAGGGAGGCTATGATCCTGTACCGTAATAGATTAGGAGATAAAGGTCAAGAAGGAGGATTATTGTTTTGGGTGTGTTACTAACTAAGAGTACCATGCCGATTGTTAACTGGGTGGCAGAAGTGCTTGGCTGGCTGATGAACGGCATTTACAGCATTGGAGTGCATAATTTAGGTTTATGTATAATTATCTTTACTCTTGTCATATATGCTTTTATGACTCCATTGCAGATTAAACAGCAAAAATTTGCGAAAATGAATGCAGTTATGGCTCCTGAACTGCAGAATATTCAGAAGAAATATAGAGGAAAAAAGGATCAGAATTCTCAGTTAAAAATGCAGGAAGAAACCATGGGTGTTTATGAAAAATATGGTGTTTCTCCTACAGGAAGTTGTTTGCAAATGTTGATTCAGATGCCTATTTTCTTTGCATTATATCAAGTTATTATTAAAATTCCAGGATACATTGGAGGAATTAGAGATGTATTTGCATCTGCAGTTTCTCATATTACTGAGGTTAGTGGTTATTCAGATATTATTTTTAATTTTGTTAAAGATAATGGAATTAAGAATAGCTATATTCCTATGTCAGGAACTTTAAGTAGTGATCATATCGTGGACTTTTTATATAGTTTGTCTCCAGCGCAGTGGGATAAACTTGCAGATATTGATAAGTTCCATGGTTTTGCAGATGTTTTAAATCAGACTGCAGATAAATTGCATCCGATGCAGAACTTTTTAGGACTTAACATTGCAGATAATCCATGGGCTTTAATTCAGTCTGGTTGGTCTGCACAGCATTATATGTTAATTATTGCAGCTATTTTAATTCCTGTACTGGCATGGGGAACACAGGTGCTGAATATGAAACTTATTCAGACTGCATCTAATACAAGTAATGGTGCACCATCTCAGATGGAAACAACCATGAAAACTATGAATATGTTCATGCCATTGATGACAGCATTCATCTGTTTTACATTCCCAGTAGGTATTGGTATTTACTGGATTATCGGTGCTGTTATTCGAAGTGTACAGCAGTTAATTATTAACAAGCACTTGGATCACATGGATATGGAAGAATTTATTCAGAAGAATAAATTAAAAATGGATAAGAAAAAAGCGAAGTTAGGTGTTACTTCTCAGAATATCAGTCAACAGGCGAAGATGAATGTGCGCAATATTGATGAAACAAAGAAGAAAACTATTGCGGACAAGAGTAAATCTGTAAAAAATACATCCGCATATACAGCTGAAGTTCCGAAAACAAAACCGGGTAGCTTAGCATCGAAAGCAAATATGGTAGCGCAGTTTGATGCAGATAACAAAGGGAAAAAGAAATAGAAGGTAAGGGGGAAAAAAGATGGAGTTCAGAGAATTTTCTGCTAAAACAGTAGATGAAGCCATTACAAAGGCAAGTCTTGAATTTGAAGTATCCAGTGAAAACCTTGAAATTCAGATAGTATCTGAAGGAAAAGTGGGATTTTTAGGTTTTGGTACAAAGCCGGCAATTATTAAAGCGGCAAAAAAAGAAGTTGAAAAATCCTTACCAAAGGAACCAAAGAAAAAACCATCAGAAGTAATCAAAGAAGAGACAAAAAAGAATACACCTGAAGTTGAAAAAGAAATAGAAAAAGAAAAACCACGTGAAGAAAAGAAAGTTATTGTAAGAAGTGAAGAAGAGATTGAGAATATGAAGGCAGAAGCGGAAAAATTCTTAAGCGGAGTTTTCCAAGCCATGAATATGGATGTAGAAATTAAGATGGAATATAAGCCTTCTGAAGAAAATCTTGATATTGAATTTGTAGGAAAGGATATGGGAATTCTTATTGGTAAAAGAGGCCAGACATTAGATTCTCTACAGTATCTTACCAGTTTAGTAGTAAATAAGGGGACACAGGGTTATGTTCGCGTAAAGCTTGATACAGAAGATTATCGCAACAGAAGAAAAGAGACTCTGGAAAACTTGGCAAGAAGTATTGCTTATAAAGTAAGAAAAACAAGAAAAACAGTTTCTCTTGAACCAATGAATCCTTATGAAAGAAGAATTATTCATTCTGCATTACAGGGAAATCGATATGTAGAAACTTACAGCGAAGGAAATGAACCATATCGTCATGTGGTAGTAAAATTAAAAAATAGATAGAAAAATAAATTATTCTAGGTGAAAGCGTGAATAATAGGGGAGTCCCTTGCGCTTTTTCCTAGAATTTCTTTTTATATATAATGATTATTTATATGATAACTCTATAAAAAGAGATGAGGAAAGGAGCAAAATATGGCAGATACAATTGCAGCTGTTGCAACAGCAATGACTGCATCAGGAATAGGAATTATTCGTATTAGCGGACCTAAAAGTAGGGAAATTGTAGGTAAGATATATCGTTCTAAAGGCGGAAAAAAGAAAATTGAAAATGTTCCTACCCATACTATTCAGTATGGATTTATATGTGATCAAGATGAAGTAATAGATGAAGTTCTGGTAATGATTATGGATGCGCCAAAGAGTTATACTGGAGAAAATACAGTAGAAATTGATTGTCATGGCGGAGTTCTTGCAATGAAAAGAGTGCTGGAGACAGTAATAAAATATGGAGCAAGACCAGCGGAACCGGGAGAATTTACCAAGCGCGCGTTTTTAAATGGAAGGATAGATTTATCTCAGGCAGAGGCGGTTATTGATGTAATCAATGCAAAAAATGAATATGCTTTAAAGAGTTCTATAAGTCAGTTAAGAGGAAATATACAGAGGGTAATTAAGGAAATTAGACAAGAAATTATTTATCAGATTGCATATATTGAATCGGCTTTAGACGACCCAGAACATATTAGTATTGACGGATATGGAGATACTTTAGAAGGAAAAATCAGCCTTTTAAAAGAGAAATTAAATAACCTTTTGGATACAGTAAGAGAAGGAAAACTTATGAAAGAAGGTATCAAGACGGTTATTGTAGGAAAGCCAAATGCGGGAAAATCTTCGCTTTTGAATTTGCTGGTTGGAGAAGAAAGAGCTATTGTAACGGATATTGCAGGTACTACCAGAGATATATTGGAAGAAACGATTGTTTTACATGGAATTTCTCTTAGAATGATTGATACTGCAGGTATTCGTAATACAGATGATATAGTGGAAAAGATCGGTGTAAAAAAGGCTATGGAAAATGCAAAAGATGCTGATTTGATTCTTTATGTAGTAGATTCCTCAGTGCCTTTGGATGATAATGATAAAGAGATTATTGAGCTTTTAAAGAATAAAAAAGCTATTGTAATTTTAAATAAAATGGACTTGCAGCAACAAGTTACAGAAGAGGAATTGAAGGAAAAAACAAATCATCCAGTAGTAGCTGTTTCTGCTAAAGAAGAAGAAGGTATAGACAGTTTAGAAGCACAAATTAAAGAGCTATTCTTTGAAGGAAATTTATCATTTAATGATGAAGTTTATATTACTAATATGCGTCATAAGACAGCTCTTGAAGATGCAAAAAGAAGTCTGGAATTAGTAGAAAATAGTATTGAAATGCAAATGCCGGAGGATTTCTTCTCTATTGATTTAATGAATGCTTATGAGGCGTTGGGAAGTATTATTGGAGAGTCCGTAGGAGAGGATTTAGTAAATGAAATTTTCTCAAAGTTTTGCACAGGAAAGTAGTAAATAATAGAAAAATGTGGATAACTTCTTAAAAAACAGGAAGAAATGTAGAAAGGGAATCCAAAATGAGTGTACTAATCGAAAATTATGATGTGGCTATTGTAGGTGCCGGACATGCAGGCTGTGAAGCAGCGCTTGCCTGTGCCCGGTTGGGATTGGAAACCATTATGTTTACAGTAAGTGTAGACAGCATTGCTTTAATGCCTTGTAATCCCAACATTGGAGGTAGTTCCAAGGGGCATTTAGTAAAAGAAATTGATGCCTTAGGCGGAGAAATGGGAAAAAATATTGATAAAACTTTTATCCAATCTAAAATGCTGAATGTATCAAAAGGACCGGCAGTACATTCTCTTCGTGCTCAGGCTGATAAGCAGGAATATACAAGGGAAATGCGAAAGACGCTAGAGAATACAGAACACCTTACCATTCGTCAGGCAGAAGTTACAGAGATTATGGCAGAAGAGGGTATGGTAAAAGGTGTAAAAACCTATTCAGGGGCAGAATATCATACGAAAGCAGTTGTATTATGTACAGGAACCTATTTAAAGGCTAGATGTATTTACGGAGATGTAAGCAATGAAACAGGACCAAATGGTTTACAGGCGGCAAATTATCTTACAAATTCTTTAAAAGAGCTGGGAATTGAGATGTATCGGTTTAAGACAGGAACACCAGCACGTATTGATAAAAGAAGTATTGATTTTTCAAAAATGGAAGAGCAGTTTGGAGATGAAAGAGTGGTTCCGTTTTCTTTTTCTACCAATCCAGAAGATGTACAGATTGAGCAGATATCCTGCTGGCTGACGTATACAAATGAAAAGACTCATGAAATTATAAGAAATAATTTAGATCGTTCTCCGTTATATTCTGGAATGATTGAGGGAACTGGACCTCGTTATTGCCCTTCTATTGAAGATAAGATTGTAAAATTTGCAGATAAAAATCGTCATCAAGTCTTTATTGAACCGGAAGGATTATCTACAAATGAAATGTATATAGGGGGAATGTCTAGTTCTTTACCAGAAGATGTACAGTATGAAATGTATCATTCTGTGCCTGGACTAGAGCATGCAAAAATCGTGAGAAATGCTTATGCAATTGAGTATGATTGTATTAATGCAAGACAGCTTTATCCTACTTTGGAGTTTAAAAATATTAAAGGATTATTCTCAGGAGGACAGTTTAACGGAAGCTCAGGATATGAGGAAGCTGCGGCTCAGGGATTGGTAGCTGGTGTAAATGCAGCAATGGAAGTTTTAGGGCGTGAACAGTTAATTTTAGATCGTTCAGAGTCTTATATTGGAGTATTAATTGATGATTTAGTTACAAAAGAAAACCATGAACCTTATCGTATGATGACTAGCCGTGCAGAGTATCGTTTATTATTAAGGCAGGATAATGCGGATCTTAGATTAAGAGAAAAAGGTTATAAAATAGGTCTTGTAACACAGGAACAGTATGACTATATTCAGTGGAAAAAAGAAAAGATAGAAGAAGAAACACAACGTATGGAACACGTTCATGTAGGTGCTGTAAAAGAGGTACAGGAGCTCCTTGAAAACTATGGAAGTACGCCATTAAAAAATGGAATTTCACTGGGAGATTTAATTAGAAGACCAGAATTATCTTATGATATTGTAGCGCCTTTAGATAAAAAACGTCCGGAACTTCCTGATGATGTAAGGGAACAAATTAATATAAATATCAAGTATGATGGATATATAAGACGCCAGTTGAAGCAAGTAGAAGGATTTAAAAAATTGGAAAATAAAAAGCTTCCAAAGGATATTGATTATGATGCAATCAGTGGACTTCGTATTGAAGCAAAGCAGAAGTTAAATGCATATCGGCCGATTTCCATAGGTCAGGCGTCTAGAATTGCAGGGGTTTCTCCAGCAGATATTTCTGTTTTATTAGTTTATATGGAGTCTTACAGAAGAGGAAAATAGAGGAGAATAAGAGAATGAATTATAATCTAAGGATTCTGGAAGAAGGCTGTAAAGAGTATGGAATACAGTTGAATGAAGAGCAAAAAAATCAGTTTATACAGTATTATGAACTATTGATTGAGTGGAATAAAGTCATGAATTTAACTGGAATTACGGACTTTGAGGAGGTTCTTTTAAAACATTTTGTAGATAGTATTTCTATTGTAAAAGGGCTGGATATAGCAAAGATTTCCACTTGTATTGACGTGGGAACAGGTGCTGGATTTCCAGGAATTCCTCTTAAAATTGTATTTCCACATCTTCAAATTACATTACTTGATTCTTTAAATAAAAGATTGAATTTCTTAAATGAGGTAATAGAAAAGTTAGGACTTGACGGTATTCAAACTGTTCATGGCAGAGCAGAAGATGCAGCTAGAAAGACAGAATACAGAGAAAAGTATGACTTAAGTGTATCTAGAGCAGTATCACGTTTGGCATCTTTAAGTGAGTACTGTATGCCCTATGTAAAGCAAGGAGGATACTTTGTATCTTATAAGTCAGGAAAGGCAGCTGAGGAGGTTTTAGAGGCGAAAAAAGCCATTTCTGTTTTAGGTGGAAAGCTAGAAAAGGAAGTGGATTTTAAGCTGTATGAGACAGACATGGATAGAACATTGGTGGTGATAAAAAAAGTAAAAGGAACACCAAAGAAATATCCAAGAAAAGCAGGAACACCAACGAAGGAACCAATTTTATAGCGTGATAAGGGCTGTTGCATGAAATGCAACAGCCCTTGTAATTTAAAATTTTAGAAAAGAAATCGTTGCTTTTTCTCCATAGCATTTTCCTTTTTTTTCTGTAAATCCGGCTTTTATTAATGCAGAGGGAGTTAAGAAATCGCTTGTCCAATAAACAAATCGTATTTCATGTTCTGTAGGATAGAGTTTTTTTAACATGTCAATAAAATCTTTTGTATAGGTATCATAAAATTCTTGAGAAAAAAATGTAAAATGATCAATTAATATATAGGATTTATTTTTAAAAAAAGTATGAGATTCTGTGTTTTTGGAAAAGCTTGCAATTCCTAGTTTTGTACCAAATTCATCATATAGAATATAGGTTGTTACAAGTGTTTCCCAATCTGTTTCAGTCCATTCTCCGTTTTCCTTTGATTCGTTAATATCGCAAATTAGATCATTCCAATACTCTGCACTTTCTTTATCCAGAGTGTATGATTTTAAAATATTCTCCAGTGTATCCATATCTTTAATGAGTTCTGCTATCATAGAAAATTCTCCTTTCGAAATTCTTTTTTTAATTATACATATATTTTCACAAGAAATATAGTCTAATTGAATTTTTATTACAGCTTTTTACACAATAGAAAAGAAACAATAAGAAGTTATGTAAACCAATAAAAAGAGAAGTTCTTTTGATTTTGATATTCAAAATATTTGAACATAATCAATTATAATGGTATTGAGACAAATTTTTTATAAAAATATAGCTTGACTTTGACGCAACGCTAACTGTTACAATACACATAGGGAGGGATTAAGATGGAATATTCAATTCAACAGCTGTCAAATCTAGCTGGGGTAACCACTCGTACTCTGCGCTGGTATGATAAAATTGGTCTGCTCAAGCCAAGCTGAACTGCAGAAAGCGGCTATCGTTACTATGGGCCAAAGGAAGTAGATCGTTTGGGCGTTTTACAAAGCTACTTGATAGAATTGGAGGCAAGACAGGAGAGACTGTGCAGTTTGATACAAGTAGAAGAAAGCAACGAAATTATGACAGATGAAAAGAAATTTGAGGTTTTTAAACAGAATGCTGTGGATGCTGTTCGCTGTTCAATCCGAGATACGGAATCTTACATCAGAGCAGTATCAGGAATGGATGGAACTGAATAATGAGATTTTACAAAAGCTTGAGCAGGCGGTACGCCTGAAGTTTTCTCCTACTGATGAGGAGGGCAAAAAAATCATGAAACTGCATCGCCGTTGGCTTATCATTGGCAATAGTAAGTACAATGTACAGAATCATAAGGGTCTTGCAAGACTCTATGTGGTAGATCAGAGGTTTACAGCGTACTATGACAGAAATATTTCGGGCTGTGCTCAACTTTTGCATGATGCCATTGTATATTGGGCATGATTAAAAAATATGTGGCGTGTTTCTACTAAAATTGCGGTATTCACGACGTATATGAGATTCGTTTAATGAAGTTTATAAAATGTTTCACGTGAAACATTTTATAAACAAAGAACTTCGTATTAAAAGTTTAATACGAAGCTCTTTGTTTTATATACAGATATTAAGTATTTCGAGAAAATTGTCGGTATTTTCTAATTGAGGTAAATGTTTTGTTTTTGGAATATTAAAATATTCGATGGCTGGATTATATGTTAAATAACTTTCTAAAGTTTCTTCTTTTTGAAGTTCATTTTCGCCATTAATAATAACAATACTATTATTAATATTTTTTAATGCATGGGTAACATTATTATTTGTATAATTTCCTACAATGCTAGATAATAAAAATCGTGCATTTCCATATCCTTTATGAGAGGATTCGTAGTAAATATCTATCATTTCCGCAGAAGCTGAAAATGGATTAAATAAATATTGTTCTGTAAGTAACAATTGAATGTTACTTTGACAGGTTTTCATATTATATATCAAAGTTCCAAAGATAGGAAGTTCTAATATAAATTTGTATAGTTTATTCCTTTTACACGGTGCTTTAGAAAGGCTAGATAAAGAAGGTGGATTAATTAATATCAATTTTCCAAACAATTCAGGTTCATTATTACATGCAAGTAAAGAGAATGAACTTGAAAAACTGCTAGCAACAATATCTGTTTTTTCATGAATAACATTTTTAATAAAGTCAGATATTAATTGAACGTATAAGTAATTGGTGTAAGTGATTTTTGGCTTTTCGGAACGTCCACAACCGAGAAGCTCTAAAGCATATACCGTATGATTTTCGGCTAATTTATCAATTACTTTGTTCCACTCATAAGTAGAACTATATACAGTTAAATCGTGAATTAATAAGAGCGGAGAACCATGACCTTTCTTTTTATAATATACTTTTCCAAATCGCCAGTCGTAATAATTATTTGCAGAAGACTTTAACAAATCTTTTAGTGTAGCAGTGGTAAAAATGGCATGGTTTACTATATGAATAACCCCAGCAGCAGCGGTAAAAAGAATACCAGCTGTGAGAAGTTTATGCTTGTTCTTTTTCATAAATAATCAACCTCCTGAAAGAAAGAATATATATACATATTATAAAACATTCAATAAAATTATACAAGAAAAAGTCTTGAATAAGAAAATGTTTCACGTGAAACATAAAGAAAGTTTTAAAAATGTAAAAAAATGTTTCACGTGAAACATTAGTGTAGCATTAAAAATAGAAAGGTGTTATAATAAATCTTGAACTATTAGATATAAGACATTTCAATACAATAAGGGGAAATTCAAGTGGGAAGAATTATTGCAATCGCAAATCAAAAAGGCGGAGTAGGTAAATCTACAACGGCTATCAATCTTTCTGCATGTCTCGCAGAATTAAATCAAAAAGTACTATTGATTGATATTGATCCGCAGGGTAATACTACAAGCGGTGTTGGTGTGGATAAAGATCATGCAGAAGCTACCTTGTATGAACTTCTTGTAGGAGAGTGCGGATTAAAGGATTGTATTATTGAAACTGAAATTGAAAATTTATCTTTAATTCCATCAAATATGAATTTGGCAGGAGCAGAAATTGAGTTAGTAGGTATAGAAGGGAGAGAGTATTTATTAAAAAATCATATCGATAAAGTAAAAGATAAGTATGATTTTGTTATTATGGATTGTCCACCTTCTTTAAATATACTTACAATCAATGCGATGACAACTGCTAATTCTGTATTAGTTCCAATTCAATGTGAATATTATGCTTTGGAAGGATTAACTCAATTGATTCATACAATTGAATTGGTGCAGGAAAGATTAAATCCAGAATTAATTATTGAAGGTGTTGTCTTCACCATGTATGATGCAAGAACAAACCTTTCCTTACAAGTGGTGGAAAATGTAAAAGAAAATTTACATCAATCAATTTACAAAACAATTATTCCTAGAAATGTGCGCTTGGCAGAAGCACCTAGTTATGGCATTCCAATCAATCTGTATGATACGAAATCTGTGGGTGCAGAAAGCTATCGTCTTTTAGCAGAAGAAGTGTTATCCAGGGAGGAAGAAGAATGACGGCTAGAAAAGGTGGATTAGGCAGAGGACTTGATGCAATGATTAGTGAAACAGCATCAAAACCGAGAACAACGACCACAAAAAAAACGGCTGTTCCAAATGAGAAGAAGGAGAATTCTGTATTTAAGGTAAAACTGACACAAGTAGAGCCCAACAGGAAACAGCCTAGAAAGCAATTTGATGAAGATGCGCTATTGGAACTTGCAGAGTCTATTAAACAGTTTGGCGTTTTGCAACCATTATTGGTAAAGCAAAACGGCGATTATTTTGAGATTATTGCTGGTGAAAGACGATGGAGAGCATCAAAATTAGCAGGAATTAAAGAAGTTCCTGTGATCATTAAAAATCTTACAGAACAGGAAGCAGTGGAAATATCCTTGATTGAAAATATTCAGCGGGAGAATTTGAACCCTATTGAAGAAGCTGCTGCTTATAAAAGGTTGATTGATGAATTTCATTTAAAGCAAGATGTAATTGCTGAACGAGTTTCTAAGAGTAGAACAGCAGTTACAAATTCTATGAGACTTTTAAAACTAGATGAAAAAGTACAGCAAATGCTGATTGATGAAATGATTTCTACTGGTCATGCAAGAGCTCTTCTGGCAATTGAAAATAAGGAAAAACAGTATGCGGCAGCGGTAAGAGTTTTTGATGAAAAGTTAAATGTAAGAGAGACAGAAAAATTGGTAAAGGAATTATTAAATCCAGCACCTAAAAAAGAGGAAAAGGTAAGAGATACAGCTCAGGATTTAGTTTATGAGCAATTAGAAGAAAAAATCAAAGGAATTATCGGGTCAAAAGTTGCAATTCGTCGTAAAAATAATAATAAAGGAAAAATTGAAATTGAGTATTATTCTCAGGATGAATTGGAACGAATAGTAGAACTTTTAGAGAGTGTTAGATAAGGAGTTGTGCAGAACACTATGGATAAATTTATAAATAGTATTCAGTCTTATTCCGGTATTTTGTTACTAATGCTTTTGGTAGTTGTGGTTATACTATTAATATGTGTCTTTAACTTATCATTAGGACTTAATCGGCTTAGTAAAAAATATGCAATTTTTATGAAAGGAAAAGATGGCCAGTCTTTGGAAAAACTTTTTAAGAGAAAATTTGATTTGATTGAAAAGTTAGCTGTAGAATTGGAACTTAATGCAGAGAACGTTGCAAAATTGGAAAAAATGCAGAAAATGTCTTTAAACAAGTATGGGATTGTAAAATATGATGCATTTGAAGACATGGGTGGAAAGCTAAGTTTTGTTTTAGCAATGTTAGATACCAATAATACAGGTTTTTTATTGAATGCCATTCACAGTAGAGAAAATTGTTTCCTTTATATAAAAGAAATTGTGAACGGAGAATCTTATATAAGACTTAGTGAAGAAGAAATAGAAGCCCTGAAAACCGCAATTAATTTCGGGGAAGAAGAAAGTGAATTTGATATATAATTATGTAAATTGAAAAGGAGAAAAATATGTTAGATATTAGATTTTTAAGAGAAAACCCAGAGGTAGTAAAGCAAAATATTAGAAATAAATTTCAAGATAATAAACTTCCTATGGTAGATGAAGTGATTGAATTAGATAAAAGAAATCGTGAAATTAAACAGGAAGTAGAAGCCTTAAGAGCAGAAAGAAATAAAATTTCTAAAATGATTGGCGGCTTAATGAAAGAAGGAAAAAGAGAAGAAGCAGAAGAAGCAAAGAAACAGGTTACAGCTAATGCGGAAACAGTGGAACGATTGTCAGCAGAAGAAAAAGAAGTAGAAGAAAAAATTAAAACAATTATGATGACAATTCCAAATATTATTGATCCTTCTGTTCCAATTGGAAAAGATGATAGTGAAAATGTAGAGGTGCAGAAATATGGTGAACCGGTGGTTCCGGATTATGAAATTCCATATCATGCAGATATTATGGAAAGATTTAACGGTATTGATTTGGATAGTGCAAGAAAGGTAGCTGGAAACGGATTTTATTATCTTATGGGAGATGTTGCGAGACTTCATTCTGCAGTTATTTCTTATGCAAGAGACTTTATGATTGATCGTGGATTTACTTACTGTATTCCTCCTTATATGATTAGAAGTGACGTTGTTACTGGTGTTATGAGTTTTGCTGAAATGGACGCTATGATGTATAAAATCGAAGGGGAAGATTTATACCTTATTGGAACCAGTGAGCATTCTATGATTGGAAAATTTATTGATACAATTATTCCAGAAGAAGAGTTGCCAAAAACATTAACCAGTTATTCTCCTTGCTTCCGTAAAGAAAAAGGTGCTCATGGATTAGAAGAAAGAGGAGTTTATAGAATCCATCAGTTTGAAAAACAGGAAATGATTGTTGTTTGTAAACCAGAAGAAAGTCCAATGTGGTTTGATAAATTATGGCAGAATACAGTGGATTTATTCCGTTCTTTAGATATTCCAGTAAGAACTTTAGAATGCTGTTCTGGAGATTTGGCTGATTTGAAAGTAAAATCTGTAGATGTAGAAGCATGGTCTCCAAGACAGAAGAAATATTTTGAGGTAGGAAGCTGCTCTAATTTAGGAGATGCACAGGCAAGACGATTAAAAATTCGTGTAAATGGTAAAGATGAAAAATATTTAGCACATACATTGAATAACACAGTCGTTGCACCTCCAAGAATGTTAATTGCATTTCTGGAAAACAATTTGCAGGCAGATGGTTCTGTAAGCATTCCGGAAGCATTAAGACCATATATGGGCGGTATGAGCGCAATTACACCGAAAAAATAAGAAGGAGGTACTCCTTGCACAGTTATTTAAAAGCAGTTGGTTTTTCAGAAATATCAAGTAAAAAGGAACTGAATCGTATTCTGAATGAGGTAATCAATGAATATGATGAAAAAATTGTAGCAACTGATAAGGCAGGGCGTTTTTTTACTGAATTAGTAAAGAAATATGGAGATAATTTTGGAATTGTTGTGTGTGGAGAATATGACGAAAATAATGAATTTCAGATGGAATATTATTTTCCTTATTTCTTGGGCACAGGGATTACTTTGCAGGAAGAAGTAATTATTGAAAAACATGCAGGACAGGAGTCTTTTGCAGGTGCATGTGATGATATGCGTATTGGAGTTACCATTATATTTTATTTGCAAAATGCAGGAGAATATTTGATACAGAGAAATCAAGGTAATTATGTTACAGATGTAAGAGGTGTGGTTTTATCAGGCTTGGCAAGAAGTGGGAAAATTTTGTTTCCAACTTTACAGAAAGAAGGGCAGGAGAAAAAACATATTGATAATACAATGAACAGAGGACGTTTGATTGCTGCTGCAAAAAATGGTGACGAAGAAGCCATGGAAAGCTTAACCATAGAGGATATGGATATGTATGCAATGATTTCTAAGAGAATTGTGAATGAGGATATTTATAGCATTGTAGATACATATTTTATGCCTTATGGAATGGAATGCGATTTGTATAGCATTATGGGTGAAATTTTACAGCTGGAAAAGTATTTTAATACTATGACAAAGGAAGCTGTTTATCAGATGCGTATTGGTTGCAATGATATTGAATTTGATATTTGCATTAATGAAAACGATTTAATGGGTGAACCGCAGATAGGCAGAAGATTCAAAGGCGTTGTTTGGTTACAGGGATACGTGGAGTTTTAATATTGAGTATTGATAAAAAGGCTTATCCAGCTTGACGGATGAGCCTTTTTATAGTATGATTAAAGTCTGGTTAGAAGAATAAATTATCTTAAAGGATTGTATTTTTAATATTGCTAAGATGAAAAATTGGTAATTAAATAAAAATCACTATTTGAAAATTTGAAAAACTGTGTGTTTTCAAGAAAAATGGTATGTGTCTCGTTAGTTAAATGGATATAACAGGGTTCTAATCCAGTATGAGACGATATAAAAAAGTGCCACCAATAGGAAGCACTTCGCTGTACATTTGGTGTAAATCACATCGATAAAGTACTTTTAAGAACATGAATAAACGGTCACCGATCCGGAAGGCGAAAAGGCTAGAAAAGCTTTATTTTAAGCCTAAAATCGGCATTTGTTTCCTTAGTTAAATGGATATAACAAGTGCATCCTAAGGTCACGTTACAACGCTCAACGGGATAAAATTGAATAAGGGATTGCAGTTCGACTCTAGTCGGGCTATAATCATATATTAGACACGTCCATATAGCTCAGCTGGATAGAGCACTCGCCTCCTAAGCGAGGGGTCGGAGGTTCAAATCCTCTTATGGACGCCAGCTCATAACGCCGAAAGCCTTTATTTTCAAGGGTTTTCGGCTTTATTTGTTGGCTCTAGGTCAATAGTTGGGGTGAGATTCGTTTGAATCTTGCTCCATTCCTGCGGTTGGGGATGTTTTCATGTTAGTGATGAATTTTTGGAAATTTGTGCATGACAAATAAACCTTCCAGTGCATATTTTTAAAATTAACGGGTTACAAGAAAAATGCGGGTTCTAAGATGCTCGAAACTTGGGATTCCATAAGAAGTACGTTTTAATACTTTGATTTTATTATTAAAACCTTCTGTAGGCCCATTTGTGATGTGTGGATATTTAAAAGCATTTAAAATCCCTTCAAACCAGTTCCGGTAAGTCTTTGCGCATTTTTCGAATTCTGGAAGTTGTGACTTTTCAGCCATTTTAATCCAGTCGTAAAAGTCTTTACGTTGTTCAGAGTATTTTGGATTTTGACACAATGCGTAAAACTTTTTTTTAGAAAATGTGCAGCTCTCAAATCATCATTATAGAGTAGCATCAGATCACAGGCTTTTTTATCCTCATCTTTTAATTTATAGTAAGGAGTAAGAATCAGCTTATGGCTTCGTTTGTAGTATTTACGTAAATTTGGAGGCATTGTTTTCTGGATTCTTTTTCGAACCCCTTCAATAGCCCAGGTCATTTGTCGTATAAAATGATATTTACCAGTGTTGGCATTTCCTTTAAATTCATCAATGGAAAGAGCTTTGGGTAATTTATCTCTTGTATAGTGAATGGTATCCAGTATTCTGTTTACGGTAGATGTAGATACATTTGCTTGTCGAGCTGTTTCCTTTATACTTTGAGGTATATGCAAGGTGGATGCAATAAAAGCGGTCATTCGGGAAGTACGT
This sequence comes from Blautia sp., assembly GCA_029257775.1. Lineage (GTDB taxonomy): Bacteria > Bacillota > Clostridia > Lachnospirales > Lachnospiraceae > Blautia. The sequence continues at coordinate 4,803 of JARIAQ010000055.1, read as the reverse complement.
TGTTGGTATCTGGGAAGGAAACTATATTTTTCGTAAAAGTGTTTGCCACAATTACAGGAATATTTTCTTTTTTTCAATACAAGATAGCAGTTTTTTAACTGAAAAGGAAGATCCTTTATGGTCTGTGTTCTGTAGTCATGAATATGAGTGGCAGGAGCACCACAGCATGGACAAACCTGTTGTTGTGGCTTTGTTTCCAGGTAAATTTTCACATAAGTATCAGCGTGACTAATTTTTTTTTACAATAACGTCTTCCAAATTTAATAGATTATTGATACAATGATTATGCATTGTATGCACCTCCTGGTGGATTGTTAGAAGATTGGCACTGGGAGATTTTTTTAATCCTATTATACAGGAAAATGAAAAATGTCGGGATAGGTGATTTGTTTTTAATCACTTACCTCAACATGTATTGTAGAATCACATATTATTGATGAAGACCGAAGAAAGAATGCAGAATTATTTGAAGAAGCATTTTATGAGAAGAAGAATTTGAATCCACAGCTCAGAGAAACACAGGCAGTGCCAACAACTGCTATTCCAGAAGGTGTAGATCCAGAACTCCTGATGAAGGTGCTAGCAAATCCAGAGATGGCTGCGCTGTTGACTTCATTAGCGAAGACAATAAAGTAATGAAAAATAGTGAAAAAATAGTGTAATTTTAGTGGAAAAATATTTTATAAAACGATATAATATATGGATAAAATGGAGGTTGATAATGTGATTAAAGTTACACTGACAAATGAAATTTTAAAAAGGATATCGGAAATAGACGAAAAGCGTTTTTCTCTCAGCACGATAGAAATACCACCTGTTATAAAAAATAGACTTAGAAAAAACTCTAAGAAAAAAAGTTCCTATGCTTCGAATAAGATTGAGGGGAATCCATTGACTGAAAAACAGGCAAATGAAGTCATTGATAGTGATCCTCACAAACATCTTTTAAAACCAGAACAAGAAGTTCGTAATTATTTTCTGGCATTAAATCTTTTGGAAGAAAAGTTGAAAAAGAAAGAACCCTTTTCAAAAGAGATGATTCTGGAAGTGCAGGCAATGGTCGAAAAAGGTGCTTCAAAAGAAAAGATAGGATTAAGAGGTCCTATGCCACCAGGGATGTTATTTGCAGTATATGATTCAGAAATAGGAGTAGCGGAATATATTCCGCCAGAGTATATAGATATACCAGACTTGTTGGAAGAACTTGTTGAGTATGTCAATACTACAGATGACCATCCGTTGATTATTGCTGCCGTAGTTCATTATCAATTGGTTACCATTCATCCTTTTGAAGATGGAAATGGGAGAACGGCCAGACTAATGTCGGGATATATCCTTGATTATTATGGATATGGTTTTAATGGAATAGGTTCTCTGGAAGAATATTTTGCTTATGATCCAGATGAGTATTACGCATCACTGCAAATGGGATTGCCTGCATTGTATTATTCAGGAAGAGAAAATCCTCCTCATCCGGAAATTTGGATCAATTATTTTTTGAGAATGATGGAATTGTATTCTAAAAAGGTATACGAGTTATCCAAAGAATCTGAGAATGATGAGTTAGATGGAAGTCTGTCTTATTTAAATGCAAAAGAAAAGGAGCTCTTAGTATTTCTATTAAAAAATCGATTATATGAGTTTACACCAATTGAAGTAAGCAAAATAATCGGTGTAACAAACAAAACGATTATTAATAGATGTGTGAAGCTTGTAAATAATGGATTATTGATTCCAATCATTGTTAAGACAAGAGTTAGATCCTATCGGTTAAGTGATTTTTCAAGAATAAATGAGAAAAAGATTTTGAAAAAATTATCGTAGTAGAAATATAAAAAATAGGGTCGGAAGCAGGATTTTGTATCATATCTATACCGATGTAGCCAAAACTACTTCACAAGCTTCTCGAATTGTAGTATAATATAAATAAATTTTACGAATAGAATATTGATTTATCAATTCATGATTTTTCATGTTTGGTGATCGATATTTGTGTTCGAAAAGTACAACTGAACAAATCCCAAATGGTGGCAACTGCCAATATGTTGCTAACAAAAAGGGGTTTACAGCAAAGAATAAAACTTAATCTTGTACGAACAAGGATTGACTCGGAACCGATAAAATTCTTGATAAATAAAAGCTTAGGAGCTCTTTGATTGACTGTGATGTACAGTTGAACAGAGAGCTCCTAAGAACTAGTTGTGGGTTCGATTCCCGCAGGAAACGTTTGGTTACAAAAGTTATTAAGGCTGTTAATTGGTGTAAAGAACAGTAAATGATAGAAGTCGAAATGAAGACAGATGGATGTAGAATGAATCTACCAATAGCTGTTAGCAAAAATCAATATTTTATTGGTGGCATTGCCATCTCAGATAGAACAGTCTATCTGGCGTAAATCTTGAAATGAAGATTTAGACCAGACGGGCTGTTTTTTGTTTGGTGGGAAGGAGTTTGAATAATATAGTATAATATTATTCAAACTAAGGAGGACATCATTATGTCAGTACGTGACAATGAAGAATTCAAAAAAAGAAGTAGTGAAAGTCTATATGGTTGGAAATAAATCAACCATTCAGATTGCTGCGGATTACAATATTGCCAAAAGTACAGTGAGCCAATGGGTAAGCCAGTATAGGGAAGAATGCCTTTATATCACAACCATCACATGGGAATCAAAGGTAGAGAAATAAGAAGATGAAATTAACTACTTAATGAGAAAGAGAAGAGATTGCTTTCTTAAAAAAGCATCGGCATTCTTCGCAAAGGAAATCGATTAGTGGCTTATGGATTTATCCAAACATATTAAAAATTGCTCCTACGCCGTTTCAATATTTGCCCAAATGCTTATTACAACTATCTGAAAAATCAAAAGGCAGAATATCGTGCCATAAAAGAAAAAATGTTTACTGAAATCTCTAGAATTTATTATGAACTAATGGTGTAGACGGCTATTGTAGTATGCGTGTATTTCTGGGGCGTAAAATACTTTTCTCAGTGCATTAACAGTACATAAGTATATGAATGTAAAGTTGGAATTTCGATCCATTGTTCGCCCTAAGAAACCAGACTATAAACAAGGCAAGCAGCATCAATTATTTGACAATTTTATAAGATCAATCATAAATAGTGAACTGATTTTACATATCTGTATTATGCTTATATCTGGTATAACCATGTCAGAGCACATTCATTTAACGAATACCGAACACCGTTTGAAGCTCAATATGGAATACGACATTATTAGGCACAAGTGTTACAAAAATGATTACCACTACATCCAAAAATTCGAGGAACAGTTCTACCAGACAAAAGGTATTAGAACTGAAGGAGGAACTACAGTTCCAATACCAAAGTTTGAGGCTATCGTAGAAAAAGAAGAAAATGTCAAAGATACTTCTAAAGAAGTAAGTGATATTGAAACTTTAGCTAAGTCATTTTCAAACTCTGAAACAGCTGATTTATTAAAAGCATTAGCAAAACAGTTATGATACTGAGAATGGTATATAACCTTTATTGAATTGCATACAACATAATGTTAGAATATGCATATCATAATTTTATATCATACGACTAGTATTAAAATATTCCAATCTATATAAAAATAAATTTAAATATCTTTATAAAATCTTGATAAATTGTTGTTATGATAAAAATACAATTTGCAAGGAGGTATTTGAATGAAAAGGAAAAAATGCAATATTGTATGGAAAATTCTATTATGCCTATTTATTATTTTATTTTTATTAGGTTTGATGTTTACACGTTTCGGAGGTTTTAATACAGGTAAAAGTGCAAATGTTGATGAACTAAAAGAATATACAAAAGATGTATCAGAACTTTCTATTCCTAAAGATGTAAAAGTTGTTGCACTTGGAGAAGCTACACACGGAAATGCAGAGTTTCAAAATTTGAAATTAGATGTTTTTAAAAATCTTGTAGAAAATTATGGAGTAAAAGCATTTGCGATTGAAGGCGATTTTAGCGGATGCGAAAAAGTTAATGATTATATTCACACTGGAAAAGGAACTGCACAAGAAGCTGCAGCGTCAATAGGATTTAAAATTTATCAGACAGATCAGATTGTGGAAATCATTGAATATATGAGAGATTATAACGAAAAAGCTAAATATGGTGAAGATTTACGATTTTATGGTTTTGATATGCAACGCTATAATATTAGTTTTGATTTAATTGTAAATAGCGCTGAAAAATACGGAGTTGATATATCTGAATTTAAAACGTTATTAAATGATGGAAAATGGAATGAAACGTTTGAACATTCAGTAAGAGTTGAAATTGTAAAGGAAATTAAAACACAACTTAAAAATGCCAGAGCAACAGATAAAGAATTACATACAATAGATGTGCTTTTACAATATTTACAAATACAAGAGATCAAAGATCCTAATACTGGTATGGATTTAAGAGATGCTTTGATGGCAGAAAATGTTCAGTGGATCTTAAATCAAGAACAACTGTTAGGTAATAAAATGATTTTTATTACAGGACATAATTCACACGTTGCCCAATGGGGTAGCTACGATGCTATGGGAAAACTTTTAGAGGAAAAGCTTGGAAATCAATATTATGTAATTGGTACAGATTTTTATAAAACTAAATGTAATTTGCCAACTTCTTCAGTAAAGAGAACAAATCAAGTGTTTTATTCACATAATCCTTTAGCAAAAGCAGCAAAAGAAGCTAAACTTGATCAATGTTATTTAGATTTTACATCGATTCCGGAAGATTCTGAATTAGGCAATCAAGTACGTGAGTATACTTTTATGGGTAATTTAGGTGAAC
>JARIAQ010000015.1 GCA_029257775.1 Blautia sp. | reverse complement strand
TGGGAAGCGCAGGAAGATATTCGTTCTTTAAAATCTTTAATTTTGTTTGGGATTCGTGGAATGGCCGCTTATGCCTATCATGCAATGGTTTTAGGTTATACGGATGAAACAATAAATGAATTTTTCTACAAGGCATTAATTATAATTAGTCAAGATTTAGATATGGACCAGTTATTACCAGTTGTTATGGAAGTGGGAGAAGTGAATTTAACATGCATGGCACTTCTTGATAGAGCTAATACAACTGCCTATGGTACACCAGTTCCTGTAAAAGTTCCTCTTTCTATTGAAAAAGGACCATTTATTGTGGTAACTGGACATGATTTAAGAGATTTAGAGCTTCTTTTAGAGCAGACAAAAGATAAAGGGATTCATGTGTATACCCACGGAGAAATGCTTCCAGCACATGCTTATCCGGAATTAAAGAAATATCCGCACTTGAAAGGAAATTTTGGAACAGCATGGCAAAATCAGCAGAAAGAGTTTGCAAATATACCGGGGGCATTATTGTTTACAACAAACTGTTTGATGCCGGTAAAAGAGAGCTATGCAGACCGTGTGTTTACCACAGAAGTGGTTTCTTATCCTGATGTGGTTCACATTGATGAAAAGAAAGATTTTACACCGGTAATTGAAAAAGCACTGGAATTAGGGGGATATGAGCAGGAACAGCATAGGACAGGAATAAATGGTGGAGAATATGTTGTTACAGGATTTGGACATGGCACTGTTCTTAGTGTAGCAGATCAAGTAATAGAAGCCGTAAAAGCTGGAAAAATTAGTCATTTCTTTTTAGTAGGGGGATGTGATGGAGCTAGAACAGGAAGAAATTATTATACAGAATTTGTAAAGCAGACGCCACAAGATTCTGTAATTCTTACTTTGGCATGTGGAAAATATCGCTTCAATGATCTTGATTTAGGAACTATTGAAGGGTTGCCTAGAATGATGGATATGGGACAGTGTAACGATGCATATAGTGCGATTCAAGTAGCGATTGCTCTTGCAGGAGCTTTTAACTGTAGTGTAAATGAATTGCCACTTTCTATGGTTTTATCATGGTACGAGCAAAAAGCTGTATGTATTTTGCTGACATTATTGCATTTAGGAATTCAGAATATTTATTTAGGGCCTACATTACCGGCGTTTCTGTCTGAAAATGTGCTTCAGTATCTGGTGGAAAATTTCCATATTTCACCAATTGGCACACCAGAGGAAGATTTAAAGAAAATTTTAGGATAAAATAGAGAACTGTTATATTAAATGTATATTTAATGTAGCAGTTCTTTCTTTTGAATATGGAAAATAAAAATAAACTATGTTACAATAGGTTGGTGTTTTAACAGACAGAAGAAAGGGAATGAGAGGTGAACAAGTTGGCTTTGGATAAGAGGGAGAAAGCCATAGAACTTCAGGGTATTACGAAAACATTTGGTAGCGTGGTAGCCAATGATCATATTAATCTTGAGGTTCGCAGAGGAGAAATTCTGGCATTACTTGGAGAAAATGGTTCAGGAAAGACAACATTGATGAATATGATTTCTGGTATTTATCATCCAGATGAAGGAATCATTAAAATTAATGGAAAAGAAGTAACCATCAATTCACCAATTGATGCGGGAAAATTAGGTATTGGTATGATTCATCAACATTTTAAATTGGTGGATGTATTTTCAGCCATGGATAATGTTGCCATGGGAATGGAAGGAAAAAGAGTAAAACCAAAAGAGCTAAAAGAAAAATTAACAAAATTAACAGAAAAATACGGACTAGAAGTAGAGCCTGAGAAAAAAATATATAATATGTCGGTTAGTGAGAAACAGACAGTAGAAATTTTAAAGGTTCTGTATAGAAATGCAGATATTTTAATTTTAGACGAGCCTACTGCCGTACTTACGCCTCAAGAGACAAAGAAACTGTTTCGCATTTTACAAAAAATGAAAGAACAGGGAAGTGCAATTATTATTATTACTCACAAATTAAATGAGGTTATGGAAATCAGTGACAGAGTTACCATTTTAAGAAAAGGACGAAGTGTAGAAACTGTAAATACTAGAGAAACTAATGAAAAACAATTGACAGAGTTGATGGTAGGACGTCCGGTAACTTTAGAAATTCAAAGACCACAGTGTGAAAATGTATTTACTCGATTGAAAATTGTAGATTTGTCTGTAAAGGCAGCAGATGGAAATATGGCTGTGAAGGATTTAAATCTGGAAATTAAAGCAGGGGAAATTCTGGGAGTTGCAGGTGTTGCAGGAAGCGGGCAAAAAGAACTTTGTGAGAGCATTGCAGGACTTATTCCTGTACAGACAGGAGCAATATTGCATAATAAAGAAAATATTGTAGGAAAGACTCCAAGAGAAATTGCTAATTTAGGCATTAGTTTGGGATTTGTTCCAGAAGACCGTCTTGGTATGGGACTTGTGGCGTCTATGGGAATGGTAGATAATATATTGCTAAAGACCTATGACAAAAATAAAGGAATATTTATTGACAGAAAGCCAGCCAGAAAGATGGCAGAAGGATTAGTGAAAAAATTAGGTGTGGTAACACCAAGTGTAGATACACCAGTTCGTCTTATGTCAGGTGGTAATGTACAGAAAGTTTTATTAGGAAGAGAGATTGAATCCAATCCGTCTGTGCTGGTAACTGCATATCCAGTTCGTGGCTTAGATATTAATTCTTCTTACACAATTTATGATTTGTTAAATGAACAGAAGAAAAAAGGAGTAGCCGTTTTATTTATCGGTGAGGACTTAGATGTTCTCTTGCAAATTTCTGACAGAATTATGGTAATGTGCCATGGAGAAGCAATTGGTGTGGTAGATGCACAGAGTACAACAAAAGAAGAATTAGGACTTATGATGGCAGGTAAGAAGAAGGGGGAAGCGTAAGATGGAAACAATGAAGAAAAAAGAACCTCTTGTTCGTATTGAAAAGAGAAGTGAAAGAACACATAATCAGATTATGCGACTTCGTTTACTTTCTGTGTTATTGGCCATTGTTGCAGGCGGCTTGTTTATTCTTTTTATCGGATATAATCCGTTTTCTGTATATGGAACGATTATTTCTGGAGCTTTTCGCAGTACTATGGCATTTCAGGCAACTATTAAGATTATGGTTCCACTGCTGATTCCAGCTTTGGGTATTACTTTGGCATTTAAAATGCGTTTTTGGAACATTGGAGCCGAAGGGCAAATTATTATGGGAGCAATTTTTGCAACCTATTTTGCTCTTTTTTGTTGGGATTTTCCACACTGGCTTTTGATGATTTGTATGTTCCTTGCAGGTATGGTAGGTGGAGCATTATGGGGACTTATTCCTGCGTTTTTTAAAGCAAAATTTAATACAAATGAGACACTGTTTACGTTAATGTTAAATTACATTGCATTATACTTAATTTCTTTTTTGCGCGATGGCCCGTGGCAGGATCCAAATTCTTCAGGATTTCCTAAAATCGCAAAATTTGGACCAGCAGCGCAGTTGGATAAAATTTTAGGTGTTCACGCAGGTTGGGTGATTGGTCTTATCTTAGTTGTTCTTATTTATATTTATTTGAAATATACAAAACAGGGATATGAAATTAGTGTTGTAGGAGAAAGTCGTGCAACTGCCAATTATGCTGGTATGAATTATAAGAAAATTGTACTGCGTACTATGGCACTTTCTGGTGGTATTTGTGGTATTGCCGGTATGGTGCAGGCGAGTGGTTCTGATTTGACACTGACAACATCTGTAGCAGGAGGCGTAGGATTTACAGCTATTATCGTAGCATGGTTGGCTCAGTTAAATCCAGTTGGTATTTTAATTGTTTCTTTCTTGTTTGCAGTTTTGGAAAAAGGAAGCACAGTTATGCAGTCTGCTCATGGACTATCTGTATATTCAGCAGATGTTCTTCAGGGAATTATACTTTTCTTTGTACTTGGATGTGAATTTTTTGTACGTTATAAATTTGTCACACGAAAGAAAGGAGGAAAAGCATAATGGATTTTTTTGTAAACTTTTTTGTCGCTGCAGTACTGGCAGGAACTCCTTTATTATTTGGTATTGTAGGTGAAATCATCAATGAAAAAGCAGGGCATTTAAATCTGGGTGTAGAAGGAATGATGTCCATTGGTGCCGTAGCGGGATTTGTAGTAGGTTATTGGACAGATAATTTGTTCTTTGCTCTTGTGGCAGCTTTCGTGGCAGGAATGCTTGCAGCTTTAATTTATGCGGTGCTTACAGTAACTTTCATGGCAGACCAAAACGTTACAGGTCTTACTCTTACAGTTTTTGGAATTGGATTTAGTAATTTTGTGGGAGACTTTGTAAGAGAAAAAAGTGGAAGTACATCATTGAAACTTCCAGAAAATATTTTAAATAGTTTAGGAAAAGTGAAGATTCCAGTACTTACGGATATTCCTGTAATTGGAAAAATGTTTTTTAACTATAACATCTTTGTTTATATTGGAATTGTAGTTGCTATTCTATGTGCTATTTATCTTCATAGAACAAAAGCTGGTTTAAATATTCGTGCTATTGGAGAAAATCCAGCGGCGGCAGATGCAGCAGGAATTCCAGTAACAAAATTAAAATATATCAATTTGATGTTAGGCGGTGGGATTTGCGCTATCGGAGGTGCATACTGTTCCATGATTATCTGTAATGGTGTATGGGTGACAAGCTGTGTAAATGGTTTAGGATGGATTGCAGTTGCTCTTGTTATTTTTGCTATGTGGGATCCTAATAAAGCAGTTCTTGCAGCAGTGGTATTTGGTGGATTTACTGTATTAAAATATTATGTACCCCAGGTTATCCCAAGTTCTGTTTTTGATATGATTCCATTTATGATGACAATTTTAGTGCTGATTATTACTTCTGTTCGTTCTTCAAAAGAAAATTCTCAGCCGAAATCCTGTGGTACTAACTATTTCCGCGAAGAAAGATAGGGAATGTAATGACTACAAAATCAAAACTTTTGGAAATTTTAGAACAAAACAAAGGAAATTACCTATCGGGGAATGAATTGGCGAAAAGATTGGAGATTTCTCGGACAGCTGTATGGAAAGGTATGAAAAGTTTGCAGCAAGAGGGTTATTCCATTGTGGCGGTAACGAATAAAGGTTATCTTCTGGAAGAAAATAATGATATTTTATCAGAAGAAGGAATTCGACTGCAATTAAAAAAGAAAGATGTGTTGATTGAGGTTTGGAAAGAAATTACTTCTACTAATCAGCGAATGAAGCAGTTAGCAGTAGAAAAAAAACTCCCCCATGGTTCTGTAGTTATAGCGCAGTCTCAGTCTGAGGGAAAGGGAAGAAAAGGAAGAAAATTTTATTCACCAAAAGATAGCGGATTGTACCTAAGTATTCTTTTATATCCGAAAAAAACTACACAAGAAAGCTTGGAGATTACAGCAGCTGTGGCTGTAGCTGTTTGTAAAGCTGTGGAGAATTGTTGTGATGTCTCCCTTGGAATTAAATGGGTTAATGATTTATATTTAGGATGTAAAAAAGTATGTGGAATTCTTACAGAAGCAGTAACAGATTTTGAAACAGGAGATATTGAATTTGTAGTTGTGGGCATCGGATTGAATTTATATGAGCCAATAGGAGGTTTTCCAAAAGATTTGGAAGAGAAGGCAGGAGCAATTTTACCATTTGGACATAAAGTAAATAAAAATAAATTGGTGGGAAAAATGGTTAATCAGATACTTGAGGAAACAATGAAAGTAGGAATTGACCGAGAGTATGTGGACAGGAATATTGTTCCAGGAAAAAGAATTCGCATTAGTTTTGGAGAAACAGAACGCGAAGTTTTGGCAAAAGAAATACTTGATGATGGAAAATTGTTGGTTATAAATGAGAAAAATGAAGAAGAAATATTTCCTTCAGGAGATGTTTCTGTAAGATGGTAAATATTAAAAAGCTATTGCAAGGAACATATAAATGTGGCTATGTGTTTCTTACGATAGCTTTGTTTTTTTAGAAGGAGAAATTTTATGGCAGAAAATTTGTACTACTAAAATACCCATAAGAGCTCCTGTACTGTCAATTAGTACATCTTTTTTTGAAGGTCCCCGGCCTGCCACAAAGGATTGATGAAACTCATCAGTACATGCAAAGGCTACGCAAAACAGTCCTGCAAACAGAAATAGAAGAAAGCCTCTTACACCATATACATAGAGTGGAAAAGAAATACACAGGGCAAGAATAGCATATTCAGTCATATGAGCAAGTTTTCGAACAGGATGTTCAATCTTTTGGGCATATTGCTGCTTTGTATTTTCTGATAGATTTTTATTTAAAACTTTATCTGCAACAGAGATAAATTCATAACTGATTTTATGACTTAAACTTCCAGATTCAGTGCCTGTTTGGCTGGAAAAGCTGAAAATTATATACATGACAATAAATGCAGGTAGAAATGACAAAGGTTTTAGGCAATAAATAATAAATTTTTTCATGTACATCACCTTTCTTAAAGATTTTAAAAGCGTATCATTTTTTTTGCCATTTGTAAAGTAATCGTGGAAATCTTTTTCTGTTGGAAAACAGAAAAAGATAGGGTATAATAAAGAAAAGAATGTGGAAGAAAGGAAAATTCAATGAGTTTAGCAGATAATTTATTTATCCAAATGTGTCAGGATATTTTAGAAAATGGCACGGACACCCAGGGAGAAAAGGTAAGACCGAAATGGGAAGATACAGGAGAATATGCATATACAATTAAGAGATTTGGGGTAGTAAATCGCTATGATTTACGGAAAGAATTTCCAGCACTAACGCTTAGAAAGACGGCACTGAAAACTTGTATGGATGAAATCCTTTGGATTTATCAGAGAAAGTCTAATAATATTCATGACTTAAATGGGCATATATGGGATGCCTGGGCAGATGAAAATGGCTCAATTGGTACTTGTTATGGAGATGTCGTGGGGAGAAAATTTCTCTATAAAGGTGAGAATATAGATCAGATGGATTATGTTTTAAAGCAGTTAAAAGAAAATCCATACAGCAGAAGGATTATGACAAACCTATATCAGTTCGAATATCTTCATAGCGGAGCCTTGGATCCATGTTGTTATAGTATGACATATAATGTGACAAAGGAAAAGCAAAGTGAAAAGTTAGTATTAAATGGAGTGTTGAATCAACGTTCTCAGGATATTTTAGCAGCAAATAATTGGAATGTATGTCAGTATGCGATTTTGTTAATGATGGTAGCTCAAGTAAATGATATGATACCAGGAGAACTGGTTCATGTAATCGCAGATGCTCATATTTATGACAGACATGTGCCGGTTATTGAGGAACTGATAAAAAGGGAGACATTTCCTGCGCCTAAGGTATGGTTAAATCCAGAAATAAAAGATTTCTATGAGTTTACTACTGATGATTTAATTGTAGAGAATTATCAGGCAGGACCGCAAATTAAAGATATACCGATTGCAGTATAAGGAGGAAAAAAGATGAATTTAATTGTAGCAGCAGATGCAAACTGGGGAATCGGAAAAGATAATAAGCTTTTAGTGAGTATTCCTGCGGATATGAAGTTTTTCCGTACAACAACAACTGGGAAAGTAGTTATTTTAGGCAGAAAGACATTAGAAACTTTTCCTAATGGATTACCTTTGAAGAATAGAGTAAATATTGTATTAACAAAAGATAAGAACTATAAAGTAAAAGATGCTATTATTCTTCATAGTGTAGAAGAAGTACTAGAAGAAATTAAGAAATACGATACAGAAGATGTGTATGTCATTGGTGGAGATAGTATTTATAAACAGTTTTTACCATATTGTGATAAGGCATACGTGACAAAAATTGATTTTTCTTATGAAGCAGATACTTTTTTTCCGAATCTAGATGATATGCCCAATTGGAGTGTGACGGAGAGAAGTGAAGAACAGACATATTTTGATATTGAATACGAATTTTTAACTTACGAGAAAAAATAAAAAATATCCATACACAAAAACAAAAAAAGTTTTTCGTGTATGGATATTTTTTTACGAATATTGAATTTCCATTATGCGCAAAATTCCTGGTACGGCATAGTCCCTTTTTCCAGCGCCTATGCCAATTTTGTTAATTTGAAAAATTTCTGGAAGAGTAAAGGAAGTTGTAATTGCAGCAGCAATTGCGGCTCCCGTAGGTGTTACTAACTCTCCTTGTACAGGGAGAATGGACAAGGGAAGTTTATGTGAACATACAATATTGGAAGTGGCAGGAACAGGAATAGGGAGAATTCCGTGCTGGCAACGGATAGTTCCTGTTCCCTCTTTTAATACAGGAAGAAAAACTTCTTTATATCCTAGAAAATCCATGCAAATTGCAAAAGCGGCTATATCGACAATAGAGTCAACTGCACCTACTTCGTGAAAATGTACCTGTTCTTTTGGAACATGGTGGGCAAGAGCCTCTCCTTGAGCAAGAATCTGAAAAATTTTGCAGGCCATATTTTTGGCACCAACAGTCATGTGGCTATTTTCTAGAATAGAAAGAATATCAGATAAACAGCAGTGCTCATGATGATGAGCGTGCGTATTATGTTCATGGTTAGGAAGGTGGTCCCAATTGTGTCCATGAAGGTAGTTCATATCGTGATCGTGATTTTCGTGTTTTTTATCTAATATAACGTCAAAATCACAGGCATGGATGCCGGATTTTTCTACTTCTGAAATTTTAATTTTATATCCAGAAAGGTTTAAGCTGGCTAAGGTGTCTAAAAGCATTTTTTTATCTGTACCTAAATCAAGTAAAGCAGCGACAGACATATCTCCGCTAATTCCTGATGTACAATCAAAATAAAGTGCTTTTTTCATAATAAAGTCCTCCTGATATTATTTTCGATTTCTTGGTGCTTTACCACAAGTATCTCTTTTGGCTATGTAATAAGGTAACACTGTTTTTAAAGGGATACGATGACCGCCGGTAATGCGATCTATAAGAATTTTTGCTGTCATTCTGCCCATTTCTTCCAATGGAATATGGACAGTGGTCAGCATAGGGGAAAGATACTGAGCTGTTTCAATATCATCTACACCGATAACAGAGATATCTTCGGGAATGCGATATTTATGTTCTCGAAAGGCTCGGATTGCGCCGATAGCAGTATTATCATTTGCGCAAAAAACAGCAGTAATATCTGCCTTTGAGTTAATTAGATGAAGAGCTCCCTGATAACCTCCCTCATGGGAAAGTTTTACATTGGCTACGTTTCTCTGTAAAAAGGGCAAGCCCAGAGATTCTAAAGCATTTTTAAAAGCTGTATAGCGAATTTCGTTATTTTGTTCTCCAATATAACCTATTTTTGTATGGCCTAATTCATGAAGGTAAGAAATAGCACTAAAGGTAATTTCTTTTCCGTCACAGACCACTTGATCATATTTGTCCTCCATGGGATTTAAACCGGCATAAATAATATGATTATAATTTTTTGTAAAAAGTTTCAGCATACGTTCATCATATCGCCCTAGAATAACAGCTCCATCTACAGGTGAATTAGCAATTCTAAGAGTTACATCAGGGTTTTCTAAATCCAATGCAGTAAAAGAATGTTTTATGAAAAAGTTGCTTTTGAAAGCTTCCTGTTCAATTGCTTTTGCAATATGAGAAAAGAAAAGGTCTGAAACAGCAGCATCGCCTCTGGCGTAAATACAGGCAATGGTGCGTGCAGGTGTATTTATTGATGGAGTTGCTGGACCTAATTTTAAAGCGCGAGCAGTAGAATTAGGCGTATATCCGCTTTTTCTTACAATATTCCAGATACGTTCTTGTACTTCTGGGCTGGCTGCCTTTGTGTTCTTTTGATTAATAACTCTGGAAACAGTAGAAATAGAAACATTAGCTTCTTTTGCAATTTCTTTTAGTGTCATATTAAAACCTCACAATATAATGGTGATATATAAATATATTATAACTGAAATGACGAATAAAAACAATGAAATTTAGGATAACGTTTGCATAAATTGAGTAGAAAAACAAGCAAAAACTGAGAAAGGTTTGTTGAAAATGGAAAATAGTTATCGTATAATCGTAGTTAAGAAAGGATTGACAATGCAAAAATAAGGAGGATTGTTTGAAATGACAAAGCACGAATATTATGCTTATACCAAGGAGGAACTTTTAAATAAAGGCGCAAAATTGCCGGTAATAGTAATGGAAGATAATGCAGCAGTATTTCGTTCTATGGCAGAAGAAATGGCAGAAGAAATTCAAAAAAACAATGCAGAAGACAGAAAGACAGTATTTATCTGTCCGGTAGGACCGGTAGGACAGTATCCTTACTTTGTAGAAATGGTAAATCAGAAAAGAATTAGTTTGAAGAATGTTTGGTTTATTAATATGGACGAGTATTTGGATGATAATAAACAATGGATTCCAGAAACACATCCATTAAGTTTTCGAGGATTTATGAATAGAACGGTATATGAACAGATTGATCCTGAATTGGTTATGCCAGAAGAACAAAGAGTATTTCCAGATCCTGAAAATATAGAGTATATTCCCCAGTTGATTGAAAAATTAGGTGGTGTAGATATTTGTTTTGGAGGTATTGGGATTAATGGTCATGTTGCCTTTAATGAGGCAGATGCATCTTTGAGTAACGAAGAATTTTTGAATCAGAAAACAAGAGTTTTAGATATTACAAAAGAGACAAGAACAGCAAATGCTATTGGAGATTTTAATGGAGCATTGGAAGATATGCCAAAATATTGTGTAACTATTGGTATTTATGAAATAGCGCATGCTAGAAAAATTCGTTTAGGTTGCTTTAGAAATTGGCACAGAGCTGTTGTAAGAAGAACAGCATATGGAGAAGCAACCTCAGATTTTCCAGTCTCTTTATTAACGAATCATGCTGATATCAATCTGAAAATTACAGAATTTGTAGCTGCATTGGAGGGATAAATATGAAAACCTGGATAACCAATGGTTATGTATATAGATACGATAAACGTCGTATGGAAAGAAAAGATTTGTGTATAGAAGACGGAAAAATTTGTAAAATTTCCAGTCCAGGGAAAGGAGAAAGAGAAGGGAACATTTACGATGCATCGGGAAAATCTGTTATTCCAGGATTTATTGACGTTCATACTCATGGAGGATGTGGGGTAGATGTTAATGATGCGTTAAAAGATGATTTTGAGAAAATAGGTCATTTTTTTGCTCTTCAAGGAACAACTTCATGGCTTTGTTCTATTTTAACAGATACCAAAGAGCAAACAACAAAATGTATTCATGAGGCATTAAAACATCAAAAAGATCACGAAAACTGTGCAAATCTTTTAGGTATTCATTTGGAGGGCCCTTTTCTTTCTGTAGAATTTAAGGGAGCTATGCCAGAAGAACTTTTAAGAAAAGCAGATATGGAGCTTTTGAAAGAATATCAAAAGGAAGCAGAAGGTAATATTCGTTATATTACGGTTTCACCAGAAGTAGCAGGTATTCCAGAAGCGGTACCAGAAATTAAGAAGATGGGAATTACTGTTGCAATTGGTCATTCGGGAGCTGATTATGAAACGGCTATGAAATGTATTGAAAACGGAGCAGCTGCATGTACACATACCTGTAATGCTATGAAATTGTTCCATCAGCATTTTCCAGCTATCATGGGAGCTGCTTTAGAATCAGATATTTATTGTGAAGCAATTTGTGATGGACGCCATCTGCATCCAGGTAGTGTAAGACTATTTTTGAAAGCAAAGGGATACGATAAAGTAGTTGCAGTAACAGATTCCATTATGGCGGCGGGACTTCCAGACGGAGAATATAAATTGGGGGTAAATGACGTAGTAGTGGAGGATGGAGATGCAAAATTGAAATCAAATGGTGTACGTGCAGGTAGTACACTAACAACAGGAACTGCTTTGAAACGTCTTATTGATTTTACAGGTGCAGAAATGGAGGACGTGCTTCCGCTATTAACGATGAACCCAGCAAAACTATTAGGGGTAGATGATAAAATAGGAAGTCTTTCCGAAGGAAAAGATGCTGATATTCTAATCGTAGATGAAAGTTATAACATTTTAGATACTTTTGTAAAAGGAAAAATAATAGAAAGATAAAAGGAGATTAAATATGCCATTAATACCATTAAGACCATTATTGGAAACCGTTGATAAATATCACTTTGCTCAGGGGGCATTTAATGTAAATGCAGTTGCTCAGGCAAAAGCGGCCATTGAGGTTCATGAGATGTTCCGTTCGGCAGCTATTTTACAAGGAGCAGATTTGGCAAACGGTTTTATGGGAGGAAGAACTGATTTTTTAAATGCAACTTTAGAAGATAAGAAAATTGGAGCAAAAAATATCGCAAATGCTGTGAAAAAGTTTGCAGAAGATTCTCCTATTCCAGTGGTACTTCATTTAGATCATGGTAAAAATTTTGATTCTTGTAAAGCTGCCATAGAAGGTGGATATACATCCGTTATGATTGATGGATCCTCTCTTCCTTTTGAGGAAAATGTTGAATTGACTAGAGAAGTAGTAAAATATGCCCACGCAAGAGGTGTATCAGTAGAAGGAGAATTGGGAGTACTTGCTGGAGTTGAAGATCATGTGTTTTCTTCAACGTCTACTTATACAAATCCATTAAAAGCAGTAGAATTTTTCAAAAAAACAGGTTGTGATGCATTAGCCATTTCTTACGGAACTATGCACGGTGCATCTAAAGGGAAAAACGTTAAACTAAGAAAAGAGATTGCGATTGCTATTAAAGAATGTATGATGCATGAAAATATATTTGGTGTGTTAGTATCTCATGGTTCATCTACAGTTCCTAAATATATTGTAGATGAAATCAATGAATTAGGAGGAAATATTCAAAATGCTTATGGCATTTCGATTAATGAATTAAAAGCAGCAATTCCATGTGGAATTGGAAAAATCAATGTAGATACGGATATTCGTTTGGCTGTTACAAGAAATATGAAAGAATTTTTTAAGAATAACCCAGCAAAACGTGATAGTGCATCTATCGGAGGCGTATATCAGCTGTTGGAAGAAAAGAAAGATCAGTTTGATCCAAGAGCATTTCTTCCTCCAATTATGGA
Organism: Blautia sp.; assembly: GCA_029257775.1. Lineage (GTDB taxonomy): Bacteria > Bacillota > Clostridia > Lachnospirales > Lachnospiraceae > Blautia. The sequence continues at coordinate 3,116 of JARIAQ010000015.1, read as the reverse complement.
TACGGTTATGTATGGTACGATTCCGGATGATGATACAGCCGCTTTGGTAGAAGTGATTGAAAAAGGTGTAAAAGAAGCTATTGGTACGTTAATCGTTGAATTTGGTTCTTTTGGAAAAGCGCCTTTAGTTGAGCAGGTATCTTTAGAAGAAATGATTGAACGTTACAAAAAAATGTAAATAAACTCTCTTTAAAACAGGGCATTTGGAGTAAAAATGATGAATACTCAAATGCCCTGTTTGTGTTTGTGCGATAAAAACTAAGTGAAAATCAAGTATAATTGTTAAAAAATGCACAAATAAGACAAACGTTTGCGCAAAATCGTATTGATTTCTAACCCTATATAGGGGATAATAACCATACAATAACGAATAGGAAATAAAATTTTAGTACAAAGTACTAAAATGAAAAGAAACAGGAGGATTAAAATGGGGAAAAAAAGTAAAGGTGGAGCCGACATCGTAGGCAAAATACCAAAAGGGATATGGCTGTTGATTTCGTTTATAGCAGCAATTCTGGTGTGGACAATTTTATCCATTACTCCACAGACTGCCAGATGTTTCCCGAATGCAATTAAGGTGTTGAAATCCATCGGATTGATGGTAGAGAGAGGAATTCTTTTAGAAGATATTGCAAGCAGTTTGATTTCAGTACTTTGGGGATTTTTACTTGGTTTTGTGATTTCTGTTCCGGTAGCATTTTTAATGGCATGGTATCGTCCGGTAAGATTTATCTTAGAACCATGGATTCAGTTTATTAGAAATATTCCACCATTGGCTTATGTACCATTGGTAGTAATCGGTGTAGGTGTAGGACGTGCACCACAGATTATTGTTATCTGTCTTGCAACATTTTTAATTATGACAGTTACAATTTTTCAAGGTGTTATCAATGTGGATGAAACTTTGATTAAAGCAGCAAGAGTATTAGGTGCAAATGACGCAAACCTCTTTGTAAAGGTTATCTTCCCAGCAACAACACCATTTATTATTACGGCAGTAAGACTTGGTATCTCAACTGCACTTACAACTTTAATCGCAGCAGAATCGACAGGAGCAATTGCAGGTCTTGGTATGAGAATTAAATCTTTAGCAAACTCATACGAAACAACACCAATGTTGCTTTATATCATTATTATCGGTGTTATCGGTATGCTGGCTGAGAAAGTTCTTAAATACTTTGAAAGGAAGTTAACATCATGGCAGGAAAAGAGGGAAATATAAAAGTAAGTATTCAGGGCGTGGAAAAGAAATACAACACACGAAAAGGTGAAGTTGTTGCTTTAAACGGTGTGGATTTTGATATTAGAGAAAATGAATTTATTTGTGTGATTGGACCATCTGGTTGTGGTAAATCTACTTTGTTAAATATTATTGCGGGACTTTTAGAGCCAACAAGTGGTGAAATTTTAGTAGATGGGAAACCGATTAAGGGAACGGGAACAGACAGAGGAGTTGTTTTTCAGCAGTATGCATTGTTCCCATGGTTGACAGTAAAGAAAAATGTTGAGTTTGGTTTAAAATTAAAAGGTCTTTCCAAAGAAGAATGTGATGCAATTGCAATGAAATATTTGAAAATGGTTGAACTGGAGAAATTTGCAGATTCTTATCCAAAAGAATTATCAGGTGGTATGAAACAGCGAGTTGCCATTGCAAGAGCTTATGCAATGAATCCTGAAGTTCTCCTTATGGACGAACCTTTTGGTGCGTTGGATGCACAGACTAGAACACAGCTTCAATCAGAGCTTTTAAAAGCTTGGCAAGAGGAAAACAAAACTTGTTTCTTCGTTACACATGATATTGAGGAGGCAATTGTTCTTGCCACAAGAGTTGTTATTATGAGTGCTCGTCCAGGTCGTATTAAAGAAGTTGTAGATATTGATATTCCATATCCAAGAGATCAGGAAACAAAGATGAGTGATCGTTTTATTGAATTGAAGAATCATATCTGGGGTCAGGTATATCAGGAATACCTGGAGGTTAGAAAATAATTAAGAACTTACAAAGGGGAAAGCCCGGTGAGAATAAAAATTATATTTTATTTTTAAGGAGGAACTTAAAATGAAAAAGAAATTGTTATCTATGCTTTTAGTGGGAGTAACAGCAATGGCTATGTTAGCAGGTTGTGGTGGAAACTCTGAGGGACAGAAAAAAGAAGAAACAAAAACAGAAGGAACGGACAAAAAAGAAGAAAAGAAAGAACCTGATGTAGTAAAAGTAGCTTATATGCCAAATTATGCTTCTTTATGGGTAGTAAAAACTGCACAGGAAAAAGGATATTTTGAAGAGCAGGGTATTGAAGTAAAAATGACTAAGTTTGATGATGGACCAACAGAAATAGCTGCTATGGAATCTGGTTCTATGGATGTAGCTTATATTGGACCTGGTGCTCATACACTTGCAATTCAGGGAAATGTTGATGTATTTTGTTTCCAGCAGTTGGGTGATGCTGACTGTGTAATGGGATTAAAATCTCATGGTGTAAACTCTTTGAAAGACTTAAAAGGTAAAAAAGTAGCTTATGCTTCTGGAACATCATCTGAAACAATTTTATTGCGTGCTTTAGATTCTGTTGGACTTACAATGGAAGATATTGAAGCTTATAACATGGAAGTTACAAATATGCCAAGTGCTATGATTTCTGGTTCTATTGATGCTTGTGCTCCATGGTCACCAAATACAAAAGTTATTACAGATGAATTAGGTGATGATGCAGAAGTTTTTGTAAGTAATGCAGATTTTTCTGATATTGCAGCAGATCCAGCAAGCTGGGTATGTATGCCTGAATATGCAGAAAAGAATAAAGATTTATTAGTAAGATTTACAAAAGCACTCTATAAAGCAATGGACTTCGGCGCAAAAGAAGAAAACTTTAAAGAAGTTGCAGGTTATGTATCAGATGAAACAAAAACAGATGTAGAAACAGCTATGGGACAGACCACAGATGGCGCATGGCTTACTTCTGAAGAACTGTTAAAAGGTGTTGAAGATGGAAGCGTAAAAGGATACTATGAAATTCAGCAGAAGAACTTCTTAGATAATGGAAAAATTACAGAAGAAGTTCCAGTGGATGATTATGTATTGTTTGACATTATGAAAGAAGCAGGAAAATAATAGA
>JARIAQ010000008.1 GCA_029257775.1 Blautia sp. | reverse complement strand
ATGATTTCATTTTCGCTTGTTGGTGCCACAGGGGAAGATACCCCATTGGATAATATGGCTGGATTCTCAGCTACTGGTTCTGCTACCGCTTCTGTTTCCTCACTTTGTTCTTCCAAAGGCTCTGCGGCAACCTCCTCAGCCTCACCTGTTCCTGACAACATTTCATCTTCTTCTGCCATTACTTCATTGTCCGCATAAACAGGTATTGAAAACTGTGATAACATCAACACCATAGCCAACAATAAGCTAAGCATACGTTTGTTTGAAAATTTCATTTTTCCTTTCATAATATCCTCCTTTTTCATTTTACTTTCTGCATTTTACATGATGTACCGTAAAAATTCTTTTGGTTGCACAAAAAAAGTTCTTTTACCTTTTCAGGCAAAAGAACTTTTCATTTATTTATTTAATTTTTAAAATTATGTACCACAAAATATTCCTCTACCTGGAAAACACCTATGTGTTATAATGGCAGTTTTTCTGACTTAGCATCATACGCCAAAACTCCTTCTCAGACTTACATCCAATGGCATGTTTTTTTGTCCGCATCACAGCAGAGGTAACTGTATCGGATTTACACCGATTTCCCTTTTAACCTTGAATATTTCCAATATTCAACGACCATTATATACTATGCAGTTTGTAATCACTTTTATACTACACAATCTACATAAAACTGTCAAGGTTTTTCTCTTTAAAGGGAATCCTTCGGAAAATTTTTCAAAAAATCGCGAATCTTTTCTTCTATAAGAAGAGAATCTTGTGTTTCATCTTCTAACTTTCTCATTTGAATATATTTATGTGTCATATTCTTTATTTGTGGCAAATATTCTGTACATACAATCTTCAAAAATTCCTTATTCTTTATTTCTTCTTCTACATGTTCATAACGCCACACATATAAATCTGAAATTTTTTTCAATTGTTTTTGGATTTCTGGTTCTTGTACTTCTTTTACCAGTTCTCCAATTTCTTCTGCCAGAAATTTCCCTTGTAAAAACATCTCTTGATCTTCCAAGGACACCCCTGCTCTCACACATCTTTTCTGCTTTTCATTCCACAACACCCATGCCTCTTCATAAGATTTTTTAAGATTTTCACTAAATAAAAGCATTCCTTCCTGTGCATCTAAAACGGCTCCAGGAAGTAAATTTTTCTTTAACATTCCTTTGATACTTTTTACTGCTTTCGACAGAGAACAATGTCCTTCCTGTGCCAATTCTTGCACCTGAATATACTCTCTCTTAGCACAAACGCTCTGAAAAATCTTATATCTGCGATACAATGCAAAATCCCTGCAACTAAACCATATTACAAACATTCCTATAATAACTAACAAAAGAGAAAGCAACATTTGCTTTTCAAGGTATTTCATAATCCCTGGCACATAATAATCAGGGCTACTGCGATTCACATATTCCAATGCAAAACTCGTTCCATTCCGTAGGATCAAAAGAACTCCCAGAACAATCCCTGCAATATCAAGAATCTGTCGTTTTCTACTCATGTTTTCACGCTCCTTTTCTGCGGTTTTGTTCCATTAGCACTTCTAAAACCTGAATATCCTGAAAAATATCGCCCTCCATCTTATCACACATTCTTATAGCGATCTGATCAAATGCACTTGAAAGTTCTTCCACACCTTCTATAATATCCTTTTTTAAAATTTCCATATTCCTTCCTAAAGTTTCATATTCAGAAAGTTGCTCATATTCCTTTACAAATTTCTCCGCTGTAGGAAGATAATAATTCAAAAACATACTCATCTCAGGAAGATTTTCTGGAGTATGATTACAAACGGAAAGTAAATTTTTCACTTTGCTTTCCAATTTCTCCAAATTTTGCAGAAAAACTTCCATGCCCTGTGCCTTTTTAGAAATGATTGCTATGGACTGTTGAATCTGTTCCAGACAATGCTGGGCCTTTTCCACAAGTTTACGTTTTTCTTCATCAAATCCACGTGATTCCCATTTTTTCTGTTCTTCTTTCCACGCCTTCATCACTTGCAAATATTGTTCATATTTCCAGTCTGTCGTAATAAGACAAGTAAACTCTTGATTCATATGACCTTGGAGAAAAAAATTATGCTGAATCATCTTCTCTATTTCCTTGCGCATCTTTCCTTTTGAAATATGAAGTTTTTCTGCAAGTTCATCTAAAGGTACCAGTTCTCTCTGTCCAATAATCTTTTTTAGTCTGTAAAATTTTAAAATCTGTATTAGCTTATGAAACCCAAAAATTGTCAGTGCTAAGAATAACAATACAAGGGAAAGATCCTTTAACACAAAAATCATATCTTCCTGAGATGCATCTGGAAACACCTTTTTATAGTCCTGTGCCAGACTGAAATCTACCATAGCTGCAAAGCTATAATAAATCACTCCGTATATTCCAATGATTACGAATATAACTCCAGCGATTTTACTCGCTATCTTTGAATTATATTTTCTCATCTCTTTATTCCTCCCATATCCGATTATTTTACCAAAATAGAATAAATCTTATTCTTATGATTTTCTCCATATATCTCCCTATCTGTAAAAATCATAAATCCATCTTCCATTCCATACCTTGCATAATCATTTACTTTGGGAGGATAAGGATTTTCTTCCTCTAACTGATATACTTCCCATGTAATATCCCAACCAATCACTGAAACCTCTTTCTTAGAATATAATTCTTCGGTATCAATTGCTAATGCATAGCGTGAAGAATAATTTTCCTCCCCCTCTTTGTCTTGACTCTGAAATAAAAATGTCTGATCCATTTGCCAGTCTGGCAGTTTATTTTCTGCAAACTTTTTAAGATCTTCTGGAGGTTTTGTCTCCTTACAGGTATAAGTATTTAAACATTCTTTTTCATTAGTAGAAAATATATAAATACCCTTTCTTGCCTTCTCTGCCTTTGGTACAAATATTTGATCATAAGACATACTAAGCAACGTATATGCCGGATTAAAAAATGTTTCGCCCTTACCATAATCTAAAAATGTAGTAGGAAAAACAGAATAACTTTTCTTTTCTTCTACGACAGTCTTCATCTTTAAAAAAGCATTCTGAAATAAGACTGCGGAAGCAATGTCAATCTGATATTTTTCCTCCATTTCTTTTAAACCAGATTCAAATTTTTTCTGGTATTCTAAGGAAGGATTTTGGATTCGTTCTCTCATAGTAGGAATTGATGTATCTCCAAAGTAGAAGGTAATTCCTCCATTGATCCGAAGTCCTTCCAATTCTTTTATATCCGGAAGTTCTCCTCTAATCTTTTTTTCCTGGGCAAAAAACTCCTCCAAATCTCCTTCATACTTTGTTATATAGGCACCTGTGGCTACCCATGGACAGAAATGATATCTTTTACGCAAAGTTAGGTGCGAATATGTTAAAGTATCACAACACACATTTTCCAATCCTGTCTTTTCTATTGCCTCTTGCTCTAACTCCTGAGAAATCTCATCCCATTGAAAGGTATCCAAATATACAACTTCTTCTTTAGACAAGTACAGCATATAAATTTTTTTACTTGGATCCTGTTGCGACACCCCACGCAAACCAATATAAGTTCTTGTATCCGATGGATCCCATAAATCCACAGAAAGCTCATCTGAATTGCACACTTTCTCTCCATATTTTTCATTGACATACTGGGCCATTTTTACCGATGCCAATCTATAATCATACTGATCAACTCTATGTTTTAACTTTCCATAATCACTATTGTAGAAAGAATACAGAGAAATTCCTCCGGCCAAGACCATTAGTGTCAACATACACACTATCGTATATATGGTTATTTTCCGTTTCTTTCTTTTCTTCCTTTTTGCTTTTTGCAGTTCTTTTTCCTGCTGTAAAAAATATAACTCCCATTGTATCTTCATAAACTCACCACTTTATATCTGAAAACAAAGTTTGAAAAATGTCACTATTCCAATCCAGTGTCAATGTTTTATCTTTTAATGCCCCTTCAGCCACACTGCACACAAGCAAATATTTACCCCCTACTTCTGTCCATGCGTTATACTTAATATATTGAGAACCGCTTTCTTTTTCTACATTCTGTTCCATGATATAAGAAATTGTCAAATCTCCAACTTGCATGGTACTTACTTCGCCTACCTCATAAGTATCTCCAGCTTCTTCCGCTCTGGCTTTAGTAGCTTCTATGGCTTTAAGTATATCTTCTTGTTCCATTTCTGCTGAATTTTCTTCATCCAGATACACTGCCTTATAGGTTACACTATACTCCTTTTTATCATCAGGTCCCATTTTATCCAATTCTGTAATATTATATTTTTCATAACTTTCCTTTTTAAAAATATATTCTTCAGGCAGTCTTACTTGCAATACATCGGTCTCTCCACATCTGATTGGAGTGTACCCATCTTCTATTTCTTTGTCCTTTCGCTCTTCTTTCTTTTGTTCCCCATTCCCCCATGTATTTTCCAACTTGGTATCATAAGGAACAGAATATGGTCCTTCTGGCATTTCCGCTAATTCCGTATAAGCCTCAATTCTAAATCTAGGTTCTACATCTTCCATTGTTTCTTCTTGCCAAAATGCATATCCATGAATATAGCTGTCTGCTACCTCTTCCCAGCTTTTAAAGGAACTCTGCAGCTTTTTGGCAATTGGAAGAGATAAGTCCAGACACTCCTCCAGATTAATATATTCTGCTTGATAGCAGTCTCCTAAAACTTGCAATGCTCTACAATAGTCCCAACCATCCATTCCATGCTCTCCGTATGCAGTATACATTTCATGAGCATCCTGGTAACGTGGAAGATCAGAATCATCCTCTAGCTTTGCCATAGCTTCCTCTGTAGAAAGATCTAACAAACCCTTTTCTTCTAACTTTTTCACTACTTTCTTATATTCTCCTCCATATCCCTCTGTAATCAAGTTATTGACTACTTCTACAACATCATCACGATTTTCAATATGCCAACCTTCTGAAAGAGTCCTTTTAATTCTTTCCTGTTCATACTCTCCACCAGATTCTTTTACTCCACCGATGGCACTTAAATCTTTATTATTATATTTTGTATAAACAGCATAGGCGGAACACATCCATTTTACAGTATCACTATTTACGTCAATTTGCTCAAATGGTGACTTTTTATAATTGCCTTCCAATTTTCCCAATTTTTCCATAGAAGTTCCTTCATCTTGAGAAGGTTTTCCACACCCTCCAAAGGCAGATATTGTAACCATAGATGCCATGATTAAAGAGAGAACTTTTTTCTTATTCTTTTTTATTATTTTCATAAATCTTTTCCTTTCACGCATTTTTTTCTATTATATCTTATTTATATAAATTGCACCAGTTTTTTTTAAAAATCCTTATATTCTTATCTTCATTCAACAAAAAAAGCCTTTCTACTTGAAAGTAAAAAGACTTTTTTATCTGATTTTAAAATTATTTTCCAATAACAACTTTATCTAAATGCCAGATTTCATCTACATACTGTTGAATAGTTCTATCTGAAGTAAATTTACCTGCACAGGCTGTATTTAAAAGTGCCATCTTTGCCCATCTTGTTTCGTCTTGATAAGCCTCTTCCACTTTTTTCTGTGCTTCTGCATAAGATTTAAAGTCAGCCAGAATGAAGTAAGTATCTGCTCTGTCACTACTATTTGTGTTAAGAAGAGAATCATAGATTTCTCTAAACATATTGAAATCTCCATTGGAATATGTTCCATTGATTAACTGCATCAACACATTTCGAATATCTGGATCATTGTTAAAATACTGCATTGGATCATATCCACCATGGTTTTCGTAGTTAATAACTTCATCTGAGGACAAACCAAAGATAAATGCATTTTCTGCACCAACTTCTTCTACAATTTCCACATTTGCACCGTCCATTGTACCAATAGTAGGAGCACCATTAAGCATAAACTTCATATTTCCTGTTCCAGATGCTTCTTTACTTGCAGTAGAAATCTGCTCAGATACATCTGCTGCTGCAAAAATCATTTCTGCATTGGATACACGATAATTTTCAATAAATACCACTTTAATCTTACCATTAATAGAAGCATCATGATTGATTACATCTGCTACTGCATTAATTAATTTAATCGTTTGTTTTGCACGTCGATAACCAGCTGCTGCCTTTGCTCCAAAGATAAAAGTTCTTGGATAAAATGGCATTTCTGGATGCTCTTTAATCTGGTTATATAAATACATAACATGAAGAATATTCATTAACTGACGTTTATATTCATGCAGACGTTTTACCTGAACATCAAAGATTGAATGAGGATTTACCTCAATTCCATTGTGCTCTAAAATATATTTTGCCAGACGCACTTTGTTCTGGTATTTGATATTCATGAATTCTTGCTGCGCTTTTTGATCATCTGCATATACTTTCAATTTAGAAAGCTGTGATAAATCTGTAATCCATCCATCTCCAATGTGATCTGTTACCCAAGATGCCAATAGGGGATTTCCATGTAATAGGAAACGTCTCTGGGTAATTCCATTTGTTTTATTATTAAATTTGTCCGGATACATCTCATAGAAATCTTTTAATTCCTGTTTTTCAAGAATTTCTGTATGAAGTCTGGCAACGCCGTTTACAGAATGACCTCCGGCAATAGCAAGATGTGCCATTTTCACCTGTCCGTCATAAATAATTGCCATTTTGCGGATTTTTTCTTGATTTCCAGGGTATTTCTGCTGAATTTCCAGTAAAAATCTACGATTAATTTCTTCAATAATTTGGTAAATTCTTGGCAAGAGTCTGGAGAACAGCTCAATTGGCCATTTTTCCAATGCTTCTGACATAATTGTATGATTGGTATAAGCACAAGTCTGGGTTGTAATATTCCATGCATCTTCCCATTCCAGATTTTCCTCATCCACTAAAATACGCATAAGTTCTGCCACTGTCATAGTTGGATGCGTATCATTTAACTGAAAGGCTACTTTCTTCGGTAAATCATGTAAATCACTATGTGTCTTCTTAAACTTCTCAATGGCTTCCTGAATACTTGCAGAAATAAAGAAATACTGCTGTTTTAAACGCAGCTCTTTTCCTGCATAGTGATTATCATTTGGATACAGAACCTCTACAATATTCTTTGCAAGATTCTCCTGCTCTACGGCTTTATGATATTCCCCTTTATCAAATAAATCCAAACGGAAATCATTAATTGCTTCTGCATCCCAAATACGCAGAGTATTAACAATATTATTATTATATCCTACGATAGGCATATCATAAGGTACCGCAAGTACAGACTGATAACCTTCCTGAATAAAATGATTTCTACCTGTGGCAGGATCATATTCCACTTTAACATAACCGCCAAATTTTACTTCTTTAGCATATTCTGGGCGACGCATTTCAAAAGGATAACCATTTTTTAACCAGTTATCTGGAACTTCCACCTGATAACCATCTTCAATTTTCTGTTTAAATAATCCATAATGATAACGAATGCCGCAACCATAAGCACAATATCCTAAAGTTGCCAAAGAATCTAAAAAGCAAGCAGCCAATCGTCCCAAACCGCCGTTTCCAAGAGCCGGATCCGGCTCCTGGTCTTCAATTACATTTAAATCAAATCCAAGCTCATCTAAAGCTTCTTTTACTTCATCATAAGCGCATAAATTAATTAAGTTGTTTCCAAGGGCCCTACCCATGAGAAACTCCATGGATAGATAATAAACAATCTTCGGGTCGTCCTTCTCATACTGTTTCTGTGTCAAGAGCCAGTTGTCAATAATTACGTCCTTTACAGCAAGAGAAACCGCCTGAAAAACTTGTTCCTGGGTCGCTTCTTCTATTGTTTTTCTATAAAGCATTTTCACATTTTCTTTAACGCTTTTTTTGAATTCCTCTTTTTTAAAATGATTGTTTAACATTCCCTTTTCCTCCCCAACTTTTATGAAAGCTTTTCTACACCTAATTTTACATTTTCAGAGTTAATCTTCCATTCCTTTGTATAACCACTTACTTCATTGTATACTACATTCTCTGCCAGAACCTCTGATTTAATTTCTTTTTCGTGTACACGGAAAATTCCTTCGATTACTTGGTTATCTGCAAGTGAAATCTGAATTTTATCCATAACTTCAAATCCAGCTTCCTTACGCATAGTCTGAATTTTACTAATAATCTCGCGAACAAAACCTTCTTCAATTAGCTCCGGTGTCAGGTTTGTATCCAATACCACTGTTACATCATTGTCTGCCTCAGAAACATATCCTTCCATCTGTGCCATATCAATTAAAAGGTCATCTTCTGTCAAAACGATTTCCTGACCATTTACTTCAAAGGTGATCTGGCCTTTTTCTTTTAATTCGTCCATGGCCTTATTTCCATCCAGCTGAGAAAGATGCTCTTTAATACCACCTAAATATTTTCCGTATTTCGGTCCAACTGTCTTTAACTGTGGTTTAAAGCTGTAAGATGTAAATTCTCTTACATCATCTGTAAATATAACTTCCTTTACATTCAACTCATCTGCAATAATTTCTTTGTAGAAATCAGATAATTCAAATGGAGCCTTTACAAACATTTTTCCAATTGGCTGACGGTTCTTAATATTTGCTGCATTTCTGCACGCACGTCCCATAACAACCGCTTTTAATAAATTATCCATGTTCTGCTCTAATTCCTGATCAATCCACTCTTCTTTCACTTCTGGGAAATCACATAAATGAATACTTTCAGGTGCATTTTTATCAAGATTTCTTACAAGATTTTGGTAGATATCTTCTGTCATAAATGGAATCATTGGCGCTGCTGCTTTGGAAATTGTAACTAAAGCAGTATACAAAGTCATATAAGCATTAATCTTATCCTGCTCCATTCCTTTCGCCCAGAAACGTTCACGACTTCTTCTTACATACCAGTTACTCATATCATCTACAAAGTCCTGAAGTGCTCTTGCTGTTTCAGGAATTCTGTAATTTTCCAGATTTTCATCTACTGCTTTTACTACTGTATTCAGCTTAGATAACAACCATTTATCCATTACAGGAAGTTTATCATATTCTAATGTATATTTTGTTGCATCAAATTCATCAATATTTGCATACAGAACAAAAAATGCATAAGTATTCCATAATGTACCCATAAATTTGCGCTGTCCTTCCTGGACTGCTTTTCCATGGAAACGATTTGGAAGCCATGGTGCACTGTTTACATAGAAATACCAACGAATAGCATCTGCTCCATATTTTTCCAAAGCATCAAATGGATCTACAGCATTTCCTTTGGATTTACTCATCTTCTGTCCATTTTCATCTTGTACATGTCCCAGAACAATAACATTCTTATATGGTGCTTTATTAAACAACAATGTAGATTCTGCTAAAAGAGAATAAAACCAACCACGAGTCTGATCTACTGCTTCTGAAATAAAGTCAGCTGGGAACTGCTGCTCAAATAAATCCTTATTTTCAAATGGATAATGATGCTGTGCAAAAGGCATTGCTCCAGAATCAAACCAACAGTCAATAACTTCTGGTACTCTATGCATTGGTTTTCCACATTTTGGACAAGTAATTGTAATTTCATCAATATATGGTCTGTGCAGTTCAACTGTCTTAGCAGCTTCATTTCCACTCATTTCAAAAAGTTCCTGTCTACTGCCAATGGAATGTTGATGTCCACATTCACATTCCCATACATTTAATGGTGTACCCCAGTAACGATTACGGCTAATACCCCAATCCTGTACATTTTCCAGCCAATCACCAAAACGGCCTTTTCCAATGCTTTCTGGAATCCAGTTAATTGTATTATTGTTACGAATCAAGTCATCTTTTACTGCAGTCATTTTAATGAACCAGGATTCTCTTGCATAATAAATCAATGGAGTATCACATCTCCAGCAGTGTGGATAACTATGCTCAAACTTCGGTGCTGAGAATAACAAGCCTCTTTCATCTAAGTCTTTTAACACTTCTGGATCTGCTTTCTTACAGAAAGTACCTGCCCATTTTGTTTCCTCTGTCATTTCACCCTTCTCATCTACAAGCTGAAGGAATGGCAAATCGTATTTTCTTCCTACCTTACTGTCATCTTCACCAAATGCAGGTGCAATATGAACAACTCCAGTACCATCTGTTAAAGTTACGTAGCTATCGCATACAACATAATGAGCTTTTTTATTCAGCTTCTTAAAATTATATAATGGTTCATATTCCTTATATTCCAAATCTTTTCCAACATAAGTTTCCAGAACTTCGTAAGCAGGTGTACCTTCTTCTCTTTCTAAAGAACCTAAAACCGTATCAAGAAGAGCCTCTGCCATGTAATAAGTATATCCGTCTGCTGCTTTTACTTTTACATACTGTTCCTCTGGATTTACACAAAGAGCCACGTTAGAAGGAAGTGTCCATGGTGTTGTAGTCCATGCCAGAATATATGCATCTTCACCTACTACTTTAAAACGAGCAATAGCAGAACGTTCTTTTACATCTTTATACCCCTGTGCTACTTCCTGTGCTGAAAGAGGAGTTCCACAACGTGGGCAATAAGGTACAATCTTAAATCCTTTATAAAGAAGTCCTTTATTCCAAATTTCCTTTAATGCCCACCATTCAGATTCTATATAATTATCATCATAAGTAACATAAGGGTTGTCCATATCTGCCCAAAATCCTACAGTGGAGGAGAAATCTTCCCACATTCCCTTATATTTCCATACACTTTCCTTACATTTATCAATAAAAGGAATCAGACCATACTCTTCAATCTGCTCTTTGCCGTCAAGACCTAAAAGCTTTTCTACTTCAAGCTCTACTGGAAGTCCATGGGTATCCCAACCAGCTTTACGAGGAACCATTTTTCCTTTCATAGTACGATATCTTGGAATCATATCTTTGATTACACGAGTCAGTACATGACCAATATGAGGTTTACCATTGGCAGTTGGAGGTCCATCATAAAAAGTATAAGTTTCTCCCTCTTTTTTCTGCTCCATACTCTTTTTAAAAATATCGTTATCTTTCCAGAATTTTTCAATATTTTTTTCGCGTTCTACGAAGTTTAAATCTGTAGTAACTTTTTGATACATTTATATTCTCCTCTCTTGATTTCCTTTGCGTGTCTGATAAGAGTTTTGTTCCACAGAAAATAATTTTCCATGAAATTAAAAAACTCTCGTCCTGTAACAGGACGAGAGTAAAATTCACTTTCGCTATACCACCTCTTACAACATACAAAGTATTGTCACTTTTATATGCGCTCCCTTTAACGGAGGAAACCCGGCATCTCCTACTTCATTCAGATAGCAACTCCGGAGTGATTTTCTTTCACTGCTACTCATATCAGGCTTTCACCATCCCCGACTCGCTGAAATTTTCTACAGTCAAATACTCTCTCCATCACAGTTTTTCACATGGTTTCATTATACTTACTATCCGCTAAATTTGTCAAGAGCAAACCTGCTTTAAACTTATTATGTATATTTTAATGTATAAAATACAACATTATTGATATAATGTCATAAATCAATTATAATGTACCATAGTTTACCGAATGAAAAAGTGAGGATTTTATCATGAAAAAGAGGAGATTATCTTCGTTCTGCGCAATTTTAGCAAGTACCATGATTGCTATAAACTGCGGAACAACTCTTGTTATGGCAACAGAAGCAACTCCTGAAACACCTGCTGTTCCTGAAAGTTATGAATGGGAAATTCAATCAAACAACATTTCCGGCTGGCCTGAAGGTCCGAAAATCATGGCAGAAACAGGCATTGTTATGGATATTGATACTGGAGAAATACTTTATGCAAAAGGAATTGACGACAAACGGGCACCTGCCAGCACTACGAAAATTATGACTGCTATGCTGGCCATTGAAAAAGTACCTTTTGAAACACAAATAACCTTTACTGATGAAGTCAACAATATTGAAGCAGGAAGTACACATATTGGGATTAAACCCGGAGAAACGCTTACCATGAAAGATTGCGCTTATGCCATTTTGCTTGCGTCTGCTAACGAAGTATCCTCCGGCGTTGCAGAATATATCAGCTCAACAGTTCCTGCTTTTGTAGATTTAATGAATCAACGAGCTTTGGAATTAGGCTGTACAAATACACACTTTGTAAATGCCAATGGTTTATACGACGAAAACCACTATACCACTGCCAGAGATTTAGCAATTATTGCAAAAGCAGCTTTCCAAAATGATACTTTTCAAGAAATCATAAAAACGCCTTATTATATTGTTCCAAAAACAAATCTCACAGACGAAGAACGATGGCTAAACAATCATCATAAAATGGTTTTACAAGGTGCTGAACATTATGAAGGCTGTCTGGGAGGTAAAACAGGATATACAGAAAAGTCCGGCAACACCTTAGTTACTTATGCAGAAAGAAACGGGCGAAGGCTTGTCTGTGTTTTATTAGCAGATGTTAGCATTCCTGCCCAATATACAGACACAAAAGTTCTTTTGGACTATGGGTTTGACAATTTCCAACTTTTAAATACTGCTACAATCACCCCTACCCCTTCAAATTCTAACGAATTAGGAAAACTTTTGGAGGAAAAAGGACTTTTAACCACAGCATTAGCAAATGCTTCCCTTAGTATTCCAAAAGAAGTAAAGGAAAGCCTAACTTATAAAGCCACTTTGGAGAATAATATACTGAACATGGATTACTATTACGGAAAACAACTACTGGGAAGTTCCTCTATACAAGCTTCCAGTGAAATTCTGGAAGCTGCCCAAGAATTATCTTTTGAAGAAACAAAAACAACGGAATCACCTGCTCTTTCCACTCCTTCAAAAGACAAAAACACTCCCGAAAAAACTATTATTTTTCCTACCTGGAAATACATCGCACTCTTTTTACTAATTACAGGCGTTCTCTTTTATCTTGTACTTTTAATTGTAAAAATAAAAAGAAGCATAAAACGTCACAAACGTAGAAAAGCAAAACAAATAAATAAATAAAAATAGGGATACGCATACAAATTCCATGCGTATCCCTATTTTTTCGTTTTTTCCTGACGTCTTTTCATACGACGTTTTTTTCTTAAGCTTTCTCTCTTTTCACGGATTTCCAGCGCTCCCGCTTCATCAATTCGTCTCAAAGTTTTTACTACATAATATTTACCTTCATCTGTTTTCTTTATTCTTGCCTTTCCTTTAAAATACCCATGCTCCGGACAATAGGCAAGACATAAATGAGACTTTGGATTAACGGAAAACCATCGAATTTTCTTTTTAGCCGTATGTTTACAAAGAAAACACTGGGTTTTCGTCACTTCCTTATCCATCATAGCATCTTCCTTAGAAGAAAATTCTCTGGATATAAATTTAGAATAATCTTTAAATACCGTATAAATTTCACTATCCTTATTCTTAGGATTCTGATAACAATCAATCGAATAATTTTTTTTCATAAAATTCTGCGGTATTTTTTTCAAAATTTCTGCAGTATAATGTGCATCGTTCAACGCCTGATGAAAAGCGTCTCCTTTATCCATTTTCAAAAAATCAATAGCATATTCTAATGAACGGGTAGTTTTTTCATTTTCGTAAATCAATCCAAATAATTTCTGCACATCATAATAAAAAATAGGACCTTTAAGCAGAGAAAGCATCCGATAATATTTCAGATTTCGCTGTAACTCTACCAAATCTGCCGAACCCCAGGTACAAAACTTTACATCTGTTCCACACCAGTCTAAAAATTTTTTCGCAGCAGATTTAAAGGAAATCCCCTCTTCTAGTCTTTGTGAAGTAATACCTAAAATTTCCTTCGTACGAAAATGAAGGCGATGATAAACTGCCGGTTTTATAATCTCCTGAAAAGAATCTACCACATTTCTTTTCTCATCTAGCTTTACTGCACCAATTTCAATAATCTCAAAGGGTAATTTCTTATTTTCTCGTTCTTTTCCATATGGGCATTGATTCCATTCTAAATCAAAAACAATATAATTCATACAAGCACCTTTCTTTATCAGCCACAGGCTATGCAAAATAATTCTAGCAAAATATTATTTACAAGTCAACGATAGAACAAATGCCTTTTCAAACCTAAAAAAAGAAGCTGTTCACTAATTTTCTAGTGTAACAGCCTCTTGTTTTTTATCTATTACTGAGCTAATTTAACTGGGTTAACCTTTACGCTTGGTCCCATTGTGGAAGCCAGAGTTACGCTCTTTAAGAACACACCCTTTAATGCGCTTGGTCTAGCTTTGTTAATAGCTCCCATAAGCGTCTGGAAGTTGTCCGCTAACTGCTCCTCTGTGAAAGAAGCTTTTCCGATTGGCACGTGAATGATATTTGTTTTATCAAGACGATATTCAATCTTACCAGCTTTAATATCCTGGATAGCTTTTGTAACGTCCATAGTTACTGTACCAGCTTTTGGGTTTGGCATTAAGCCTTTAGGTCCGAGTACACGTCCTAAACGACCAACAACACCCATCATATCTGGTGTAGCAACAACAACGTCAAAATCTAACCATCCTTCGTTCTGGATCTTTGGAATTAAATCTTCAGCTCCTACGAAGTCTGCACCAGCTGCTAATGCTTCGTCAGCTTTTGCATTTTTAGCAAATACTAAAACACGAACAGTTTTTCCTGTTCCGTGAGGCAGTACAACTGCACCACGAATCTGCTGTTCAGCATGACGTCCATCACAGCCTGTTCTGATATGAGCTTCGATTGTTTCGTCAAATTTAGCTACGGCTGTCTTCTTTACTAAAGAAACTGCCTCAGCTGGATCATATAAATTTGTACGGTCAACTGCTTTTGCAGCTTCTGCGTATTTCTTTCCGCGTTTCATATAAATAACCTCCTAGTGGTAATTGCGGGAATGTCCCTCCCACGTTTGTTGATAGTTTAATCTTCTACTTGAATACCCATACTTCTTGCAGTACCAGCAATCATGCTCATAGCTGCTTCTAAGGATGCTGCATTTAAATCTGGCATTTTCATTTCTGCAATTTCCTGAATTTTAGCTTTGGAAATTGTAGCAACTTTTGTTTTATTAGGAACGCCTGAACCAGATTTGATGTTGCAAGCTTTCTTTAATAAAACAGCAGCCGGCGGAGTTTTTGTGATGAAGCTGAAACTTCTGTCCGCATATACTGTAATAACAACAGGGATGATTAAATCTCCCTTATCTGCTGTTCTTGCGTTAAATTCTTTTGTAAACTGAACAATGTTTACACCATGCTGACCTAAAGCAGGACCAACCGGTGGAGCTGGTGTTGCCTTTCCAGCAGGAATCTGTAATTTAATATAACCTGTTACTTTCTTTGCCATTTTCGGCACCTCCTATAATGTGGTAATTGCGGGAATGTCCCTCCCACGAGCCATTTGACATTATGACCCTTGCATCCTGTTATTCTCTTGTCTATCTTATGAAAGACTTTTTACTTCTGCGAAACTTAAATCTACTGGTGTTTCGCGACCAAACAGCTCAACATTAATTGTCACAATCTGTTTTGCTTCATTAATACTTTGAACAACACCCACAGTATCTTTCCAAACACCGCCTGTGACAACGACACTGTCGCCTTCTGTGAAATCAATCTCAACATCTCCTACGAAGGAAATACCAAGTGCTTCAATTTCTCCCTCTGTAAGAGGAACTGGCTTAGAACCCGGACCAACAAATCCTGTAACACCACGTGTGTTTCTTACGACATACCATGTATCGTCATTCATTACCATGTGAATCAGAACATAGCCTGGGAACATCTTTTTCTGAACCTGTTTTTTCTCACCGTTCTTCAGTTCCACTACGTCCTGCATGGGTACTCGGACTTCTAAAATCTGATCCTCTAGGTGTCTGTTTTCAATTGTCTTATCAATGTTGGCCTTTACTTTGTTTTCATACCCTGAATAAGTATGAACAACATACCAATTTGCTTCTGACATCTTACTCACCTTGTCCTTACTTAATTAATAAGTTAAGCAGCTGCAAAATTCCGCTGTCAATAACAGCAATCAGCACCCCAACAACGGCAGTAATGGATACTACTGCAACTGTCTGTTTTGCCAGAGTCTGCTTATCAGGCCAGATTACTTTCTTAAATTCAGCCTGAAGTCCTTTCCATCTGTTCTTCTTTGGAGCTTTCTGCTTTTTTTCTGCTTCCATAATTCACCTCTTAAACCTTATTATTTGGTTTCTTTGTGCAGTGTATGAGTTTTACAGAATTTGCAGTATTTCTTTGTCTCCATACGTTCTGGGTGATTTTTCTTTTCTTTTGTCATGTTGTAATTACGCTGTTTACATTCTGTACATGCCAATGTGATTTTTACGCGCACGACTTCTCCACCTCCATGTGTCTTTTATCGCTGGCAGCTTCACGTAACTGCCATTATGCAACGTCTTGTTACCGCAACAAAGATCTTTTTATCAACCCAAACAATAAAGTTAGGCATAAAAAAAAAGACCTACTTCCACTGTTGCCGTTAAAGCGTATCATAGACAGAAGTCTTTGTCAAGTTTTTTTATTATTGACATATGTCATTTATGGCGTATAATAGAATTATAAATAACATATGCCATAAACTATTTATAAGGAGGTACATCTATGCCAAGGCCAAGAAAATGCAGAAAAGTCTGTGGCTTACCCAATACAG
Organism: Blautia sp.; assembly: GCA_029257775.1. Lineage (GTDB taxonomy): Bacteria > Bacillota > Clostridia > Lachnospirales > Lachnospiraceae > Blautia. The sequence continues at coordinate 19,669 of JARIAQ010000008.1, read as the reverse complement.
TGGAATTTCATCCCGTGGATAATAGGCTCAATAAGCAACCTATTATTTTAACCGTAGATGAATATGAAACCATCCGATTAATTGATAAGGAAGGAATGTCTCAAGAAGAGTGTAGTGCACAAATGGAAGTTGCGCGAACTACTGTTCAGCAAATTTATACATCTGCGCGAAAAAAATTAGCAGAAACCTTAGTAGATGGACGTCCTTTAAAAATTTTAGGTGGTCATTACAAAATTTGTAATGGCGAGATTCACTCTTGTGGTCGTGGCAGATGCTGTAAGTATAAACTATATGAAACCCATGAACAAAATATAAAGGAGGAAAATATAATGAAGATTGCCATTCCGGTAGATGAGGACAAAAAAAGTGTATGTCCATCTTTTGCACGCGCACCATATTTTATGATAGCAAATGAATCTGATGAAAAAGTTGAGATTATAGAAAATACTGCTGCTTGCGCACAAGGAGGCGCTGGGTTAAAAGCAGCCCAGTTCCTTGTTGATCAAAATATTCAGTCTTTAATTACCATACGCTGTGGGGAAAATTCAGCTCAAGTCTTGCAAGCAGCAAATATTGCCATTTACAAATCTGAAAATACAGATGCAAAAGCAAACATACAATTATATAAGGAAAAGAAACTTGCACCGTTAACACATTTTCATGCAGGTTTTCAAGGTATCCAGTAAGATGAAAATTGCTGTATTAAGTGGAAAAGGCGGAGCTGGAAAGACTTTTGTTTCTACTAACTTAGCTGCCGTTGCAAATCAATCCGTTTATGTAGATTGCGATGTAGAGGAACCCAATGGCAGATTATTTTTCAAACCAGAAGATGTTACCAAAACAAATGTCTATACCTACCTTCCTGTTTTTGATGAAAAAAAGTGTACCGGATGTAGAAAATGTGTGGATTTTTGTAAATTTAATGCACTGGTTTTTATCAAAGACAAACCTCTATTATTCCCCGAAGTATGTCACTCCTGCGGAGGGTGTTCCTTGGTATGTAAAGAAAATGCTATTGAAGAAAAAGAAAAAGCTATTGGAATAATAGAACAAGGCTATCACCGTCATACAAAAGTAATAACAGGAGTATTAAATTTAGGAGAAGCCTCCGGCGTAGCGGTCATTGCTCAAGCATTAAAATCCGTAGAAAACGCTTCAGAACTTATTATTATCGATTGCCCTCCCGGAAGTGCCTGTTCAGTTATTGAAAGTATCGAAGGAGCTGATTACTGTATTTTCGTTGTAGAACCTACTGCATTTGGCTTTCACAATTTCTGTATGGTATATGAACTGGTAACACTTCTTCAAAAACCATGTGGCATCATTATAAACAAAATGGATTCTACTTACCAACCACTAGAAAATTTTTGTGTACAACACAACGTTCCTATTCTTTTAAGAATCCCTTTTAGCCAAAAACTGGCACAAATGTGTTCCGAAGGAAAACTAGCAAGTGAAGAAGATGAAAAAACAGCTCAGATGTTTCGTCATCTGCTGGAAGAAATCGGAGGTGCACCTGCATGAAACAACTTTTAATTTTAAGCGGAAAAGGCGGCACCGGAAAAACAACAACAGCCGCAGCATTTATTCAATTTGCCAATGCAAAAGCAATTGCAGACTGTGATGTAGATGCACCAAACCTTCATATCGTAACATCTGTAAACACAAAGCCAAAAACTTCTATCTTTTATGGGTCTGAAAAATCCTATATAGATGAAGATCAATGCATTGGCTGTATGAAATGTATCCAACATTGCAAATTTCATGCAATTCAGAAAGTAGACGGCAAATGCCGTATACAAGAATATGCCTGTGAAGGTTGTGGCGTCTGTGAATACGTATGTCCGGTAAATGCAGTGGTTCTAAAACCTGACGAAGCTGGAAAACTTTCTCTTTATACTGGCAATACAATATTTTCAACAGCCACACTGAAAATGGGAAGAGGAAACTCCGGTAAGCTTGTATCAGAAGTAAAAGCAGCAATGAAACGTTGGGTAAGTGAAAATATGGACCTTGCAATTATTGACGGCTCTCCGGGAATTGGATGCCCAGTCATTGCATCTGTAAGTGGGGTAGATATGGTACTGATTGTAGCTGAACCTTCTATTTCTGGCATAAGTGATCTAAAACGGATTCTAAATACTGCATCTGTTTTTCGAACAAAATCTGTTATTTGCGTCAATAAATACGATATAGATATAGAAAAAACTGAGGAAATTGAAAGATTATGCACCGAACATTCTATCCCCTTTGTGGGAAAAATACCTTACGATCAACAAGCTTCCAAAGCGATTAATGATGGGAAAAGCATAGCATCCTATGACTGTCCAGCCAGAGATGCTTTGTATAGAATCTTCCAGAATACTATGAAAATCCTGAAAGAAAAATAAAAAGAAAAAAGGAGTAAATTATTATGAAAATTGCAGTAGCTGCTATGGGCAACACCGTTGCCGGTCATTTTGGACATTGTGAAACATTTATTATTTACGAAGGAGAAAATGGTAAAATTGTATCTAGAAATGATGTTCCCAATCCAGGACACAAACCAGGATTCCTTCCAAATTTCCTGGCAGATATGGGAGTAGAAGTGATTATTTCTGGAGGAATGGGCGGCGGAGCCGTTGATATTTTTAACGAAAGAAATGTTGAAGTAGTAATTGGTATCCAAGGCGATCCTACTAAAGCAGTAGAAAAATACTTAAAAGGTGAATTAGAATCCACAGGTTCTGTTTGCCATGAACATGACTTTGAAGAACACTAAAAAACAATGAAAAAATCCCCTTTTTGGGGATTTTTTCATTGTTTTACACTATACCGGTATCACAAAAGGAACATTATCCACATAAATCAAATTCAAGTCCACATCATATACCTCTTTAATAAGCTTTGTACTGATAACTTCTTGAGGTCTTCCCTGTGCAATAATTTTACCATCTTTCATGGCTAAAATATTATCACTGTAATACAAGCTCTGATTAATATCATGTAATACCATAATTACTGTAATACCGTATTCCTCATTCAAACGACGAATCAGCTTCAAAATCTGCAACTGGTATCTGACATCCAAATAGGTAGTAGGCTCATCCAAAAATAAGATTCCTGCATCTTGAGCCAAAGACATAGCGATCCATACCCTTTGTTTTTGTCCTCCTGAAAGAGTAGATACTGGCTTATCTTTATACTTCCATGTATTGGTAATCTCCATTGCCCATTTAATCTTTTCTTCCTCTTCTTCTGTCTCTTTTAATTTTCCAATTCGATGATAAGGCACTCTTCCATAAGAAACCAGCTTCTCTACCGTAAGATCATTTGGTGCAGTATTATACTGATGTACAATGGCAGCTTTACGAGCAAATTCCTTTAATTTCAACTGACTGATATTCTTTCCTTCCAGAAGAATTTCTCCTTGATCTGGCTTCAAGTTTCTTGTCATAAGATGAAATAAAGTTGATTTTCCACATCCATTAGCTCCAATCAATGTAGTAACCTTCCCTTTTTCAACCTCAAAATTCATATTTTTAATTACTTGATGTTTTCCATAAGAAAAGGAAAGATCTTTAACACAAAACACACTATTTTCCATAATTATTTCCTGACCTCCTCAACAGCAAGATAAAAAAAGGTCCTCCCACAACAGACATAATTACAGATGCACTGATTTCATAAGGCTGTGCAATGGTTCTTCCCACCGTATCTGCCAGTAAAAATACAAAAGCACCTGCAAGCATTGTATAAGGAACTAACACTTTATGATTACTACCTACTAAAAGTCTTGCAATGTGAGGTACAATCAGTCCCAAAAAGCTAATAGGACCAATTATTGCAGTAGAAATACCTGCTAACAAAACGGCAATAACAGAAATAATCATACGATTTCTATTCACATGGATTCCCAAACTTGCTGCCGTCTTATCTTCCAATGCCAAAAGGTTACATTGCTCCAGTACAAATACAGACGCAAGTAAACCAATTACTGTATAAACAATCAGCGTAGTAAAATCTCCCCAAGTTTTCATTGTAATATTACCATTCACAATATTGGCAGCGCCAGAAAATGTACTTCCTGTTCCGCTATTAAAAGCATTCATAAGACCTGTCAAAGCCGCATTAACAGCTACCCCCACAAGAATAATACGAAGAGGTGACAATCCATCTTTCCAAGAAAGGCTATATACCAATAAAAAAGCTGCCATCCCACCTAAAAACGCAAATAATGGTGTAACAAAAAAAAGAGATGGCGCAAATGCCGTAATTAAAACAGCCATCAGGCTTGCTCCAGAACTAATACCAATAATCCCCGGATCTGCCAGAGGGTTTTTCATAACTGCCTGCAATAATACTCCAGATACTGCTGTTGCGGCTCCACCTGTCATAGCAATCAAAATTCTTGGAATCCTTAAATCGTAAATTGCTTCAACATTTTGATCATATTCAATAAAAAGTCCACGAAACAACTCCCATGGTGTAACTTTAATACTTCCTGTATTTACTGCCACCAAAAATAATAACATGAGTCCTATTGCAGTAACTACAAAACAGACTACCTTTTGTTTCTTGCTAATCAAGCTACTTCCTCCTTATTATTTCAGAAAAGAGGCAGTTGCATCAGGTACCTAATTGTCCCTTAATGCAACAGCCCCTTTCTTTTTACTTATTATGGATAAAGAATTGGCTGTAATTCTTCTAAAGCTTCAGGATATCGAAATGTGGCACTCATGCCAAATTTTTCATGATCCAAATCATACACTTTATCGTTCTGCACTGCCTGAAAATGTTTCCAAATATCATTATTTTTAAACTCATCTGCAAACATAATCTTTACCTGTTCCGGCATTGCATGAGAAGTTCTTAAAATAATATCAGGATTCTTTTCCAACATATCCTCTGTATTGGCATTTAAAAAGTCTTTTCCTTCTCCATCACCATATACATTTTCTCCACCTGCAAGCTTTACCAGATTGCCTACATAGCTACTCTCTGTCGCTACTACATAAGCCCCTGGAAGACCCATCAAAATCAATACAGATGGTGCTTCTTTCCCCTGAATATTTGCAGCATATTCTTCTTTAAATGCCTCAAATTCTTGAACTAACTTTTCTGCCTCTTCTTCTTTTTGGAACATTTTCCCAAGATCTTCAATGGACTGATACATTCCTTCCACGCTTTTCAGATTTAAAAAGTAAGATTCTACATTTATGGCATCATACTGTGGCTTCAATTCTCCTTCTAAAGAATTAGGCGATAGAATTACTGTAGGATTCAAAGATTTTACAATCTCCATATTCGGTGCCATGGGGGAGCCAAGTTTTGTAGCCTCCTCGTATCGCTTTGGAACCTGATAGCTTTCCGTTTGCGGAATCCCTACTACCCCATCTACGGAAAGTCTATCTAAAATCTCACAAGTTGCTACGGAAGTTGCCACAATTCTTTGAGAATCGTTTGCATCCTTTGGCCCAGATTTTACTACACATCCTGTCATAAGCATTACAGAAGCACAAAGCAGGGAAATAATTTTTAATTTCTTCATCTTATTTGCCTTTCTTCTTTACAATCAAAATTGCTACTCCTGCAAGAACTACCACAGATACGCCCAGTCCAATCCAAATTGTAGGATTTGAATTTGAAACAGAAGATTTTTCTGCCTCTTTTACAGGTTCTTCTGGCTTTTCTTCTTCTACTTTTTCTGGTTCTGCCTTTTCTTCTTCTACAATTTCTTCTTCTGGAATTTCTTCCACTTCTTGAGATGTTTCCTGTATCATCTCACTGGCGAAATTCCCAGTACCTGGCTGTGCTGAATCATAATTGATTTTCACAAAAAACTGTACATTTCTTCCCATAGGAGTTACAAAAATAACTGGACTAAAATATTTATCCTCTGGATTCATTTCAAAACGATAATGGTTACATGTATCTCCATCTCTTTCACAAGATCCTGTCAATGTCAGTTCTACATCTCTAAACTCTCCGTCTGCATTCATCACTTTCATGGAAACATCACTTACATTTGACATCAAACCAAGCCCTGCTGTCACATACATCTTATCTTCTGTTTGTTCAATCAGTACCTGATCTTCCATAATACTTGCACACATGCTGTCTCCCAATGCAATATTGGTTCCCCCATCTACAGTAACACCTGTATCTGGATTGGCATAGGAAGTTTCTACTTCAGCAACAAAAGCACCTTTTTCCATGGCCTTTGTTACAATTGGTGTCACCATCATCATTGTAAATGCCATAAATGTACAGATAATTTTTTTCATTTTTATTTCTCCTTATGAGTTCTTCTTCTATACACTGTCAAAGTCAATGCAGCTGACACAAAGATAAGACTCATATATAATGCAACTTCAGAAGAATCTCCTGTTTTTGGATTTGTTTTTGAATTTGTTGAGGAACTGCCTGGTTTCACACTTGATGAACTAGGTTTTACAACATTTATAGATGCATCCTGTGGATCTTTTGAAATCTGAGTTAATGTATTATATTGAACACGAATTCTTGCATCTAAAAACTGATTTCCCATCATTTCTACATGTGGATTTACCTGTACATCAATAAACTGATCCATATGTGGAAGCTCAAATGAAAAACATGTTGGATTTCCATCTTTACTTTCTGCTACCACAGCATCTTTATAATTTCCATTTTTGTCAAATACACGCATTTCCTGAAGGCTTGCTGTAATACTTCCAAATGTCATTGGTTTTGTGTAAACATACATTGTCTTTACGCCATTTTTTACAACAATTTTTGCTGGGCTTAATAAAGACTGTGCTGCCATAGATGGCTGATCTTTTGTTGCATTAAATAAATCAACAGCTACTTCATAAATTCCATCTTTAAGATTATTCTTATCTAACACTTCACTTTCTGAAGGTTTCTGTGGTTCTGCTGGTTTCTGTGGTTCTGCTGGTTTCTGTGGTTCTGTTGGTTTTTGTGGTTCTGTTGGTTTTTGTGGTTCTGTTGGTTTCTGTGGTTCTGTTGGTTTTTTCTCTAAGCCTTTAATTGCTTCTTCAATATCTGCTGCCATCTGATCCACTTCTGACTGCTGACTGTTTTCAAGTAATCTTACTACTGCATTTACTGCTTTTTCTAATTTTTCTACAGATTCTTTTGTGTAACCACTTAAGTCTGTAGGAACTTTAGCAAGAGCGGCATCAACTTTTGAATAATCTGCAGTAATATTTTCTTTTGCTTCATAATTAACTTTAATTCTTGCAGGAATATCTTTATTTCCCATCATATCAATATGAGGATTAACCATTACTTTGATATATTCCTGTGTGTGTGGAAGTGTAAAGGAAAATAATGTTGGATTTCCATCTTCAGATTTTTCTTCTACCACTGCATCCTCATAATTATCATTTAAATCATAAACTTTCATTTCCTGTAAACTTGCAACAATTGGTCCTAAAGACATTGGTTTTGTAGAAACATACATAACTGCTTTTCCGTTTTCTACACGAACCTTTGCCATTTCATCAAAAGCAGATGCTGCCATAGATGGCTGATCACTTGTTGCATTCCAAAGAGCTACTGGAATTTTATACACACCATCTGCTAATTCCTGTGGTTTTTGGTCTGGATTTGGCTCTGGATTTGGTTCTGGGCTTGGCTCTGGTTTTTTCTGCAATCCTTTAATTGCTTCTTCAATATCTACTGCCATCTGATCTACTAATTTCTGTTGATTGGATTTTAATGTTCGATCTACTTTACCAACTACATCATTTAATTTCGTCACAGATTCTTCTGTAAATCCAGTCAAATCAGAAGGTACCTTTGCAAGAGCGGCATCAACCTTTGAATAATCTGCAGGTGTTGCTTCTGCTCGATCCATATCTAAAGTCAATGTTACTTCTGTTGGATAAGGATTGCCTCCTCCCATAAAATTATCCATAAAATCTACTGTAAGTGTAATAGGATATCCACCATTTTGATCTGGCTGGGGCAATGTAATAATTGCCTCTGACGGCACTTCAATATCTTCTGTTGTTGGATCTCCAAATGTCTTGGACACTTTTTCTATCTTAGTTTTAGTGTACTGTGCATTCTCAATAGTTTTTATGTTTGCATGGTATTCACCCATGATATTAATAATCATATGCTGTAATTGAACAGTTGCTGTCTTTGTTCCATCGTCCTTAACTTCTAATAACACATTTGTTCCAAAAGCGTTTTTAAAAGCTTCATTTACAGCAGATATCGGCGCTCCACTTTCCAGATTTTTTACTGGAACATTATATTTTCCAGCCTCTGATGATTCTGCTGCAGATACATACAGTGCACTGTTTCCCATCATCATAACAACTGCAAGTGCACTTGCAAGTCCACGTTTCAAAAATCTTTTAACGTTTCTCATGTTGTAATTCCTCCCTTATGGTTCTATTCATGCATTAGTATTAACTAACTTATGCACTAAAAAAAATGCTTTAGTTATTTTCTAAGCAAACTCAGAGTATCATAATTTTTTTTATTTTTCACATAGCAATTTGTCGTATTTCTGCGACTTTCTTCCTATATTATTCCTAGTATCCTATTCAGATTGCATAAATTCTTAGAATCTCCTCTGTCCTGTTTTTGCGACTTTCTTATAAAATAATTGTAAACATCACGTTTTTTTCTTGTTTTTCTCCCAGATACTCACATTGTATTTTCAGATAAGCTGTCCCATAAATAACCTGTCCTTGCCCCTCACCAAAGTTCACAAATTCTAATATTTCCACTGGGAAAGAAAAAATATCCCCACTTTTCTCAAGTGATATATAAATACCATGATCAAAATATTGTATTGTTTTTATTTTTTGCTTCTCATTTTGTAAAAGCCTTACCAGAATACTTCCGTTTCCATTTTCTACATGACAGACACACGGATGTTCAAAACATTTATTAATGGCAATATCAGTTCCACCATGTATAAAAAAAGGAAAATGATAAACCCCATCTTTTAAATTTTTAATAAAAGTAGTTCCTGAAAAGCAAGGTTTTGATTTCATCTGCCTCTTTACTTCATTCTTCTCCTCACATTTCCGAAAAATATCCATGGTCTCTTCTGTATTATGAATGGCCCAGTAACAGGCATCTTTTCTGGCATTTTCCATACTTACGCCTTCTCCATTTAGAAACTGCATTCCAATTTCCATTTTTTGCGAATATAACTTTGCCGTATTCCGTCCCTGCTCTGTAAGTATTGGATGTCTTATATCTTTCCTATCCACCATTCCTTCTTGTTCCAGCATAATAATGGTTCTGCTAATATTCTGTTTCGTTTCATTTAAACTACGGGAAATCCCCATAACTGTACAACTTTCATCTTCTTTTAAAAAAGCCAGTAATACTCTAAGCCGTAACATTTCCTGTAAATTTGACACACGCACTTACCTCCCTATCCCAATTACTTCTGTTTTCTTTTCTCTTTCTGCATCTCTATTACATGTTTGATTGCCATAACCGGATGCACAAAAAGCATTCGAGGCCCTGCATAGCGCATAACTTCTTTAATTTTTTCTCGATACACTGGTTTATAACAATGAACCTTACAGTTGGAGCAAAAGGTTTTTGTCTCCATAAAAGGACAGTGATTCACTCGTTGTACCGCATAATCATAAAGTTCCTGACATTCTGGACACAACTCTTTCCTACCATGTTTCCCTTTACAATAAATATGAATCATTTGGCCAACTACATTAATCTCATTTTCCCGCTTTCTATTCAAATCTTTCATGACAAATTCTCCTATTTTTCTATTATTTCCATTTCATAAGTTAGCATTTTCTAACTAATCATGCAAAAAATAGCTCTCTTTTATAATTAGAGAACACTAACTATTGTAAGAAAATCTAAAATATTTGTCAATATTGACCTTCTTTTTCTTATCCAAATAAAAACTCGACCAGATTAGATTCTCTTACTAATCTAATCTGGCCGAATACATCAATTTAAAATTACCGAAAATATACCGAAGCTAATTCCTTTATTCGCATAGCTAATTCATGATTCAAATCTTCTTTTTTCATTCTCCAAGTCCAGTTTCCCGATAAAGTTGATGGATAATTCATTCGAGATTCTGATCCCAATTCTAAAAAATCCTGCATTTGAATAACCACTAATTCAGATACCGATGCATACGCAGAGCGAATCATACCCCATACGCTGGATATAACGTCTGAAGTACCTAAATATTTTTGAATAAATTGCAAAGAATCCTCACTTTGGTTTTTTAGATATCCAAGACACGTATCATTATCATGAGTCCCCAAATAGGTTACACTATTTTTTTTAAAATTATGGGGCATATCATCACTCTCTTCTTCACCGGAAAAAGCATACTCCATTACATTCATTCCCGGATACCCACTATAATCCAACATTTCTTTTACATTTTCCGTTTTCAGTCCTAAATCCTCCGCAATAATAGGAAGATCACCCAACACCGATTTAATAGCTTTAAATAATTCTTTTCCTGGTCCCGGGCACCATTCACCATGCTCTGCTGTTTTATCTTTAAAAGGAACAGCATAATAACTATCAAATCCTCGAAAATGATCAATGCGCAAAACATCGTATAGTTCCAAAGAAAAGCGAATCCGGTTAATCCACCATTTATATCCATCCTGCCTCATAACATCCCAACAATAAAGAGGGTTTCCCCATAATTGTCCTGTTTTTGAAAACGTATCATCTGGAGGATATCCTGCTACTCTCTTCGGATTTAAATCTTCATCCAACTCAAATATTTCTGGCTGAGTCCATACCTCTACACTATCATAAGATAAATAAATAGGAATATCACCTATTATTTTAATATTCTGCAAATTAGCATACTCTTTTAATTCTCGCCATTGACAATCAAACAAAAACTGAATAAATTTCCAGTATTCTATATCATCTTTCAATAATTTTTCATATTTTTTAATTGCCGATAAATCTCTTCTTTTTATATCTTCATCCCATTGACTCCAAGGTTTTTGGTTAAAATAATACTTTAAAGCCATAAATAGAGCATAATCTTGCAGCCATTCTTTTTGACGATTACAGAATTCATGATATTCTGTCCAATTATCCTGCTCTTTAAAAACCTGAAATGCATCATATAAAAGTGGATATTTATTCAAAAATTGCTTCTCATAATCCACTCTTTCTGTATTTTCTCCAAAATCTACTGCTTCTACCTTTTCATAACTGAGTAATCCTAATTCTATTAATCTTTCCAAATCTATCAGCAATGGATTACCTGCAAATGATGAAAAAGACTGATAAGGAGAATCTCCTTTGGAAGTAGGACCAACGGGCAAAATTTGCCACATCCTCTGTCCGGATTCTTTCAAAAAATCCACAAATTCAAAAGCTTCTTTTCCCAATGTTCCAATTCCAAATTTAGAGGGAATACTGGTAATATGAAGAAGTATTCCACATGAACGCATAATCATAATCTCCTTATTTTTTATTTTACAGCTCCAGCCGTAATTCCCTTAATAACATTTTTTTGCGCAAATGCAAAGAAACAAATAATGGGGAGAATAGAAATAACCAGTGCAGCTGTTGCCAATTCCCATTTTTTCGTATATTTACCAAAGAAGTAAAACATTTTTAACGGAATCGTCAAGGTTTTTGGTGTGTTAATAATCAATGATGGCAAAAGGAAATCATTCCAGATCCACATAGCATCCAAAATTGCAATAGTAAAAGTCATCGTTTTACATAAAGGAAATATGATTTTAAAAAAGATTTTCCATCTACTACATCCATCAATAATAGCAGCTTCTTCCAAAGATATCGGAATACTTTTCATAAATCCATGATAAAACATAATCCCCATACTGGAACCAAATCCTATATACATGATAATCAATCCAAAAGGACTCATCATATTTAATTCACCCATAAACTTTACTAACGGAATCATAACACATTGAAAAGGAACCAAAATATATCCAGAAAACATAACATATATCGCATTACTGAGCTTACTTTTATTTCTTTCTAACACCCAAGCCGCCATACACGACGTGAGTAGTATCAAAAATGTTGCCACCACTGTAATGATTAAGGAATTACAAAATGTTCTCAAAAAATCCAGTTCATGGAATGCATCAACATAGTTTTCTAAAGTAAAATATTCTCCGGGCATACCAAAAATATCTTTAAAAATACCCTTAGGAGTTTTAAAGGAGTTTGTAAGTAACACGTAAAAAGGTGATATAAAAATAATTGCTAATATACCTGCTACACTTCCATACAAGATCTTTTTCTTTGTACTCTTTTTCATTACATCGCCACCTCTTTCCGCTTGGTAAAATACAATTGAGTAAAGGCAATACATCCTACTATAATCAAGAAAATTACTGCTTTTGCCTGTGCTAACCCTAAATTCTGATAAGAATATGCCGTATTATATATATTCATTGATATCATTTGTGTGGAATTATATGGTCCACCTGCAGTCAAAGATAAATTCTGATCATAAACTTTAAATGCACCTGCAACATTCATAAAAAGTCCTACTGTAATTGATGGGAGCATCAGGGGTAGAATAACATAACGAAATCTTTTCCAACCAATTGCCCCATCAATGGCTGCGGCTTCCATAACATCTTCTGATATAGAAGTAAGTCCCGCAATATAAATCAACATCATATATCCTATACTTTGCCATGAACTGACCATAACCAATCCAAAAAATCCTGTCTCTGTTGTAGAAAGCCAATTATCTAAAAATGGAATTCCATATGTAGCTGCTAACGAGGAAAATCCTTTTGTGAAAATAAACTGCCAGATAAAGCCCAAAAGAATTCCACCTATAAGGTTGGGAAGAAAAAATGTCCCTTTAAAAAAGTTACTAAACGGCATATGTTTACTTGTTATAAACAGTGCCAATCCCATGGCACATATATTTACAACGAGTACTTCTACAATGGCATAGCGAAATGTAAATGTAAAAGCATTTATAAATTCTGGGTCATTAAACAAGACTTTATGATAATTTGCTAGCCCTATAAAATTAATCTCTTCACTGATTCCGTTCCAATCCGTAAGAGAATAATACAAACCCATAATTAAAGGTACTACAACTACAAGTAAAAAAGAGAGAAGGCTGGGTAATAGAAATATCCAAAAGATTTTTTTTGACTGTTTCATATTATCCTCCTGTTATTTAGAAAGTTCTTCCCATTTATCACGTACAACTGCAATTACCTCTTCCCAAGTTGCATTTCCAGATAAATATTTCTGAATCTGACTTCCCATAACATCCATACACCATCCACTTGGATAACCATTAAATACCCATGGAATTGTCTTTTCTTCATTAACATAAGACTGAATGGCTCTACTTAACTCATCTTTTGCCTGTAAATCATCATAATTTGTAAATGCTGGAATAAAATTAAATTCATTTACAATAATTTCTTTTCCTTCTTCAGACTGATATAACCAGTTCAAGAAATCTTTTGCTGCTGTTTTTTCTGCATCTGTTGCATCTTTATTTACTACCCAGTACATTGGCACACCGACTGGAATACTATCTTCTACTACCCCTTCTAATGGCATTGGCAAAATGGATAATTCATCTGCCACTTCTTGATCAATGGCTGATACAGATGGGTAAATCCAGTTCCCCTGTTGTGCCATAGCAACTCTTTCAATTGCAAGACCATTTTCTACACATGCAGTATTATCTACAGAATTTAATTTACCTCTATTTTCCCCTGCTACTGTGTAAGATGACTGAAGATCAATGATTTTCTTTAACTGATCCGCATATTGATACTCAATACTTTTTGATTCATAAGCGTTTAAAGAGCTACCTAATTCAACACTTAATGCCACATTGGTGGTATGCTGTCCTGTCAGCCATGTTTCTTTTGCAGGAAATTCAAATACAGCCTCTAAATCAGGGTATTTTTCTTTCAACTCTCCAGATTTAATTTTAGCATCAAGAGCCATAACGGCCTTCTCAAGAGAAGCAAAATCTTTAATTTCTTCTGCATGAATACCAGCATCTTCAAAGATTCCCTTATTATAAATAAATCCGTATCCTTCTACTCCACAAGGCAAGCCATATACCTTATCGTCTTTTTTAATATCCTCTAAAGTGCCTTTAGCTGCATGTTCAATCCATGGCTGATCAGACAAATCTTCTAATTTATGCATCCAGTCATTTACATCGGAAGGACCCTGAACATTAAAAATTGTAGGCTCCTGTCCAGACTGCATTTTTGCCTGTAATGTTGTACCATACCCTTCTCCATTAGATTCTACAATAATTTTAACATTTTTATGCTCACTCATATACTTCTCAACTGCTGCATCAAGCTGTTTAGCAATTTCTAGTTTATACTGATACAAAACAATTTCTACAGGATCTTCCTGTCCTTTTCCAGTATCTTTAGCTGTCTCTTTTGTTCCACAACCAGCAAATGATGTTACTACTAACCCCATACTCAATAAAATTGAAATGATTTTTTTCATCTTTGTATTCTCCTTATCCAATATTCAATAATAATTTTAATTTTTCATATAACATTTGTAACGAATTCTTGCAGAAACCTGATTCACAAAATCCAAAAGAATGGCACAAACCAGCATAGTTATTATTCCAAATATTGCAGGTTTCATTTCTTTAAACACAAAAGCCGAAGAGGATATAACAAGAGCATCTATTGTAAAAAGGATTTTCCCCATAGATATGTTAGGTCTTCTCCGCTGTATCATTTTGCCAAGGAGATCACCTCCTCCTGTTGTTGTTCCGCTAATCAAAATCATACTCAGCCCTAACCCCATACATAATCCACCACATATACTAGATAACAATAAATTCCCATGATAGACCGGTACCCACATAACACCTATATCCAGCATAAAGGATAATTCCACTACTGTTATAATCGTTCGCAGAATTGTATGTTTTCCCAAAAACTTTAATCCCCAAAAAAGTAGTGGAAAATTAATGAGAAATGTTATAAATCCTATAGGAATCCCAAATAAGTAATTACATAATGTAGCCAAACCAGTAACCCCTCCTGGTACAATATGGTTATACGCAATGAACCTATGAATCCCCACAGAAAAAACAAAAACCCCTGTAATTTCTGTAATTACTTTAATAAAAATTCCAGTATTTTTATTTGTTTTATTCTGCATTTTTCTTCCTATAATAAATTCTTCCCTCATAAGGCTGAAGCTGTTCTGGTAAAGACTCCTCATAATTGCATGCAAGCAACACTCCATCTTTTAGAAATCTTTCCGGAATAGATACCTTACTGCAACCATTTACAAAGCTACATACGACATATAATTCCTCTGTGTCACTACTTCGAAGATATGAAAAACTTTCTTTGTTTTCTTTATCCTGTAAACAATACTTTCCATCAGCAAAAATAGCATACTCTTTTCTTAATTGAATGAGCTTTCTATAAAAATGGAAGATAGAATTAGGATCTTTCCTTTCGTCTTCTGCATTAATTTCCTCATAATTAGGATTTTCCTTAATCCAAGGAGTCCCCTTTGTAAATCCAGCATGAAGACTTTTATCCCATTGCATTGGTGTTCTGGCATTATCTCTTCCGTCTTTTTGAATTAGCTCTATTGCCTCCTCTTTTGTATAGCCTCTGCCCAGCATTCTATCGTATAAATTTTTTGCTGCTATATCTCTATAATCTGTAATACTGTCAAAAGCCACATTTGTCATGCCCAATTCTTCGCCCTGGTAAATAAACGGTGTTCCCTGCATTCCATGAAGTAACATAGCATACATTTTTGCACTTTCTTCTCGATATGTCGGATCATTATCCCAACGAGATACAATTCTTGGCTGATCATGGTTGTCCCAAAAAAGACTATTCCAACCTTTTCCATATAACTCTACCTGCCATTTACTTAAAATCTCTTTTAGTTCCAATAAATCAAACGGAAGCACCCAGTTAATTTGATTTTCTTTTTTGTGTGCCATATCCATATGTTCAAATTGAAACACCATAGACAACTCACTGCCATCTTGCGCTGAAAATAATAATGCACTTTCCACACCTGTATTTCCGGCCTCACCTACCGTTACAATCTCTGGTTTTTTCTGAAATGTACTTCTACTAAGTTCTCGGACATATTCATGAAGCTTTGGACCATTTTCTGCAATACATAAATCCGGCTCTTTTGCTATCAAATCAATAACATCTAAACGAAATCCCTGTATTCCTTTATCCATCCACCAGCATATCATTTGATATAATTCTTGTCTGACTTTTTCATTATGCCAGTTTAAATCCGGTTGTTCTGGTGTAAACTGATGAAAATAATATTGTCCCAACTCCGGCACCCATTCCCAGGCTGACCCGCCAAAGTACGCCATCATTTCATTTGGCACTTCTCCTTCTTTTCCATCTCTCCAAATATAATAATCGTGATAAGGATTATCTTTACTTTTTTTCGCTTCTTGAAACCAACGATGTTGATCCGAACTATGATTCAATACTAAATCCATAATAATACGAATATTTCGTTTATTACATTCTTCTATCAAGCGATCCATGTCTTCCATATTTCCAAAAATCGGATCGATATCCTGATAATCTGAAATATCATATCCACTATCAACCTGAGGTGATTTATAAATTGGAGAAATCCATATGGCATCAATTCCCAGTTCTTCCAAATAATCCAGTCTGTTTATAATTCCACCAATGTCTCCAATTCCATCATTATTGGAATCTTGAAAACTCTTAGGGTAAATTTGATAAATTACAGCTGTTTTCCACCATTTCTTTTCCATATTCCCTCTTTCCTTATGAAACAATTTACCATTTGTTTCATAAATTTAAAATTATATATGTACATTTCATTTAATGTAATTCTAATTCTATCCATTTTTTTGTAAAAATACAACAGTTTTTGCATTATTTCTATTGACTTTTTATGAAACCGGTGTAATTCTATATATATAATTTTACTAGGAGGAACAATAATATTATGTCTATTACAATTAGAGATGTTGCCAAAGCTGCAGGAGTATCTCCATCTACCGTATCCAAGGTTTTAAATCATTCACCTTTAATTTCTGCACAAACTACAAACCATGTTAATGCTATTATAGAAGAACTTCACTATATTCCTAATATAAGAGCCAGAAATTTTGCAAAACAAAAAACAAGAACAATTGTTTTTCTAACTTTATCAGAACCTCATATGGCGCTAATGAATCCATATATCTTTGAAATTTTCACAGGCACTGAAGAAATTTTTCACAAAAAAGATTATATGCTTCAATTTGTCAACGCCTTATCTTTAGACGATGCCTATCAAGTAATCCAAAAAATTATTACAACAAAAAGTGCTGATGGAATTATTCTTCATGGATATGCAGTGTCACCGGAAATTACTCGTCTTTTATTAACGCAACAATTTCCTCATATTCTTATTGGAAAGCCCTGCTTTGAAACCTCAAGTTCCTGGATTGATATTAACAACATTGTAGCCGGTGAAATAGCAGCTGGATTTTTATATGACCGCGGCATTCGAAAAATGGCTTTTGTAGGAGGAAGAAAACAAGACCGTATTTCGCAAATGCGCCTACATGGTGTCCGCCAATTTGCAGCACAACGTTTAATCCCAATTTCTCCAGAATATTTATTATATGGAGAACCTACTATTGAGGAAGGATATAAGCTAGCAACACGATTACTTACCTCTTCCCCTATTCCCGATGGCATCATCTGCGAAAACAGTATATCCGCTGTTGGAGTGGTAAAAGCTATTCGTGAACATGGATTATCTATCCCAAAAGATATTTCGTTTATTTGCTTTGATAACTATCCTTTTTCATTTATGATTGACCCTTTGCCTACTGTTGTAGATATTAATTTATATTCTTTAGGAATAGAAGCTGCCAAAAATTTGCTAAAAATAATCAAATGTCCACAAATGCATATTCAAAGCTACATAACACTACCTTCTATTATTCAAAGAGACTCTACTAAATAACTTTTGTTCATTTTATTTCTTGAAGATTTATAGAAACTGTGTTATACTTCGCCTTAGGTTAGTTATAACTAACCTATTGTGTTACTAAATTATCTATGGGAGGTGTACTTTTGGATCATACCGTTTATTGGGCGTTTTTCTTAACGCTTTTAGCAGGATTAAGCACTGGAATTGGAAGCTGTATTGCTTTTATCTGTCGCCACACAAACCGGAAATTTTTATCTGTTTCACTTGGTTTTTCGGCTGGAGTCATGATTTATGTGTCCATGATTGAAATATTTTTTAAAGCACAAAAGTCTTTAATTTCCCAAATGGGAACTAAACTAGGCAGTTGGGCTACCGTGGGAGCTTTCTTTGGAGGTATGCTGCTAATTGCCATTATTGACAAATTAATTCCTTCTGCTGAAAATCCTCATGAAATAAAAACAATGGAATCTTCAGAAACCAATAATCATCAACCTAAACGACTGATGCGTATGGGACTATTCACGGCTTTAGCAATTGCCATTCACAATTTTCCAGAAGGCCTTGCAACTTTTATTTCTGCTTTACAAGAACCAAATCTGGCAATTCCCATTGTAGTAGCAATTGCTATTCATAATATTCCTGAAGGAATTGCTGTATCTGTACCAATTTACCAAGCAACTGGTTCTAAAAAGAAAGCTTTTTATTATTCTTTTCTTTCTGGTTTAGCAGAACCAACAGGAGCCTTATTAGGCTGGTTAGTATTGCGTCCAATTATGAATGATTCTGTATTTGGATTGCTTTTTGGCGGAGTAGCTGGAATTATGGTATTTATCTCATTTGATGAATTGCTTCCAGCTGCAAGAGAATATGGGGAACATCACCTGTCTATTTATGGATTAATTTCAGGAATGGTGGTAATGGCAATTAGTTTACTGCTTTTTCTATAATGAAATAGAGATAGCGCTACAAACAAGCGCTATCTCTATCTTCCTAATATCCTAATTCTTTTAATAAGTCTTTCACAGTATCTTTATATTTATCCTGAACATTTAAATAAATAACTGTATTATCAATTCTAGATACTACTTGGTATTTATTATTTGACGATAAAGTATATTTTGAGTGATTTTTCATACTCACACTCGTTTCCCCAGAGGCATTCCCTTTTGAGGATTCAAATATTGCTTTATTGTTTGCATAAAAATTAGCTGCATAAGATTCATCTGCTAATTCATAAAATTCAATTTGATAAGCGCCATCAGATGCTTCTGCTACAAATATTTTTTTGACGTACTCATACTCAGAATATTGATCTGTTACATCTTTTACAACATATCCTTTTTCTTCCATTGTAGATTTAAACTGCTCTGCTGTAATCGGCTCTTTATTTTTGTTGAAAACCGCAAAAACTATTCCTATTGCTGCTACAACAAACAGTATAATTCCCAGAACAATAAACATAACTTTTTTCTTCATCGTTCTTTTACCTCCTCGTTTAACCCCGTTTTCTTTTGTGCATTTTTACTAATTAAATGCTTTTTCAAATCTTTTTTATGGTAATATTTTACTTTATGAATTTTCAAATGTCAACACAATTTTTATTTTTTTACAATATTGACATTCCTGCATATTTCGATTATGCTTCAATTAACTTAACACTGCCATATTTTTGACAGTCAACTATAGAAAGAGGGAATTAAATGACAGGACAAATTTATCATGTAGG
>JARIAQ010000054.1 GCA_029257775.1 Blautia sp. | reverse complement strand
AGGTGGAAGTGCAGTAATGTATGGAGCTGACTGTTACTAATCGGTCGAGGGCTTGACCAAAAGTGTAGAGATACACGAAACGGTAAGTTGGAAGGTTTCGTTTTATATATGTGGTTTTGAAGGTATATGAAAATTCATATAGGGGATTAGTTCAATGGTAGAGCACCGGTCTCCAAAACCGTCGATGGGGGTTCGAATCCCTCATCCCCTGCTTTTAAAGTCTAGCATTTGCTAGGCTTTTTTGTGTTTAGTCAAGAAGAAAATTCATACAATTTTTATTACATTTACGCTTTAAAATCTTAAAATTTATTGACAAATAAAAAAAACAGTTATATTATAAATATAATTTTAGAAAGTAAAGGTAAAAGTTATGATAAAGCAGAAAAAAATTAATACAAATAAAAAATATTATTTTTCTTACCTGGGCTATTTTTATAGTGTAGGTGTTTTCTGCTGTAATAAACATTTAGAGTTGAAATCATTTTAGTAAGTGATGAGACACCGATGTTTGCATACAGCAGGCATCGGTTTTTTTATTTCATAAAATAGGAGGAAAGAACATGATTTTAGTATTAAAAAAGGAAGCAGATAAGAAAAAGGTGGAAAATTTAAAACAACAATTAAAAGATATGGGACTGGGACTTCATTTGTCAGATGGTGCTAACGCTTCTTTGATTGGATTGATTGGCGATACAACAGAAATTGACGCAGAATGGCTAGGAGCTTTAGATGTAGTAGAATCTGTGAAACGAATTAAAGAGCCTTATAAAAAAGCTAATAAGGATATGCATCCTAAGGACACTATAATTGATGTAGCTGGAAGAAAAATAGGAGGAGGTAACTTTCAGGTGATTGCCGGACCATGTTCTGTTGAAAGCAGAGAGCAGATGATAGAAGTTGCCCAAGATGTAAAGTGTGCAGGCACAGGACTTTTAAGAGGGGGTGCGTTTAAACCAAGAACTTCTCCATACTCTTTTCAGGGACTTGAAGATGAAGGGTTAAAAATGCTTTTAGAAGCCAAGAAAGCGACAGGACTTCCTATTGTAACAGAGATTATGAGTGCAGAACATCTTCCACTTTTTGAAGACGTAGATGTTATTCAGGTGGGAACAAGAAATATGCAGAATTTTCAGTTATTAAAAGAATTGGGGAAAGTCGATAAACCAATTTTACTAAAGAGAGGTATGGCAAATACACTGGAAGAACTTCTAATGAGTGCAGAATATATTATGGCAGGAGGCAATGAAAATGTAATTTTATGTGAGAGAGGTATTCGTACGTTTGAAACTTCTATGAGAAATACATTAGATATATCTGCAATTCCTATGCTGAAATCAAAGACACATCTTCCAGTTATCGTAGATCCAAGTCATGCGGCAGGGATTCGGTTTATGGTAGAACCACTTACTATGGCAGCGATTGCCGCAGGTGCAGATGGTGTTATGATTGAGGTCCATAACAATCCAGAAAAAGCACTTTGTGATGGAAAACAATCTCTGACACCGGAGAGTTTTACAAATCTGATGAAAAAAGTTAGAAAAACAACAGAATTTTTTGGAAAAGAGATGTAATATAGGAGGATTGAGAATGAAAGCACTGGTATTAGCAGAGAAACCATCTGTAGCCAGAGATATTGCCAGAGTCTTAAAATGTGCTAAAAAAGGAAATGGAGCCTTGGAGGGAGATAAGTATATTGTTACATGGGCTTTAGGGCATTTGGTAACTTTAGCAGATCCAGAAGAATATGATAAGAAATATAAAGAGTGGAATATGGAATATCTTCCTATGATACCAAAGAAAATGGATTTAGTTGTTATAAAGCAGACTACAAAACAGTACCAGGCAGTAAAAAATCAGTTATATCGGAAAGATGTAAATGAAATTATTATTGCAACAGATGCTGGTAGGGAAGGTGAATTAGTTGCAAGATGGATTTTAGAAAAATCTGGTTGTAAAAAGCCTGTGAAGCGTCTTTGGATTTCATCTGTGACAGATAAAGCTATTAAAGAAGGATTTGCACATTTAAAACCGGGAAAAGACTATGAAAATCTGTATGCAGCAGCTGTATCAAGAGCAGAGGCTGATTGGTTAGTGGGTATTAATGCAACGAGAGCTTTGACTTGCAAGTATAATGCTCAACTTTCTTGTGGACGTGTACAAACACCAACATTAGCTATGATAGCAAAAAGAGAAAATGAAATCCGAAAATTTCAGCCAGAAGAGTTTTATGGTATTACTGTAAAAGCTGGAAATATATATTGGAAATGGCAAGATGAAAAAAGTGGGAGTACGCGTTCTTTTCAGAAAGAAAGAATTGAAAAACTTCGAAATAATGTAAATGGTGATTTATTAAAAATCATTTCTGTAGAGAAAAAAAGTAAAAAAATATTTACTCCGGGGCTTTATGATTTAACAGAATTACAAAGAGATGCTAATAAAAAGTTTGGATTTTCTGCAAAGGAAACCCTAAACATTATGCAGCGGCTCTATGAAAATCATAAGGTACTTACCTATCCTAGAACAGATTCCAGATTTATTGGAACAGACATTGTACCTACGATTAAAGAAAGGTTAAAAGCATGTGCAGTAGGTCCATATAGAAAAATTGCAGGAATGCTTTCTATGAAGCCAATAAAAGGAAATGCTTCGTTTGTGGATAATAAGAAAGTTAGTGACCATCATGCAATTATTCCTACAGAGCAATTTGTGCAATTAGAGCATATGACAAATGAGGAACGTAAAATATATGATTTAGTTGTTCGAAGATTTTTAAGTGTGCTATATCCACCATTTGAATATGAACAAACCATTATGAAGGCAGAAGCAGCAGGAGCGGTATTTACAGCAAAAGGGAAAATTGTAAAAAATATGGGGTGGAAAGAAGCTTATGAAGGAACCTGGGCAGATGAAAATGAGGAAGAATTTCAACAGCTTTTAGATTTGAAAGAAGGGGAAACCTTTAAAATAGAGAGAGCAGATTTGACAGTAGGGAAAACAAAACCACCTGCAGCTTTTACAGAGGCGACTTTGCTTTCTGCTATGGAAAATCCTATAAAATATATGGACATGAAAGATACAAAAGTTGCTAAAACTCTGGGAGAAACAGGCGGATTGGGAACTGTTGCTACAAGAGCAGATATTATTGAAAAACTTTTTCATACTTTTCTTATGGAAAAGAAAGGAAATGAAATTCATATTACATCTAAAGCAAAACAGCTTTTAGAGTTGGTACCTGAGGATTTAAAAAAACCGGAACTTACGGCTGATTGGGAAATGAAATTATCTAAAATTGCAGAAGGAAAATTAGATAAAGCGGTTTTTTTAAAAGAAATTTCTGATTACACACAAGATATTATAAAAGAAATAAAAGGGGCGGCGGGTACATTCCGTCATGACAATTTGACCAATACGAAGTGCCCAGTATGTGGAAAGCGCATGTTGGCTGTTAATGGGAAAAATAGTAAAATGCTGGTTTGCCAAGATAGGACCTGTGGGCATAAAGAAACTATTTCTAGGGTTACAAATGCCAGATGCCCAAATTGTCATAGAAAGATGGAAATGTATGTAAAAGGAAAAGAAGATACTTTTATATGTGGTACATGTGGATATAAAGAAAAACTTTCCAGTTTTAAGCAGCGAAGAGAAAAAGAAGGTGCTGGAGTTAGCAAAAAAGATGTGCAAAAGTATTTAAATAGGCAAAAAAAAGAAGCGCAGGAACCAATAAATAATGCATTTGCTGATGCATTTGCAAAATTAAATTTGAAATAAACAAGAAGGGATTGTCAAAACAGACAGTCCCTTTTTTGATCTCAAATAAAAAATTTATAAAAATTTTATTGTCACAGTAGATTTTATATGCTAATATGATACCACACTAAAGTGGAGACGGAAAGGGGAATGTGATATGTCAGGATTTAATATGGAAGTTACACCGGAAATCGAAAAACTCACACAGCTTTGTAAAAAAAATAGTACCATAGATACAGATTTATATCAGAAATATGATGTGAAAAGAGGATTAAGAGACTTAAACGGAAAAGGCGTGTTGGCTGGATTGACCCAAATTTCCAATATTATACAGAAAAAAGTTGTAGGTGGAAAAGAGGTTCCTTGTGATGGGGAATTATATTATAGAGGGATTAATATTGTAGATTTGACGAATGGATTTTTAAAGGAACAGAGATTTGGATTTGAGGAAGTAACTTATTTGCTGTTGTTTGGTAAACTACCAAATAAAAAACAATGGGAAGAATTTAGAGAAATCTTGGCAAATCAAAGAGAACTTCCTACAAATTTTGTAAGAGATGTAATTATGAAAGCGCCCAGTCAAGATATGATGAATACACTCTCCAGAAGTGTATTGACTTTATATTCTTATGATGAAAATCCAGAAGACATTTCTTTACCAAATGTATTGCGTCAATGTATTAATTTAATCAGTGTTTTCCCAATGTTATCAGTATATGGATATCAGGCACATGAACATTACAATAGAGAGGGAAGTCTTTATATACATAATCCTAGAAAAGATTTATCTACTGCAGAAAATATTCTTTTGATGCTTCGTGCAGATAAGCAATATACACCTTTAGAGGCGCAGATTTTAGATTTAGCGCTAGTATTGCATATGGAACATGGAGGAGGAAATAACTCTACTTTTACAACCCATGTAGTGTCATCTTCCGGAACAGATACGTATTCAACAATAGCTGCAGCTTTGGGCTCTTTAAAAGGACCGAAGCATGGGGGCGCAAATATCAAAGTAGTGAATATGTTTAAGGATATGAAAGAAAATTTGCAAGACTGGACAGATGAGGAGGAAATTGAAAATTATTTGATTAAACTTTTACACAAAGAAGCTTTTGATAGAAGAGGTTTAATTTATGGAATGGGACATGCTGTATATTCTATTTCCGATCCAAGAGCACAAATTTTTAAGAGATTTGTAGAAAAATTGGCGCAGGAAAAGGGGAGAAGTGCAGATTATGATCTCTATGCAAGAGTAGAACGTTTGGCACCGCAGGTAATTGCAAAAGAGAGAAAAATTTATAAAGGTGTAAGTGCAAATGTAGATTTTTACAGTGGATTTGTGTACAGTATGTTAGGATTACCAATTGAACTTTATACACCAATGTTTGCCATTGCCCGTATTGTGGGGTGGAGTGCACATAGAATGGAGGAATTAATTAATACTGATAAAATTATTCGACCAGCATATAAAAATATATTAGAAACACAAAAATATTCAGCTTTGGAGGATCGGATTTGACAAAATGTAGGATGACCTGTTACTATTGAAGAAAGAATAGGAAGGGACTAAGAAGATGCTTAAGAAATTTTTTCCGGACGTATATATGGAGTCTACATATAAAATTAATTTTCAAAAACTTTATGAGCAAGGATACCGAGGAGTTATTTTTGATATAGATAATACATTAGTACCTCACGGTGAACCAGCAGACCAAAGAGCGGTTTTATTATTTGAAAGTTTAAAGAGAATGGGTTTTAAGTGTTGTCTCTTATCTAATAATCAGTATGAGAGAGTGAATTCTTTCAATGAAAAAGTACAAGTGCAGTTTATTGAAAATGCACATAAGCCTTCCAGAAAGAATTATCAAAAGGCAATGGAACTTATGGGAACATCTGTAAAAGATACTGTTTTCGTGGGAGATCAGCTTTTTACAGATGTCTATGGTGCAAAAAGAACAGGGATTTATAATATTTTAGTAAAACCAATTCATCCTAAGGAAGAAATTCAGATCGTTTTCAAGCGAAAACTGGAAAAAATAGTACTTTATTTCTATATGAAAGAACAAAAGAAGAAAGAAAGATAAAAAATAGTTGAAAATTGTGCAGATGTATTATAGAATGAAGTATAGTGGAAAAGTTAAAAGACTTTCCCAATGGACGAAATAAGGAGGAATATCATTATGATATCAGCAGGAGATTTTAAAAACGGTCTCACACTGGAAGTCGATGGTAATGTAGTACAGATTATGGAATTCCAGCACGTTAAACCAGGTAAGGGTGCTGCATTCGTTAGAACAAAATTAAAAAATGTTATCAGTGGTGGAATTATTGAAAAAACATTCAGACCAACTGAAAAATTCCCACAGGCACGTATTGAGCGTGTAGATATGCAGTATTTATACAATGATGGCGATTTGTATAACTTCATGAATAATGAAACTTATGATCAGATTGCTATTGCTCAGGATACAGTAGGAGATGCTTTAAAATTTGTTAAGGAAAATGAGACAGTAAAAGTATGTTCTTACAATGGAAGTGTATTTGCTATTGAGCCACCATTATTTGTAGAATTGGAAATTACAGAAACAGAACCTGGATTTGCAGGAAATACGGCACAGGGTGCTACAAAACCAGCTATTGTTGAAACAGGTGCAACTGTATATGTTCCTTTATTTGTAAATCAGGGTGACGTTATTAAAATTGATACAAGAACAGGTGAATATCTGTCTAGAGTATAAAACATATAAAGTATATCGAAACAGTATGTATGTTTCGATATACTTTCATAAAAGAGTTAAATTCTAAGAGTCTATTTCAAAAATCTAATTCATTTCACATTCGTGATTTTATTCCAATAAATAAAAAATTTAAGAGAATATTAATGTGGTATGGGGAAATTCTGTCTTTTTACATTCTCTGTGCTACTTAATATAAAATAATTAAGAAAAGGAGAATGTATATGGAGTATGAAGCATTCAAAGTAGCCTTAGTGAATCTTTTGAGAGAAAAGATAGGAGGTGAGAAAAGTATTTCCGTGCATCAAGTAGAAAAAAATAACGGCATAGAGTTGGATGCAATGGTGGTTCATGAAAAAGGAGAGAAAATAGCACCTATGATTTATCTCAAACCTTTTTATGTAGATTTTCAAGGAGGACTTTCTTTAGAGGAAATTGGAACACAAATTTTAAAATTGTCAATAACAGAGAAACAGGAGGAATTTTCATTGACAGAATTTGAAGATTATAAAAAGGCAAGAACAAGAGTATATTATAAGCTAATCAACTATGAGATGAATAAAAGAAAACTGCAATATATGCCACATATTAAATATCTGGATTTGGCAGTGGTGTTTTATTATCGATTAGAAGGAGGAAAATTAAATGGAGCATCGATTGTTATTCATGATTGTAATCTTCATGCATGGGGAATCCATAAAGAACAGCTGGTGAAAGATGCACTTTTAAATACCAGCAGAAAAATGCCCTATACTATTCAGGGAATGGAAGACTTAATTGCAGAGTTAAGTGGAAAGGAATCGAAAATCACAGGAGAGGAGCTTATGTATGTCCTAACAAATGAAGAAAAATATTATGGGGCAGCAGTAATTTTATATCCTCATGTCTTAAATCATATCGCAAAAGTTCTGAATAAAAATTTCTATATACTTCCAAGCAGTGTTCATGAATGTATTTTAGTTCCAGATCAGGGACAATATTCTCGTATTGAATTAAAAAAAATGGTAAAAGAAGTCAATGATAGTCAAGTAGAGGATGAGGAAATTTTATCCTATGAGATTTACTATTATGACTGTAAAAAGGAAGCACTTATGATGTAGCGGATAAAGAGAAAGGAGATGCTACATGAAAAATAAGAAACAGTGGAGAAAAAAAGTGTTGACTTTTGTATTGTCAACATTGATTTTTACCAGTGCCTTTTTTGAAGACAGTCTTTTAATAAAAGGAGAGGGCACAGGGCAGGAGATAGTCGCAGAAGATAAAAAAGCAGAAAACACTTATATAAAAGTATATTATCTGCTTTATGATGGCCATGAGGAAAATGTTTTTTCAAATTTTATTGTTCAATCACCATGTAAAATATTGGAAGATGGCACAATTCACTCGGTGATTAATCCGAACCCAGAAAAATATGATTACAATGCAAATGGCATATCTTTAGATGTAGACATCAATCGTGGAATGCATTGTTATGGGCAAATTCCAATTACAGAAGAATGTAAATATAATGAAAAAGACGGATGTATTGATATACCTGGCAAATATTTAGGTAAAGATTTAACGGTTACTGTTTGGCAAGAAAGAGATTCTGCCTTTTATAAAAATCTTGTACCTGATAAATTAAAACCACAAGGAGATAGAATGGGAGATATTTCTTTTTATACCTTTCATGATAACTTTCCTACTGGTACCATACCAGTTTTATTTGAGCCTAAAGGTTGTAATATTGTTACTTTGTCTGGAAATATTAACACAATACAAGTAGGAGATAGTTGGAAGTGCAGTGCGGATACTTGGTATATTGCCGATCGTTATAACGCAGATTCTTATACATGGAAGGATGTAGAGGGATGTAAAGAATACAATAAAGGCTTTTCACAAGGACAGATTATTAGTATTAAAGATTGTGAAAACCCTATGTTTAATAACATAGGTGGAGCTGGACCAGAAGGAAAAAACTGGATGTTTATGGGATGTTTGTCTAGTATTAATAATACCTTTCAGGGTGTTCCTATGATTACGAATATGTACATAGAGTGTATTGCAAAAGAGAAAGAAGCAGCCATGTTTTTTGTTCATGCTACTTGCAAAGGACCAAAAGGACAAAGAGCACAGACTATTGGTGGATTTTTTAAAGCAAAATTTTCTTCCAAGTGGATTGAAATTTGCAAACGTCCCACAACAGAGAAACTAACTTGGATTGATGGAAATGATTTTGCAACACCAGAAGATTGGGCAAAATGGGCAGTACTGAATAATCCATCATATGACTTAACAGGTGCAAAATATACTGCATGGAATGAAGAAACAGATGAATATTTTTACAATTGTATTACAACAGATGATAAAGGGTATGGCTGGTGTTATTTACCACCAGGTAAATATCAAATACAGGAATCTGTTCCACCAAAAGGATATATTCGAGATGAAACATGGTATAAAGTAGATTTAAGTGCTACAAATTATGTCTTTCATCATCCAGAACCCATAAAAACTGCTGAAATTAGGATACATAAATCGTCTATAGAAGAACCCATAACCCATTCTCTTGCAGGGGCAAAATATGGTGTGTATTGGTCAAAAGAGGATATGATGCGGGAATCTCCTCAGTATATTATTACGACAGATGTGAAGGGGTATGGTGAAGTAAAGGATCTTCCTTTATGGAAATATTATATAAAAGAAATTGAGGCACCACAAGGATATGGATTAGATACTAGGATTTATACGGCAGATTGTACTAATCCGGGGATATATGCAGATATTGGGGTGGATTTACATTCAGTAGAACCTTTACAGTGTGCAAAAATTACATTACAAAAACAATCAATAAATTCGGAATGTACCAATAATAATAATGCTTATTCTTTGAAAGATGCAGAATATTCTATTTATAGTAATCCTGAATGTACGGATTATGTGGATAAAATGATTACAGATGAGACTGGATATGCAGAAAAAGCAGGGTTGAAATTAAGTAAATATTATGTAAAGGAAACTAAAGCGTCAAAAGGATATATGTTAGATAAGCGAGTTTATTCGATAGACTTAACAACAGGTTCTGGAAATTTGGAATATCAAATTTTCTCAAAAGAAGAGCCATTATTGGATAAAATATCTATTTTAATTAAAAAGGTTGATAAAAATACGGGAAATCCAGTTCCAGAAGGACAGGGAAGTTTGGAAGGTGCAGAATTTACTTTTAAGTTTTATAAAGGAGAGCATCCAGAAAATGTAGACCCGGCAACATTAGGAAAGACTGTAGATAAGATGTGGGTGTTTGGTACTGATAAAAAAGGTATTATCAAATTTCATGAAGATTATAAGTTAAGCGGAGATACATTTTATTATGATAGCAAAAACCATCCAGCATTACCAGTAGGAACGTTGGTTATAACAGAAACGAAAGCCCCAGTAGGATATCATATAAATAGAGAAGCTATCATAAAGAAAATTAGCCCACCGGGTACGTCACAAGATTCTCATTCTTATGTGACGCCAGAAATGAAAGAAGATAATATAAGTGTAAAAATTATCAAAGTTCAGGATGGAAAAGATGTTCGGATTCCAGGTACTACTTTTCGTCATACTATGCCAGATGGAACAACAAAGGATTATACCACAGATGAAAAAGGAGAAATCTTATTACAAGGACTTGCAGTTGGAAAACATCAGGTAGTGGAATTGTCACCAACAGAAGGTTTTTTACCGAACATGAATGTATTTGAATTTGAAGTTGCAACGGATAATCAGGTACATGCTATTACGCAGTTTACATCAGATAAGGGAATTTCTTTTGTAGAGGAAAAGAATGGAGATGGTACGTTAACGGTAAAGAATCAATTAGCACCATTTAAATTGAATATTCATAAAGTGAATAATAAAAATATTGTTTTGGAAGGTGCAGAATTTACCTTATATAAAGATAAAGAGTGTAGCATAGAAGTTGATAAGCAAGTATCCGACTTAGGTGGTAATTTAAGTTTCCAAAACATGGAAATAGGGAGGGATTATTATTTAAAAGAGACGAAAGCTCCAGCAGGATATAAGCTTCCAATAAATGAAGATGGAAGCTCGGTAGTCTATAAAATAAAAGTTGAAAATAATCCATTAAAAGATCATTTTGTTGTTTATGTAAATGATAAGGTTTATGACGTCCATGCACAAGGTTCTATTACGATTGGTGGAAAAAAAGATGCAAGAGAAGTAAATATCAAGATGTTAAATACGATAAATGGAAAATTGCCAAATACAGGCTCTCAAAAGATGATTTGGATTTTAATAATAGGAAGTGTATTACTGGTTATGGCGTTAAAAAAGAATGAAACGTCAAAATAGTCATGTAAACAAGGCCATACTTTCACCGGAATAAAGAGTTAAATTCAGGAAATAAGAAACCAATATATTTCTGAACCCAGTTTTTATAATACCATAAAAAAGTAATCAACCACGGACGAAAAGGTTGATAGAAAGGAGAAGGTATATTTGTAAGTGATTGTTAAGTGAATCGATTATAATATACCAGAAAGAGTTATGAAAAATAAATATTTGAAAACAATAGTTATGATAGGATTGATAGCAACAACAATGGGGACTACCATAGTGGAAAATGTAAAAATACCTGTTTATGCGGCAGAAATGGAAGCAATTCAGACAAATCAGATTATAAATGGTGTCATTGACTTTGGAAAGGGTTCTGCCAGTATTAACATCAATGGAAATCAAGGACAGTCTTTACTTGGTAAGAAGTTTGAGGTGTTTCAGTTATTCAATGCAGAAAATTCAAAAGATGGAGAGTCTATTAACTATACATTTAATTCACAATTTGCCAATGCCATTCAAACAGTTGTTGCCAATGGTTTGAATAAGAAAAATGGAACACAGCTAAGACCGGCGGACGTAACGGAGTACATAGCAATTGATTATATCCAGAGTTTAAATTTGAATAGGGTAGAAGGAGTGGATACTCCTCAGAAACAGGAGGGAAGGTATAGTGCTTTCCGTTATTTCGTGGAAGATGTGAGAACTCAGATTAAGAAAGAAAACAAATCAGGAGAAATTCTTACTGTGCAGTCTACCAAACCAGACAATTCTATTTCCATTACAGGGTTAGTATATGGTTATTATGTAGTAGATGAATTATCCAAAGCAGATGCAAATGGTGAACAGTGGTTTGCTTCTTCCCTTTGTATGGTAAATACAGCAAATCCAGATGCACAGGTAAATATTAAATCGGATTATCCGAAAATTACAAAGAAAATCCAAGAAGATGATCAGAAAGATGCCATTAAAAATGATGGATGGAATGATATCGGTGATTATGAAATCGGACAAACAGTACCTTATAAATTCGAGTCTACTATTCCGAATATGAATGGATATGATACATATTATTATGCTTGGCATGACAAAATGGATCAAGCATTAACTTTTCATGCAGACAAGGCAAAAATGGAAATTGTAATTAAGAGTCAGGATGGAAAAACTTATAAATTAAAAGACACAGAGTATATTTTAACAGAAAAACCACAGGATGGATCTGGTGATACATTCAAAGTAGAGGTCGCAGATATAAAGAAGATTGTGGATCGTGAATTTAATAAAATGAATAGTAATCAGGAAAATGATTATACCGGTTTAACAGTTACTTTACAATGTGAAGCGACTTTAAATGATTTAGCTGCATTGGATACCGGTAGACCAGGATTTGAAAATGATGTTCGCTTAGAGTTTTCTAATGATGCAGATTCAAATGGAAAAGGGGAGACTGGATTTACACCTTGGGACACAGTTGTATGTTTTACTTTTGAGGTAGATGGATTAAAGACAAACAATCATGACAAGGTTCTACAGGATGCTAAATTCCGCTTGTATAGTGATAAAGAATGTAAAAATGAGGTTTATGTAAAGAAAAATCCTAATCAGGGGCAGGAAGGGTATGTGGTTATCAATCGTGATTCTGTAGGAGGTGTGGACCATACAGGAGGAACAGCTCCGGCAGATGGGGTAGAAATGGTGTCTGATGCAAAAGGAATCTTTAAGATTTATGGTTTGGATCAGGGCATTTATTATTTAAAAGAAACTGATGCACCGGCTGGGTATCGTCCACTTCTTGATCCAATCGTAATTAATGTAAAGCCAATTTATACTACAGACAGAAATAACTATGTGAAAGGTGATGGTGTTACGGAGAAAACGTTAAAGACTTTAGAAGGTACCGCACATGTAAAATCTTTCTATAATGGTGCATTTAAAGAAGAAGAGATTAAACTTCACACAGATATAAATAAAGGAAATTTGGATATAAAAGTAATTAATGAAGTTGGTAAAAAACTTCCAATTACAGGTTCTTCTGCTACGCTTGTGATTGTTTGTGCCGGAGCTGCTTTAATGGGTGGGGCAATGCTTACCAATAGAAAAAAGAGCAAAAAAGAGGAAAAACATGAAGAAGCGTAGATGGTGGAATAGAATTATTTTTATATTAGGACTGCTTCTTGTTTCCTATCCTCTGATAAGTAATATTATGGAGCGGCAGCATCAGAAAAATGCTGTCGCTACTTATCAGTGGAGTGTGAAATCCGAGGATAAAAGTCAGATACAAGATGCTTTAGAAAGAGCGGCTGAGTATAATGATATGCTTTATCAGACACAGGGAGCAAAGATAGAAAGTCTGCAAGATGGTATTTTAAGTGAAGAAGAATATAAAAATTTATTAAATCTTTCTGGAACGGGCGTTATGGGAAGTATTAAAATTCCAAAGATTAATGTAGATATGCCAATTTATCATGGAACATCTGATGAGGTCTTATCAAATGGTGTAGGGCATTTGCCAGACAGTAGTCTTCCAGTTGGAGGTAACAATACAAGGTGTATTCTTACTGGGCATAGAGGGCTTCCGACTTCAAAATTATTTACCAGATTAGATGAATTAAAAAACGAGGATCTTTTCTTTATCAATATTTGTGGAGAGAACTTGGCATACTGTATTACAGAAATTCAAGTTATGGAACCAGAAGAAGCAGAAAGGTTGGAAATTATAGCAGATCAAGATTTGTGTACTTTGATAACATGTACTCCTTATGGAATCAATACACATAGGCTGGTTGTAACAGGGGAGAGAGTACCGTATGAAAAAGTGGAATATAACAGCATTGAAAAAGAGTTACCTTCTTTCCGAGAAATTTTCTTTACAGCATTACCGTTTATTTTTATTGTAGCTGGATTAATTTCTTTTTTTAGGAGGAAAAAGCATGAAAAGAAGAGTGAAAAGTAATTTTTTATTATGTATAACTGCAATTTTTTTATTTGCATTTAGTAGTCAAGTATATGCAGATAATCATAACGTCTCAGAAAATCAGCAAAGTAAAGAAGAAAGAGGAAGCATTTGTGTTGCATTGACAGAAGGAAGAACGGGAACGTCGCGAGAGAATGTGGAGTTTTCCTGCACAAAAGTAGGGGAAGAATATCGTTCTTCTGGTGTAAATATAGATGAAATCAAGTCAGCAAAAGATTTGGAAGAAGCTGCAAAAAAATTGGCGGCATTAAACATATCAGGAGAAAAAATTCTACGAACTGATAAAAATGGAAATCTTTGTTTTCAAGATTTACCAGTGGGCATATATTTTTTAGAAGCAACTGATATTGCCCAATATGAAAATGTGACACCATTTTTAATATCAATTCCCACATTTGACGAAAAAGAGGGGAAGATGATTTATGATATTCAGGTTATTCCCAAACACGAACCGCAGCCAGAAAAAATTACCACAGATTCTCCCGGAAAACCTGGTGCACCACAAACGGGTTTTGACAGTGGGGTTTTAAAATATTTTTCTGCGGCAGCTATGATTATGTTGTTTTTGATCGTTTATAATTTTAAAACAAAAAAAGCAAAGAAAAAACTATGAGAAGATGGATAAATGGTGTATTCGTATGTTTGATGTTGATTTTTGTAACGTTGGGGATAAGAGAGTTACAATTATTCATAAATACAGAAAATGAACAGGAATTTTTAAAAAAACAGGTTGTAAAAGTTCCTGACGGAAATCAAAAAGATTTGGATGCAGATAATCCATTCAACCGATATATGGATTTTGAAGCATTGGAAAAAGTCAATGAAGACATTGCTGGCTGGATTTATATACCTGGAACTAAGATAGATTATCCAATTTTAATAGGGGATAATGATCAGGAGTATTTGGAAAAGGATTTTAAAGGAAAAGTAAATCCGCTAGGTTCTATATTTGCATTTAATAAAGTTGATTTGAATCAGGATTTTCATATTTGTATTTATGGACATAATATGATTTCTGGGCAGATGTTTGGCGGTTTGAAGGAATATCAAAATGAAGATTATGCAAAAAATCATAGAAAAGCTTATTTATATACTAAAGAGAGAACAAAAGAAATGGAGTTAATATCTATTTTTCAATGCGAAGCTATGGATTCTATTTTTGAGTTAGAAGGAGAATCCAGTATATATAGTAATGAAGAAGAAATTGTATGTGATTTGGAAAAAAGAAGTTTGATCAACCTGGAATTATCAAAAAAGAAAACAGTACAAGTTCTTTCATTAGTTACTTGTCATGGACATGCAGGTGGTACACATCGGTTGGTTCTAAATTTTATTTTAACCAAAGAAAAATTCGTATTGTAGTGATAAAATTATAATATTCCCCTTTTCTTCAGAAAAGGGGAGATATTTATAATCTATCTATTAAGTGTTTGCATTTTAGCGAAACTGGCAAAGACTTTACAAGTGAAAAAAAATATGCTATGATAACCGAGATATTAGAATTATATGCACTCGTAGCTCAGGGGATAGAGCAGTGGTTTCCGGTACCACGTGTCGGGGGTTCGATTCCCTCCGGGTGTGTTTGTGCTTTGGGGAGAGCATAGAAATAAGGGAACATAAGGAGGACAAATATGTTAGACAATTTCAGAGAATGGCTCTCGGATAATCTGAGGTATATTCTTCTGGGTCTGGCAATTCTGGCTGTTCTGTTGTTATTATTTTTTGGAATAAAAGCAATTACGGGAAATTCTTCTAATAAAAAGGAAAATGAACCAATAAAGAAAACAGAACAAAAGAAAGAGTCCACAGATTCCAAAAAATCAGATGAAGAGAAATCTGAAAAGGAAGATGAGAATGCTCTTGAAAAGAATGCATATCCTGAAGTAAATGCCTTAATCGAATCGTTTTACTCTGCTTGGGGAGAAAAAGATATTACCAAGATGAAAGAGTTGACGGATAATTTTAATGTGACAGATGAAACAAAAGTAACAAATGCTACTTATATTGAATCTTATAATGATGTGACAGTTTATACAAAAAAGGGACTTGCTGATGATAGTTATGTGGTATTTGCAGCTTATGAATTAAAGTTTAAAGATATTAATACACCGGCTCCGGGATTATCTGAACTGTATGTTTATAAAAACGAAGAAGGAAAATATGTTATCCAAAATGATGATACAAATGCTGAAGTTCAGGAATGTATCGAAAAAACAAGGCAGGAAAAGGATGTAGCAGAACTGATTTCAGAAACAGAAGAAAAGCTGGATGCAGCAATAGCGTCTGATGATAGCCTAAAGAAATTTGAAGAAGAGTTAGGCGAAAAAGTCAATACAGCCCAGATGGCTGATAATGGTGATATGTTGACAGCAAAAGAAAGCTGTAATGTACGTTCTGAAGCAAACGCAAATGCAGAAACTTTAGGAAAATTACAGGCAGGGGAGCAGGTAAAGAAACTGGAAAACGCATCAGATAATTGGATAAAGGTAGAATATAAAGGTCAAGAAGCCTATGTATTCGGTGATTTAGTTCAGTAAAATATACCCTGGCAGCAAGCACAAGAGTGTTAGTTGTCAGGGTGTTTGCACAATAAAGAGGAAAAAAAATGAAAATTACCAAAAAAGGAGTTCTTATTGCAATTCCTGTTTTTTTGGCAGGATCTTTTTTTATTGTAGCACCTCAGTATGGATTTATGTTAATAAAACATTCTATGATTAGCTATGAAAATAGAAAAGAAGCCAAAAAAGAAGATCACTGGGTCTATAATGAAAACGGACGCCGATTTGTATATTCTGATGGTTCAGTTATTCAGAATAATAGTCAGGTGTTGGATGGAATTACGTATTATTTTGATGAAAAGGGCTATGTAAAAACAGGTTGGATACAGGATAAAGGACAGCTTTTTTACAGGAATTCTGATGGTTCACTTGTAGTTGGATGGTTTACAGATGATAGTGGTACCTATTATTTAAATGAAGACGGTTCTCCAGCAGTGGGATGGACAGATATAGATGGACAACATTATTATTTTAAAGAGAATGGTGCAATAGCTACTGGAATGACAGAAGTAGATGGTATTCAGTATCTTTTTAATGAGGATGGAACCATATCTGCAGGTTGGGGACTAAAAGATGATAAATATTATTATCGTGATGAGTATGGCGCTATTGCCTATGGTTGGGAATATATAGATGGAGAATATTATTTTTTCAGAGAAGATGGGACAATGGCTACCGGTTGGATTACAGATCACGGAGAGCGTTATTACATGAATGCCAATGGTGCCATGGTAAAAAATGCTTGGATTAATGAGGATGGACAGAAGCATTTTGTAGGACCGGACGGACAGGAAAAACGAGGATGGGTATCGATTGGAGGAAAATATTATTATCTTACAGAAGAGGGGATTGTAGGACAAACCGGTTGGTTGAAAAAAGATGGTAAATGGTATTTTTTAAATGAAGATGGTAGTGTTAGAACAGGCTTGTTTGAGGACCATGGTAAATGGTATTATCTTACAGAACAAGGCGAGTTGCAGGATGGTTGGGTTGTATCAAACGGTAAGTATTATTATCTTGCAAATTCCAAACTTATGACGGGATGGAGAAAAATCAATGGTAAGCAGTATTATTTCCATGAAGATGGAGTTATGGCTACAGGCTGGATTACTATTGGAGGAAAATCGTATTATCTTATGGAAGATGGAAGTCTGAATATATATGTGCAGGAGTAATGCTAGAAGATAGATACCCTGATAGCGATTTATGGAAATATCTGTAAGACGTTATTGGGGTATTCCTGTCAGAAAATGAAGGAGGAGTTATGCGTTTAAATAAATACTTAAGTGATGCTGGTATATGTTCCAGGCGTGAGGCTGATCGTTTTATAGAGGAAGGTTGTGTAACGGTAGACGGAAAACTTGCTGAACATGGTATGCAAGTAGAAGACTTTCAAGAAATTAAAGTAAATGGAAAAGTCATAAAGCGTGAAGAAAAGAAAGTACTTTTGATATTTCATAAACCAAAAGGGATAGAATGTACAACAAATCCACAGGTTAAAAAAAATGTGATTTCCTATATAAATTATCCGATTCGGGTATATTATATAGGTAGATTAGATAAAGATTCTGAAGGATTATTGTTTCTTACTAATCAGGGAGATTTGGTAAATCAGATTATGAAAGCAGGAAGTTATCATGAAAAAGAGTACCTTGTATCCGTAGATAAATTATTGACAGAGGAATTTTTACAAAAAATGCGAGATGGTGTTCCTATTTTAGGAACAATCACTAGAAAGTGTAAAGTAGAGCGTGAAAATGAAACAACTTTTCGAATTACTCTTACACAAGGATTAAATCGTCAAATTAGGCGAATGTGTAATTATTTGGGATATGAAGTAGTGACATTAAAAAGAATTCGAATTATGAATATTGAATTAGGAGATCTGCCGGTAGGAAGCTATCGTGAGGCAACTCAAAAAGAAATGGATGAGCTAAAAAGGCAGATTGCAATAAAGAAAAATAGAGGGAAGGACTCTCTATTGATGCAAGAAAAGAAACCTGTAAAAAATGCAGGAAAATATAGAAATCCTTCTAGGGTAAGAAAAAGATAGTAAAGGATGGAGGCTTCAGAGCATGGATAAAATGAAAAGAATGAAAGAATTAGTAAAGATTTTAAAAGAGGCTTCAAAGGCTTATTATCAAGAAGATAGAGAAATTATAAGTAATTTTGAATATGATAAATTATATGACGAATTGGTGCAGTTAGAAAAAGAAACAGGTGTAGTTTTAGCAGGAAGTCCCACGATTTCCGTAGGATATGAAGCTTTGGATGAATTACCAAAAGAAGCCCATGAAAGTCCCATGTTATCCCTTGATAAAACAAAAGATGTAGAAGAGTTAAGAGCATTTATTGGAGAGCAGAAATCGTTGCTTTCATGGAAACTAGACGGACTTACCATTGTACTTACTTACCGTGACGGTAAACTTATGAAGGCAGTAACAAGAGGGAACGGTACAGTAGGAGAGGTAATTACTGGAAATGCAAAAGTTTTTAAAAATATTCCCTTGCACATTGCATATCAAGGAGAGCTTGTATTGCGAGGGGAAGCGATTATTACCTATTCTGATTTCGAAAAAATTAATAAACAGATAGAAGATGTAGATGCGAAATATAAAAATCCCAGAAATTTGTGTAGCGGTTCTGTAAGACAGTTAAATAATGAAATTACTGCAAAGAGAAATGTGAATTTTTATGCCTTTTCTTTAGTGAAAGCAGAGGGAGTTGATTTTTATAATTCACGGGAGAAGCAGTTTTGTTGGCTGAAAGAACAAGGGTTTGATGTGGTGGAATATCGTGTAGTTACTGGAAAAACATTAGATGAAGCTATGAATTACTTTGCCAAACAAGTATCGCAAAATGACTTTCCATCGGATGGACTTGTTGTTTTATATGATGATATTGCTTATGGAGAATCTTTGGGAAGTACTGCTAAGTTTCCAAGAAACGCATTTGCTTTTAAATGGAAAGATGAAATTAGAGAAACTACTTTAAAAGAGATTGAATGGAGTGCATCAAGAACGGGGCTTATTAATCCAGTAGCTATTTTTGAACCAGTGGAGTTGGAAGGCACTACAGTAAGTCGG
The DNA here is from genome assembly GCA_029257775.1 of Blautia sp. Lineage (GTDB taxonomy): Bacteria > Bacillota > Clostridia > Lachnospirales > Lachnospiraceae > Blautia. Next base: position 46,803 of record JARIAQ010000054.1, on the reverse strand, counting down.
GCCAGCGTACACAATATTAGTATTATGAAGGAACTTGAACTTGGAATTGGGGATAAAATTCAAGTATATAAGGCAAACATGATTATTCCTCAGATTGCAGAAAATCTGACAAGAAGTGGAAATCTAAATATTCCTAAAATATGTCCAGTATGTAAAAAAGAAGCAAGAATTATTAAGACAAATGAGGTAGAAGCATTATATTGTATGAATGATGAATGTCAGGCAAAAAAGATTAAAGCTTTTACATTATTTGTAAGTAGAGATGCCATGAATATTGATGGTTTGTCAGAGGCGACATTAGAGAAATTTATCTTAAAAGGATTTATTAAAGATTTTGGAGATATTTTTGAAATTGAAAAGCATAAAGATAAGATATTATCAATGGAAGGTTTTGGACAGAAATCGTATGATAATCTTATTTTAAGTTTAGAGAAAGCAAAACATACTACTTTACCCCGAGTGCTTTATAGCTTGGGGATAGCAAATATTGGACTAGCTAATGCTAAACTTATTTGCAAGGCATTTCAATACGATATTGAAAAAATGATAGTAGCAAAAGAGGAAGAAATTAGTAGAATAGAAGGAATTGGTCCTGTAATTGCAAAAACTTATACGGAATATTTTGCAGATGAAGAAAAATTAAAGAAGTTTCGTCATTTGTTGTCTCATTTGAAATTAGAAGAAGTAAAAAAAGAAGAAAATTCAGTTTTAGAAGGTAAGCAGTTTGTAATTACAGGAAGTGTCACTCATTTTGCGAATAGGGCAGAATTGAAAGAGGAAATTGAAAAAAGAGGGGGAAAAGTAACAGGTAGTGTAACTTCCAAGACACACTATTTGATTAATAATGATACAACATCAAATTCATCTAAAAATAAGAAAGCAAAAGAACTTGGAATTGCAATTTTATCAGAAGATGATTTTATAAAAATGGCAGGTATATAAAACTTATGAAAACGGAAGAATTAAAGGAAAAGGGAATTCAGGGAGTTAAGAAAATTATATTTGGAAGAACGCTGTTTGTAGTATTTGCGTTTATTATCCAATTTGTGTTGTTGGCAGTGACCTACATTTGGTTAAAAGATTATAGCTATATCTTTTATTTATTATTTGTAGTGTTAAGTGTCAGCGTAGTTTTACATCTTTTTAACAGCAATGAAAGTCCGGACTTTAAATTGGTATGGATGCTTCCATTGGTCATTTTTCCTGTATTTGGCGCATTTTTTTACTTGTATGCAACAACACAGTTGGGTACAAAAATGATTTTTAGGCGTTTACAGTTCCTTTCTAAATTTACAAAACAGTATACACCACAGAATACAGAAGTGAAAAAGCGATTAAAAGAAGAAAATGCACAAATGGGTCATTTTGTTCAATATATGGAAGAATATGACAATTGTCCTGTTTATGATCAGACACAAGTAGTCTATTATCCTCTTGGAGATCATCAATTTCCGGATATGCTAGCGGAGATGGAAAAAGCAGAAAAGTTTATTTTCTTAGAATTTTTTATTGTAGAAGATGGAAAAATGTGGAACAGCATTTTAGAGATTTTAAAGAAAAAAGTAAGAGAAGGCGTGGAAGTGCGTGTTATGTATGACGGTATGTGTGTATTAGCGCTTTTACCTTATTTTTATCCAAAGCTTTTGGAGGCAGAAGGAATTAAATGTAAAATGTTTGCACCGATTAAGCCTATATTTTCTACACATTATAATAACAGAGATCATAGGAAAATTATGGTAATCGATGGAAAGGTTGCATTTACTGGTGGAACAAATTTAGCAGATGAGTATATTAATCAGAAGATGCGATTTGGACATTGGAAGGATACAGCTGTGAAGCTTACCGGAAAAGCAGCAGAACGTTTTACCTATATGTTTTTAGAAATGTGGAATGTTTCTGAAACAAAGGAAGAAGATTATGGGAGATATAGAACACCAATAAGTTTTCGTATGCCAAGCGATGGATATCTTATTCCTTATGATGTATGTCCTTTTGGAAAAGAACGTGTTGGAAAAAAAGTATATCTTGATATTTTAAATACGGCAAAAAACTATGTACATATTATGACACCATATTTAATTTTAGATTATGAAATGCTTATGGCTCTTACTTATGCTGCTAAAAGAGGTGTAGAGGTATCTATTATTATGCCGCATATTCCAGATAAAAAGACAGCATTTGCTGTTGCAAAGACGTATTATAATGAACTTTTGGAAGCAGGGGTGGAAATTCATGAGTATGAGCCGGGGTTTGTGCATGCAAAAGTTTTTGTTTCAGATGATGAAAAAGCAGTAGTGGGAACAGTTAATTTGGATTATCGAAGTTTGTTTCACCATTTTGAATGTGGTGTAATGATGTATAAAAATTCGCAGATTTTAGAAATCGAAAAAGATTTTCAAACAACTTTACAAAAGTGTATTAAGATGCAACCATCTGATTATAAACGTCAGAATTTAGCAATGCGTATTACAGGAAGAATTTTGCGTATGTTTGCACCTCTTATGTAGAAAAAGGAGAAAAAGAAATGCCCATTAAAATTCAAAGTGATTTACCAGTCAAAGAAATATTAGAAAAAGAGAATATATTTGTAATGGATGAAAAAAGAGCTGTTCATCAAGATATTCGTCCAGTTCAAATTTTGATTTTAAATTTGATGCCTTTAAAGGAAGAGACAGAACTACAGCTTTTGCGCTCTTTGTCTAATACACCTTTACAGGTAGATGTTTCTTTTATGATGGTGAGTAGTCATGTTTCTAAAAATACAGCTACTAGCCATTTGAATAAGTTTTATCAGACCTTTGATGAAGTGAAAGAGCATAAGTTTGATGGTATGATTATTACCGGTGCGCCGGTAGAAAAGATGGAATTTGAAGAAGTGGACTATTGGAAGGAAATGACTGAAATTATGGAATGGTCTAAAGAAAATGTAACTTCTACTATTTATCTTTGCTGGGCAGCACAAGCAGGCTTGTATTATCATTATGGGTTACAGAAAAGAATGATGGATAAAAAAGTCTTTGGAATTTTTGCCCATAAAGTAGAAAATAGGAAAATTCCCTTAGTAAGAGGATTTGATGATGTATTTTTTGCTCCACATTCCAGACATACCGAGATATCTTCTGAAGATATTCATAATTGTAAAGAACTTACAGTTCTAGCGGAGTCAGAGGAAGCCGGAGTTTTTCTTGTTATGGCAAAGGATGGGAGACAGATTTTTGTCATGGGACATCCTGAATATGACAGAGTAACTCTTGATGAAGAATACAAAAGGGATTTGAGCAAGGGGCTTCCTATTGAAATGCCAAAAGGATATTATCCGGAAGATCATGCAGAGAATAAACCATTGCTTTTATGGCGTTCACATGCCAATAATTTGTATACGAACTGGTTAAATTATTACGTTTACCAGATGACACCGTATGATTTGGAGGGAACACCCTTTTCAAGCGGTAAGCAAGGTGATTGTTAAAATTGGAAGTACGAGAAAAAATAAAGATGGGAGTGATACCAATGGGTTAATATTTTTTTGTACAAGTCAATGAAATCCTGTATTATGGAAACTTAAAGGAGGAAAAGCATGAATAATAAAATTCCCAAAGGAGATATTTTGATTGCATTATCAATTATTTTAGGTAGTATTATAATTTCAGGTACAATATATTTGACGATATCTAAACTTATAGAAGTACTGACGGCGTTATTGCTATAAAAAGAAAATAGAATTTTCGGATTGTATCAACATCACTATGGTATAACAGAGGGCTTGAAAGGGCAGAAACCTTGCAAGTCCTTTGTTGTGTATTTATAGAAGTTAGTTGAAAGAAGATTAGGTAATAGGTTATGAAAAAGGAGAAATTATTCTATTTGATATGTATGCGGATAAGTGATATAGTGTAAGCAATAGAATGTTCTGTAAAGATAAAGTGATTGCATGGAGCACAAGAAAGAAGCGTAAAAAACAGAAGGTGAAGGAATGTTCATAGAATACGGATTTTATATTGCACTTAGCTATTTATCAGGAAGTTTAATGTTTGGATATGCAATACCGAAAATGATAAAAGGAATTGACGTGAGAAAAGAAAGCAGTGATGGGAATCCAGGAACTACCAATGCATTTCTTTGTGGAGGGGCATTGTGTGGAATTTTAGTTTTATTAGGAGATATTTTAAAAGGAATGTTGCCGGTATATCTGGCGGGAAGACACCTGGGGACATCATCCATGTGGTTTGCATTGGTTATGGTAGCGCCAGTATTTGGACATGCCTTTCCTTTGCTTGGTGGAAAGAAAAATGGAGGAAAGGGAATTGCAGTTTCCTTTGGAGTGCTTTTAGGCCTTTATCCATTTTTGACAAATTTGTGGCTTTTAATTTTTTGGTATTTGCTATTTTCTGTGCTTATTTGTATTAATCCTCATAGTTATCGGACACTGATTACGTATATCTGTTGGATAGTTAGTGCTCTGTTTTGTAAAGTGAAGCCAGTTTTCTGTATAGGAAATATATTGATCTCATGGGTGGTTGTAGACAAGCATAGAGAAGAACTGAAAAATAGAAAAAAACGGCAAATATATTTTGGAATTAGGAGAGCAAATAGATGAAGGTTTTGATTTTATCTTGTAAAACAGGAGGCGGACATGATGCGGCAGGGCTTGCAATGAAAGAGGCGTTAGAGGCGAAAGGTCATGAAGCAATTTTGTTCGATTATCTTACCTTGGCAGGACAAAAGGTATCTCAAACAGTGGGGGATGTGTATGTAAATACAGTGAAAAATGTTCCTCATATTTTTGGATTAATATATAAATTAGGAATGGTAATTAGCAGGATAACAAAAAAATCTCCGGTATATTATATGAATGCAAAAATGGGGAAATATTTACAAGAATATCTGGAAGAAGAAAAGTTTGATGCTCTTTTAATGCCTCATTTGTATCCTTCTGAAACACTCACATACATGAAAAGACAAGGAATTGAATTGCCATTGATGTTAGCCATTATGACAGATTATACCTGTATTCCTTTTTGGGAAGAAACCAGATGTGATTATTATATAGTTCCTCATGAAGACGTGGCAAAAATTTGCGAAAAGAGGGGGATACCAAGAGAAAAATTGCTTTCTATAGGCATTCCTGTTAGCAATACATTTGTGAAAACAGCAGAAAAATTTAAGGTAAGAGAGTATTTAAAATTGCCGAAAGATAAGAAACTTTTTCTCATTATGGGAGGAAGTATGGGAGCTGGAGATTTAGAAAAATTAACAATGCAATTGGAAAAAAGAATAGATATTTCTGATGGAATTATTGTTATTTGCGGAAATAATAAGAAAATTTTTCAAAAGATGAAGAAGGATTATCACTACCATGAAAACATTCATATTGTTGGTCAGACAAAGCAAATATCCCTTTATATGAAGGCATGTGATATTTTGTATACAAAGCCTGGGGGATTAACTTCCACAGAGGCAGCAGTATCTGGAATTCCTATTGTGCATACATCGCCTATACCTGGATGCGAGACAGAGAATAAAAAGTTTTTTGTGAAATGTGGAATGTCTATTGCTCCAAGAGCTGTGGAGAAACAGGTAAAAAAGGGGATAGAACTTTTAAATGATTCGGAAAAAATACAAAAGATGAAAGCGGCACAAAAGATGTATATTAATAAAAATGCAGCACAGGGAATCGTGGAATTCTTAGAAGAACATATCAATTAGAAGAAGGGTGTTACATGAAAATGTGGCACCTTTATTTGTGAAGAAGGGATAGGTAGGTACAGTATGGAAGAAAAATATAAGGTATTGTTGGTAGATGATGAACCTCAGATTTTGCAAGGAATGAAAGAGGGAATCGAATGGGAGAAGTTTGGATTTGAGGTTATTGCTGTGGCATCCAATGGAGAGGAAGCATGGGAAATTATGCAAAATAATAGACCAGATGTTTTAATCAGTGATATTCGAATGCCTTTTATGAATGGGTTGGAGCTAGTAGAAAAAATATACAGAAATTATATTAAGATAAAAATTATTCTATTTTCAGGTTTTGATGACTTTGAATATGCACAGAAAGCAATTCGTTACGGTGTTTCTGATTACCTATTGAAACCAGTGAGTATGCCTCAGATGGAGGGACTTTTAAAACGCATGTATGATGAGATTACCGCAGAAATAGAAGAAAAAAATAATAAAACGTATCTTTTACAGATGTATCAGGAAAATCTTCCGATTTTGCGTGAAAAACTTCTGACAGAAATTATTGAAGGGAGAATACCTACAAAAAAAAGAGAGAAACGTTTGCAGGAATTAAATATTGATTTTAATTGGAAAGATTGTGTAACAGTAGTATTGCAGCCCAATCCAGAGGATGAAGATGCCCAATTGAAGATGTTTTCTATTTCTAAGTTGATGCAGGAAATTTTTCAAGGATTTCAGCAACATTTAGTGTTTCGATGCTATGAACATATTATTTTAATTGTACACCTTGACGAAAAGGGACAACTACAGGAAGTATTGAAATGTTTAAATGAGGCTCAAATTATAGGAAAACGTTTTATGCAAGTGGATTTTTACTGCGGAGTAGGGAATCCAGTGTGTGGAATTGAGCAGTTGGAACGCTCTTATAAGGAAGCATTGTGTGCGTTGGAGTACAGCGTGGTTTCAGAGAAGGATAGGGTGATTTATATTCAGGATATAGAAACCCCTATGGAAGAAGGTCAATATTTTGAAGGTCAATACGGACGTGATTTGGAACTTGCCATAAAAATGGCAGATAAAGAAAAAATTTCTGAGGCAGTTACAAGAATTTTTCAGGAATTAGAACGATATAAAATGAATTTTGAGGAATACCAGACTTTTATTTTAGAGTTTAGTTTTTCATTTGTAAAGATTGCACATCAGTATCACTTAAAAGGGGAAAGTTTTTTAAATGCAAAAAATTTGATAACTTCTATTTTGTCTTTACATACAGGAGAACAATTAAGAAAATGGCTTTATCAAAATTCTGTGGAGATTGGATATGCGATTAATCAGAAACGTATTGATAATAATGGAATATTAGCGCAAAAAGCAAAAGAATATATTGATAAAAATTTTAGACAGCCAGATTTGTCTGTGGAAATGTTATGTGAGTATCTTCATGTGAGCCCATCCCATTTTTCCAATATATTTAAAAAAGAACATGGAATTAATTTTATTACATATTTAACCAATAAAAGAATGGAAGAAGCTGCCATGCTATTAAAGACTACAGACTACAAAACAAAAGTAATCAGTGAAATGGTAGGGTATCCAGAATCTAATTATTTTAGTTATGTATTTAAAAAGTGTATGAATGTATCTCCGGCGAATTTTCGCAAACAGGAAAGGTAAAAAGCATGAGAAAAAAATGGAAAGAAAGATATCAAAGGCAAAAAATTCAGACGGTGATTTTGTCTGCAGTAACAGGAGTATCGGTGTTTTTTTTCTTTATTTTAGCAATTATTTTTACAAATTATATGGAAAATATTCTGGAAAATTTTATAAGAGAAAAGAAGGGACAGCAAACAGAATTTTTAGCAGAAAGTGTAGAACAGGCCTGTAAAGAAGCCATTGATTTTTTTGATACAGTATATTATAAAATCATAAAAAAAGAAAATTTTCAGGAAGAAGGATTTATGAAACTATTAGATTTTGTATGTGAAGAAAACCAAAATCTGGTAGGGAATTTACTTTTATATAATGAACAGGGAGAGGTTTTATATGAAAGACAGTCAGAAGGATTACAGAATCTTTCTAAAGAAAAAAAGGAAGAAATGATGAAGAAAGCAAAAAGCCATGTAGGTAAAACGTGGTTCGAAAAAGATGCCTCATTTCAAGATATTTTGTTGTATCGTTTTGTAGAAATTAATTATGACGGAGAGATACAGCCGGCAGTACTTGCTGGAACGTTAAAGTATCAGAGGATTGTTCAGGCATTTCAGATGCAGGGGGATGAAAGATACGGATATTCTTATATGAAAACACCAGAGGGGACACTGATTTATCATCCAAAAGGTTTGCAACTTCAACATGGTGTGTATACAGAAAAATTAGGGAAAGAACTCATTACGGCAGATGGAATACATGATGAAAAACTGGATGGAAAGCGTTATTTAGTTCGTCAGAGAACAGTAGGATATACGGGTTGGAAGATTATAGGAATTGCTTCTTTAGAAGAGGGATTATATGAGGAATATCCCATAAATCTCTTAATTTGGAGTTTATTCGGAGGTATGGGGATTTTAGTTATTTGTATCAATCGTTATATTGTGAAGAAAATTACAGAGCCTATTGAAAGACTTAGCAAAAAGGCAGAGCAGTTTGATGATAAGGATTTGGATAGAGAAATTGAAGAAGAGGGGACTTATGAAGTTCGACAGTTGGCAGAAAGTTTTAATCAAATGAGGAAACGAATCAAGCAGCTGATGACGAAGGCAGTTCAAAAAGAAAAAGAATATTGGGACATGCAAATGAAACTTTTGCAGTCCCAGGTTAATCCCCATTTTCTTTATAACACATTAGATTCTATTATATGGATGATTGAAAGCAAAAGATATCAAGGTGCAGTAAAAATGGTAACAGCTTTGGCTGGCTTTTTTCGCATATCTCTTAATAAAGGAGAAGACTTTATTACCGTAGAAAAAGAGCTTTTACATGCAAAGAATTATATGGAAATCCAGGGAATACGATTTGAAGATAAATTTTCTTTTGATGTGGAAATAGAAGAAAATATAAAAAAATATATCTGTCCAAAACTGATTGTACAGCCTTTAGCAGAAAATGCTGTTTATCATGGAATGGAAAGTATGTATGGGGATGGAGAGATTCATATTTGTGCTTGTGAAGAAGATGATAAAATTTGCATTGTTGTTGCTGATAATGGAGAGGGAATGTCTGATCAGCAGATAGAACAGATTATGAAACAGGAAGTAATATCTAGTCGAAGAGGCTCTGGTATTGGAGTAAGAAATGTAGACAAACGTATAAAGCATTGTTTTGGAGAAGAATATGGTATTACTGTGGAAAGTGAAGTGGATGAGGGAACGGTTGTAAAAATACGGATTCCAAAAGTGGAGGATATGAATGAGTACTGGAAAGAAAAATTTTCTGGGGATTCTAGTGTTGATTTTTCTTCTTACAGGGAGCTATCTGTGGAAGGAACAGAAAGAGACAATCACTATGATTTCCGTCATAGTTCCAAAGGAATATGAAGAACAACAGAAGGAATGGATAGAAGGAATAAAGGTATGTAGTAGTGATTTTAAATTTCAGGTAAACTTTTTCTTTGAAGAAAATGAAAAAGAAAAAAGAGAGAGAATAGAAAATGAAAAATCATATGGTGCAGAAATTCTCACGGAAAAAGAACTGGATAAAAATGGAGAAGATCCTTTTGTTCAGGGGTATAAGGCTGCAGAAAAATTAGCAAAGACAGCTAAAAAGTCAGATAAGAAACAAGCAAAAAAGAGATTAAAAGTAGGGCTTGCACTTTATAATCAAGAAGATGTCTTTATCTATACTTTATGCGAAAAGATAGAGGGGATTTTGAAAGAAACCGGAGAAGAAAAGCAAGTTGAAGTTATCACAGCAGTGGAAAATGCTAGAGGAAATTCTCAAGAACAAAATCGTCAGATAGAATTTTTAATGGATCAGGATTGTGATGTTTTGGTATTAAATTTAGTAGATACATGGAGTGCATCTCAAATTATTGATAGAGCAAGAGAGCGGAATATTCCACTGATATTTTTTAATCGTGAACCATCAGATGAAGATATCCAGCTATGGGAAAATGTATATTATGTAGGAACAGATGGAGAAGAAATTGGAAAACTTCAAGGAGAAATTTTAGCAGATGCTTTTGGTACAAAAGAATTAGAAATTGATAAAAATCAGGATGGAATTCTCCAATATATTTCAGTAGAAGGGGAAGAAGGGCACTGCGATTCAGTAAGAAGAACTGCTGCCATGCTGAAAAAAACAGGAGAAATTTTCTCATCTAAACAGGTTGGAACAGTATCAGCAGACTGGAATAGAGAACAGGCAAAAGAAAACTTTATGCAGCTTCCTATAAAACAAATAGAGTCCTGTGAGGCGGTAATTTGTAACAATGATGATATGGCATTGGGAGTTTTAGATGCGTTAAAGGAAAGAAAAGTAGAAGACATTCCTGCAATTGTAGGAGTTAATGGAGAAAAAGAAGTTTTGGAAAAAATACAACGAAGAGAAATACTGGGAACAGTGTCTCAGAAAAGCCAAGATCAGGCAGAAAAAGTTGTAGAGTTGATTTGGAAATTTAAGGAAAAGAAAAGACCAGAAGAGAATCAGAAGATTTATCTTAAAGGGGAAAAATATCAAAATATACCATAAATAGAAAATTTGAAAATAAATTCGTATTTTTTAAATAGAAATATGAATTTATTTTTTTACAAAAATCGCTAAAATAAAATACAGAATTGAAAAAAAGGAGAAAAATAAAATGAGTCAGGTGAAAACATCACAGGGCACAGTATACGAAGGTAAAATCCCTGCAAGGGTAAAATATACCTTTGCTTTTGGTGCGTTGGGAAAAGATTTAATTTATGGTATGATTGCTACCTTTTCCATGATTTATTTTACAGACATTATTAAGGTATCACCAGTTTTTATTGGAGTAATGTTTTTCTGTGCAAAATTGTGGGATGCATTTAATGATTTATTTATGGGAATGCTTGTAGATAATACAAGAAGCAAATATGGAAAATTTATTCCATGGCTGGTGATTGGAACATTAGTAAATGCAGTGATTTTTGTAATTTTATTTACAGATTTTCATTTAAGTGGTGTAGGTCTTTGTGTATTTGCAACAGTTTCTTATGTTTTGTGGGGAATGACCTATACAATTATGGATATTCCATATTGGTCTATTATTCCAAATCTTACTTCTGATCCAAAAGAAAGAGAAAAAGTATCTGTACTACCTCGTATTTTTGCCAGTATTGGACAGTCATTAATTATTGCAGGGTTTGGTGTACAGATTATCAGCGCTTTAGGTGGAGGACAAAAAGGTTATCATAATTTTGCAATAATTATTGCGGTTGTATTTATTTTTACTATTGGTGTAACGGTATTTAATTTGCCAAAAACAGGAGATAATACAAATGTAGAAAAGAAAAAAATTTCTTTTAAGGGTATTTTCTCTATTATTCGTGAAAATGATCAGTTGCGTTCTGCAGTGGGACTTATTTTATTGTACAACGTAGGAATTCAGCTTGTTATGGGTGTTGCAACTTTTTATTTTACTTATGTATGTGGAAATGCGGGTATGCTTTCAGCTTTTATGATTAGTGCGTCTGTTGCAGAAGTAGTTGGGTTACTTGTTTTTCCAAAGGTAACAGAAATTCTTTCCAGAAAAAAATCTTTTTTATTGGCATGTGTACTTCCATTTTTTGGACTTGGATTACTATTAGTAGTAGGAATTTTTGCTCCACAGAATATTATCTTAACTGCAATTGCCGGTATTATTGTAAAAATCGGAATGGGATTGGAATTAGGCTGTGCCACAGTATTTTTAGCAGATGTTGTAGATTATGGAGAATATAAGTTAGGAGAGAGAAACGAAGGTGTTGTGTTCTCTTTGCAGACTTTGATTGTAAAATTTACTTCTGCACTTACTGCATTAGGGATTGGATTTGCTCTTGATTTAACAGGATATGTTCCAGGAGAGGAACAGAGCATGCTGACTATGAATTTTATTCGTTTATTGATGTGTATTATTCCGGCAGTAAGCATGTTATTAGCATATGTAGTGTATAGAAAAAAATATAAATTAAATGACCAGTATATGAAGGAAATTAATCAAGTACTAGAATCAAGAAAATAATAAGAAATGTATAGGAGAAAGGGCTGTCGCACTAAGTAAGTAGTGTGCAGCTCTTTTTTTATTGTATAGGAAATTGCGCCTATAAAATAAAAAACGCTCCGTGAGGATCGCACTGCGGCGAACAGGAATTATGTTGCAAAAGCAACCCGCCGCAGGCGGAGAATTCTGTGAAACAGAATTCTTTCTTGTATAGTGTGGTCACAATAATCGCCAGTGAGCCGTATCGTTAAAAAGGTTTCGAAAGAGAGTAAAGAGAAGTTGAGCCTTGTGCATATAGGAGAAAACAATGGAAAACGTGTAATAACAAAGGCATAATCATATGTCAAGGGTGGGATTTGTTAGAAATAGTATTTACGGAAAATAACTAAAGAAGATAGCTGGAGTATGACATAATGTTGTAGAAAGATGAATATTGCTTTGTATGATAGTATAAAAAAAGTAGGTATGGTGTTATAATGAACTTAAAAACTGGACGATTAGTTTTTAATCAATGTATCGAAAGATGTTTTATAGAAAGGTAGATAAGATAGTGAAAAAACCATTATTTTTAGCAGTTAATTTTTTTATAATAACCTCTTTGTTAGGAGGATGTACACTTACAAAAACAGAGGAAAATCAAAATAAGAAGACTTCAGAAATGATTCAGAGTGATGAAAATATAGTTCCAGAAGAAAAATCAGAAGAGGAAATATTGAAAGGTGATTATGTGGATAATGTTGAGCAAGAAACTGGGACACAAAGTCAAACAGAAAACAAAGCTAATGATATTGTTAAACAGGAAAAAATAGTAGAGGGTTATGTTTTAAAGACAGAGGGGAGTATTATTACTGTGGATTTAGAAAATTCAGGAGGAAGAAATTACCCAGAAGAAGGTCTTGACCGTGGAATTGAATTTGATATCACAAATGCAGAAAAAGAAATTATTTCAACATCAGGATATATGGAAGAGAGGGAATGTAGCATTCGAACAGGATTAACAGTTTCTATTACTTATTATGAGCAAAATGGGAAAAATATTGTGACAAAAATTTCTACAGATAATGATGAGAAAGAAATGTTAGTGTATGTTTCTTCTGGAAAAATACAGGAACTTACAGAGAAAACAATAAAAGTTCATGTTGATGAAGGGGATAATAATGGAGAAAATATTGCCTTTAATACGTCAGAAATTAGTATACCGCAAGAAGCAAGTATGAATTCTTTGGTGACAGTTACATATTACTTGAAAGGAAATACGTATTATGCGCTTTCTGTTAGTTGCATTATTTCATAGAAATAGTTTATTAACAGAAATATAAAAAAATCGTACTTACAAAATACTCTTAAGTTTTGTTTACATAAGCTTAAGAGTATTTTGTATATACTTGACAAATCAATTATAGCAAATTAAAATATCAGTTGACTTATCAAGATAGGAGAAGGTTATGGAAAACAGAGCATTAGGTAAGAGTATAGCAATTTTGCATCGTAGAGAGCAGAAGTATATGATTCATAAAATGAAAGAATTGGGTATTGGATATTCTGATTATAATTTTTTATTTTATTTGGAAGTACATTCAGGCAGTAGTCAGAAAGAAATGTGCGATGCACTGGCAGTGGATGAGGCGTTGGCGGTAAGAACTATGAAGCGCTTGGAAGAAAAGGGGCTTATTATTCGTAAAAAAGCTGAGAAAAATGGAAGATGTTATGAAATCCATCTTACAAAAAAAGGATTAGATACCGTGCCAAAATTGAGAGGATTTTTGTTCCGGTGGTGGAGCCAGGTCACTCAATGTTTAACAGGAGATGAAAAGGACATGTTACTGTCATGTCTTGAAAAAATGGCATCGCAATCAGACGATGTTTTGAAAGAAATAGAATAGAGGTACAGGGTATGGAAGATAGAAATAGCAATCCTTTGGGAACAGAGAAGATTGGGCGTTTACTAATGAAGTTTGCAATTCCAAGTATCATAGCCATGTTGGTAAGCTCCCTTTACAATATTGTAGATCAATTTTTTATTGGACGAAGTGTGGGAATGTTAGGAAATGCAGCCACAAATGTGGCGTTTCCGCTTACGATTATTTGTACGGCACTGGCACTTTTATGCGGAATTGGCGGTGCAGCTAATTTCAATTTGGCTCTGGGAAGGAGAAGAAAAGAAAAGGCAGTTTCTTTTGCAGGAGGAGCCATTTCCATGATGCTCTTGGCAGGGATAGCATTGACAATTGTGGTTGTGCTGTTTTTAAAACCTATGATGATTATGTTTGGAGCTACTGATAGAGTATTAGATTATGCATTGACTTATACAGGAATTACTTCTTTGGGATTTCCTTTTCTCATTGTAACTACAGGAGGGAGCAATCTTATACGAGCAGATGGAAGTCCTAAATATTCCATGTTTTGTACTTTAACTGGTGCAATAATCAATATGATTTTAGATCCGTTATTTATGTTTGGTCTTAATATGGGGATAGCAGGTGCAGCATGGGCTACAATTATTGGACAGATAGTCTCTGGTATTATGGTTTTAGGATATCTTACAAACTTTAAAACCGTACATATTTCTTTGAAATCTCTACGGCCGTCAAAAGATTCGTGGCTTCCGATTTTAAGTCTGGGGATTGCTCCATTTTTCAATCAGATGGCAATGATGATTGTGCAGGTTGTTATGAATAACACTCTGACTTATTATGGTGGAAAATCGTCTTATGGGAGTGAGATTCCTATGGCATGTGTAGGGATTATATCCAAAGTAAGTATGATTTTTTTTGCAATTGTTATTGGAATTTCTCAGGGAATACAGCCTATTATTAGTTTTAATTATGGAGCAGGAAATGGAAAACGAGTGAAAGAAACTTATAAAAAAGCTCTTACTGCAGCAATTATTATTTCAACAGTGGCATTTTTGTTGTTTCAGTTTTTTCCTACACAAATTATTGCTATTTTTGGTTCTGGAAGTGAAGAATATTTTTCTTTTGCAGAGAAATTTTTTCGCATTTATTTGTTTTTTACCTTTATTAATGGAATACAGCCTATTACAGCAAATACCTTTACATCAATTGGAAAATCAGGAAAAGGTGTGTTTTTGTCCCTTACAAGACAAATTATTTTTCTTTTACCTTTGTTGATGATTCTGCCAATTTTTATGGGAATTGAAGGTGTTATGTATTCTGCTCCAGTAGCAGATGGAATTGCAGCAGTATTGTCTGCTTGGTTTATATGGAAAGAGTTTAAACTGATAGATAATCAACTTCCAAATTAAAAAAGAAAGGGAATATTTCTATATTTATAAAATAAGAAATATTCCTAGTATACATTAAGTATTTAAATATTTTTTCAATGTTTTTCTGACAGCGCCTACTCCAGAAATTTCTTCTAAAAACATTTTTTCAATTTTTTCTCCAATTCCTGCTTCATACAAATTTATTCCAAAAATATTAGGATCAGAGAGGATATTTTTTAATTGCCGGGAATAAGAGTTTTGATTACCAATTTCAATACCTTTAAGAGATTGTGTAAGCTTTGGAAGTAAGGGATTCGGAGAAAGTTCGAAAGAATTTCCATCATCATCAATCCCTATGAGATATCGACACCAGCCTGCAATTGCAAGGGGAATTGCTGTTAGTTTTTGTGCGTTTCCATATCTTTCCACGTAAGCTTTAATTGTTTCACCGTATCGGATTCCCACTTTTTGAGAAGTGTCAGTAGCAATACGTTGAGGAGTATCTGGAATGAAAGGATTGGGAAAACGTATATGAATAATTTCTTCTACAAAAGCAGAAGGGGATAGAATGCCAGGGTTTGTTACTACAGGCATTCCTTCCAAAGGTCCTATTTCGTAAATTAGTCGGTTTAATTCGAGGTCTTTCATTTCATCTGCAATTAAAGTGTATCCGAGAAGGCAACCATATACAGCTAAGGCGGTATGCAGAGGGTTTAGACAAGTAGTAACTTTCATGCGCTCTACTTTGGTTACAGTTTCTTTGTCTGTAAGGTAAATACCTGCTTTTTCTAAAGGTGGACGTCCATTTGGAAATTTATCTTCTAAAACAAGATATTGGGGGGCTTCTGCATTTACAAAAGGGGCGATATATGTTTTTTTTGAGGTAATTATAGGTTTCATATTTTCTATACCACTTTTTTTTAAATCTTTATAAACAGAGTCACTAGGTCGGGGGGTGATTTTGTCAATCATAGACCAAGGGAAAGATACTTGCCTTTCATTAGAAAGATAGGAAATAAATGATTTATCTACAAAGCCCCTCTTACTCCATTCTTTTGCTATAGTTACAATAGATGTCTGCAGCTTTTCACCATTATGAGAACAATTATCCATAGATACAACAGCAATGGGAGTTTGGTTTGCCTTGTAACGTTCATGAAGCAAAGCGCATACAATGGCTATGGCAGAACTGGATTTTTGGGGACCATTGTTAATATCTGCCTGAATAGAAGGAAGATAGCAGCTATCGCTTCCCTTTAAGAGGTAACCTTTTTCTGTAATCGTAAGAGAAATTATCTGTAAGGAGGGGTTTATAAAAATTTTTTTCATGCAATGCCATTCTTTTGTAAAATCAGGTCCCAGTTTGTAAGATTCTGAAAGTGAACCCAGTACTTTTTTATCAGTAGAGCCATCTATTTTTAATGTGACACTTAGAACGAGGTTATCATAAGGTTTGTAAATTTTATCAATTATATCAAAGTCAAAGGTTTCAGCACAAATAATCCCAGAACACATTTCTTTTTTAGATAGTAATGTATCTACAATACCACCAATAAAAATACGAAATATATTACCTACTCCAAAATGAATCCATATTGGCTTTTCTTTTGTATTTTTTCTTATTTCTTTTATAGAATAAGGTGGAAGTGCAATATTTGCATTACCCCAGTCTTCTTTTTTTTGAATTCCTTCTAATGTTAAATTCATAATTTAAATCTCCTTTTTTTCAATAGCTTCCCATAAACCACATAGATATGCGGCACCAAGTGCTCTGTCATATAATCCATATCCTGGCATAGCTTTTTCGTCCCATATCATTCTTCCATGATCCGGTCGAATGGGCCCTTCAAATCCTATATCATGAAGGGATTTCATAATTGTATACATGTTAAAAAATCCATCTGAGCTTAAATGCGCACTTTCTTCAAAATCACGCATACCATTATTAAAGCGTAGATTTCTTATATGAGCAAAATGAATTCTGCCTTTTAACATAGAGATGGTATGGACTAAATCGTTATTTAAATTTGTTCCATAGGAGCCAGTACAGAAGGTGATACCATTGTGTTTATTAGGAACCATGTCAATGATCCGCTTTAATTTCTTGTAGTCAGAAACAATACGAGGAAGACCAAAAACACTCCAAGAGGGGTCATCAGGATGAATAGCCATATTGATATTGTATTTATCACATACAGGCATAATAGCATCAAGGAAATATTTTAAGTTGGAAAAAAGTTGATCTTCATCAATATCCTTGTATAGTAGAAAAAGTTCTTTTATTTTTTCCATTCGCTCTGGTTCCCATCCAGGCATTATAGTTCCATTCATATCATCTTTAATGGAATTGAACATTCTTTCAGGGCCTATTTGATCAATTTGGAATTGATTATAAGCTAAAACCGTACTTCCATCTTCTCGTTTTCTGTAAAGTTCGGTTCTTGTCCAATCAAATACAGGCATAAAATTGTAGCATACAGTATGAATATCAGCTTTTCCTAAATTTTCCAATGTTTTTATATAAGCATCAATATCCCTATCCCTATTTGAGGAACCTGCTTTTATAGCATCACTGACATTGACACTTTCAATTCCAGCTAGATGAAGTCCAGCATTTTCTATTTCTTTTTTCATAGATAGAATTTCTTTAAAAGACCAGATTTCACCAGGGAGTTTTTCATAAAGTGTTGTGATAATACCTTTTACATAGCAAACTTGTCGAATTTGTTCTAAGGTGACTGTATCATATTTTCTTCCATACCATCGCATTGTCATTTCCATAATTGATTGTCCTCTCTTTAAACATACTTTACCATTATAGTATTATAAAAATATAGAAAAAAATACAAAGTTATAAGCTTGTTGAGTATGTTGTAAAAGTTTAGATTATGTATTACAATAATTTTAATATAAAAAGCAGGGTAAGTAGAAATGAAAGATTATGAAATTTGTTATTATAATGATAGAAATGTGAATAATGGGGAAAATCATATGCATCCTCATTATGAGGTGTATTTTTTTCCGGAGGAAAATGCATCAATTGTTATTCAGAATCAATTTTATAAACTTTGGAAGAACGATGTGGTTGTTTTGCCTCCTGGAATTTTACATAGGGTGATAATGCATGAGCAAAGTGAAATATATCGTTATTTTTCCTTTGGAATCAGCAAGGAATATTATGATAGGCTTTTACAGTTGTCAAAGGATTATAATTACATCATAGAATCGGTAGAGAAAGGAAAACAATATATTTATCACAATACACAAGTAGAATTTTGTAGTATTCAATCTCAAATTT
This sequence comes from Blautia sp., assembly GCA_029257775.1. Taxonomy (GTDB): domain Bacteria; phylum Bacillota; class Clostridia; order Lachnospirales; family Lachnospiraceae; genus Blautia. Next base: position 28,440 of record JARIAQ010000054.1, on the reverse strand, counting down.
TATATTTATTGGAAGAAATTTATGGAAATCAGTATGGAAAAGAAACAAAAATTTTTATTGGAATTTGTGATTTAATGTTATTGCTTAACAGAATGGCATATAAACAAAACAATCCACAAAAAAGAAAAGAAGATCAGAATTTGTATAGTGATATTTTGGAATATATTAATGATAATTTGAATAAAGAGTTATCTTTGGAATATTTAGCAGGAGAATTTTTGGTAAGTAAATATCATATTGCACATATTTTTAAGAAAAATATAGGGATTTCTATTCATCAGTATATTATGAAGAAAAGACTTACAGCATGTAAGAAAGCAATTTTAAGTAATCTTAGTATTAGTAAATCATATCTTATGTTTGGATTTAAAGATTATTCTAGTTTTTACAGAGCATTTAAAAAGGAATTTGGAATTTCGCCAAAGGAGTATAAAGATGTATGTACGCAGTTAGAAAGTTATAAAGAGGTGTAAATAATGTATCATGGATTTGGAAAATTTATTAGAGGAAAAGGGTTTTCCATGCTTTTTTATCTGGTTTCAATGTTGCTAATGATTTATTTGACAGTAAAAATAGGAAACGTTCTGGAGTATCTTTTTTCTTTTAATGCTTACATAGCTGTGTTTTTGGCATTAGTAGCACTGACGTCTTATATGCTTTGTTATTTTCAAAGTTCTAAAGCAGGGAATAAAGCAAAAAAGATATATGAATCCTGTGGAGTTATTTTGTGTGTACTTTTAAATTTTACAATATGTTTTTTCATAGTTGATTGTCTGAATATTTTTTTTGTTTTTAAACAAAGAGCATGGTGTCTAATGCCGGTAATCACCGGAGTATTACTATCCGTTTATGGATTTCTCCATGCTAGGCATCTGAAAGTGAAGAAATACGAAGTTCAGTTAGGTGAAAACAGGAAGGGAAAAAAGCTGGTTTTATTAAGTGACATTCATATAGGATCTTTTGTTAATGAAAAACAGTTGCAGAAAATTATAGAGAAAGTTAACCAGCTAGATGCAGATTTAATTTTAATTGCAGGGGATACTTTTGATGTAAAAGCCTTTGAATATTGTAACCTTTCAAAACTAGAGCAGATGTTTAAAAAATTGCAATCAAAAGAAGGTATATATGCAAGCCTTGGAAATCATGATCCAGTCTCCTCGGATAAAAGAATTAGAGAATTTTTTAAAAAAGCTGGTATTTGTCTTTTGATTGATGAAAAAGTGGAAACAAAGGATTTTTGCATTATAGGACGTGAAGATGTAACGTCTTGTCCAAATCGAAAAAGTCTTACAGAAATACTTTCAAATGTAAGAGGAAAAAAACCGGAAATTTTATTAGATCATAATCCCAGTGGAATAGAGGAGGCCATAAGAAATAAGGTTTCCCTTGTATTGTGCGGACATACACATAAAGGACAGTTCTTTCCGGCAACGTTTTTTACAAAACTAGCATACGGGAAAAAAGATTTTTATGGTTATGCAAAAAGAGAAGAGACACAGAGTATTGTGTCTGCTGGAACAGGGTATTTTCAGATGCCTATGAGAATTGGAAGTAATAGTGAAATTGTGTTAATAGAAATATAAGGAAAATACAAAAGAGAAACGGAAGATACTTGGTGTAGTAGCTTGTGTTTCTCTTTTGTATTTAGATATGTTAGAATTTTAATCTTTGTTTAGTTATCTTCTTCAGTCATGGTATATACTTGACGTTTTCTTGCCATTTCATCACTTGCTAAGTATTCATCATAAGTTGTGATTTTATCAATTAAAATACCATTTGGAAGAATTTCCATAATACGATTTGCAGTTGTTTGGACAATCTGATGGTCATGAGATGCAAAAAGCAAAACACCAGGGAATTTAATCATACCATTATTTAAAGCGGTAATAGATTCCATATCAAGGTGATTGGTAGGCTCATCTAAAATTAAGATATTAGCTCCAGAAATCATCATTTTAGAAAGAAGACATCTTACTTTTTCACCACCGGAAAGTACACGAACTTTTTTAACACCATCTTCGCCTGGGAAGAGCATACGACCAAGGAAACCGCGTACATAAGTTGCATCTTTAATCTCAGAATAGCCAGTAAGCCAGTCTGCAATTGTTAAGTCGTTATCAAATTCTTTTGTGCTGTCTTTAGGGAAGTAAGCTTGAGAAGTTGTAACTCCCCACTTATAAGTACCTTCATCTGGTTCCATTTCTCCCATTAAAATTTGGAAGAGAACCGTTTTGGCACGTTCGTTTCCACCTACAAAAGCAACTTTGTCATCATGACCTAAAGTGAAAGTTATATTATCTAAAACTTTTACGCCATCAATTGTTTTCGAAAGGCCTTCGACCATTAGGACTTCATTTCCAATTTCACGATTTGGACGGAAGTCAATATATGGATATTTACGACTAGATGGACGCATATCATCTAACTGAATTTTTTCCAGAGCACGCTTTCTGGAAGTGGCCTGTTTTGATTTTGAAGCATTAGCAGAAAATCGGGAAATAAATTCCTGAAGTTCTTTAATTTTTTCTTCTTTTTTACGATTTGCTTCTTTCATCTGTTTAATTAAAAGCTGACTGGATTCGTACCAGAAATCATAGTTTCCAGCATAAAGCTGAATTTTACCGTAGTCAATATCAGCAGTATGTGTACATACTTTATTTAAGAAATAACGGTCATGAGATACTACAATAACAGTGTTTTCAAAGTTAATAAGAAATTCTTCAAGCCATTCAATAGCGTCTAAGTCTAGATGGTTGGTAGGCTCATCAAGAAGAAGAATATCCGGATTACCAAAAAGTGCCTGTGCCAGAAGCACTTTCACTTTCTCACTTCCCTTTAAATCAGACATAAGGGCATAATGTAAATCCGTATCAATGCCTAATCCGTTTAAAAGCATAGCTGCATCAGATTCTGCTTCCCAGCCATTCATTTCAGCAAATTCTCCTTCTAATTCGCTGGCACGGATTCCATCTTCATCAGTAAAATCTTCTTTAGAATAAATGGCCTCTTTTTCCTTCATAATGTCATAAAGTCGTTGATTTCCCATAATAACCGTATCCAAAACAGGATAGGAGTCATATTTAAAATGATCCTGCTGTAAAAAAGATAAACGTTGTCCAGGTGTGATGGTAATATTACCATTGGTAGTTTCTAACTGGCCTGACAGGATTTTTAAAAAAGTAGATTTCCCTGCACCATTGGCACCTATTAAACCATAACAGTTGCCTTCTGTAAATTTAATATTAACATCTTCAAACAGTGCTTTCTTTCCAATTCGTAAAGTAACATTATTTGCTGCAATCATGTTCTAATTTTCCCTCGCTTATTTTATAAAACAATTTTTACGATTTCTGCGTAATCTCTTTTATTGTACCTGAAAATAGGGAATTTGCAAGTGTTTCTTGCGAAAAATACTTGATTAAAGGAGTACAGATTGATATAATAATGCCCTAGAGAAGAAATACAGAGATAAAGAGGGGAAATATTCCATGTTAATTACAAGAGAATGTGACTATGGTGTGCGGATTGTTAGAGCACTGTCAACAGGAAATAAAATGTGTGTGCACCAAATATGTGAGCAAGAGGATTTAACACCAGCATTTGTTTATAAAATTTTAAAAAAATTAGAAAAAAAAGAAATTGTAAAATCTTTTCGTGGAAGCAATGGAGGATATGCGTTGAAAAGGTCTATAAGAGAATTAACTTTGCTGGATATTTATCTGGCAGTAGATCCGGAATTTTATATGATTGAATGTATGAATCCCCAGAAACCGTGTGTTCATAATCAAGCTGATTGTGGTTGTGCAGTGCATAAAGAATTGGAAAGAGTACAATATCTTTTATTGACAGAATTAAAAGCACATTCAATTGCAGAGATTATGGGACTGGAGTAGAAATAGGAAAAGGATTTGTTTTTTTAGAAAAACATTATGTTTTCTTTGGTTTTAGAAATAGACATGCCTTTGAAATCGTGTTATAATTCGATATAGACTTCGGGAGCGAAGTGAAATATTGTTGAAAACGCTTTTCTAAGGAGGAAAATTAAATGGCTAGAAAGATGAAAACCATGGATGGTAACCATGCAGCAGCTCATGCTTCTTATGCATATTCTGATGTAGCGGCTATTTATCCTATTACCCCGTCATCTGTAATGGCAGAAGCAACAGACGAATGGGCAACACAGGGAAGAAAGAATATTTTCGGACAGGAAGTACAGGTTACTGAAATGCAGTCTGAAGCAGGTGCAGCAGGTGCAGTTCACGGTTCTTTAGCAGCAGGTGCTCTTACTACAACATATACAGCATCTCAGGGACTTCTGTTAATGATTCCAAACCTTTACAAAATTGCTGGTGAGCAGTTACCTGGTGTTATCAACGTTTCTGCTCGTGCTTTAGCAAGCCATGCACTGTCAATCTTTGGTGATCACTCTGACGTATATGCATGTCGTCAGACAGGATGTGCAATGTTATGTGAATCTTCTGTACAGGAAGTTATGGACTTAACACCAGTTGCTCATTGCGCAGCAATCAAAGGTAAAGTTCCATTTATCAATTTCTTTGATGGATTCCGTACATCTCATGAGATTCAGAAAATTGAAACATGGGATTACGAAGATTTAAAAGATATGGTAGATATGGAAGCGGTTGATGAATTCCGTAAACATGCATTAAATCCAAATCACCCATGTCAGAGAGGTTCTGCTCAGAACCCAGACATCTTCTTCCAGGCAAGAGAAGCATGTAATCCATATTATGATGCATTACCAGCATTAGTACAGGACTACATGGATAAAGTAAATGAAAAAATCGGTACAAACTACAAATTATTCAACTACTATGGTGCTGAAGATGCTGAACACGTTATTATCGCTATGGGTTCTGCATGTGAAACAATTGAAGAAACAATTGATTACTTAAGAGCAGCAGGTAAAAAAGTTGGTCTTGTTACTGTTCGTCTTTACAGACCATTCTGTGCTGAAGCATTAGTAAATGCTATTCCAGAAACAGCAAAACAGATTTCTGTATTAGATAGAACAAAAGAACCAGGTGCTCTTGGTGAACCATTATACTTAGACGTTGTTGCTGCATTAAAAGGTACAAAATTCAATGATACACCAATTTTCAGCGGACGTTATGGTTTAGGTTCTAAAGATACAACACCAGCTCAGATTGTTGCTGTATATGAAAATACAACAAAAGAAAAATTCACAATTGGTATTGTTGATGATGTTACAAACTTATCTTTGGAAGTTGGAGCTCCTCTTGTTACAACACCAGAAGGAACAATCAACTGTAAATTCTGGGGATTAGGTGCTGACGGTACTGTTGGTGCAAATAAAAACTCTATCAAAATTATCGGTGATAATACAGATATGTATGCACAGGCATATTTTGATTATGACTCCAAAAAATCCGGTGGTGTTACAATGTCTCACCTTCGTTTTGGTAAGAGCCCAATCAAATCCACATATCTGATTAAACAGGCTAATTTTGTTGCCTGTCATAATCCTTCCTATGTTAATAAATATAACATGGTTCAGGAATTAGTAGATGGCGGTACATTCTTATTAAACTGCCCATGGGATATGGAAGGCCTTGAAAAACATTTACCAGGACAGGTAAAAGCTTTTATTGCTAATCATAATATTAAATTATATGTAATTGATGGTATTAAAATTGGTAAAGAAATTGGACTTGGCGGACGTATCAATACAGTTCTTCAGTCTGCATTCTTTAAATTAGCTAACATTATTCCGGAAGAAGAAGCTATCGAATTAATGAAAGCTGCTGCAAAAGCTACTTACGGAAGAAAAGGTGACGCTATTGTTCAGATGAACTACGATGCTATTGATGCAGGTGCTAAACAGGTTATTGAAATTCAGGTTCCAGAAAGCTGGAAAGATTGTGCTGATGAAGGTTTATTCATGGCTCATGCTGAAGGCGGACGTCAGGATGTTGTTGATTTTGTAAATAATGTTCAGGCAAAAGTAAATGCTCAGGAAGGTAATACATTACCTGTATCTGCATTTAAAGATTATGTTGATGGTACAACACCATCTGGTTCTTCTGCTTATGAAAAACGTGGTATTGCAGTAGATATTCCAGTATGGCAGCCAGAAAACTGTATTCAGTGTAACCGTTGTGCATATGTTTGTCCTCATGCAGTTATCCGTCCAGTTGCTATGACAGATGCTGAAGTGGCAGCAGCTCCAGAAGGAATGAAAACATTACCTATGACAGGTATGGCTGATTACAAATTTGTTATGACTGTATCTGCTTATGACTGTACAGGATGTGGTTCTTGTGCAAATGTTTGTCCAGGTAAGAAGGGTGCAAAAGCTCTTGTTATGGGTAACATGGAAGAAAATGCAGAAGAACAGAAATTCTTTGATTACGGTGTAACATTACCAGTTAAAGAAGATGTTATTGCTAAATTTAAAGAAAACACAGTAAAAGGTTCTCAGTTTAAACAGCCATTACTTGAGTTCTCAGGAGCTTGTGCAGGTTGTGGAGAAACACCTTATGCTAAATTAATCACACAGTTATTTGGTGACAGAATGTATATTGCAAATGCAACAGGATGTTCTTCTATCTGGGGTAACTCATCACCATCTACACCATACACTGTAAATGCAAAAGGACAGGGACCAGCTTGGTCTAACTCTTTATTCGAAGATAATGCTGAGTTCGGATACGGTATGTTATTAGCTCAGAAAGCAATCCGTGGTGGATTAAAAGAAAAAGTTGAAACTGTAATGGCTAATGAAAATGCATCTGAAGAAGTAAAAGCAGCTTGTAAAGAATGGTTAGATACATTTGGAAGCGGTATCACAAACGGTACAGCTACAGATAAATTAGTTGCAGCATTAGAAGGAATTGATTGTGATGTTTGTAAAGACATCGTTAAGAATAAAGACTTCTTAGCTAAAAAATCTCAGTGGATTTTCGGTGGTGACGGTTGGGCATACGACATCGGTTTCGGTGGTGTTGACCACGTATTAGCTTCCGGACAGGATATCAATGTAATGGTATTCGATACAGAAGTTTACTCTAATACAGGTGGACAGTCTTCTAAATCTACACCAACAGGTGCTATTGCACAGTTTGCTGCTGGTGGTAAAGAAGTTAAGAAGAAAGATATGGCTTCTATCGCAATGAGCTATGGTTATGTATATGTTGCTCAGATCGCTATGGGTGCAGATTTCAATCAGACTGTAAAAGCAATTGCTGAAGCTGAAGCATATCCAGGACCATCTCTGATTATTGCTTACGCTCCATGTATTAACCATGGTATTAAGAAAGGTATGAGCAAAGCTCAGACAGAAGAAGAATTAGCAGTTAAATGTGGATACTGGCATAACTTCCGCTTCAATCCAGCTGCAGATAATAAATTTACTCTGGATTCTAAAGCACCAACAGAAGATTATCAGGCATTCCTTGATGGAGAAGTTCGTTACAACTCTCTGAAACGTTCTAATCCAGAAAAAGCTGCTAGACTGTTCGCTAAGAATGAATCTGAGGCTAAGGCTAGATACGATTACTTGAATAAATTAATTACTCTTTACGGAAAAACAGAGGAGTAATTCCATTAATAAAATAAAGTTATAAATGTGTTCGGACGAGAAAAAAAGTCCTGTTTTGCAGAATTTCTGCGAAACAGGACTTTTTATTGTTTTAAATGATTTTTCCAATCTAGTATTTTTCCAAAATTTAAAAATCATGTATTTCTTTTGTAAATAAATACATGATAAATATAGAGGAATTGTAACAAAAATATTGAATGTTATAGACATATATTAAATATAAAAAGAGATGTAGAAATCCCTATGAAAAATGTCGGAATATGGTATAATAATCCTTGGAATATAAAATGAAATAGAGGGAGCTTATGAAAATGGCAAAAAAGAAAAAGCGTATGAGTTGGCAGAAGAAGGCTCTTATATGTGGAACAATTACAGTCTGTGTCTTGGGTTTATTATATGGGGGAGGAACTTTTTATTATAAAGATAAGTTTTTTAGAGGAACTAAAATAAATGGAATAGATTGTGATCATTTAACTGCAAAAGAAGCAGAGAAAAGATTAAAAAATAAAATAGAAGATTATTCATTACAGATTTTTTTTCGAGATGGAAAACAGCAAGAAATTAGGGGAGAAGATATTGAATATGAATATCTTTCTGATGGTAAGATTCAAGATTATTTAAAAAAACAAAATCCTTTTTTGTGGGTTTCAGGATTTTTTAAGCAACGAGAATATAAAGTGGGAGAAGCCATTACTTTTAATGAAGGAAAACTTCAGGAAAAGTTGAATACTTTTGAAAGTATGCAAGAAGAAAATATGATATCTCCTAATGATGCTTATATTGATTTTGAAAATAATCAGTTTATTATAAAAGAAGAAGAACAGGGTACTACATTGGATAAAGCAAAGCTGATGGAAAAAATGATTGCATCGGTAAAAGAAAGTAAAAATAAATTTATAGCTGAAGAAGAAGGAGTGTATGTACTTCCCACAGTTACAAGTGAGGATGAAACATTGAAACACCAACAGGAAGTGTGGAATAATTGCGCAGCAGTAACTGTAACATACACTTTTGGGGATAAAAAAGAAATTCTTGATGGAATGATAGTAAAGGACTGGATGACTTATGATGAGAACGGAAATTATGTAGAGAACTTAGGTGTTTTACAGCAGAATATTAGAGACTACGTACAGAAGTTGGGAGAAAAATATAATACCATTGGTACGGAAAGAACATTTACCAGTACTTATACAGGAGGACCAGTGGCGGTATCAGGAGGTAGTTATGGATATCTTATTGATATTAGAGGGGAAAGAGCCCAGCTTTTGAAAGATATTCAGTCTCATGGCAATATTGAAAGAGAACCTGTGTATGCCAAAAAAGGGAACACCTATGGGGAAAATGATATTGGAAATACCTATGTAGAGTTAGATTTAAGTGCGCAGCATTTATGGTATTATAAAGATGGGGCACTTTTAATGGAGTCTGATATTGTATCGGGAACTTATAATAATGCAAGTCGAAGAACACCGGCAGGTGTATATTCATTAGCTTATAAGCAGAGAAATCAGGTTTTGCGTCCAGCACCTAATCCAGATGGAAGTTATGAATATGAGACACCGGTATCCTACTGGATGCCTTTTAATGGAGGAATTGGTCTGCATGATGCAAATTGGAGAGGGAAGTTTGGGGGCAGTATTTATAAAAATAGCGGTTCTCATGGTTGTATTAATTTGCCTGTTTCTTTTGCAGGAAAGTTTTATGAAAACATTGAAGCAGGATGTCCTATTGTGTGCTTTTACAGATAATTAACTTGCAACTATGAAATAGGTGTAGTACAATAAGAGTGAGTAGGAGACAAGAACAGAAGCTGCAGGACAGCTATATGCTCTTGTCTTTTTATCACCGAATATTCAATGACAGAAGGTAGGAATATGAAATCTCAGCTTATAGAAGAATTTGAGGATTGTCCAGTTATTGCCGCTATAAAAGATGAGGAAGGTTTGAAAAAATGTATTTATTCAGATATTCCCATTGTATTTGTTTTATATGGAGATATTTGCAACATTAGTCAAATTGTTCATCGTTTAAAACAAGCGGGAAAAACAGTTATTATACATATTGATTTAATAGCTGGATTGAGCAGTAAAGAAATTGCAGTTACTTATATAAAATCTATGACACATGCAGATGGAATTATTTCCACAAGACCATCGGTAATCCGTCAGGCTAAGGAAGAAGGCTTGTTTTCCATTATGCGGTTTTTTGTCATTGATTCTATGGCATTTGAGAGTATTAAACGTCAGACTGAAAGTGTATATCCGGACATGATAGAAATTCTTCCAGGAGTAATGCCGAAGATTATACAAAAGATATGTAAACAAAATAAAATTCCTGTTATAGCAGGAGGATTAATATCGGATAAGGAAGATATTATGGCTGCACTTAATGCGGGAGCCATTTCCATATCCACTACGAACCAAAAAGTTTGGTTTATGTAAAAATAAAATAAATTACGCAGGAGATAGGAGATAGAGCGAATAGAGCATAAGAAGACTTATGCCTTGTCGTTCTGTCTTTTTTTGTTTTATAAAATGTTGTTATAGACATCTATGTCTGGGAAGGAGATAAAATATGTATGATATAGTGATTATTGGAGCAGGAGTTACAGGTTGCGCAGTAGCCAGAGAATTGGCAAAGTATCAATTGAAAACAGTAGTTTTAGAAAAATCAGAAGATGTGTGTTGTGGTACTTCTAAGGCAAATAGTGCCATTGTTCATGCAGGATTTGATGCAGAGCCAGGAACATGGAAAGCAAAAATGAATGTAATCGGCAGTCGAAAAATGGAAGCTTTATCAAAGGAGTTAGATTTTCCATATAAAAGAAATGGTTCTATGGTTCTTTGTTTTGAGGAAGAGGATTATTATAAGCTAGAAGATTTAAAGAAACAAGGAATAGAAAACGGTGTAGAGGGATTAGAAATTATTACTGGTGAAAAAATTTGGGAAATGGAGCCGAATCTTTCAAAAAATGTAAAAGCAATGCTTTATGCTCCTACAGGTGCTATTGTCTGTCCATTTAAACTTACTATTGCATTAGCAGAAAATGCAAATGTTAATGGTGTGGATTTTGTTTTTGACACAGAAGTAAAAAATATTAAAAAAACAGCAGAAGGATATAAAATTGAAACAGCAAAAGACTGCTATGAGACAAAGTGTATTGTAAATGCAGCTGGTGTATATGCGGACGTTTTTCATAATATGGTTAGTGAAAAAAAACTTTCTATTGTTCCTAGAAAAGGAGAATATTGCCTGATGGATAAGAAGGCAGGAAACTTTGTATCACATACGATTTTCCAGCTACCTACGACTATGGGAAAAGGTGTATTGATTACACCTACAGTACATGGGAATCTTTTAGCAGGACCAACAGCTGAGAATATAGAGGATAAAGAAGGGATAAATACTACAGGAGAAGGAATTGCTAAAATGTCAAAAATGGCAAAGTTAAGTGCAGAAGAGATTCCACTTAATATGGTTATTACTTCTTTTGCAGGGTTGCGTGCAGTGGAAAAAGGCAAAGACTTTGTGATAGGAGAAATTTCTGATGCACCGGGATTTTTTGATGCGGCAGGTATTCAATCTCCGGGACTTTCCAGTGCACCTGCCATTGGAGAATATTTGGCGGAGTGTATTGTTGGAAAATTGCAAGCAGAAAAAAAAGAGGATTTTAATCCAAGAAGAAAAGATATTCCCTGTGTGGCAGAAATGTCAAAGGTGGAATTAAAAGCATTAATAGAAGAAAATCCCTTATATGGAAATGTGATTTGTAGATGTGAAACAGTTACAGAAGGGGAAATCGTAAATGCTATTCGTAGACCATTAGGCGCAAAGTCGCTAGATGGTGTAAAAAGAAGAACAAGAGCAGGAATGGGAAGATGTCAGGCAGGCTTTTGTGCTCCGAAAGTGATGGAAATTCTAGAAAGAGAGCTTGGAAAGTCTCCCTTAGAAATTACAAAAGCAGGAGGAGTATCTAGACTTTTAACAGGGAAAATTAAGGAGTAATTAGCAAGTATAAGAAAGGATAAAAGAAATGCAGGAATATGAATTAATTATTGTAGGAGGCGGTCCGGCAGGATTGGCAGCAGCTATTTCAGCAAGGGATAGCGGTGTTGAAAAGCTTTTGATTTTAGAAAGAGATTATGAGTTGGGCGGTATTCTAAATCAATGTATTCACAATGGTTTTGGATTACATACTTTTAAAGAAGAGTTAACGGGACCGGAATATGCACAACGTTTTATTGAGCAAGTATTAGAGAAAAATATCCCGTATAAATTAAATACAATGGTACTTGATATTGAAGAATGTGGCAATGAAAAAGTGGTAACTGCTATGAATAAGGAAGAGGGCCTTATGTGCTTAAAGACGAAGACAGTGATCTTGGCTATGGGATGTAGAGAGAGACCAAGAGGTGCATTGAATATACCAGGTTATCGTCCAGCAGGAATTTATACGGCGGGAACAGCTCAAAGATTGGTGAATATGGAGGGATTAATGCCTGGGCGAGAGGTGGTAATTTTAGGATCAGGAGATATAGGACTTATTATGGCAAGACGTATGACCTTAGAAGGGGCAAAAGTTAAAGTAGTTGCAGAGCTACTTCCCTATTCTGGCGGTTTGCAGAGGAATATTGTGCAGTGTCTGGAAGATTTTGATATTCCATTAAAGCTTAGTCATACTGTAATAGAAATTCATGGAAAAGAAAGAGTGACAGGAATCACATTGGCGCAAGTAGATAAAAATCGTAAACCAATTTCTGGTACAGAGGAGTTTTATGCTTGTGACACTTTACTTTTATCTTGTGGTTTGATTCCAGAAAATGAATTATCTATAAAGGCTGGAGTTGATCTTTCAAATATTACTTCGGGTCCTATTGTAAATGAAAGCTTAGAAACAAATATAAAAGGAATTTTTGCCTGTGGAAATGTGCTCCATGTACATGATTTAGTAGATTATGTTTCAGAAGAAGCAAAAAAAGCAGGTCAACAAGCGGCTGTATTTTTAAAGGAAAAGGAATTAGAAAAAAAAGAAACCCCTGTAATAATCCAGCCAGAAGAGGGTATTCGTTATACAGTTCCTCAAAAGGTTCGTATAAAAAGTATGGAAGATAACTTAACAGTGCGGTTTCGAGTAGATAAAGTATATGAAAATATGTATGTAAATGTGTATTTAGGAGATAAACAGATTGTGCATAAAAAGAGGAAAAAACTGGCACCAGGGGAAATGGAACAAATTATTTTAAAAAAATCAGATTTGACACAAGAGATAAATTTCGATAAACTTATTATGAAATTGGAGGAGGCATAAGGATGAAAATCAGGGAATTAACTTGTATTAACTGTCCTTTAGGATGTGCTCTTACTGTTACAATAGATGGAGAAAAAGTAATAAAAGTAGAAGGCAATACATGTCCAAAAGGAAAAACTTATGGAGAGAAAGAAGTTACAAATCCTACCAGAATTCTTACGTCTAGTGTAATGGTTATGGGGGGAAAACTTTCAGTTGTTTCCGTAAAGACTGCCTCCGATATTCCGAAAAATAAAATCAGAGAATGTGCAGCTAGCCTGAAAAATATTACAGTACAAGCTCCTGTGAAAATTGGAGATGTTATATTGAAAAATATAGGAAATACAGGAGTAGAACTGATTGCTACAAAAAATGTAGAAAGTAAATAGTGGCTGCTAAAGGAGAATGAGATGCAGGATTATACTGGAAAATTTGCAGATAGATTAAAAGAAAAAAGATTATATCTTTTGGATATGGACGGAACAATTTATAATGAAAATGAAGTATTTGACGGAACAAAGGAATTTCTTGCGGAAATAGAAAGACGCGGGGGACAATATGTGTTCATTACAAACAATTCCTCAAAGTCTGTAGAAGATTATATGCAAAAAGTTCAGTTAATGGGAATAAATGCAAAATATGAAAATTTTTATACATCTAGCCAAGCAACCGCTGTGTATTTAAAGGAAAATTATCCCCAACAGGTGGTTTACTGTATGGGGACGGAGTCATTGATAACAGAGCTTAGAAAAGAAGGAATAGAAGTTGTGACAGATGTGGATGATCAGGCAAGTGTTGTGCTTTTAGGTTTTGATACAGAAAATACTTCGGAAAAAATCAGAAAAACCTGTATTATGCTGGGAAAAGATGTGGCATACCTGGCAACAAATCCAGACCTTGTTTGCCCTGTAAGTTTTGGTTACATTCCAGATTGTGGTTCAATGAGCATGATGTTAAAAAATGCAACAGGAAAAGAACCGTTTTTCATTGGAAAACCGGAGCCAATTATGGTAAATAGTGTATTAAAGAAAATGAAATGCAGGCGCAGAGACGCAGTAATTGTAGGTGACCGGTTGTATACAGATATTAAAACGGGGAAAAATGCAAAAGTAGATACCATTTGTGTGCTCTCTGGGGAAGCATCTATGGAAGATATTTTACATAGTGAAGTAAAGCCGGATTACATTTTTAATAGCATAAAAGAAATATATGAAGGATTGACAGAGGAAAACAGAGATGAGGTATAGTAAGGTAGAACAGGGAATTTTTAAGAAACGTCCAAATCGATTTATTGCTCATGTAGAAATAAACGGAAAAGAAGAAGTCTGTCATGTGAAAAATACAGGGCGCTGTGGGGAATTATTGGTTCCTGGCGCCCTTGTTTTTTTAGAAAAAAGTGATAATCCAAATCGAAAAACAAAGTATGATTTAATTGGTGTAAAAAAAGGGGATCGTCTTATAAATATGGACTCGCAAATTCCTAATAAAGTTGTAGAGGAATGGTTAAAAGAAGGAAATCTTTTTGGCTCGGAAGCAAAAGTCCGACGTGAAGTTGTATATGGAAATTCTCGTTTTGATTTATATATAGAGAGTGGAGAAAGAAAAATTTTCATGGAGATAAAAGGTGTTACATTAGAAGAAAAAGGTGTTGTAAGATTTCCTGATGCACCTACACAGCGAGGAGTAAAACATATTTATGAATTGATAAAATGTATAAAAGACGGATATGAAGCATACTTGATGTTTGTGATTCAAATGGAAAATGTGTCTTATTTTGAGCCTAATTATGAGACACACCCAGAATTTGCTCAGGCCCTGAAAGAAGCAGAAAAAGAGGGAGTGCATATTCTCGCATACAATTGTGTTGTAAGAAAAGACTTGATAAATCTTGCAAAACCTGTTAGGGTTTATTTAGAGTAAATATACTAAAAAAGAAAACATCCAGGAGCAAATATGTTAGAGCAGATTGTAGAGCCTTTATTAATTTGGTATGAAGAAAATAAGAGAAGTCTACCTTGGAGAGAAGATCCGACACCGTATCATGTGTGGATTTCAGAGATTATGCTTCAGCAGACCAGAGTGGAGGCTGTGAAAGATTATTATGCAAGATTTATAGATGCATTACCCAACATTCAGGATTTGGCAGAGTGTCCAGAGGAGCGATTGTTAAAACTGTGGGAAGGTTTAGGGTATTATAATCGAGTGAAAAATATGCAAAAGGCAGCTAGAGTTGTTATGGAAAAATATAATGGAGAGTTACCTGCTGATTATGAAGCATTATTAAGTCTTTCGGGGATTGGAAGCTATACAGCCGGAGCTATTGGATCTATTGCTTATGGTATTCCAAAACCTGCAGTAGATGGGAATGTGCTTCGTGTAATTACCAGAATTACAGAGGATTCTTCTGATATTTTAAAGCAGTCTACAAAAAGAGACATAGAGAAAAAGCTGGATAAAATTATGCCTTTGAATGTTCCGGGGGCTTTTAATCAAAGTTTAATGGAATTGGGGGCGATGGTATGTGTACCAAATGGGATGGCAAAATGTGAATCTTGTCCTGTGGCGAATTTTTGTATGGCAAAAGCACATAACAAAGTTTTAGAATATCCAAAAAAAGCGGCCAAAAAACCTAGAAAAGTAGAAGAAAAAACCATATTCCTTATTCAGAATGGACAAGAATTTGCCATACAAAAACGTTCTGATCATGGGCTTTTACCAGGACTTTATGAGTTCCCTAATAAATCTGGATATTTAACACAGGAGGAGGCTATTCATTGTGTAGAAGATATGAAATTGATGCCTGTTTATATTAAAGAAATAGGAAATTCAAAACATATTTTTTCCCATGTAGAATGGCGAATGAAGGGGTACCTTATAAAAGTAGCATCTACAGAAGAAAAGCAGGTGGGTGAAGTGATATTTGTAGATAGAAAAAATTCAAAAAAGAAATATCCTATTCCATCTGCGTTTTCAGCATATAGAAAGTACATTGAGGAGGACTTTTAGATGAAGTTATTATCTATTGCTGTGCCTTGTTACAACTCACAGGATTATATGAGAAATTGTATCGACTCTCTTTTAGAGGGTGGAGAATTAGTGGAAATTTTAATTGTTGATGATGGTTCAAAAGATGATACTGCAATGATTGCAGATGAATATGCCACAAAGTATCCGAATATTGTAAAAGCCATTCATCAAGAGAATGGAGGTCATGGAGAAGCTGTAAATGCTGGACTTCGAAATGCTACAGGATTTTATTTTAAAGTTGTAGATAGCGATGACTGGGTAAATAAAGAAGCTTACCAAGCAATTCTTGATAAGCTGTTAGAATTAATTGCAGGTCCAGAAACTTTGGATATGATGATTAGTAACTTTGTATATGAGAAGCAGGGCGCAAAGCACAAAAAGGTAATGAAATATAAAAATTATATGCCCGAAAATAAAGTTTTTACATGGAAAGAAATGGGTAGAATGCCTATAGGCAAGTATATTTTAATGCACTCTGTTATTTATAGAACAGGGTTGTTAAAAGAATGCAAATTAGAGTTGCCGAAACATACTTTTTATGTAGACAATATTTTTGTGTATAAGCCATTGCCGTATGTAAAAACTATGTATTATATGGACGTGAATTTTTATCGTTACTTTATCGGAAGAAATGATCAATCAGTTAATGAAAAAGTTATGATTGGCCGTATTGATCAGCAATTGTTAGTAAATCGTTTAATGATTGATATTATTTCTGAAGAAAAAATTACGGATAAAAATGCCCGAAGATACATGCTGAAATATTTGGATATTATCATGGCCGTGTCATCCATTATGTTAATCCGTTCAGGTACAGAGGAAAATTTAGAAAAGAAAAAAGAACTTTGGAGATATTTGAAAAATGCAGATGTTCGAATTTATCGAAAGCTATATATGAGTATTTTGGGAAGAGGTGTTAATCTTCCAGGTGGGAGTGGAAGACGTCTTTCTGTTGCATTATATAAAGTAGCTCAGAAATTTTATGGATTTAATTAATAAAAAATCTGTCACATAACGCTGAATTTAAACAGTTTTATGTGACAGATTTTATTTTTTAGATTTGTGCAGGGTTTTCTGCATGTACAGCCTTGGGTTTATAAAGAAATTGAAAGCAGATAATGTTAAGTGTTAGTGCTGCAATAACATCAATTAAAGTGTGCTGTTTTAAGAATACAGTAGCCATAACGATTAATGTGGTTAAAATTGCAGTGCCGGTAAGCAATGCTTTGCACTTTTGGAAAGGTTTATGTTGAAAAATGGCAATACAACAGGCAACAGAGTTAAAAACATGAATGCTGGGTAAAATGTTAGTTGGGGTATCAATAGTATAAAGATATTGTACTAATTGAATGAAAATACTATCCCCAGTTAACTTAGGTCTTAAATTTTGCCCATTGGGATAAATGAGAGAAATTAAAATGAATAGAGTCATTCCTATTCCCAATGTTAAAATAAACTGCCAGTATTCTTGCTTGTTTTTATTAATAAATGCAAAGAAAAATACGGTTACGGCAACATATGCAAACCATAGAAAATAGGGAATAATAAAATATTCACAAAAGGGGATATAATCATCAAATTTCATGTGAATAATATTAATAGGAACATTTCGTTGCTCTACATATTGGAAAGCAAGCATGTATAAAATACCATAAACAGGTATAATCCAAGTATGTTTATATTTTTTTAGAGATTCCAAAATCACACCTCACCTTTTCGGAATATTCATAACATTCTTTGTGCTATTATAGCATAGCAAATATAGGATAACAATGTAGTTTACAGTTGTTTAATAAATTAAAGAATATATTTATCTTATTAGAGAAATATTAAAAAAATCTTTTGGTTCTTTTGGTTTAATAATCCTTTCCAGGTATAAAACTATCAAAAATAATAGAATCAAAAAATTCTTTTTGTTTTTTAAACACAATAGAGGAGCGTACAGTCCACGCAAACACAGGTGTTTTGTAAATATATTTTTGTAGTAAAAAACTGATGTTATGTTGATCTTTATAACAATAAGAAATAAAATCGGGTTTCCCTAAAAAGTTTAACAGTAGATATTTTACAAGAAAACTTAAAAAATATCCACCTTCAGCAACAGGGCGTGTAAGATTAGCAGAAAGTTGCCCTCTAATAATTTCTCTGTGGTTCTTTTTATACCAGCGTAAAGCTAGTGGGTTAAAGGATTCAATGCAATAGTTGCCAGAATAATTTTGTAATAGTTCATCTGCCAGACGGCAAGTAAGTGTTTTTATGGTAGGAAGTTTAATCTCAATTAGCAAGGGAACTTGTCCTTTTACAAGATTTAAAACATCTTGTAAAAGAGGAATTTTTTCTTTTGAATTCATTAGTGTAAACTTTTGTAATTCCTTATAAGTTAGTTCACAAACAGGAAGATCAATGCCACACATACGTGTCAGAGTGTGGTCGTGAAAAACTACAATTTTATTATCTTTTGTTCGTTGAATATCAAGTTCAATACCATAACCATGTTGAACAGCTTCTTGAAAGGCCGTTATAGAATTTTCAGGAATACGTTGATTGGGAGAGAATAATCCTCTGTGTGCAAAGAGACAATGACAAAAAGTCTGAGTTTCTTTTTTTCGTGAAAATCGAGGCATTGTTCCTAAAATATAGATGCACAGCAGAAAAAGAAAAATCAGTAGTATTTTTTCCATATTTTTCACCTGTTTCTTATTTAAGAATAACGTTAATTTGTTTCTGTGTAGATTGTAAGGTTAAATGATCTGCAATTCCCATGGACTCTCCATCGCAGTGGATAGGTAGACGAGATTTGCTAGAAATATCTATTCGATTGCATTTAGTAAGAGTAACACCATGAAAATGCCCATGTTTTCCTAGAAAAGCAGTGGGAAAAAGAGCTAATATTTTTAGTTTTGGTAAATTTCCAATCATACAGATATTTAACAGGTTGTCTTGAAAGTTAGCATCTGGACAAAATTTCACGCCACCCCCTTCATAGGGAGTGTTCATACCTGTAATGAACAGGAACTTAGATAGGGAAGTCTTTTCTTTTTTGTCGATACGAACAGAAACAGGGCATGATTTATATTGAATTAACAGTTTTAAAGCAATTAGAACATAAGTTAGTTTTCCCAGATGAATCTTATTCATTATCTTTTTTAGTGGAGAAGCCATAACATTACGACAGATATCCGCATCGTAACCAATACCACTGCTTACAAGAAAATAGCGGGAAACATCCTTTGTGTGTGCTAGCCCTATATCTACAGTAGTATATTTGGATGGAGCTAAAATCATTTCTATACACTGTTCCACATCACAGGGAAGACCTAAAGCTCTTGCAAAATCATTCCCAGAACCAGTGGGAATATATCCCAGTGTAATATGAGAAAAATCAGTTTGCATCAGTCCATTTATTACTTCATTTAATGTTCCATCGCCGCCTAGTACGCTAAGTGTGCAAGGGCGACAGAGTAGAGCGATTTCTTTTGCTAACTGTTGTGCATGACCAGTATACTGGGTAAAATAGGATATATAAGAAATCTTCCTTTCTTTTAAAATAACTTCGGCTTTTTTCCATATAGACATACCATATCCAGATTTTGAATGAGGATTTATAATAAAGTAATACATGTATTTTACCTACTTTTTCTTTTGTTGTGGTTACATTGTAGCAGTTTCACGTTGAGAGAACAAGGAAAATATGATAAACTGAGCAGGAAATGAAAATAATTCAGAAAGGCGGTCTTTTGAATGATAACAAATGAATATGTAACATTTACTATTGGAAAGAAAAAAAATATAGCATTGATTGCTCATGATAATGAAAAAAAGAAACTCATTCAGTGGTGTAAAGAAAATTATGATATTTTGAAACAACATAATTTATATGGAACAGGTACAACTTCTAGATTGATTGCGGATAAAGCAGGACTTTGTATAAAGGGGTATAATAGTGGTCCCCTTGGAGGAGATCAGCAGATTGGAGCCAAAATTGTAGAAGGAGTCATTGACTTTATTGTTTTTTTCTCTGATCCTTTAACTGCACAGCCTCATGATCCAGATGTAAAAGCCTTGATGCGAATTGCTCAGGTGTACGATATTCCTATGGCAGTAAATAAAGCAACTGCGGATTTTATGATTAAGTCTATTTATATGGATACAGAGTATGATCACGAAGTAATTAACTTTAATAAAAATGTAGAAGATAGAGCAGAGTCTATGTAAATAAGTATATCAAAAGAAGATTTATAGATAGTTCAAAGAGAAATCTATAAATCTTCTTTTAATTTTAATAAGATGCAGGAGCAGAAACAATCCAAGTGCTGTAACCAGATTTTCTAAGTGCTTTTTCCATTTTTATTGCATTTGCCAGATTTTTGTATGCGCCTACTTGAACTTTGAATACTCCGTCTTCATATAAAAGAAAAGCAGGAAATCCTTGATCTTGTAGTGTATAGAGCATGTTATTAGCATACTCTTTGTTTTGAAAGCTACCTGTTTGCACACGATAGAAATTATTTTGAGATTCTGGTTTATTTTCTAAACTTTCTTCATCGAGAGTTCCTAAAATTGCGGAGGAAATGGATTGCGCAATTTGGGAAAATTGTGTATCAAAACGTTCATTATCATTATCGGTATTGAGAAATCCTGTTTCAATTAAGACGGCAGGCATTTTTGTACGTCTGAGGACCACAAGACCGGGGCGTGATTTTACACCAATTTCACGAAAACCCAGTTCTCCTAGAGCGCCGTTTATATTTTCCGCCATATCTAATTTTTGACCAGATTTGTCGTATACTAAAGTTTCGATGCCTTCATATTGATTGGATTCGGGACTGGAATTACGATGAAAGGAAATGAAAAAATCAGCATCGGATTCATTAGCTATGGCAGCCTTTTCAAAAGGCGTCTGATATACATCTGTAGTGCGAGTATAAATTACATGAATACCACGTTGAGATAGTATGTTACCTACTGCCAAAGCTAAATCCAAGTTGTCATCTTTTTCCTTTCTGCCGTTATAAGTAGCACCAAAATCGGCACCCCCATGTGCTGGTTGTAGTTTACGCAAATTGTGATATGTATTCCCCAATATCTATGGGGAGTTAGAAATGTATTGAGATTAGATAGCCTTTTTCTCCAAGTCCTCACAGTAAACGCTTGAAAATAAATGTTCCAGTTCATTTCCGAAGTTGTATGAGATTTTAAGTTTGTGGTTTTCATAAACTGTTATCTGGTCTATCATTTCCACAATAATATCTCTGTCTAATTCTTCAATGTCTTTCAGTTCCAACAACCGCCTTAACCATGGTGTTTCAAAAACATCTTCCGTTACACTTTCTTTTTTCTTTTCTTCCAGCGTTTCAATCTGTTTGGAGTAAAGCGTTTCTTTTTGTTGATAGTCCTCTCGATAAGAAAGAAATTCTTCTTTAGAAATCAGTTCGTCTTTGTAATCTTCATAAATTGACTTTTTCAGCTTCTTCACTCTTTCAAGCTCTGTTTTTAACTTTGTCAGTTCTATGTCAGTTGATTTTCTGATTTTTGTTGCTGTGAAAGATTGTGATTTTACAAGTTCCTGCAAGTTCTCTACATTGCGGATAATCTGTTTTAAATCTCCCAGCACAATATCATTCAATACTTGAAACGGGAGAGTATGCGGAGTACAATAATCTTTTCCACTTCTTTTATAAGTTCCACAATAGAATGAATAGGACTTACTTCCGTCAGCACGTCGCCAGAAATTTTTCATCATTGCCCGACCACAATCGCCACACTTAATAAAACCTGCAAAGATATTCTTGTTTGTTTCTAAATCAATATCCCTATGCTTTTTCGTCAGCAGTTTTTGTACCTTATCCCACAGTTGACGGTCTATAATCGGTTCATGTGTATTTTCAACCCTTATCCAGTTTTCTTTCTCAACTGGTCGCTGTTTACTTCTCATACGCTGATGTTTCTTCCCTTGTATCATGTTTCCGATATACATTTCATTTTTCAACATGATATTTACCGTTGAATACGTCCAATAGGAAGTTTTCTCTAAACGATTACAATTCTTATAATTTTCGCCGTTGAGTTTTTTATATTCTGACGGGCAAAGGATACCTTCTGCATTTAATATTTTTGCAATGCTCTGTTTTCCTATCCCTTGTGCGTACATACTAAATACCCGTTTCACAACTCCGGACGCATATTCATCAATCACAAGTTTATTCTTGTTTGCAGGCGATTTCTTATAACCATAGCTTGTAAAAGCTCCGATAAATTCTCCAGCTTTCTGCTTTGATTTTACAGTCGCTTGAATTTTATTAGAAATATCTCTGGCATACTGTTCGTTGAATATATTTTTAATAGGAAGTAACATATCGTATGCCTGCTTCATACTATCAATATTATCTGTTACAGAAATAAAACGAACATTAAGCTCTGGAAATATTCTTTCCAAATATCGCCCCGTATCAATGTAATCTCGTCCAAAACGGGAAAGGTCTTTTACAACAACGCAATTTACCTTGTTATCCTCAATGTCAGCAATCATTCTATGAAAGTCTGGTCTATTAAAATTCGTTCCCGTAAAACCGTCGTCAATATAAACATCATATAGGATAAAATCATCATGCTTGTTCACATATTCTGTTAAAAGTTTTCTCTGATTTCCTACACTATCGCTTTCTTCCTTATCTCCGTCCTCTCGTGATAATCTGATATAAATAGCCACGTTAAATAAGTTTGAACCTTTTTGATAAATCATTTTTCCACCTATTCAACTGCCGTACCTATGATAATATTATACCATAAAGTACGGCTTCTTTCCATTGTTTTCAAGGGTTTTACCCTCTTGATAGTCCTTTTTTAACATGAGATTTCACGATACGGACAAGCAATTCCTCTACGGAAAATTTACCTAAAAATTCCCGTTCTACAATATATTCTGCAGGTTCTTTTTTAGCCAAGTTATCAGCCCCCTTAATCAGCTATCTATTCTCAACATACGCACATAGGCTTATCCAATATGCGTATTTTCACAATGTTTCAGAAGCAGACAGACGGCTCTGGAAAAGCTCCGCTGGTATTTCAACCAATCTCATTCCTATGAGCAAAACCACCTTTGGGACGTATCATTATTCTGTGAGGATAGGTCGTGGCAAAGCGACTTTTCCAACAGTCGCTCTCGGATCACTGCGTGGGTCGCTCGCTTTCTTTTGAAAAGGTCGTGGCGTACAGTCCCCGTGGCTCGCTATCTCACAAACGTATCTGTCAGCTTTATTCAGTTTTCAAAGAACAGGTCGGCTTGTCAGCCTATGAAAACCTGTTGCACTCAGCAGGCTTTCATAGGACGGCAAATCTCAAAAGCGGAACAGGAAAGAGGACAGCAAATCATGCTCCGCTATATCATTTATTCAATTTCGTGTAAAGGAATTTCAAAGTCACATATCATTTTTAAAATTGCTTCTCTAATACGTCCCTTTAATTCCATATCTACAGTAATGTAGACATTCCCATATTCATCATATAGTGGACGTAAACAGCACTTTGATATGTATGGGTCATAAAACAGCAATATTTTTTCGATAGCAGGCTCATTGCCGTCTATTGCTGAAGAAATAAGATAGTAAGATGGGTGTTTATTCTTCATACTGTTTCGCCTCCTTTAGAATCTCTCTAATTTCATCAAGCGATTTTTTTCTGATACGAAATGATGTTGAACGGTCAATATTCATCAGTTCCCCTATTTCTCTATCACTCATTTCAAGAAAATAATACATAAGTAAATTTTCACGATTTTTTTGGGAAAGTTTTTTTAAAGCGTTTGCCAGTTCGTCATCAAGAACACGAATGTCCGTACCACATACATTAAAAAGAGTATAATCTGTTTCGTAGTCGTCCCATATAGCAAAGTTGTTTACCATAATATTAGGTAGTTCGCTAAATGGAATTTCTTTCTCTTTTCGCCGTTTAAGTTCCTTTCTGTAATCTTTGATAACACTTCGGATAACTTTTTTTAAACAACTTTCAAAACGGCATTGTACTGTTTTTTGAAAGTCAGACGGTTTCATCAATTCCACCTCCTTTCCTTTGTGACATGAAAAGCATCTATCCCTCTTTCCACACCATATAAGGACAGCAAGGTGTGATTTGTTGCAGTATTTTTGAAAAAGCTCCCAAAAAAATGCAAAAAAAAACTCGCACAAAAATAAACATTTGTACGAGCCAAAATTTTTTAAAATATAAGAATTTTTAATAATTATTTGAGTAATGAGTAACTTACTTAAAGCTTTGTTTCATAAAGAATCCCCCTAATGAACATTTGTATTTTATTCACTTTTAACACTTTTTTTAATTTCATCACAGGCACTAATAAGTTTCCTTTTCGTTTTATTTCTATAACTAATCCAAGTATAGGTAATTGAACATAATAATAATACAATAGATAATACTAAGGGATATTTAAAATGTGTAATGCTAAACAATATATAGGCAATAATTGAAGACAACAATGTTGAGATTGTGTATATTATCTTAAAAGACTTTAGTATAAATTTCTCCTTAATATCTTTAAAAAATAAGTTCCATTGTTCTGTATTAAAGTGTAAGGATTTTCCCTTGAAGAAAAAAGAAATAAGAACAATAAGTAAAGAAAGTCCTTTAGTTGATAAAATCTTTATACCTATAATAAGTAACAAAAGTAATAGTTTTTGCATTAAATAACACGCTCCTTATATAATTTATATAAATTATAAACTATACAGTAAGTGTAAGGTCAAGATTAATATTCAACTTTAATCATAATTTGTTTTATGTAATCTTCTTCTTTTGAAATAGCAAATGTATTCATACCATACTCAAAACCATAGCCTACTAATTTTAATTTATGTTCGTTGGCATATGATATTAGTTTTTTATATATTTGAGATGAATATTCAGAACTTCCTTTATGATAGCAACAGATATATTTTCCAGCAGGTTTTAAAATAATATTTTTCTTTGAATTACTTTTAATTGCATGAGTATATATTCCATCATAGTTATCAAAATCATTTTTTAATATTTTATCATTAGAAATATATCTGCCAATTCCTGTACGAATTTGATGGATATTCCATGAATCTCTCATATATGAAAATATTTCTTCAAGACTACCATTAAGAAAATCCCAAGGCAAAACAAATAAATTTTCTTCTTGACATTCTATTATTTCTATTTTCGATGTTTCAAAAGTATTACATATTTCAAGTTGTTGACGTTTTACTTTTAGAGCTTTCTTTAGAGCTTTCAGTTTTTTTATCTGCATATCAATTTGCATTTCTTTTTCAGTAGAAAGAAGAATAAATTTTTCTGGTGTTGGATTTTTTATAAAATCTTGAATTTCATTAATGTTCAAACCACTATTTTTTAAAGTAAGTATATATTCAAATTCTATGCTTTGCGACAAATTATAATAGCGATATCCATTTTCCCCTTTTATATTAGGAGAAAATAATCCAATACTATCATAATAATGAAGTGTTCTTTTATTAATATTATGTAATTTTGCAAATTCTGATATTGTTAGTTCCATTGTTTTTCTGTACATAATTTTCTCCTCAAACATTACAGTAGCTGTATATGAAAATATTATATCTATAATTAAAATAAATATCAAGCATATTAAAAAAATTATATTGACTTTACATTTACTGTATAGTTTAGAATATGCTTATCAAAGGAAATGGAAAAGAAAAAAGAAGGGGGGAATACATAATGAGATTCAAGTTCAAAAACTCTTGTTATGAATCGACAAATGAAAATACTTCATAAAATTTGAGTAACAAAAAGTAATTGACAAAAAGCTGTACAAAGTATTTCACAAGAAATTATTATGGAGGTAGTACAAATGAAGAAAAATTATAAAAAGTATATCGCTGGTGGATTGGCTATGGCTATAACAGCAACTACATTAGGAACAACCGTTCCTGTATTTGCCGCAGAGCCTACTTCTGTCAGAGAAATTGTTAAAACATTAAATCTTTCTGCAAGCGAGTTGGCTGAATATGATAAAATTACAAAAGAATTTGCAGAGCAGTATGGGAAAGACGGAATAGAAAAGATTGTAAGAGAATCAGTAGGTGTGGCGGCTTCTCAGAAAGAAGAAAGAGGTGCTGTAAGTGTTACAGCGAAAGTATTGCTTAAACTCCTTAAAGAAAAAGGCGGAGCTATAATTAGTGCTATTAGAAAGGTTCCGGGAGTGGGTAAAGTAGTTGGCGACTTTTTAGAAAAACACATGGGGTCATTGATTGGCTTCCTAGAAAAAGTTAACGGCGGAGCAGAAGCAGCACTTATTCGTTTCTTTACCGAAATAATGGGATTAAAGCAAAGTACTGCTGAAATCTGGGCAGATGTGATTATGTCAGTACTCGGTTTGTTCATCTAAATAAATAAAAGTAACGTGTCTTTTGGAACAGGAGGCACGTTACTTTTGTTATACAGTAAATGTTATGATTTTGTTTGTTTGGATATTTTATAGATAAATTCTTCTGGCGTTGGTTTCTTTTCACCAAACAGTTTCTGATAGATTGCCTGTTGCTCTGGGTCGTCAGAGGTACAGGCTTCTTCTATGGTTTCTTCAATTTCCGCTTTTAGTTCCTTAACAGAGATACCTCTTTGCTTTGCAAGTATCTTTAAGGAATCTCTTACACATTGTTTTTGGATATTTCCAAACATTTCTTACACCTCTTTTCTATACATCAAATACCTGCCGTATATAGTGGCAAACTCTGCTTGTAGGAAGTTTGGAAAGGAATGTTTCCAGCCATGCTTCATACTTTGCACATTCTCTGTCAATGTTCACGCTGTCTGTTTTTATTTCTGTTTGTACCTGTTTTGCAATTTCGTCCAGTAAGTTCCCATATTTCATCTGAAAAAAAATACCATACTCTGAAAGCCCCAGCATATCTAAAAGGTAGGAAATACGTTCAAATTCTTCCAAGCTAGGAGTACGCTTTCCTAGTACGATTTCTGCGTCTTTGGGACAGCATAAGGCAAGAAATAGATTTTTTTCTTTTTCCAGATTCCGTCGATAATAGTTCTGTAGGGCTTTCCTGTCTGGCTGAAAGGAAACGATTTTTTTAGACACATTCTGGTTTTGCTTCACAGGAACAAGTATCTTACATTCCATTCTACCATACTTTTTCCTGCAAAGTCCCTTTCTCTTTATTCGGAATGTATATATTCCAATATTACGGCAATTCTTCTTTAAAATCAATATGTAATCAATACATTCCAACAACAAATCGGAGAGGGCAAGACGTGGCAATGAAACTCAAACAGGATATTTCCATAGGCGATAATTTACACACCTTGCGGAAACGGGCAGGGCTTTCACAGGAACAGGTATCTGCACGGCTTCAAGTACGGGGACTGGCAGTCAGTCGTGAAATGTTATCACAGATGGAACTAGGAAAATACAGCATACGGATAAGTGTGTTGCTGGCATTGAAAAAGATTTATCACGCAAAAATTGAGGAATTTTTCCAAGATTTATAAACAGGGTAGTGTTAAGACCACCCTGTTTTTTCTATGCAATGATTTTCCAGTTACTATCCTTATGTAGCACAAGCTCATATTGCGATACCTGTGTTGCCTTTGTCTGATTATCAAGGAATTTCACAGCAACCTTTACTTTCACATTATCCCCGTCCTTTGTAAATACTGGGTTTACCAATTCAGAATAAAGGTAGTCCCTGCCGATAGGTTCAAGCACATTTCCCGATACATAATAATCAAGTTCTTTTTCTATGGCTGTCGGGTAGAGCTTAAAGAATGTTTCCAGAAATGCGGTAGCGTCATTTATGGTATCAGCGTCTACGCTTGCGTCTGCTTCTGGTGTCTTAGGCTCATAGTCAGATTTTTCGATAGCTGGTGCAAGGGTAGGGTTCTGAACGATTACCATATCCCCGTCAGAGTCCACATGGACTTTTACAGTATAGGTTGCCTTGACATTGCTTGTCTGTTCTCCCTCTTTTATCTGCTGATCTACTTCGTAGGTAGCAGAAAAAGTGTCCGTTCCCGACTGTTCAATACTCCACACAATCACATCTGTAACTGTGGAGCTGGTCGGTATATCGGTTCTGATTGTATCTATATTCAAGTCCTGCAATTCCTTTGTCAGATAACCGCTGATTGCCTGCGTCCTTGCTTCAATCGCTTCTTTGCTGTTATTCCATGTGTAATAAGACTTCGCAAAGTTCTTCACGAAATTTTCTATCCCGTTGGTGTCCTGCAAGCGAAGCTCTATGATTTCTTTTTCATGGGTCGTGTGCTGGTCGATAGCGGTAAAATTCTTATATACCCCAAAGCTCACGCTTGCGATAAGTACCACCCACAACGCAATCACGGTTTTCTTATGTGTGCCTACCTTGACAGTACGCATCTTTTTTTCTTTGACATTTTCTGTCTGTTTCTTATTCTTCTTAAACATATTTTCAAGTCCTTTCTATTGTTTTACTCGTCCTGCACCGATTAAGTGCTGTTGCCAGTAACTACTACTTAGGTCTGCATATCCTATCGGGTCGCC